>NZ_CP021992.1:3158475-3790170 GCF_002205495.2 Cryobacterium sp. LW097 | reverse complement strand
GGTTTCCCACAATCTTCATCTGTACGTTTGCCGCCCTGAGAGAGCCTTCGCGGGTGGACACAGAATGCCCATCGGACGATTCATCCACAACGTTATCCACCGCCTGTGGGCAAATAACAACTGGATTCTCAGGGTTTACCCACAACCTGTGGATAACTTGTCCTCACGGTAGTCAATGACCGGCGGTCAGGCCAAATTAGCTTGAAGATTGCCAGCGTGTCTGTACCGGAAATGGGAATTCAATGGGCAGAATCGAACGTTTGGGCGTCGTCAGTTTGACCACGGGCGAGCGAAGCCGTAGTTTTAATCAGTTGACCCCAGCCCGTGGGCTACCTCACTCTTTCCCGGCCGCTCGTTTTGGCCTGCGGAGATCCAATACGTGGAGATTGAACAATGAGCAAGAGAACGTTCCAGCCGAACAACCGTCGTCGCGCCAAGGTGCACGGTTTCCGTCTTCGTATGCGCACCCGCGCCGGACGCGCCATCCTCGGTGCTCGTCGTCGCAAGGGTCGCACCGAACTCTCCGCGTAAGACCTCCCGTGCTCGCTCACGCCAATCGCATCACGAGCGGGAGCGACTATAAGGCTGTCGTTCGACGAGGTGTGCGGGTCGTCGGCCCGCACACTGTGGCGTACCTCCGCCGCAACCCAGAACCCACCCCGGTGCGGTTCGGGTTCATCGTCGCCAAGAACGTGGGCGGCGCGGTGGTTCGAAACCGCGTGCGTCGTCGTCTGAAAGCGGCAAGCTTCGATCTCCTTCCTGGCGTTCCCGCCGGGACGGAGATCGTTTTTCGCGCACTGCCGACATCTGTGCACGCCAGCTGGCCCGATCTTGTGGCCGAGCTGTCGACTGCACTGGTCAAGGGGCAGCGCGCGAGATGAACAGGGTGATCCTCACGTTGGTATTGCTGCCCCGAAATCTCGGGGTAGCGCTCCTGCGGGTCTATCGCGCAGTAATCTCACCGTTGTACGGCGATGTTTGCCGGTACTACCCCTCGTGTTCGGCGTACGCCCTCGGCGCCGTCCAAGAATATGGCCTGATCGTCGGCTCTTTTTTCGCCGCACGTCGGGTCTTGCGTTGTCATCCTTGGGCTGAGGGCGGAATCGATGATGTTCCCCTGAAACGACACCGTCGCTACACCGTGACGTCGTTTGGATTTGTAGTTCCTTTAGCCACGGAAAGGGCTGACCCGCACGTATGGACCTCATAGGTACTATCCTCTGGCCGCTGAAGTGGGCCGTTGAGCTTCTGCTCGTCGCCTTCCACTGGTTGTTCTCCAACCTCGGCATGGGCTACAACGACGGCATCACCTGGGTGCTGTCCATCGTTGGCCTGGTCCTCGTGGTGCGAGCTGCGCTGATCCCCATCTTCGTGAAGCAGATCAAGAGCCAGCGCAAGATGCTCGAGGTCGCGCCGCAGCTGAAGAAGATCCAGGACAAGTACAAGGGCAAGAAGGACCAGTTCTCCCGCGAGGCCATGTCCCGCGAGACCATGGAGCTGTACAAGCGCACCGGGACCAACCCGCTCGCCTCGTGCCTGCCCCTGCTCCTGCAGATGCCGATCTTCTTCGCCCTGTTCTCGGTGCTCAACGACGCCCAGCGCTCCAACGCCGGCGTCGGCCCCCTCAACCAGGCCCTGGCGACCAGCTTCGGCAATGCCAACCTGTTCGGCGTTGCCCCGCTGCACGACACGTTCGCCCAGCAGTGGACGCTGTGGACCTCCGGAGCGGACTTCAACCTCTCCGTCATGATCATCGCGGCCACCATGGTCGTCCTGATGACCGCGTCGCAGTTCATCACCCAGCTGCAGATCGTCTCCAAGAACATGTCGCCGGAGACCAAGGCCAGCCCGATGTTCAAGCAGCAGAAGATCATGCTGTACCTGCTGCCCCTGGTCTTCGCCTTCTCCGGTGTGGCCTTCCCGCTCGGCGTGATGTTCTACTGGCTCACCTCGAACATCTGGACCATGGCCCAGCAGTTCCTCGTCATTCGCAACATGCCCACACCGGGCAGTGAGGCCGCCAAGGCCCGCGAAGAGCGGCTCGCCCGCAAGGGCAAACTCATCGCAACCGACGGAGACGTCATCATTGTCGACGAGCCCAAGAAGCCGGCCCAGCGCCAGCAGCCCGTTGGCAAGAACCGTGCCAAGAAGCAGACCGGCCCCAAGAAGTAAGAGGGATGGACATCGTGACTGAGAACACCGACGTGATCAACGCGGATGCCGCGTCCGACGCCGCGCCCACCATCGGCCAGCTGGAGCAGGAAGGCGACATCGCAGCGGACTACATTGAAGAGTTCCTGGATATCTGCGACCTCGACGGTGACATCGACATCGATGCCCGGAACGGACGGGCCTACCTGTCGGTGAATTCGGTTGACCCGCAGAACCTGCGCCTGCTGTCCAAGCCCGACACCGTGAACGCCCTGCAGGAGCTCACCCGACTGGCCGTGCAGAACAAGACCGGGTCGTTCTCCAGGCTGATCCTCGACATCGGCGGATCCCGCGAGGCCCGCGAGGCCGAGCTGACCGACCTCGTCGGCCACGCCATCGAGCGCATCGAAGGCGGCGCAACGGAGGCTTCCCTCCCCCCGATGTCGTCCTACGAGCGCAAGCTCGTGCACGACATCGTTTCGGAGCGCGGATACGTCTCCGAGTCCCTGGGCGAAGGTCGCGACCGTCACACCGTCATCACGGCAGCGTAGCCACTCCGAGTATGACTGAGACCCTCGAGGCCGAGCCCGCCGTTGCAGCTGGACTCTTCGGTGACCGCATCGAGGTCGCCCGAGAGTTCACCAGGCACCTCGCCGAGCAGGGGGAGGAGCTCGGCCTGATCGGTCCGCTCGAACTTCCCCGGTTGTGGAGCCGGCACATCCTGAACTGCGTCGTGGTAGCACCACTCCTGAAGCCCGGCCTGGTCGGCGACGTGGGATCGGGCGCCGGGCTGCCGGGTCTGGTGCTGGCGATCGCGCGGCCCGATGTCTCGTTCGTGCTCATCGAGCCGATGGAACGCCGAGTGGCGTGGTTGACCGGCCAGATCGCCGCACTCGGCCTCACCAACGCACGGGTGCAGCGGGCCCGCGCCGAAGACATCCGTCTGGATACGCCCCTGGATCAGGTCACCGCCCGCGCCGTGAGCGCGTTCAAGACCCTGATTCCCCTCACAGCCCCACTGTTGCGTTCCGGCGGTGAACTCGTGCTGATGAAGGGCGCGGGTGCCGCGGGGGAGATCGCCAACGCCGCCAAGCCGATCAAGAAGTTCCGCCTGCGCGATGTGGAGGTCCTCACCCTCGGCGAGGGTGTGCTGGAGGACGTCACGCGGGTCATTAAGGCTACAGTGGACTAGTCCCCGGCAACATCCGCGCAACATGGGCGGAGCACTCCGGGGCACCCTTTCGGGTGGCTCATCAACCGTCGAACGCAAAGGTTTCACGTGAAACATCCCGGCGAAGACCAGCAGACCGGCACTCCCGGTTCCGGCGTCGACAACAGCACCCCCCTGGCGCGGGAGATCTCGGATCTGACCCGCCGACGTCAGGTGATCGCCGCCGAGAGGCTACCCAAGCCCGAGAGCACCCGGGTGATCACCATCTCCAATCAGAAGGGTGGGGTGGGCAAGACCACCACCGCCGTCAACCTGGCCGCCGCGTTGGCCCGCCAGGGTGCGCGTGTTCTCGTGATCGACCTGGACCCGCAGGGCAACGCCTCCACCGCGCTCGGTGTGGAGCACCGCGCCGAGACCTCGAGTGTTTACGACGTGATCATCAATGACCTGCCGATGGTGGACGTTGTGCAGAAGAGCCCGGAGTTCGGGGCGCTGTACTGTGTACCGGCGACCATCCACCTGGCCGGCGCAGAGATCGAACTCGTTTCGCTCGTTGCCCGGGAACAGCGACTGCGTCGCGCCCTGGACCTGCACATCAAGGAGATGGCGGACCCCTACGACTACGTCTTCATCGACTGCCCGCCGTCCCTCGGGCTCCTCACGATCAATGCGTTCGTCGCCGCTCGGGAGGTTCTCATCCCGATTCAGTGCGAGTACTACGCGCTGGAGGGACTGAGTCAGCTGTTGAAGAACATCGAGCTGATCGAGAAGCACCTGAACCCGCAACTCATCGTCTCGACGATCCTGCTCACCATGTACGACAGCCGCACGAACCTCGCGAACCAGGTGGCGCAAGATGTGCGCGATCACTTCCCGAAACAGGTGCTGGACACGCTGATTCCGCGCTCGGTGCGGGTTTCTGAGGCGCCCAGCTACGGTCAGAGCGTCATCAGCTACGACCTCAACTCGGCAGGATCGCTCTCCTACCTCGAAGCAGCCGCAGAAATCGCCCGTCGGGGCGTTCCACGAACAGGAGATGCGCAGTAATGGCGAAACGTACAGGGCTCGGCCGCGGTATCGGTTCGCTCATTCCCGTGCAGGACAACCCGTCACAGGCACGACCCGTTGACGTCTTCTTCCCGTACAACGAGGTCCCGCACGCCGAGGGCACCGCCGGCGCCTCCCCGGTGCCCGGCTCTGCGCCGACATCTTCCGCAGGTTCGGCTTCGACGGCGACGATCGAGGCGGCCGACGAGACCACTGTTGAGCTTCTTCCGGTTCCCGGGGCGCGCCTTGCGCATCTGAATCCGGCCGACATCGTGCCCAATGCCGTGCAGCCGCGCAGCGTTTTCGACGAGGACGACCTGGCCGAACTCGTGCACAGCATTCGCGAAGTCGGAGTGCTGCAGCCCATCGTCGTGCGTCCGCTCCTGGAACAGCCGGGCAAGTACGAACTCGTCATGGGGGAGCGGCGCCTGCGCGCCACCAAGGAAGTCGGCCTCGACAGCATCCCGGCGATCGTGCGGGATACCGCTGACATCGACATGCTCCGTGACGCGCTGCTGGAGAACCTGCACCGCGCGCAGCTGAACCCGCTCGAAGAAGCGTCCGCATACCAGCAGCTGCTGTCGGACTTCGACATCACCCAGGAAGAGCTGGCCAGCCGCATCGGTAGGTCGCGCCCGCAGATCACCAACACCCTGCGCCTGTTGAAGCTGCCGGAGGCCGTGCAGCTTCGTGTTGCGGCCGGCGTACTGTCGGCTGGTCATGCGCGAGCAGTGCTGTCGGTGGGGGACACCGAGGGCATGTTGCGCCTCGCAGACAAGATCGTCAACGAGGACCTGTCGGTGCGGGCGGCTGAGGCCGCAGCCGCTGCCGGACCCAAACCCGTTGTCGTGAAACCCGCACCCGGAAAGCGACAGGGACATCTCAACGAGATCGCCGAACACCTCGGAGACCGCCTCGATACCCGCGTGAAAATCAACCTGGGCGCACGAAAAGGCCAGATCACAGTTGATTTCGCTACGATCGGCGACCTGAACCGCATCCTCGGCGTACTCGGGGAACCCGGCTTCGGAGCCAACTAGCCGGGCACGTGTTTCACGTGAAACATTCGGTGTGGGACGAGGTAGGCCTGCCAAACGGCGGGTCTCGCTGATCGAGGTGAGCGAGGTTCCCTACTGATTCCGGGCGCACTCGCCCGCGGTGGTCCTCGCTGATTGAGCATGTGGACATCAGATTTCCGGGTCCTGACAGCTTGGCTCCTGGCCCCCCTTCCAGGCCTCGATGACTGACGTGGTTGATGTGCGAATCCGAGTGTCTCGCACGCTCACCCAAAGCCGGGCCTCGCTGATTGCGCTTGTCGAAACCAGGCCTGGCGCCTTTCGCGGAGTCCGATCCAACGCGGGTCCCCGGGATTGAGCCTGTCGAAGTCGGATCCTCGATGCTCCTGAGCCCGAACCGCGCGGCCGGCAGTCATCGGTCTACGCGATTCTGAGCTCATTTGGGGCGTTGAGAGGGCGACTGTGGCACGACGAGCCGGCATTTGCGCAGCTGACAATCGGAGCAGCGGCCTTACGATGGCTCTCAGGGCCGTCAATTCGCGCCAATCTGGCGGGTAAATCGCCTACTGGAGCCCCTTCGCGGCGAGATACCGGGTGGCCGGTGGTTGACGAACCCTGGCTCACGACGGGAATGCCGTCGAGTTTCTTGTTTCACGTGAAACATCTGCAGCGCGTGGTGTCGACGGGCTTGACCAACGACGAGGGTGCGACGCGCAGGCCATGGCTGCTCCTTCGAGTCGGGTTGACTGGGCGTCCCGAAATCACGGTGCCCCGTGCGAGGAAGCGACTCTTCAGGTCTCACCTATCCGCTTGAGAGTTCTGACATCAGATTCACTGGGCCGGCTGGCATGACGTGCTCTCCTCAGCGCTGACCGTGACCGACTCCTGGCCCGATTCCGGACGCTCGTAAGACGATCGTGGCGGCGCGGGGCTGTCTTTGGCCGTCCGAAAGCGGGGGAGTGGCCGTTCGATGGCGCTCACGTTTCGGGTTTACGTCACACGGCCCGGAATTGCGCCGGCTGGACCTGCTCCGAGCGCTGTTTCACGTGAAACACTGGCCGTGTCGGGACTTGATAGGCACGACCCCCGAAATGGCATGCAGCCTGCGTGTTCTGGCCGGAGCACGTCGGGTGGGTCTGGCCGTGCCCGCGGCTCGGGACTTCTGGCCGTCTCGTCAAGCTCGGCCGACGTGCGTGCGGAGCGCATGCCCTGGCGTTGGGATCGTCCCGACCGTTCAGTGAGGGTGTCGGGGATTGACGCGGGAGACGTAACGGGCCCTGACTCGCTTGCTTCAGCCCGTCGGGGTTCGGCTCCCGCGTCTGGATAGGCCCAGCTGGCTCCATGGTTGGTTGATTGAACATGTCGACGTCAAGTTTCTGGCACTAATGAGTACGAACGATCCCGCGAGGGGAGTGGCCGCAAGAGGGGACTTCAGAGGGCTGTTTCAGCGAAAATAGAGGCGAATTCGGTGGCCAGGGCGGATGCGCCGTCGGAAGCTACCGCCTCTCCGGCCCGGTGTTTCACGTGAAACATTTCTCGCCTAAGGTCTCAGTAGGCTCGACCGGCGAGGTGGTTGCGGCCTGCGCGTCCGGGTCTGGAATGCGCACCCACGGTTGATTCTGGTTGTCGAAAGCGGGATTCCGGTGTCAATAGGCTGCACGTGAGCGCATACAACGGCCTCTACAGCGCAATTTGGGCCGGTTTTGGGCCAGTCGAGGGCGATTTGTGGCGCTCCCGAGCTACTTCGGCGGCATTGACGCGCGGGGGAGTGGACTCGCGGTGGCGCTCGGAGCCGCCAAATCAAACGACCTGGGGACGAAGTTCAGATCTGTCGCCAGGAGCGGGTGGCAGCCACGGTGCCTCCAGCAGGGTCTCGACCAGCTCGACCACCGAAGGGCGCGTCTCGCTTTCTGGCCGGACCGGCGAAATGGTGACGAGCGGCCACTGGGAGCCGTCGACGACAATGTTTTACGTGAAACACCCACCCTCGGAGGGGGGTGTTTCACGTGAAACATGACGGCAACGCGTGGCTACTGCAGGCTGGTGGAGGCCGCTCGAGCGAGGGCCGCATAGACAGTTCCGAGTGACTCTCCGGAGGCTTCAATGGACTGCGGGGCGAGTGAGGTTTCGGTGAGTCCGGGCAGGACGTTCGCCTCGAGGAACCACGCGACCCCCTCGGCGTCGACCATCAGGTCGATGCGGGAAAGCTGGGCCAACCCGAGCAGGCTGTGAATCGCCACGGCGGTCTCGGCCACCCGCTGGGCCACATCCGGTGCGATGCGGGCCGGCGTGAAGAAGAGCGTTTCGCCGGCGTTGTACCGAGCTTCGAAGCTGAAGACGCCACTCACGGGCACGATTTCAACGGCGGGGAGTGCGACAGGCCCGGCACCGGTGTTGATGACCGTGACGGCAAGCTCGGTGCCTTCGATCTTCGTCTCGACGAGGGCCGTCTCGTCGTAGGTGTAGGCATCGACCATGGCGCGGGGGAGACCCGCTGCCGTGTCGACAATGGTCACACCCTGAGCAGAGCCACCCTGGGCGGGTTTGACGACCAGGGGTGTGCCTAGGGCGGTCACGAGGTGCTCAAGCACACTGGCGGCACCGAGGTCGCGGAAGGTCTCACGTGAGAGGGCGATCCAGGTCGGGGTGGCGTATCCGGCGCGACGTACAAGTTCCTTGGCGGTGGGCTTGGACCAGGCCAGTCCCGCCGCGGTGCCACGCGGGCCGACGTGCGGGATCCCGGTGGTCTCGAGCAGTGAGAGCAGGGCACCGTCTTCTCCGGTCGCGCCGTGCAGAACGGGCCAGATCACGTCGGGCTTGCGGGTGGCTAGCTCGGTGAGGAGTCCCGCCTGCGGGTCGAGCACGGTCACGGTGTGACCGAGCCCGGTCAGCTCGTCTGCCACCCGGCGGCCACTGCGCATGGAGACGTCGCGCTCGTGCGAGATTCCACCCGCGAGCACCACAATGTCAAGAAACTCTGATTCGCTCATGATCTGGGGTTTTCCTTAGCTCGAGCCGGAGAAACGCGGGGTTAGTTGATGTCGGGCGGCGGGGCGCCGAAGCGGCGACCGTCGTGGGCGGGAAACAGCGAGCCTGTTCCGGCGAAGGTGTCGAGCAGCTCTAGTTCGTCACGGATGACGGTGGCGAGGCGACGGATACCCAGGCGGATGTGGTCCGGCGTGGGATAGCAGAAGGAAAGCCGGATGTTCTGGCGACCCTGACCATCCGCGAAGAACGCCGTGCCGGGGGTGTACGCCACGAGCTCCTTGACCGCGCGAGGCAGCATTGCCTTGGAGTCCAGGGTGTCCGGCAGGTTGAGCCACACGTAGAACCCGCCGTTGGGGTTGGTCCAGGTGAGCTCGGGAAGGTATTCCGTCAACGCGGAAAGCATGGCGTTCTTGCGTTCGCGGTAGACGCCGCGGAAGGTGTTGATCTGACCCTTCCAATCGGCGGTGGACAGGTACTCGGAGATCACCAGTTGGCTGAACGAGCTGGGGGAGAGTACCGCCGCCTCGTTGGCCAGCACGAGCTTCTCGCGGATGGCGTGCGGGGCCAGGGCCCAACCCACCCGGAAGCCGGGGGCGAGGGTCTTGGAGAAGGTCCCCAGGTACACCACACCGTCCCGTTCGATGGAACGCATGGCATCCGGTGCCTTCTGGTCGAAATACAACAGCCCATACGGGTTGTCCTCGAGGACCAGAATCTGGTTGGCCTTCGCGATCTCCAGGATCTCCAGACGGCGGGCCCAGCTGAGGGTCACCCCGGCCGGATTGTGGAAACTGGGAATCGTGTAAAGGAACTTGATCTTGCGACCGGCGGCCTTCAGGCGTGCGATGTGTTCGCGGAGGGCCTCGGGGATCATGCCGTGCTCGTCCATGGGTACGTGGTCGACATCGGCCTGGTACGACTTGAAGATGACCATGGCCGTGACATAGCTCGGCCCCTCGGCGATGACAACGTCGCCGGGGTCCAGGAAGAGCTTGCTGACCAGTTCGAGAGCGTGTTGCGACCCCGTGGTGACGACGACGTCATCGGCGTGGGCGCGGATGCCTTCCAGCGCCATGACCTCGAGGATCTGCTCACGGAACAAGGGAACTCCCTGGCCAGAGCCATATTGCAGCGCAACGGGGCCCTGTTTGCGCATGACGCTGTCCATCGCGTTGATCACGAGGTCCTGGGGCAGGGCGGCGACGTAGGGCATGCCACCGGCAAGGGAGACGACCTCGGGGCGTGAGGCGACGGCGAACAGGGCGCGAACCTCGGAGGCGCGCAGGGCGGCGGCTCGCTCGGCGTAGTGGTGGTACCACGGGTCGAGGTTGTTGCCGGCCTGGGAGGTGCCTATCGCTGTCACGTCATATCCGTTCTGGTGTGGCCTTAATCGTATGGGGTGCGTCGCTCAGCGGCCGCATCCGCCTGAATATACAAAAACACCCGCCCGGCGGCTGCCGGGCGGGTGTCGGGTTCGCGGAAGAACCTGCCGGCGGCTACTTGAGGTAGGCGGCCAGGTCGGCTTCGAGGGCGGGCTTCGGCTTGGCGCCGATGACGGTCTTGACGACCTCACCCTTCTGGAAGACCTTCATCGCGGGGATGGAGGTGATCATGTACTTTGCGGCGAGGGCCGGGTGGTCGTCCACGTTCAGCTTGACGATGTCGATCTTGTCGGAGTGCTCCGCGGCGATCTGGTCGAGGATCGGGCTGACGGCGCGACACGGGCCACACCACTCGGCCCAGAAGTCCACCAGGACGGTCTTCTCGTTGTTGATGACTTCCTGGTCGAAGGTGGCGTCGGTGACGGCGCGTGCTGACATGTAGTGCTCCTTAGTTGGTGACGTTTGCAAATTCGGGGTCGCCGGCCGCAGCCAGCAAGTCCTCGGGGAGGGTGGCCAGGTAGTGCTCGGCGTCCAGGGCCGCCACAGTGCCGCTGGCGGCCGCGGTGACGGCCTGGCGGTAGGTGGGGTCGATGACGTCTCCGGCGGCGAAGACGCCGGCCTGGCTGGTCTTGGAGGAGCGTCCGGCGACGGCGATGGTGCCCTCACTGGTGAGGTCGAGCAGATCGTGCACGAGGTGGGTGCGCGGGTCGTTGCCGATGGCGACGAACAAACCGCCCACCTCGAGGGTGCTCTCGGTGCCTGTGACGGTGTCACGAAGACGCAGACCCTCAACGGCCTCTTCACCATCGATGCCGACGACCTCGGAGTTCCAGACGAACTCGATCTTCGGGTGCGACAGAGCGCGCTCCTGCATGATCTTGGACGCCCGGAGGGTGTCCTTGCGGTGAATGATGTAGACCTTTTTCGCGAAGCGGGTGAGGAAGGTGGCCTCCTCCATGGCGGAGTCGCCGCCGCCGACGACGGCGATGACCTTCTCCTTGAAGAAGAAACCATCGCAGGTGGCACACCAGGACACGCCCCGGCCGCTCAGACGCTCTTCGTCGTGGATGCCGAGCTTGCGGTAGGCGGACCCGGTGGCGAAAATCACCGACAGGGCCTCGTGCTTCTCGCCGTTGCCGAGGGTGACCGACTTGACCGTGTCGCCGAATTCGAGCTTGGTCACGTCGTCGTAGACGACCTCGGTGCCGAACTTCTCGGCCTGCTCCTGCATCTTCGCCATCAGCTCCGGGCCCTGGATGCCGTCGGCGAAGCCCGGGAAGTTCTCAACGTCGGTGGTGTTCATCAGTTCACCGCCGGCCTCGACCGAACTGGCGATCAGCAGCGGCTTCATGTTCGCACGCGCAGCGTAGATGGCGGCGGTGAATCCGGCAGGACCCGAACCGATGATGATGATCTGACGCACGCGTAGACTCCTTGAAATCAGTGGAAGAGACGCCTTTCGGCGCCTCACATTCGGGTACAACACATCCTAATCGGAAGCTATTCCGCTCCGTCCGGCTCGAGCCCCCGCTGCACAGCTGCTGTTCAGCAACCGGTCACCCGGCCATTACCCGCAGCACGGGCGGGCTACCGCCCGAGACGGGCCTTCAACGGGGCCAGGAAGCCGTGTAGTTCGGGGCTGCGCATGAGAAGCAACAGGCCGAAGTACAGCACGGCCATGACCGAACCGATCAGGATCATGGAGAGAATCGCCGGTCCGATTCCCGACACGGCGAAACCGCCCGCCGTGGTGCCGCCCAGCACGACCAGGATGCCGATTCCCGCGGCGACCGGGACGATGACGGCGGCGACGTACTTCACCAGGCTGCGCAGGATCCGCCGCCCGTCGATACCGCCGAGCCGCTTGCGCAGCAGCCACGCGGCCAGGATCGCCTGGAGGATCCCGGATACCGTCACCACGAGGGCGATGCCGAACGCGATCCATTGCGGCGGAAGCAGGGCGCAGCCCAGCACACCAGTGATGACCAGGACCACCTGGAACAGGGTGAAGAAGAACGGGGTCCGCGTGTCGCCGAGGGCGTAGAAGGTGCGCTGCACGACGAAGAGCACGCAGAAGGCCACCAGGCCCAAGAGGAAGGCGATGATGACGTTGCCGATGGCTTGCACCTGTTCGAACCCGGCTTCGCCGAAGACCGTGGCGAACGGGTAGGCGCAGACCATGATGACCGCACTGGCGAGCACGATCAGCAGGGTGGTCCCGCGGATGGCCGAGGAGGCATCCGTGCGCAGCTTCTCGGTGTCATCGCGGGCGGCGTGCTCGCTCATCCGGGTGAAATACGCGGTGGCCACGGAAACCGTGATGATCGAGTGCGGCAGCATGAAGATCAGCCACGCCGTGCTCATGACGGTGGAGGAAGCGCCTTCTCCCGATGCGAGGGTCACGACCTGCGTTTCGACGATGCCGGCGATCGTGGTCAGCAGCAGCATGCCGAAGGTCCAGCTGGCCATCTTGCCGGCCGCGCCGAGGCCGACACCCCTGAAGGCGAAGTCGGGGCGGTAGCGCAAGCCGATGCGGCGCCAGAAGTAGTAGAGCACCACGGCCTGCAACACGACACCGAGCGTCGCGCTGCCGGCCAGCAGGGCGGTCATCCCCGGGGTGAAGTCGGCCGGCGGCCGTTGGCCATCCGTGTCGATACCGAACAGGAGACCGAACAGCAGCAGACCGCCGATGGAGATCACGTTGTTGATCACGGGCACCCAGGTGAACGGGCCGAAGGACTTGCGGGCGTTGAGGACCTCGCCCAGGACCGTGTACAAGCCGTAGAAGAAGATCTGCGGCAGGCACCAGTACGCGAATCCGATCGCCAACGACAGTTGCTCGGGGGAGAAGCCCAGGCCGATGAACCGGGTGATCAGGGGTGCGAGCAGCGTGGCGGCCAGGGTCGTGATGGCCAGGATGCTCAAGGCCAGGGTGACGAGCTTGTTGATGTATGCGGTCCCGCCATCGTCGTGCAGGCTCGCGCGCACGATTTGGGGAACCAGCACCGCGGTGAGGACGCCGCCGGCCACGATCGTGTACACGGTGTTCGGCAGCTGGTTGGCGACCGTGAAGGCGTCGGGGACGTTGCCGATCTGCCCGATGATGTGGGCGAAGACGATGACCTTGAGAAAACCGAGCAGACGCGAGACGAGAGTTCCCGAGGCCAGGATCGCACTGGCGCGGCCGACGCCGCCCTGGCTAACCACGGGGAGCCGGGGGGACATCGTCGGCAACAGCTGGGGGAGTGACGGCGGGGTCGCTGTCGAGCGGGTCGGCGTCAGCTTCGGCGCCCTGTGAACGGTCGCGTCGCCGGTGCACGATGTTGCGCCACACGCCGAAGCCGAAGAACAGCACGACCAGAGCGGCAAAGATGCGGGATCCGATGCCTTCCCAGTCCGCGCGCACATTGACCGAGATCAACGAGGGCTGACCCAGTTGCGCCCCGGACGGGGTGAAGAGCGTCACTCGCAGGCTGACCGCGCCGTTTCCGACCGCTGCGGTCACGGGGATAGACACTGTCTTGGCCGAACTCGCGTCGATCACGGCCTCGACATCGTTGCCCACCACCAGGCGGCCGTTGGAGGGGACGACCTGTACCCGCACCGTGACGGCCTGGCCGAGGGTGTTGTTCAGCGTGACGGGGATGTCGACCTTGCTTCCGACGACATTGATCGGTCCCTTGGTGCTCACCGTGACCGACCGCAACACCTCGCTGGACGTCGCCAGATTGTCGTCAACGGCGGTGCGCCAGTCGTCCGGGTCGGCCCGCCAGGACGTCGCCAGCAGGGCCAGCACGGCGAGCCGGTTCGGTGCCGTGACGGCGGCCGGATCGGCGAGGGCTGTGGAGAAGGAGACGATCTCGGCTTCCCGGGCGATCAGTCGGCTCGCGAGGTCGACGCTGCTGCTGGGCTCGGCCTGCGGCCGGAAGGTGACGTCGGTGGAGACCGGAGCTGCTGCTGCCGCCGTCAGCGTTGTTGCGGAGTACCAGGGCAGGGCCGACAGTGCGTCGATGGTCTGCGCCAGCCGCGCCGCGGTCGGCGGCCAGCCGCGATCGAGGGTAGCGAGGAGCGTGTGCGCCTGGTCGGGATTCGCGGCGGCCACGACGGCGATTTGGGAGGACAACTCGGCCATGTACCCGCGCCAGTCGTCATCGGTCGTGGCCATGACGGCCGAGCGCATCGCCTCCGAGATCCCGGCGTCGGCAACCAGGCCGAGTTCGTTGGAGCCCAGGTCGACAGTTGTGCTGGTGGTGACTTCAGGGTCGTCCAGGGTCACGTTGCCCGATGAGAGGAGCGTCGTGGTGAGTTCCGCGGTCGCGAAGGCGGACAGGTCTGCCTGAGCGACGGCGTCGTCGGCGGGCCAGGCGATGGACGTGGAGGTGTAGTCCCAGGCGAGCAGCTGGTCGAGGGTCGGCACAGGGTTTTCACCGGTGGGCTGGTCCGGGACCGCGGGCGCGTCGGACGAGGTCGGTGCGCCGGGATCGACGGCGCTGCCCTCGGGCTCTGGCGCGGCGGTGGGTTCGATGGGAACGAACAGGGCCGGGTCGGTGGCGAAAGTCAGCGAGGTCGGTGAGAGCGGGCTGCTTGACCCGGCCTGAACGGCCAGGGAAGGATCCGAGTCTGCATACCCGAGCGGGAATATATCGTTTTCCGCCAGATCGAGGCGGTTCAGCCAGGTGATCGCGGACTCAGGCGCGCTCGTTCCGAGCACCCGGATCGAGGCGATGATCATCGGGTCGACGGCGATCGCGACGGGGCGGTTGAGAAGCCCGTCGAGCTGGCGGGTGAGGATACCGGAGCTGGAGGTGTACGCGGCGAGATCCTCGGCGCTGATGAGGCCGGAGCTGTTCGCGGGGGTGGTGATCGGCATCGCTACGGCGAGGCTGACCGGGGTGACGACGGGGGGCTGCTGCACGGAGGCATCCGGGTACCAGACGAAGGTGGACCGACCGGACGCCCGCACCGATTCATCAGTGGTGAGGGAGGCCGCGATGCCCCGCGGTCCCCAGGGACTCCACTCGAACAGGCCGAGCGCGGCGTTGGGCACCGAGACCGCGACCGTGACCGTGCTGTTGGGCTGCACGGGGACGGTGAGCGGGACGCTGGTCATCAGGTCGCTGCCGGTGTCGTCGTCCTCGTCCGAGGCGAGCCAGTCGTCCAGGTCCGTTGAACTGGTCAGCGCCCGCTCCGCCAGGAAGACATCGATGTTTCCGGTGGGGATGGCGGTGGCGGAATCGTTGGTGATGGTGACGGAGAGCTTGAGGTCCTCGTTGAGGCGCAGGATCGAGGAGGTGGCCGGTGTGACGTGCAGGGCGACGGTGTCGTCGTTGGTCGCCGTTTCCACCGACCCCACGAACGTGCCCGTCGCGGCGGTTGCCGGAGTCGCGGTGGCCAGCGCCGGGCAGAGCAGCAGGGGGGCGCACAGCAGCGCGGCCACGATGCGACGCCGGATTCCGGGGAGCGCAGGCCGACGCGCGTGATTCGGATCGGCCAGCATGTACGGGATTCTACGGCGTAGCCGGGTGAGAACCCTCCGCGCCGGCTGGGTGGCGCGCGGGTGGGACGGGCGAGCAACTACCATTGGGGCATGCAGAGCGTCACGGCAGCCCTCGCAAGACTGGGCGACCTGGCTGCGTCCCCCACGGTGTCCCGTTTGGCGAACGCATTCGCCGCGGCCGGTTTTGAACTGGCCCTGGTCGGCGGTCCCGTCCGCGACGCGTTCCTGAACCGAGTCACCAATGACCTCGACTTCACCACCAACGCCACTCCCGACCAGATCTTGACGATCGTCAAGCCGATCGCCGAGGCGCACTGGGACATCGGTCGTGCGTTCGGCACCATCGGCGCCCAGATCGCGGGCGAGAAGGTCGAGATCACCACCTATCGGGCCGACAGCTACGACGGTCAGACCCGCCGCCCCGACGTGGTCTTCGGCAGCAGCCTCGATGATGACCTGCTGCGGCGGGACTTCACCGTGAACGCGCTCGCTCTGCGGCTGCCGCAGCTCACTCTCGTCGACCCGTCTAATGGGATCGACGACCTGCTCAACGGGGTACTGCGGACGCCCACCGCACCCGAGATCTCGTTTGGCGACGACCCGCTGCGGATGATGCGGGCCGCCCGCTTCACCGCTCAGCTGGGCTTCACCCTCGAGATCGACACCGCGATCGCCATGTCCGCCATGGCCGGGAGCATCAACATCATCTCCGCCGAACGGGTCGGCGATGAGCTCGGCAAGCTGCTGCGCTCGGCGAACCCGCGTGCCGGCATCGAGCTGCTCGTGGAATCCGGCCTGGCCGCGATCGTGCTGCCGGAGATCCCGGACCTGCGCCTGGAGGTCGACGAGCACCACCATCACAAAGACGTCTACCAGCACACCCTGACGGTGCTCGACCAGGCCATCGGTTACGAGCGAACCCGTAAGAACCTTCCCGAACCCGACCTCGTGGTGCGGTTGGCGGCGCTCATGCACGACATCGGCAAGCCGGCCACCCGGCGGCTCGAGTCCGGCGGTGTGGTGAGTTTTTACCACCACGACGTGGTCGGTGCGAAGCTGGCCAAGAAGCGGTTGCGTGCGCTGCGCTTCGACAACGACACCATCGCTGCGGTGGGCAAACTCGTGGAACTGCACCTGCGGTTCTTCGGTTACACCGAAGGGGCCTGGACCGACTCCGCCGTGCGCCGGTACGTGCGCGACGCCGGCGACCAGCTCGAGCGGCTGCACATCCTCACCCGAGCCGACGTCACCACCCGCAACCGGCGCAAGGCCGACCGGCTGGGCTTCGCCTACGACGACCTCGAACAGCGCATCCGTGAGCTCGCGGCCCAGGAGGAGATGGACTCGGTTCGGCCCGACCTCGACGGTGAAGAGATCATGGCGATCCTGGGCCTGACGCCGGGCCGTGAGGTGGGCGAGGCCTACCGCTATCTCCTGGAGCAGCGCTTGGACGATGGTCCCCTCGGCACCGAGGAAGCCACCCGCCGTCTGCAGTCCTGGTGGGCGGCCCGCAGCGCCTGACCCGCCCGCCCCCCTCGGCGAGTTGCCCACGTGCGGACGAGTTGCCCCGGCACACCGGGGCAACTCGTCCGCAGTAGGGCAACTCGCGCGGGAGCGCCCGTCCTCCACAGGCCGAGCTCGGCCGAGTTCTGCACCGCTCGCGTACCGGTCACCGCCCGGCGAGGCCACCGGGAGACGCTTCTCGGCATGGACCCCAACGCTTCCGCGCTGTCTCAGCTGCGGCTCACCCGCGATCAGCCCGGCCACGACGCGCGCGCCCATCGCCGCGAGTACGAATACGGCGGCACCGAGCGCTTGCGGCGTGGCATCTACGTGTCGCGGACCATCTGGACCAGCGCCGACGCGGATGCCCGCTATCTGATGCGCATCCAGGCCGCGGTGCTGTCCAGGCAGTCGCGCCCGGTGGTGAGTCACCTGTCGGCGGCCCGGGTCTGGGGGTTGCCGGTGCTCGGGCAATGGCCTACCGAGGTTCACCTGCAGGGCGGGAGCGGACAGACGCGGACGTCGAAGAACTGGATCGCCTGGCATCACGACCCGCTGCCGGACGAGGACGTCACCGAGATCGACGGTCTACTGGTGACGACGAGACTCCGAACCCTGGTCGACCTGGCCCGGAGCCAACCCTTCCGCTCCGCGGTGATCACCCTGGATGCCGGACTGCAGGAACAGTTCCTCCTCCCCGGCGGTGCGGTGATCCCGGCCATCACGCGCGACGAGGTGATGGCCCGGGTGCTGCGGCTCGGAAGTGCGCGGGGCACCCGACGTGCCCGCCGATCCGTCGGCTTCGCAGACGCGAAGTCGGGCTCGCCAGGGGAGTCCCTGAGCCGCACGGGCATCTTCCTCGCCGGCATGCCGATGCCGGAGCTGCAGGTGGTCTACCCGCACCCCTTCGGTGAAGACCGGGTCGACTTCCGCTGGAAGCGCCGGTTTCAACTGAAACGGATGCCTCTGCTCGGCGAATTCGACGGGGAGGTCAAGTACACCAGGGGAGAGTTCATGGGCGGGCGCACAATCGACGATGTCGTCTGGGCCGAAAAGCGCCGGGAGGACCGGTTGCGTGCTCCTGGCCGGGCGATGGTCCGCTGGCTCTGGGCGGATGCCCTCCGACCTGAGCGCCTCCGCGCACTGCTCCTCAACGCCGGTCTGCGCCCCACCCAATGAGCGCCACCGCAGGTGTGCGCGCCGCGAGTTGCTCTGCCGCGGACCAGTTGCCCCGGAGCGCGGGGGCAGCTCGTCCGCAGGTGGGCAACTCGCGGAAGATTTCCGATGCGGAGGGCATCGGAGGGGATGGTGGCGCAATCGCCGCGGTTCCAGTAGTCTTGGCAGGTTGTCTGTGTGCCGGATTCCCGGCCTCCACGTTCAACACATGCACAACCCTCCTGTTGCAGAAATACTGCAGCCGTTTAGTCCGAAGGAGGTGGGTTAGTCATGCATCAGTACGAATTGATGGTAATCCTCGATCCCGAGATCGATGAGCGCACCGTAGCTCCCAGCCTTGACAAGTTCCTCAACGTTGTTCGCAACGATGGTGGAACCATTGACAAGGTTGACGTTTGGGGTCGCCGCCGTCTCGCATACGAGATCAACAAGAAGGCCGAGGGCATCTATGCCGTCGTCGACTTCACCGCAAACGCCTCAGCAACTGCCGAGCTCGACCGTCAGCTGAAGCTGTCGGAAGCCGTCATGCGCACCAAGGTGCTTCGCGCAGAAGAGGGCATCGCCCAGGTTGCCGTCGCAAGCAAGCTTGCCGCCGAGAAGGCCGCCCGCAAGGCAGCTAACCCGAAGGCTGCTGCTGCTCCGGTCAAGGCCGACGCTCCTGCCGCAGCTCCCGCTGCCAAGGTCGCCGCATCCGCAAAGCCTGCAGCTGCCCCGGCAGCTCCGGTCGCCGTGGACGCTCCTGCCGAGGCAGACGCCGACAAGGCAAGCGACAAGTAGCCCATGGCCGGCGAGACCGTAATCACCGTGGTGGGCAACCTCACCAGCGATCCGGAACTGCGTTACACGCAGAACGGGCTGGCGGTAGCCAACTTCACCATCGCTTCCACTCCGCGCAATTTCGATCGCGCAACGAGTGAGTGGAAAGATGGCGAGGCGCTGTTCCTGCGCGCGAGCGTTTGGCGTGAATTCGCCGAGCACGTGGCCGGTTCATTGACCAAGGGTTCCCGTGTCATCGCTTCCGGGCGTCTCAAGCAGCGGTCGTATGAGACCAAGGAAGGTGAAAAGCGCACGAGCATGGAGCTCGAGATCGACGAAATTGGTCCTTCGCTGCGCTACGCCACCGCCTCCCTCACGCGCGCGCAGTCATCCTCTGCTCCCCGCGGCGGCGCGCCCGTCGCGCAGCAGCAGGGTAACGACGAGCCCTGGGCACCCAGCGCCCCCGCAGCCAACACTGGCGGCGGCGACGTCTGGAACACCCCGGGCAACTTCAGCGACGAGACCCCCTTCTAAGCCGAACCTCACGGTTGACGGCTGCACTCACACGTTTTAGAAAGTTAGGAAATCATGGCTGGAAAGTCGAGCGGCGACCGCCGCAAGCCGCTCCGCGGTGCTAAGGGTGGCAAGAACGCCGCTCCCGCGAAGTCGATCCGGGTTGGTGTCATCGATTACAAAGATGTCCCCACTCTTCGGAAGTTCATCTCAGAGCGTGGAAAGATCCGCGCCCGCCGCATCACCGGCGTCTCCGTCCAGGAGCAGCGCCTGATCGCGCGTGCCGTCAAGAACGCCCGCGAAATGGCCTTGCTGCCCTACGCCGGCTCAGGCCGGTAAGGAGCCCTCACATGTCGAAATTGATTCTGACGCACGAGGTCTCCGGCCTCGGTACCCCCGGTGACATCGTTGATGTCAAGAACGGGTTCGCTCGCAACTACCTTCTCCCCCAGGGCTTCGCTGTTGCGTGGACCCGCGGTGGCGAAAAGCAGATCGAGCAGATCAAGGCCGCCCGCGTAGCCCGCGAGCACGCCACCCTCGAAGAGGCCCAGGCTCTCAAGGCAACCCTTGAGAACACCAAGGTCAAGCTGGTCGTCAAGGCCGGCGCCGGCGGACGCCTGTTCGGCTCCGTCAAGACCACCGACGTAGCCGACGCGGTTGCCGCGGCCGGCCTCGGTGCCATCGACAAGCGCAAGATCGAGCTCAGCCCGATCAAGCTGACCGGTGAGCACACCGCGACAGTTCGTCTGCGCGACGAGGTCAGCGCGACCATCACCCTTCAGGTGGTAGCCGCAAAGTAGTCTCGTTTCATCAGGAGTAGCGGCGGTTTCGAAAGAAGTCGCCGCTACTCCTATTTAACGCCCAAGCGCGTAGCCCCCGTTCTTGGCACATTTGTCCCGTGTTTTACACCGCTTTGTGCACAGGTGTCCACCTATTTCATCAACATTCAATCGAGCATTGAAACTAGTTTGTCCACACACATGTGAATAGTTTTAATACCTGATCAAACGCAACTTCTAGTTAAATATCCGTGAGTTGTCCACAGCCGAGTGCACAGGTTGTGCACAAGTCGTGCGGCGTTTCGCGCAGATTACTCACAGAGTTATCCACAGGGTGGTTTGGCTGGGCAGACGAGTCTCTCTATGGTGGGCAAGCAGGTATTCGCTCTTGTGCGCCTGCCTACCGGATGATCGCTGTCAGCGGCTCCTGATACACCAGAACCACACCAACACGAGGAGGCTCGGCGTGTCGATAGCTCACCTGGGTTACGCCGATCAACGCGGCTCAGATCAACGCGGCTCCGAGTACCGTGGCAGCTCCGAACCGCGCCACGCCGAACGCACGCCGCCACACGACCTGCTGGCCGAGCAGAGCGCCCTGGGCGGCATGATGTTGAGCAAGGATGCCGTCGCCGATGTCGTCGAGACCGTCCGCGCGGCCGATTTCTACGTTCCCAAGCACGAGATCATCTTCGACGCGATCCTCTCGCTCTACGCGCAGGGTGAACCCACCGACGTCATCACCGTCACCGACGAGCTGACCAAGCTCGGCGAGATCTCCCGCGCCGGCGGCGCCGACTACCTGCACACCCTCACCAGCCTGGTGCCCACAGCCGCCAACGCCGGCTTCTATGCCACCATCGTGGCCGAACGGTCCATGCTCCGTAAGCTCGTCGACGCCGGAACCCGGATCGCGCAGATGGGTTACGCGGGGGAGGGCGAGGTCCTCGACCTGGTGAACACCGCGCAGGCCGAGATCTACTCGATCACCGGCAGCACCGAGGTCGAAGACTACGTCCCCCTCACCGACGCCGTCACGGCCGCCATCGAGGACATCGAGGCCGCCAAGCTCAAGGACGGCCAATTCACCGGCGTCCCCACCGGCTTCGCCGACCTCGACGAGCTCACCAACGGCTTCCACGGCGGCCAGCTCATCATCGTCGCCGCCCGACCGGCCCTGGGTAAGTCCACCCTCGCGCTGGACTTCGCGCGGGCCGCCTCGATCCACCACGACATGCCGAGCATCTTCTTCTCGCTCGAAATGGGCCGCAGTGAGATCGCCATGCGTCTGCTCGCCGCCGAGGCCTCCGTGCCCCTGCAGAGCATGCGTAAGGGCAACGTCGAAGCGCGCGACTGGACCACCATCGCCGCCACCCGCGGCCGCATCAATGATGCGCCGCTCTACATCGACGACAGCCCCAACATGACCCTGGTCGAGATCCGGGCCAAGTGCCGACGACTGAAGCAGCGTGTGGGCCTCAAGCTCGTCGTGATCGACTACCTGCAGCTGATGACGTCGGGCAAGAAGGTCGAATCCCGCCAGCAAGAGGTCAGCGAGTTCTCCCGGGCGCTCAAGCTGCTCGCTAAGGAGTTGCAGGTCCCGGTCATCGCCCTGTCCCAGCTGAACCGTGGCCCGGAGCAGCGAGCCGACAAGATGCCCGCGATCTCCGACCTCCGCGAGTCCGGTTCGCTCGAGCAGGATGCCGACATGGTGATCCTGCTGCACCGCGAGAGCGCGTACGAGAAGGACAACCCGCGCGCGGGCGAGGCCGACCTGATCGTGGCCAAGCACCGTAACGGCCCCACCCGCACCGTCACCGTGGCCTTCCACGGCCACTACTCCCGCTTCGCAGACATGGTGCCCGGCGCATAGCGCTCAGCTGACCGCAGGGTGTGTCGCGGCCCTAGCCCAGGGCAGCGCGGCGCGTGGTGTGGCGGGTGGGTACGGCGGACCAGGGGTCCTCCGGCCAAGGGTGCTTCGGGTAGCGTCCGCGCATCTCCGCTCGCACCTGCGAGTACGGGCCTGCCCAGAAGGATGCGAGGTCGTCGGTCACGGCAAGGGGATGCCCGGCGGGGGAAAGCAAGTGGAACAACACCGGCACTCGTCCTCCGACGATTCGTGGGGTCTCTGCCCATCCGAAGCACTCCTGGAGTTTCACAGCCACAACGGGACGAGCCGACGAATCATCGGCGGGTGGGTAGCTGAGACGGACATGCGAACCGCTGGGAACCCGGAAGCGCTCCGGAACCAGAGCGTCAAGGTCGACCGCCGCGGGCCAGGGCAGGGTACGGCGGAGTGCAGGGGCAAGGTCGATGCGCGCGGCCGGAGTGCCGGCGGCCAGGTCTGAGAGCTCGGGGCCGAGCCAGGCATCGAGCGTAGCGAGCAGAACGGTGTCTGAGACATCCGGCCAGGGCGATCCGAGCTCGCGATACAGCAGCGCGAGGCGCCGCCGCAGAGCGTCCGCGGCGTCTGACCAGATGAACACTCCGAGGCCGTGCGCTGTGACGGCACGGCGGACGGCATCCCGTCCGCCATCGTCCGCCGGTACGCGCACCGGCACGGACGAGCGAATGATCGCACCGATCCGACGTTCGCGGCGGGCCACGACGCGCCCGTCTACGAACCGTGCTTCGACCCGGTCTGTGCAGAGATGGGGCGCCACCTGCTCCGCCTGGTTCTCGGAGATGACGGCGGCAGAGCGGATGAGTGCTCCGGTTCCTGCGGCCGCTCGTCCCTCTGCCCGAGTGACGTCCGCCACCGCCAACCAGTCGGCACTCGCGAGCTGACCGGTGATCCCGGCACGGGTGCCGGAGGCGAGAAGAAAGGTTGCACCGTTGGGCGATTGATCGACGCGGCGGGCGATCCACTCGGGAAAGGCGAGCGCGATGATCAGTCCGGTCTGATCAGCGCCTCCTCGCGCCGTGTCAATCGCCCCGGCGAAGCGCTCGAGACGGCGGACATCCTGCTCCCATCGGCGGGCATCCGGGCTTCGTCCAGTGCGCAGCGCGTTGAGAGTGGCCTGGGCGTCTCCGTCGTGAACGCGGAGGTCACCTGTGAGCAGCGCGATGACCTCGGCCGCTGTGCGCCCGCCGACCAGGTCACTCCCGGCGCGCAGTGCGCGGGCGAGGCGCGGAGCTGTCGGGACGCGGGCGAGCGCTCGGCCCTCGTCGGTGGCGCGGCCATCGGCATCGATCGCGCCGAGCCCACGCAGCGCGGTGAGGGCCTCGTCCAGGCTGCCAGACGGGAGCGGATCGACCAGCCGCAGGCCCACGCCACTTGGGGCGCCCCAGCAGGCGAGGAGCAGGGCTGCATCGGTGAGATCTGCCGCCTGGATCTCAGGGGCGGCGTGCGACGGCGCCGTGGCGAAGGTGCGCTCGTCGACGCAGCGGACCACGACGCCAGGCCCCTGCCGGGTGGCGCGCCCCGAGCGCTGGATGGCGGAGGCCTTGGGCGTCGGGCCGGTGACGAGACCGCTCATGCCGCGTGCAGCATCCCGCTGCGGAGAACGAGACAGGCAGGTGTCGACGACCAGGCGTACGCCGGGCACGGTCAGAGAGGATTCGGCCAGTGACGTCGTGACGATGATCCGTGCCGCAGCATCGGGGCTCCGCCCACTGACCACCGTATCCTGCTCTGCGGCGGGGATCTGGCCGTGCAGTTCCCGCACGTCGAACTCCGCGGCGAGACCACGGATGCGTCCGGCGATCTCGGAGACCTCACGCGCACCCGGCGCGAAGACGAGAGCATCGGCGGCCGGATCGGTGCGCACGAGGGTGCGGTGTGCGGCAACCGCGGTGCTCGCGACGTGGTCGAGGAAAGCCCAGGTGACCTCCCGCTCATCCAGTCGAGGTGTGGGAGAGGGCGCCCAGCGCACCTCGAGCGGATGGGCCGGTGCGCTCTGGGTCACGATCGGGGCCGGGCCCGCATCCGTACCGAGAATTGACGCGAACCTCTCGGCGTCGAGGGTCGCGGACATCGCGATGAGGACGAGGTCGTCGCGCAGCTCGCGGACCTCGCCGAGTAGCCCGATCAGCAGGTCCGTCTCCAAAGCCCGTTCGTGCACTTCGTCGATGATGACCGCATCGATCCCGTCGAGACCAGGGTCATCGAGCAGTCGGCGCAGGAGCACGCCGGCGGTAACGAACTCGATCAGGGTGGATGGACTCACCTGGCGTTCGCCACGGACGGTGTATCCGACGCGAGAGCCGAGAGAGGATCCGTCCAACTGCGCGAGTCGTCGGGCGGCGGCGCGGGCAGCGACCCGGCGTGGCTGAGTGACGATCACACGACCCGGAACCCGATCGGCGAGGATGGGCGGCACGAGTGTGGTCTTTCCCGTGCCCGGCGGCGCGCTGACGACCACGGTGCGGCTCCGATCAAGCGCAGCACTCAGATCATCGATCGCCGAGGCGAATGCGAGCCCGCGACCGAGCCTGGACGGATCGAACGAGAGACGGGTCACGTCCTCAGTCTGTCGCGTTTGGGGGGTGTGTGCTCACGTGTCGTAGGTACCGAGCCTCGGCTCTGGGCCCACGTGACTTGCCTCAGCGAGCCACTGGCCCGCTTCGGCAAGCGCCGATAAAGGCCTGACAGCGGGGATGGCCTCGCCTGTCAGGCCCTTTCGGTGTGCGGCGCGTCAGGCCCGGCCGGCCCGGTTCGCCAGACCGCTCACGACGTGCGCGGGTCCTCCGGGTCGGCGTCCGGCGCGAGAGCGGTATCCGGCGTCACGGCGTCGGGTTCGGCGTGGTCTGCCGCCGACGGGTGCGCCGACGACGTGTCCGCAGTGGGCTGCGGGTCCTGAGGCATCAGATCGCCCAGGTCCTGCATCTCTCCGATCTCCTCCGGGGTGAGTTCGCCCAGGTCGGGGCGGTCGACCAGGGGGGTCTGGCCGCGCGGTCGGCGTGGCCAGAAGGCACGTCGTTCTCGCGTCTGGATGGAGACGTTGCCGGCGGCATCCGTGATCGCGGCGCTGATGCGGCCGTCCATCTGGTCGCCGAAGTGGTCGTCGAAGTTGTTCTCCAGATGGTTGGTGACGCTCTGGCTGATCCGGCGCGCCATCTCCTCCCGGCGGACCCGGCGTTCGACCTGCACGAGCACCTGGTGTTCGGCCCTGAAGGCCCGATAGGTGGCGATACACATGCCGATCATCACCACACTCACCGGGATGGCGGTGAGGATGGCGCCGGTCTGCAGCGCGGACAGGCCACCGGCGAGCAGGAGAGCGATCGCGACGACGCCGACCAGGCTGGCCCACAGGATACGGCTCCACTTGGGCGGATCGGTCTCGCCACCGGAGGCGAGCATATCGATCACGAGGGAGCCGGAATCGGCCGAGGTGATGAAGAAGATCGCGACGATCGCGACAGCCAACACCGCCAGCACGGGCCCGAACGGAAGCGCGGCGAGGAAGTCGAAGAGCACGTTCTCCGGCACGATCCCCACCTCGGGGTCGACCAGGGCCGCGGGGTCCTCCCACACCTGCTTGATAACGCTGCCACCCATCACGGCGAACCAGAGGAACGTGACAAGGGTCGGCACCAGGAGAACGCCGGCGACGAACTCGCGCACGGTGCGGCCACGGGAGATCCGGGCGATGAAGACACCGACGAACGGCGCCCAGGAAATCCACCAGCCCCAGTAGAAGACCGTCCAGCTGCCCTGCCAGTCCAGACCCGCCTGGCCGGTGAAGGCGCTGGCGTCGAAGGTGAGTCCGACGATGTTCTGCAAGTAGCCGCCGAGGGACTCCACGAAGACCCGCAGCAGGTACATCGTGGGGCCGAGCAGCAGGACGGCGACCAGGAAGAGCGCGGCCGCGCCGAGGTTGATGTTCGACAGCCATTTGATGCCCTTGCCGACGCCGCTGACGACGCTGGCGATGGCGATGAGGGTGATGATCACGATCAGGACCACCAGCAGGGTGTTGCTCACGGAATCGACGACGCCCAGGTGGCGCAGCCCCGCGGCGATCTGCTTGACACCGAGCCCGAGCGACGTGGCCACACCGAACAGGGTGCCCACGATCGCGGTGACGTCGATGGCATCGCCGAGGCGACCCTTCACCTTGTCGCCGAGCAGCGGTTCCAGGGCCCAACGGATCGAGACCGGCCGCCCCTTGCGGTGAATGGCATAGGCGAGGGACAGGCCGACCACGGCGTACACCGCCCAGGCGTGGAAGCCCCAGTGCAGGAAAGTCTGGGACATGGCTGCGGCCGCAAGTTCCGGGCGGCTGCCGTGCACGCCCGGCTTGGGCTCCAGGAAGTAGGTGAGCGGCTCGGCGGCGCCCCAGAACACCAGGCCGATGCCCATGCCCGCGGCGAAGAGCATCGAGAACCAGGACATCAGCCCGAATTCCGGCTTGTCGTCGTCCTGGCCGAGCTTGATGTCACCGAACCGGCTCAGCCCCATCCACAGTGCGAAGATGACGAAGAAGGCCACCAGCACGAGGTAGTACGGCCCGAGGCCGGCCACCACCAGGGTCTGCAATTGCGCGAGGACGGCGCCGGTGCGCACCGGGAAGAAGATGCTGACCAGGACGACGGCCACGATGATGCCCAACGCCGGATAGAAGATCCGCGGGGCCGGCACGTGCACCCCGAAACGTCGGGGCCGGCTGGTCGAGGCGGCTGCTGTTTGCGGGGCTGACGGGGACGGGGCGGCGCTGGGAGCGCCCGCCACGTCGGCGGGTTCAGTGGAGCTGATAACGGACAACCAATCGGGTTGGGGCATCCGTTTAGCCGGGCGCTGCTCGGGTGTGGATGCCGGCGGCAGTGCGGGAAGATCAGGCAATTCGTACGGGGTGGGCGCCACTACGGCGGCCCGGCCAATCCTTCAGCCTACGAGGTCGAGGGTGCTCTTGGCCACCCGGGCAGGGTCTTTCGGCCCTGAAAAACGCCCCGGGCCGGCAAAACCCGACGGTACGCTACGGAGTGAGATCGCCCTGGGACGCGCGAACGACCCCGTTTCGCTCGTCAGGTGGCAGATGCGTCAAAGGAGTGGTTACTCGTGAAGGTTGGCATAGGGCGTGAACGCCGAGAGGGCGAAAAACGCGTCGCAGCAACACCGGAAACGGTGACCCAACTCACCGCGCTGGGTGTCGACGTCACCGTCGAAGCCGGCGCCGGACTGGCATCGGGCTACTCCGACGCCGCCTATGAGAAGGCCGGCGCGCAGCTGGTCGCGGACTTCGACGCCACCGCGTTCGATGTGCTCTGCCACGTGCGTCCGCTGAGTCCCCAGCTGGCCGCCACGCTACCGGCCGGAGTCATCACGGTGGGTCTGGCGTCGCCGGCGTCCGAACTGCCCACGGTGGCAGCCCTGGCCGCCGCACAGGTCACATCGTTCGCGCTCGAACTGGTGCCACGTATCTCCCGGGCCCAGTCGATGGACGCGCTCACCTCGCAGGCCCTGGTCGCCGGCTACCGGGCCGTGCTCGAAGCCACCATCCGGTTCCCCCGGTTCTTCCCGCTCTACATGACCGCGGCCGGCACCATTCCGCCGGCCCGGGCGCTCGTGCTCGGCGCCGGAGTCGCCGGACTGCAGGCCATCGGCACCGCCAAGCGCCTCGGCGCCAGGGTCTCCGCCTATGACGTGCGGCCGGCGTCGGCCGACGAGGTCACCTCGATGGGCGGCACCTTCATCACCCTCGACCTGGCCGCCGTCGAAGGCACCGGCGGTTACGCCAGCGAACTGGCCGAGGACCGCGCCGTGCGCCAGCGCGAACTGCTGGCCCCACACGTGGCCAAGGCGGATGTGCTCATCACCACCGCCGCGATCCCCGGCCGGCCGGCCCCGCTGTTGGTGACCCGGGAGATGGTCGCGGCCATGCCCGCCGGTTCCGTGGTCATCGACCTCGCCGCCGAAACCGGCGGCAACGTCGAGGGCGCACTCCCCGGCGTCGACCAGCTGGTGCCCACCGCGGCCGGTGACGGCTTCGTCACCCTCGTCGGCATGCAGGACGCCGCCTCCGCGATGGCCTCCGACGCATCGCGGCTGTACGCCAAGAACGTCGCCAACCTGCTCGCGCTGATGATTCATGACGGCCAGGTCGTACCCGACTTCACCGACGAGGTCATCGCCGGAGCCTGTCTCACCACCGGCGGCGAGGTGCGGCACGCACCGACCGCTGCCGCGCTGGAAGGAAAGAACTGATGGATCCGATCACTCTGCTCACGGTCATCGTGTTGACCGTCTTCGTCGGCTTCGAGGTGGTCTCCAAGGTGTCCAGCACCCTGCACACCCCCCTGATGAGCGGCGCCAACGCCATCCACGGCATCATCCTGATCGGCGCGATCATCGTCGCCGGCCAGCTGGACGACCCGTGGCTGATATTCGTGGCCCTACTCGCCGTCGCCCTCGCCACCGCCAACCTCGTCGGCGGTTTCGTCGTCACCGACCGGATGCTGGGCATGTTCCGCGGCCGGAAGCCCGCCGTCACCCCGAAGGACACCACCAAATGAGCCTCCTGTCCGCCGAGTGGACCGCACTGCTCTACCTGGCCGCGGCCGTCTGCTTCATCCTCGCCCTCAAGGGCCTGAGCTCGCCCCGCACCGCCCGCCGCGGCAATCTGATCGGCGCCGCCGGCGCCACCCTCGCCGTGATCACGGTGTTCCTGTCGGCCAAGCTCGACAACATCCCGCTGATCCTGCTGGCGATCGCGGTGGGATCCGCGATCGCGGCGCCCATCTCCCGTCGGGTGCAGATGACTCAGATGCCCCAACTGGTGGCACTGTTCAACGGCGTCGGCGGCGGCGCCGCTGCGCTGGTCGCGATGCTCGAACTCGGTCACAGTGAAGGCCCCTGGGTGCTCGTGGCGGTGGTCTTCACCATGCTCGTCGGCGCGGTCTCGTTCGCCGGTTCCGCGATCACCGTGGCCAAGCTGCAGGAACTGATCACCACCCGCCCGGTGGTGTTCCCCGGCATGAAGTGGGTCATGACCCTCGCGGTCGTGGCAGCCCTCGTCATCGGCGGGCTCGTCGTGGCAACGGGGTCCACCGGCTGGGCGCTGCTGCTCCTGGTACTCGGCCTGGTCGTCGGCCTGCTGCTCGTGTTGCCCGTCGGCGGCGCCGATGTGCCCATCGTCATCTCGCTGCTCAACGCCTTCACCGGACTCGCGGTCGCGGCATCCGGTGTGGTGTTGGACAACGTGCTGCTCGTGGTCGCCGGCACCCTGGTCGGTGCCAGCGGTACCATCCTCACCCGAGCCATGGCCTCCGCCATGGGGCGTGGCGTCAGCGGCATCATGTTCGGCGCTTTCCGCGGCGGCTCGACCGCCGGCTCCACAACGCAGAGCGACCGCCCGGTGCGCTCCTCGAACCCCGAGGACGTCGCCGTGATGCTCGCTTACGCGCAGCGTGTGGTGATCGTGCCCGGCTACGGCCTGGCCGTGGCCCAGGGTCAGCACACCATCGCCGAGCTCGCCACGACCCTCGAGGCGCGCGGCGTCGACGTGGCCTTCGCGATCCATCCCGTCGCCGGGCGGATGCCCGGACACATGAACGTGCTGCTCGCCGAGGCCAACGTGCCCTACGAGTCGCTCAAGGAGATGGCCGAGGTCAACCCCGAGTTCAAGAACACCGATGTGGTGCTCGTGGTCGGCGCGAACGACGTCGTCAACCCGGCCGCGAAAACCTCGCCGGGCGCGCCGATCTACGGGATGCCGATCCTCGAGGTCGAAGAGGGCCGCCAGATCGTCTTCCTCAAGCGGTCGATGCGCCCGGGCTTCGCCGGCATCGAGAACGAGCTGCTCTTCGACCCGAAGACCACGCTGCTGTTCGGTGACGCCAAGGACTCGCTCACCAAGGTGCTCGGCGCCGTCAACGCCCTCTGACCCGGGCTGCGCCCCTTCGACACTGCAAGTCGGGGCGACTCAGCGCCTCGGAGGACAGAGCGCGGCTCAGCCGACGGTTCCCCAAAGGTTGCGATCGGCGAGCACCGACCGCAGCCGCGCCTTGGCGTGGTTCGACCGCACGATCCAGCGGGCATCCGGGTCGTCGCTGGCGGTCAGCGCGCGGAAAGCGGTGAGGCCCGCCGCCGGGCTCGCGGCGATCGCCACGCTCCAGCCGTAGCCCAGGGCCTGGCGCAGCACCCGGTGCGCCTCGCGGGCGCGCACAGGGTCGTTCGGGTTCGGTTCGCCGCGAAGCAGCAGGGCCGTGGCCCGGTCGCAGACCCGCACTGCCAGCGCCTGGGCGTCGTCATCGGCCAACAGCCGTGGCTCACAGATCGCGGCCACGGCGGCGCGCGCCAGCCAGGCGTCCATGGACTCCGACCAGTCCTCCACGACGGCGTGAATCAGGGCCGGGTCGGCGTCCCCGATCAGCTGCAGCGCCCGCGCGGCGCCCTCCCGTACCCGCCAACGCTCGTCGGCGGCGGCGCGACGAAGTGCCGTGAGGGCAGCGGGCCGCTCGTCGGGGGAGAGCGCGAGCCGTCCGAGCCCCTCGGTGCCGCAGAATGCCAGATACTCGTCGGCCGAATCGACCAGGCTCCAGATCAGTTCGGCCGGCGCCGTACCGGCGAACGCATCGGCGAGCGGAAGGTTGGCCCGCGGGCCCGGCAGGCCGGAGCGACCGGTGAGGAAACCGGGCACCTCGGCCGGCGCCCGGGCCAGCAGGCCCGCCAACGCGGCCGCGTCTTCCCCGGGGCTGACCCGCACGCTGCCGGCCGGTACGTTCGAAGTGACCACCGTTGGACCCCCTGTCCCGCCCGACGGTAGTCGCGGATGCCGGCGCCCGCTACGCCCGGGCACCGAACCCGGCCGAATGCGCCGCGTAGACTGGCAGGACTCCCTGCGACGAAAGAGGTGCCCGCGTGGCGCATGCCCCGGCAGCAGCCGTCATCGGTACCCGGTACTGGACCGTGCCCATAACGCGCGCCATCGTGGCCTTCGTGCCGGCGGCCGTGATCACGTTCAACGCCGACCACTCCGCCGGTTTCGGGCTCGTCGTGTTCGGCGCCTTCGCGCTGGTCAGCGGCCTGATCACCGGGCTGCTCAGCTGGAAGACCGTCACCGACCCCCGCGACCGCAGCATTTTCGCTGTTCAGGGCGCGGTCGGTGCGCTCGCCGGCGTGCTCGCGCTGGCGATGTCCGCCGGCGGGCTGGGCTTCTTCCTCTACATCGTCTCGGTGTGGGCTGCGGTCACCGGCGCTCTCGAGCTGTACACGGGCATCCGCGTCCGCGGACGTGGCCAGGTCCCCCGCGACTGGCTGGTCGTCGGTTCTCTCACCGCGGTGCTCGCGCTGGTGTTCCTGTTGCTGCCGCCGCACGCCGTCGTCGCGGTCGGGCTGCTCGGCGCCTACCTGGTGATCATCGGCGTCTACCTGGTCATCGCCGGCGTCTCCCTTTCTTCTGCGCACGCGGATGCGCCGCGCGACCTGGCCTCCTCCTCCACAGATTCGGACACCCCGTGACCCAGAACAGCCCACACAAGCCCAGCCGGTCCGAGATCCTCAAGCCCGTCGAGCTGGTCGCCATCTCCGCCGGAATGGGGCTCTTCGTCGGGCTCACCATCCTGCTGGCCACCCGCAACTGGGCGCTGTCGTCGATCGCTTTGGGCATCACCTTCATCGTGGCCCTGGTCGTCATCGCGATGCTCGCGCTGGGCATGAAGCCCGACGCGGCCGAGAAAAGCGACCTCGACGAGCAGAACAAGACCGGCGAGACCCCGGGTCACTAGCCTCCTCCGCCGCCCGCAGGGTGCTTTAATAGGCCCATTGTGGTCCGCTTCCCGGCGTTTCCTCCCCTGACGGGGCAGCCATGACCACAGACGGCTTGGCCGGCCCCGCCCCGGCGAGTCCAGACCGGCCCTATGCCCGCACCGTCGAGGCCGTGTGCGCCGACCTGCACACCAGCCGGCACGGTCTCGACGAGGCCGAGGCCGCCGCACGGCTGGTCCGGTTCGGCCCCAACGCCCTGCCCGTCGTCGCGAAGAAGAACCCGGTGCTTCGCTTCCTCGGCCACTTCAACGACGTGCTCATCTACGTGCTGCTCGGCTCCGCAGTACTCACGATGGTGTTCGGCGACTGGGTGGACGCGTCGGTGATCCTGGCGGTGGCCGTGATCAACGCGGTGATCGGGTTCCTGCAGGAGGGCCGGGCGGAGAAGGCGCTCGACGGGATCCGCCGGATGCTGTCGCTGAACGCGAAAGCCCGCCGCGGCGGACACTGGGTGAACACCGACGCCGCGACCCTCGTGCCCGGCGACATCGTGCGGGTGAAGTCCGGCGACAAGGTGCCCGCCGACCTGCGTCTGATCGAGGGCACCAATCTCAGGGTCGAGGAGTCCGCGCTGACCGGCGAATCCGTGCCGGCCGGCAAGGACGTCGCCGCCGTCGCGGCGGATGCCGGTGTCGGGGACCGGCACTGCATGCTCTTCTCCGGCACCATCGTGGCGGCGGGCAGCGGCCGGGGCGTGGTGACCGGCACCGGATCGGACACCGAGATCGGCCGCATCCAGACCCTGGTCACCGACACCGAGGCCCTGGCCACCCCGTTGACCCGGCAACTGGATGTCTTCAGCACCCGTATCTCGCTGGGCATCCTCGCCGTGTCCGGGCTGATGCTCGTGATCGGCCGGCTGGTGCACGACCGCGGTTTTGCCGACCTCTTCGCCGCCACCATCGGCTTCGCGGTGGCGGCGGTGCCGGAGGGGCTGCCGGCACTCGTCACCATCACGCTGGCCCTCGGCGTGCGGCAGATGGCCACCCACAACGCCATCGTGCGGAAGCTCACCGCCGTGGAGACCCTCGGGTCGGTGACCACGGTGTGCACCGACAAGACCGGCACCCTCACCCGTAACGAGATGACGGTACGCACCGTGATCACCGGTGCGGCCCGGTACGAGGTGCTGGGGATCGGCTACGAGCCCGACGGCGCGGTCCTCAGGGACGGCCGGCCCGTGACCGTGGCCGACCAGGACGACCTGGCCCGGCTGGTGGAGGTCATGGCCGTCTGCAACGACGCCAGGGTCAGCGCCGACGACGGCGTCTGGCGGGTGGTCGGCGAACCGACCGAGGGGGCGCTCTGCACCCTCGGGCACAAGGCCGGTTTCGACCCGGCGGGCTTCGATCGGCTGGCCGTGATCCCGTTCGAGTCGGCCAACAAGTTCATGGCCACCCTCAACCGGTGGGACGACGAGCCCGCACGCATCCTGGTCAAGGGCGCACCGGCCCGGCTGCTCGAGCGGTGCAGCAGGCAGCTGGATGCCGCGGGGCTGCCGGAACCCCTCGACGAGGCCTTCTGGGAGCAGCAGGTCGACGAGCTCAGCTCCACCGGGCTGCGAGTCCTCGGCGCGGCCGTCGGCGACGCCCCGGCCGACCTGAGCGCCCTGCACCTGGGCGATGTCGCGGACGGCCTGCTGTTCCTCGGCGTGGTCGGCATCGTGGATCCGCCCCGGCCGGAGGCCATCGCGGCGATCGGGATCATGCACGCCGCCGGCATCCGGGTGAAGATGATCACCGGCGACCACCACGGCACGGCCGTCGCGATCGCCAGGGAAATGGGCATCGTGACCGGTGAACCCCGGGTGCTCACCGGTGGCGAGCTGCAGAGACTCTCCCAGGACCGGCTGGCACGGGTGGTGCGCGACGTCGACGTGTTCGCCCGCACCAGCCCTGAGCACAAGTTGCGCATCGTGAAGGCGCTGCAATCGCACGGTGAGGTCGTCGCGATGACCGGTGACGGCGTCAACGACGCCCCGGCACTGCGCCGGGCGGATGTGGGCGTGGCGATGGGCATCAAGGGCACGGAAGCCACCAAGGAGGCCGCCGACATCGTGCTGGCCGACGACAACTTCGCCACCATCCAGAAGGCCGTCGAAGAGGGCCGGCGGATCAGGGACAACCTGCAGAAATCGATCATCTTCATCCTGCCCACCACCGCGGCCCAGTCGCTGGTGGTGCTGCTGGCGGTGCTGTTCGGTTTTGCGCTGCCACTGCAGCCCACCCAGATCCTCTGGGTGAACCTGATCACCGCCGTCACCCTGTCGCTCGCCCTGGCCACCGAACCCGCCGAACCCGGCATCATGCTGCGCCGGCCCCGGCCGGCCGGCGGCGCGGTGCTCGACTCCGAATACCTGGGCAGGCTGCTCTGGGTCTCGGTGCTGATCACGGCCGCGACCATCGGGGTGTTCTTCTACGAGCTGTCGATCGGGTCGCCGCGCGCGGTAGCGCAGACCACCGCCGTGACGATGCTGGTGCTCAGCCAGCTCGTGTTCCTGTTCAACTGCCGGTTCCTGCGCGCGTCGAGCCTCACCCCGGCCGTGCTGCGCGGGAATCGGTCGGTGTGGATCTCGGTAGGCACGATGCTCGTGCTGCAGCTGGTCTTCATCTACACGCCGGTGATGAACGTATGGTTCAGCTCCACACCAATCGGCCTACGCGAGTGGGTGTACACGCTGGGCCTTGCCCTGGTGATCTTCCTGCTCGTCGAAGTCAACAAGCTGATCGGCCGGCGCGGGGCGCGCCGCCGCGCGGACAGTGCGGCGGGATCCCGGGGCGCAGCACCCCGGGATGCCCGGCCGTCGGACGGTCAGCCCAGGTAATCCACCAGCGGGTCAGCCAGGCCCACGTAGCCGGCCGGCGTCAGCTCGAGCAGGCGGGCCTTGGCGGCGTCGCCGATCTCGAGTTCCTGCACGAACGCGACCAGGTCGGCGCGGTTGATCCGCTTGCCGCGGGTGAGTTCCTTGAGCAGCGCATACGGGTCGGCGATGGTGGAGCGCCCGGAGCTGACCTCGGCGCGGATGACCGTCTGGATGGCCTCGCCGAGGATCTCCCAGTTGGTGTCCAGGTCGTGGGCGAGCAGCTCGCGGTCCAGGTCGATCTCGCCCAAGCCCCGCACCAGGTTGTCCAGTGCGAGCAACGAGTGCCCGAAACCGACGCCGATGTTGCGCTGGGTGGTGGAATCGGTCAGGTCGCGCTGCAGCCTGGAGGTGACCAGGGTGGCGGCCAGCGAATCCAGCAGGGCGCTGGAGAGTTCGAGGTTGGCCTCGGCGTTCTCGAACCGGATCGGGTTGATCTTGTGCGGCATGGTCGACGATCCGGTGGCGCCGGCCTGCGGCACCTGACGGAAGTAGCCGATCGAGATGTAGGTCCAGACATCCGTGGCGAGGTTGTGCAGCACCCGGTTGGCGTGCGACACCTTGCCGTACAGCTCGGCCTGCCAGTCGTGCGACTCGATCTGGGTGGTCAGCGGGTTCCAGCCCAGGCCCAGGCCCTCGACGAACTCGCGGGACACCGACGGCCAGTCCACGGCGGGATCCGCGGCGACGTGCGCGGCGAAGGTGCCGGTGGCGCCGCTGAACTTGCCGAGGTACTCGTTGGCCTCGATCTGCTTCTGGATCCGCTCGAGCCTGTAGACGAAGACCGCCAGCTCCTTGCCCATGGTGGTGGGCGTGGCGGGCTGGCCGTGGGTGCGGGCCAGCATGGCGTCGGCACGGTAGTCGCCGGCCAGGGCGCGGAGGGCGCCGATCAGGGCGCGGAACTTGGGCAGCCAGACCTCACGCACGGCGTCGGAGACCGTGAGGGCGTAGGCGAGGTTGTTGATGTCCTCACTGGTGGCGGCGAAGTGGGTCAGTTCGCTGATCGATTCGAGGCCCAGCGGCACCAGGCGGCGGCGCACGAGGTACTCCACGGCCTTGACGTCGTGCCGGGTGACGGCCTCGAGGGCGGCCAGTTCGTCGATCTCGGCCTGACCGAAGTCGGTGACGAGGGCGCGGAGGCCTGACTTCTGGTCGACGGTGAGCGGCGTGGATCCGAACAGGCTGCGGTCGGTGAGGGTGATCAACCACTCCACCTCGACCTTGACCCTGGCCCGGTTCAGTCCGGCCTCAGACAGGTACTCGCCCAGTTCGGTGACGGCGGCTTGATACCGGCCGTCGAGTGGACTGAGGACCTGCGGGGGTAGAGGACTCATCGGACTCCCTGTCTGATTGCGGGTGCGAGCTGCGCGAAGAGCGCAAAATTGGCTCTCTCAATCATGCCTAATACGGAGTCAAACAGCGCATCGTCGGAATAGTAGGGGTCGGGCACGTCCCGCAGAGTGGCCTGATCCCGGTCGAAGCTGAGCAGCAGGCGCACCTTGTTGCGGTCCCGTTCGGTCGGCGCCCAATTGCGCAGGATGCGTTCCTGCGACCTGTCGAGCACCACGACGAGGTCGAGGTCGTCGAACCAGCCCGCGTCGAATTGGCGGGCCCGGTGGTGACTGCCGTCGTAGCCGCGCTTGGCCAACGCCGAGATCGTGCGGGTGTCGGCCTGCTCGCCGACGTGCCAGTCGCCGGTGCCCGCGGAGCTCGTCGTGATGAGCCGACCCAGTCCGGAGCGCGTGACGAGGTCGCGCAGCATCACCTCGGCCATGGGCGACCGGCAGATATTGCCGGTGCAGACGAAAATGATCCGGAATGGCGTCGACTCATCTGGACTGAGCGCCGCGAAATTCATGTGTCCATTGTGTTCCACATTCCCCTCCTCCACATCCGCGGTCCTGGGCAAATTTTCCCCGGATTGAGCGCGGACCACGCGGCCACGACCGGGCCGGCCCAGGGTGGGCCGCACAGTCTGGACCGAGGAGGCGCGGTGGAATCACTGGGTGGCAGCATCCTGCCGGATGCAGGCACTGGGCCGGATGCCGAGACCCTCGCGCGGCTGCGCGAGCAACGGCGGCTGTTGAGAGGGGTGCGGGACGGTGTGGAGGAATCGGGGCGTCGGCTGGCGGGCCAGGCGTCCGGCGGGGCCTGGCGGTCGCCGGCCCAACGAGCGTACGGCACCCGCCTGGGTGAGCTGGGCCTTGACCTGGCCGGGGTCTGGCGAGCCCTGGACGATGCGCTGTGGGCCGTGGATGAGGCCATCGACCGGCTGAAGGCAGCGCTGTGACCGGCTCGGGCGCTGCGCCCGGGGGACACGACGGGACCCTGACGGTGTCCGGCGGCGGCAGCATCCAGGTCGCCACCGACACCGTGTTCGCCGAGATGGCGGCGCTGCGCCTGGTGCAGCAGGAGGCGGAGCAGTGGCAGTGGCAAATCGGCCGGGTGCGGGCGTTGGGTGTCGGTTCGGCGCCGAGCTGGCAACCGGACGACCTCGGCGCCTGCGTGTTCGGCGCGTCCGTGGCGATAGACGCGATTGCCGCACGGAGCCACGAGCTGGCCGAGGCCCTTGAGCAGGCCGCCGAGGAGTACGGTCGCCTGGAGTCCGGTCTTGACCTGGTGCTGCAGGGTACGGGCGCCTGGATGGCGCACACCCTTGGGGTGCTGGCGCCGGTGCTGGTGCTGTCCTTGGCGTCGCCGCTGGCCTACCTGGCCGCCGGCTCGCTGCTGTCCACTGCGGCGCTGGGACGCACACCGTCGGTGCTGCCGCCGTCGCTCACCGACTGGCTGCGGGAGAATCCGCGGCGGCTCACCGACCCGGGGACGGTCGCAGTGGTCCGGGCGCTCGTGGGCTCGGCCGATGATGCGGTGCTGGGCCGGCTGGGCGTGCCGCACCCGGTGGCCGCGGCACTTGGTGATGCGGGTGCCGGCCTGCTCGGGGCACCGTTTTCGGCAATCGGGCTACTCGTCGCGGCGCGGGCGGCGGGGATGTTGCGCGAGTCGCCCGTGCGGGTGGCACAGGTGGGATCCTCGGCCACCCCGGCGGGCGGGGCCGGGGCCGAACGACCAGGCCCGGCCGGCGGTGTCGGGGCCGGCCCGCTGGCCCTGCCCCTGCGGGGCCCCGCCGCCGGGCACGCGGCGGGCCCGCCGGGCTTGGTGCCGGCCGTGCCGCCGGCCGTGCCGCTGCGGGTCACGGCAGCCGGCTCCGGCGCTGTGCCGGCCACGCTCGGGCCGGCCACGCTCGGGCCGGCCCCGCTCGGGCCGGCCACGCTCGCGCCGCCGAGCCCGCCCGCAGGGTTCGCCGACCTCGCCGACCGCATCCCCACCGAGGATGACGGCGGTCAGGTGCGCATCGAGCGCTACGGCGACGCGGCGCATCCGTCGTGGCTGGTTTTCATCGGCGGCACCGTGGAATGGAGTCCGACCGGCTCGAGCGAACCGTGGGACATGGCCTCCAACGTCGCGGCCGTAGCCGACCAGGAGGCCGGCTCGTACCGGGCGGTGCTGCAGGCCATGCAGGCGGCCGGAGTGCAGCCCGGCGACCCGGTGGTGCCGGTGGCGCACTCGCAGGGCGGGCTGATCGCCAACCAGCTGGTCTCGCGTGGCGACATCAACGCCGTGGGGTTGGTCACCTTCGGGTCGCCGGAAACCGACCTGCCGTTGCCAGAGGGCTTGCCGGCGATCGCGGTCGAGCACGAGGACGACCTCGTTCCCGCTCTGGGCTCCACGTCGGACGAGGACCAGCGCCTCTACGTGCGGCGGGAACTCTTCGCCGGCCGGGAGGTGCCGGCGGACGAGGTCATGCCGGCGCATCAGCTGGTGGGTTACCGCGAGACCGCCCGTCTGGTCGACGGGTCGCCGGAGCCCCGGTTGGTGGCGTTCCGCGCGCAGCTGGACGGGATCGTGGGCGAGTCACCCGGGCAGCAGAGCGTCTGGCGAGCCGAACGGGTCGACTGACCTGGCGCGGGCCTAGGAGGTGGCGTTGTTCAGCGGCCGTACGAGCAGGCCGAACAGCCAACTGACGATGCCCAGCACGAACGCGCCGAGTACGCCCCACCAGAAACTCTCGACGACCAGACCGAAACCGAGCAGGCCGGAGATCCACGCCACCAGCATCAGCAGCAGCCCGTTCACGATGAACGACAACAGACCGAGGGTGAGGACATAGAGGGGGAACGCGACGATCCGCACGAACCCGCCGATGAACCCGTTGACGAACCCGAAGATCAGCGAGATCAGCAGGTAGGTGAGGACAACGGCCGTCGTGTCCGGTGCGTACGAGTCCACCCGCACACCCGCCACGATCAGTGTGGTCACCCAGAGGGCGACGGCGTTGACGATGAGCTTGATCAGGAAACTACCCATGCTCCCACTATGACAGCCGGTGCCGGTCGCCGGGTGGGTTTCCGGTGCGGCATATACGGCCAGAGCATGCGGCACCGCGAATATGTCCCGGCGTAGACTCGCCGAGTGAGCCCTTCAGACCAGCCCTCGGTCCGCCTGCGCCCTGAGATCGTTGCGCTGCCGGCGTACCGGCAGGGCAAGGCGGCCAACGCCTCCGCCTTCAAGCTGTCCAGCAACGAGAACCCGTTCGACCCGCTGCCCGGCGTCGTCGACGCGGTGAACTCCGTCTCGGCCTTCAACCGGTACCCGGATGCCTCCGCCCTCGCTCTCCGCGAGCGGCTCGCGGCCCGGTACGAGCTGACCACCGACGAGGTGCACATCGGTGCCGGATCGGTGGCGCTGTTGTCGCAGCTGATCCTGGCCGCGGCCGGCCCCGGCGATGAGGTGCTCTACTCCTGGCGCTCGTTCGAGGCGTACCCGAGCCTGGTCACGGTCTCCGGTGCCACCAGTGTCACCGCACCCAACCGCGCCGACCACGGTCACGACCTGCCCGCGATGGCCGCGCTGATCACCCCGCGCACCCGCGTCGTGATCGTCTGCAGCCCCAACAACCCCACCGGCGTGATCGTCACGGCCGACGAATTCACGGCGTTCATGGAGCAGGTCCCCGCCGACCTGCTGGTGATCCTCGACGAGGCGTACGCCGAATTCGTCACCGACCCGAAAGCCGTCGACGGTACGACGCTGCTGGGGCGCTACCCGAACCTCGTCGTGCTGCGCACCTTCTCCAAGGCCTACGGTCTCGCGGGCCTCCGGGTCGGCTACGGCCTGGGCCCCGTCGGCATCCTCGACGCCGCCCGTGCCACCGCGATCCCACTCTCGGTCACCGGGCAGGGTTCGGCCGCCGCGCTGGCCTCGCTCGACGCCGAACCCGAGCTGCTGGAACGGGTCGGCGTGATCGCCGAACGCCGCGACGGCATCCGTGCCGCCCTGGTGGCCGCGGGACTGAACGTCCCGCCGTCGCAGGCCAATTTCGTCTGGCTGCCGCTGGGCGCAGCGACCGCGGCGACCACCGACCGTTTCACCGATGCCGGGCTCGTCGTCCGGCCCTTCCACCCGGAGGGTATCCGGGTCTCGATTGGCGAGGAGGAATCTGTGGCCACGCTCCTACGGATCGGCGCTGAGATTGTTCAGGATCTACCAACGGGGCACGCGGCCCGGCGGCTAGGTTAGTACGGTGCCAGTGACCTCCAACGACGCACCCGTGCGCACCCTGACTTCTCCCACCGTGCAGCTCCTGTCCACGGACGGGAGTTTCTCGCCGTCCGAATCGGCGGCCGAGTTCCTGCCATACTTCGAGCGCCTCACCGAGGCCGACTACCGCAAGTTCTACCGCGACATGGTCGTCGTGCGGAAGTTCGACACCGAAGCGGCGAACCTGCAGCGCCAGGGCCAGCTCGCCCTCTGGGTGCCCAGCCACGGCCAGGAGGCCGCCCAGGTCGGCTCCGCCTACGCCACCCGTGCTCAGGACCACGTCTTCCCCTCCTACCGGGAGCACGTCGTCGGCATGATCCGGGGCCTGGACATGGTCGACATCCTGCGGATGCTGCGCGGCGTCACCCTCGGCGGCTGGACACCGGAGGAACACGGCAACTTCCACCTCTACACGCTGGTGCTCGCCTCGCAGACGCTGCACGCCACCGGTTACGCCATGGGCATGCAGCTGGACGGCGCCACCGCGACCGGCAACCCGGACACCGATGCGGCCGTGATCGTCTATTACGGCGACGGCGCCTCCTCGCAGGGCGACGCCAACGAGGCCCTGGTCTTCGCGGCCAGCTACCAGACCCCGCAGGTGTTCTTCATGCAGAACAACCACTGGGCCATCTCGGTGCCCGTCTCCCGCCAGTCCCGCACCCCGCTCTACCTGCGGGCCGGCGGCTTCGGCATGCCCGGCATCCAGGTCGACGGCAACGACGTGCTCGCCAGCTACGCCGTCACCGCCAAGGCTATGGACGACGCCCGCGCCGGCCACGGCCCGTCGCTGATCGAAGCGCTGACCTACCGCGTCGGCGCCCACACCACCGCCGACGACCCCACCAAGTACCGTGACCCCGACGAGCTGGCCTACTGGGTCGCCCGCGACCCGATCGTGCGCTTCCGCAGCTACCTCAAGGGCCTGGGTGTCGAGCAGGAATTCCTCGACTCCGTCGACGAAGAGGCCGCAGACCACGCAGCGGATGTGCGCCGCCGCGCCCTGGAGATCACCTCACCCGACCGCTCCGTCATCTTCGACAACGTCTACGCCGAACCGCATCCGCTGGTCGTGGAGCAGAAGGCCTGGCTCGACGCCTACGAAACCTCGTTCGACGGGAGTGAGTCCTGATGACCCTGCAGGAAACGACCGCCGCCGCGCCGACCAGCGCGAACCTGCCCATGGCCAAGGCCCTCAACGCGGGGCTGCGCCAGGCGATGCTGAACGACCCCAAGGTGCTCATGATGGGCGAGGACATCGGGCCGCTCGGCGGCGTCTTCAGGGTGACGGAGGGACTACACGCCGAATTCGGTGAGAAGCGGGTGCTCGACACCCCGCTGGCCGAATCCGGCATCATCGGCACGGCCATCGGCCTGGCCATGCGCGGCTACCGGCCGGTCTGCGAGATCCAGTTCGACGGTTTCGTGTTCCCCGGCTTCGACCAGATCACCAGCCAGCTGGCCCGGATGCGCAACCGGCACGAGGGCGGCCTCACCATGCCCGTCGTCGTGCGGATACCCTACGGCGGCCACATCGGTTCGATCGAGCACCACCAGGAGAGCCCGGAGGCGTACTTCGCGCACACCCCAGGCCTCCGCGTGGTGAGCCCGTCGAACCCGCACGACGCCTACTGGATGATGCAGGAGGCCATCGCGTCGAACGACCCGGTGATCTTCTTCGAACCCAAGAGCCGCTACTGGCCCAAGGGCGAGGTCGACTTCACCGCGGCCGGCACCCCGCTGCACGCGAGCCGGGTGGTGCGCACCGGCACCAGCGTCACCGTTGTCGGCCACGGCGCCATGGTGAGCGTGCTGCTGCAGGCCGCCGACCTCGCCGCGGCGGAGGGCATCAGCCTCGAGGTCATCGACCTGCGCTCGATCTCACCGATCGACTACACACCGATTCTCGAGTCCGTACACAAGACCGGCCACCTCGTGGTGGCCCAGGAGGCCGCCGGCTTCGTCAGCGTCGGCTCCGAGATCGCCGCGACCGTCACCGAGCGGGCGTTCTACTCCCTCGAGGCCCCCGTGCTGCGGGTGTCCGGTTTCGACACCCCGTTCCCGCCCGCCGCGGTGGAGACGCACTTCCTGCCCAGCCCCGACCGGGTGCTCGAAGCCGTCGACCGCTCCCTCGCCTACTAATCATCCCCCTGCTGTGAAAGGCACCCCATGAGCGTCTCCCGATTCACCCTCCCCGATGTGGGCGAGGGCCTGACCGAGGCCGAAATCGTCGAGTGGAAGGTCGCCCCAGGCGACACCATCTCGATCAACCAGGTGCTCGTCGAGATCGAAACCGCCAAGTCGCTCGTTGAGCTGCCGTCGCCGTACGTTGGCGTCGTCGGCGAGATACTCGTGCAGCCGGGCACCACCGTCGACGTGGGCACTGTGATCATCACGATCCTCTCCGAGGCCGGCGCCACCGACGACAGCGCTGCGCCCGCACCGGATGCGCCCGCCCCGGCCGACGACGACCTCACCGTGGCCGCCCAGGATGCCGGCAGCACCATCTCGCAGGAGCCCGCAGAGGAGTCCCCGGCGGTACTCGTGGGCCGCGGTGCCGCCGCGTCGATGCCCACCCGCCGACGCCGGCACGTGGTGCCGACGGCAGCGCACGAGGCTCTCGCTGCCGCGCCGACCGCGCCCCCGCAGGGCGGCCCGGCTGCCTCGGGGCCGCGCTCGGCCACCGCCGCGACGGGACCGGCTCGTGCCACGCCGCCGGCTCGACCGGCGCCCGCGCCCGCCGTATCCGCCAAGCCGGCCGGCGCCCCGGCACGCTCCGCCGGCCCGGTGATCACCAAGCCGCCGATCCGCAAGCTGGCCAAGGACCTCGGCGTCGACCTCAGCCAGGTGGAGCCCACCGGCCGGTTCGGTGACGTCACCCGCGAGGACGTGCTGCGCGAGGCCACCCAGGCCAGCGTGTTCCGCAACATCCAGACGCCGGAGTGGCCGACCGACCGCGAGGAGCACATCCCCGTGAAGGGCGTGCGCAAGGTGATCGCGCAGACCATGGTGCGCAGCGCCTTCACCGCCCCGCACGTGAGCCTGTTCGTGGACGTGGACGCCACCCGCACCATGGAGTTCGTCAAGCGGCTCAAGGTCTCCACCGATTTCGCCGGCGTCAAGGTGTCGCCGCTGCTGATCATGGCCAAGGCCATGATCTGGGCCGTGCGGCGCAACCCCACCGTCAATTCGGTCTTCACCGACGAGGAGATCGTGATCAAGCACTACGTGAACCTCGGCATCGCCGCGGCCACCCCGCGTGGGCTGATCGTGCCCAACATCAAGGAAGCCCAGGACATGAGCCTGCTCGAGCTGGCCGGCGCCCTCGAGAAGCTCACCCTCACGGCCAGGGACGGGAAGACCAGCCCGGCCGAGATGGCCAACGGCACCATCACGATCACCAACATCGGCGTCTTCGGCATGGACACCGGCACCCCGATCCTCAACTCCGGAGAGGCCGGCATCGTGGCGCTGGGCACGATCAAGCTCAAGCCCTGGGTCGTCGACGGCGAGGTGCGCCCGCGCTTCGTCACCACCATCGGCGCGAGCTTCGATCACCGGGTGGTCGACGGCGACGTGGCCAGCCGGTTCCTGGCCGACGTGGCCAGCATCATCGAGGAGCCGGCGCTGCTCCTGGAGTAGTTCACCTGGCGAGATCGCTGAGGCCGGCGACGGATACCGATCACGCCGAACGGATACCGATCACGACGGTGGCATCCAGCGCCCGGGAGTGTGTGACGTGCGGGCTGAGACCGTGCCGGGCGAAGATCGCCAGGGTCTCCGGCGCCTGCCCGGCGCTGGTCTCCACGAGCAGCCGGCCCCCGGGGGACAGCCACTCCGGGGCCGCCGCCACGAGCCGGCGCTGAACGTCGAGGCCGTCGTGGCCGCCGTCGAGAGCGACCCTGGCCTCGTGCAGCCGAGCCTCGGACGGCATCCGAGTTATCGAATCCGTGGGCACGTAAGGGGCGTTGGCCACAATGACGTCGACCCGGCCGAGCAGGGTGCGCGGCAATGGGGAAAACAGGTCGCCGGTGAGGGCGATACCGCCCAGCGGCTCGATGTTCTCCCGGGCACAGATCGTCGCCGCCGGGTCGATGTCGACGGCGTAAAGCGTCAGCCCCGGCTCGCCAGCGAGCAGTGCGGCCCCCACGGCTCCTGTGCCGCAGCACATGTCGACCGCCACAGAGCCGGGCCGGAGGAGCCGGGCCGCCCGCCGCACCAGCAGGCCGGTGCGTCGACGCGGCACGAAAACGCCCGGCCGGACGATGATCCGCAGCCCGCAGAACTCCACCCAGCCGAGCACCTGTTCGAGCGGCAGACCGGATTCGCGCAGGCCGAGCAGCTGCTCCAGTTCGGCCGGTGTTCCGGCGGCCGCCGTCAGCAACCGGGCCTCGTCTTCGGCGAAGACGCAGCCGGCCGCGCGCAGGCGTTCGATCACTTCAAGCGGGGCGGCTCGGCGCGGCGACATCGCGGCTCAGACCGTGCGGCTCTGTCGCCAGCTGCGCAGGGTGGCCAGCTCGGTGTCGGTGATGCCCGCCGCGGCGAGCACTGCAGGCAGGTCGAGGCCTGCCAGGGCCGTGCGAAAGGCGCCCTCCGTTGTGGTGCCGAAGGATCGGCAGAGCGCCTCGCTTTCGGCCTCCTCGTGTGCCCGACCGGATGCGACGGCCCGTTGGTCGCCGCGGCGCACGGTCTCCAGGTAGTCGTCCACGATGGCCTCGGGCTCGGCGCCGGCGATGGTGAGCAGCAGGAGGGCGATCTGCCCGGTGCGGTCCCGGCCCGCCGCGCAGTGGAAGAGCACGCCGCCCGGTGCCGCCCGGGCCAGCGCCGCCAGCGCGGCCCCCGACCGTTCCGGCATCGCGGCCAGGTGCGGCAGGTAGTACAGCGCGGTGCCGACCAGGCCGTTGTCCCAGTAGTCCGCCCAGAATGCGGTGTTCTCCAGCCCGTCGAGGTCGATGGGCACGGTGGTGAGCCAGTCCGGTCGCGGTTGGCTGTCTTGGGCGCGCTCGCCGGGTTGGCGCAGATCGACGACGGTACGGATGCCCGCCGCGTAGAGCTGATCCCAGCCGGCGCGGGTGGTCTGGTCCAGGTTCTCCGACCTGAAGAACACGCCCGCCGCGGTCGTACCGCCGGTGCGGTACGGGATGCCGCCCAGGTCGCGGGCGTTCGCCAACCCAGCCACCGCCAGGAGCCGGTCGGCCGCGCGGGCAGGTGCCGGTGCTGACGGCGGTGCTGACGGCGGTGTTGACGACGGCTCGTCCATCGACTCGGCCTAGAAGGTGACGGTGGACAGGAGGCGGACCGGGGGACGCGGATCGGTGCGGAGCCGGGCGTGGGTCTCCACATCGAAGCGCTCGGTGCCGTACTTCAGTTTCTGCCGCTCGATGCCTTCGGCCGCGAAACCCGCTGTGGTGGCGACCCGGCAGGAGGCCGGATTGTTGGTGCGGTGTCCGAGCTCCAGCCTGTGCAGGCCCTGCTCGGTGAAGGCCCAGTCGGCGATCGAGGCGAGGGCGAGCGTCGCCAGGCCCTGGCCCCTGGCCTCGGCCGAAACCCAGTAGTAGACCCAGCCGGTTCCGTGCCGGTGTTCCATGCTGCCCACACCAACGTTGCCCACCGCGACGCCGTCGAGGCTGATCGCGAAGTCCTGCCGCGAGACCGTCGCGGGGGCGAGGTTCTCGGTGATGAAACTCTCGCAGCGTGCGACCGTCGACAGCTCGATCGCACCGACCTGGGCGGCCAGGTCGCCGCTCACGGTGAAGGCGGTCTGCAGACTGGCCGCGTCGTCGAGCCGCCACGGGCGCAGCATCGCCACCGGGGCGGGCGGCACCGACCTGTCACGGCTGGCCTGACTGGTCCGACCGAGGCGAGTGCGTGGGGGCAGGCTCCCGGCGGGCGGGACGGTGCCCTTTCCGGCGCGTGCTCTCATGGCAACAGAGTAGACGGCGGGCGTCGCCACCGCGACTTGCCGCACTATCCCCCTGTGCGGGCTCTGAAGCGGGAGTGTGCCCGATGTCACCGTCGGGCGCAGCGCCGAGTTGCCGCACTATCCCCCTTCGACACCGCTGACAGGGGTGTTTGCCGCAAGTCGGGGCCGCCGCACGGCGGCGAACCGGATGCGCGAATCGCGGCCGGCGGGGGAGGATGGGGCATGGCCTTCGAGAGCACACCTTTGCGTCGGATCGAGGAAGACCCGCAGCATCCGCTGCCCAGGAACGCCTGGCCAGCCACCCTGCCGCCGGTGGCCCAGCTACTCGAGACCGGAATCGACCTGGGGCCGGCCACGGTCTTCGTCGGAGAGAACGGCGCCGGTAAGTCCACGCTCGTGGAGGCCATCGCCCTGGCCTGGGGTCTCTCCCCGGAGGGTGGCTCCACCGGCGCACGCAACTCCACCCGGCCCAGCGAATCCTCGCTCCACGACCACCTGCGCCTGGTGCGCAGCGGCGGCAGCACCCGCCGCGGCTACTTTCTGCGCGCCGAGACCATGCACGGCTTCTTCACCTACCTGGAGGAGAACCCGGGCAGTGGGCCTGAGCCGCGCTTCCACGAGATCTCGCACGGGGAATCGTTCCTCGAGCTGGCCATCGACAAGTTCCGCGGCCGGGGCCTGTGGGTGCTCGACGAGCCGGAATCCGCGCTCTCGTTCTCGGGCTGCCTGGCGCTGCTCGGCCACCTCAAGGAGCTGCTGGCCGCGGGCGGTTCGCAGGTGATCATGTCCACGCACTCGCCGTTGCTCGCCGCGCTGCCCGGTGCCCGGATCCTCGAGGTGGGCGAGTGGGGGCTGCGCGAGATGGCTTGGCGCGATCTCGACCTGGTCACCAACTGGGCCGGCTTCCTCGACGCCCCGGAGCGGTACCTGCGGCACCTCTGACCCGCCACCATCGGCTCTAATGGTTTTGACAATCATTATCAATAGGCGTAGCGTTTCGATCGTGAAGACCCCCAGACTCCTCCTCCCCGCCCTGGCCGCCTCCGCCGCCCTCGTGCTGGCCGGATGCTCGACGACCGCCACCAACGCCGCGGGATCGGACGGTGACCTCAAGGTCGTCGCCACGACCACCCAGATCGCCGACCTCACCCGCAACATCGTCGGCGACGTCGACGGCGTCACGATCACCCAGCTGATCCAGCCCAACCAGAGCGCGCACAGCTACGACCCGTCGGTCGCCGACCTCACCGCCCTGGGCGCGTCGGATGTGCTCGTGATCAACGGCGTCGGGCTCGAAGAGTGGCTTGACGACGCCATCGAGGCTTCCGGCTTCGACGGGGTCACCATCGACTCCGATGAGGGCATCACCATTCAGGGTGTGGAGGCCGGCCACGAGGAGGAGGCCGCGCACGAGGATGAGGCCGCGCAGGAGGAGGAGGCCGGCCACGACGATGAGGCCGAGCACGACCACGCCGGCGGCAACCCGCACATCTGGACCGACGTGAAAAATGCCGAGGCCATGGTCGCCACCATCGCCGATGGCCTGGCCGGTGCCAGCACCAGCCACGCCACCGACTTTGAGGCCAACGAGGCCGTCTACAGCGCCCAGCTCGCCGAGCTGGATGGCTGGATCCGCGAGAACGTCGACGCCGTCCCGTCCAGCGAGCGCCTACTGGTGAGCAACCACGACGCCTTCGGCTACTTCACCGCCGCCTACGGCATCACCTATGTCGGCAGCGTCATCCCCAGCTTCGACGACAACGCCGAGCCGAGCGCCGCCGAGATCGACGCCCTCGTGGCCGCCGTCAAGACCACCGGGGTCAAGGCCGTCTTCTCGGAGGCGTCCATCAACCCGAAGGCGGCCGACACCATCGCCGCAGAGGCCGGCGTCGCGGTGTACTCCGGCGACGACGCCCTCTACGGCGATTCGCTGGGCCCGGCCGACAGCGCCGGCGCCACCTACATCGCCAGCCAGCTGCACAATGTGCGCCTCATCCTCGAGTCCTGGGGTGTGACGCCCAGCGCCGTACCCGCCGACCTGCAATAGTTGAACAGTGAACGAGAACCCTTCTCAGCAGCGCATGCCCGCACCGCTCGCCCTCCGCGTCTCCGGGGCCTCGTTCGCCTACGCCCAGACCCCGGCTCTGACCGGCATCGACTTCGATCTGCATCCCGGTGAGGCCGTCGCGCTGATCGGGCCGAACGGCTCGGGCAAGTCCACCCTGCTCAAGGGCATCCTGGGCCTGATCCACCGCACTGAGGGCACCGTCGAGGTGCTCGGCCACGCCACCGCCCCGGCCGGCACCGTCGGCTACGTGCCGCAGACCGACGAGCTCGACCCCGAGTTCCCGGTCAGTCTCGAACAGGTTGTCATGATGGGCCGCTACCGCGAGCTCGGCTGGCTGCGCCTGCCCGGCAGGAAGGACCGCAAGGCCGTGGCCGCTGCGCTGGAGACTGTCGGCCTCGACCACCTCGCCACAACCCGGTTCGGCGAACTTTCCGGCGGCCAACAGCAGCGCGGCCTGCTCGCCCGCGCCGTGGCGGCCGGCCCCCGGCTGCTTCTGCTCGACGAACCCTTCAACGGGCTCGACCAGTCCAACCGGGAGGCCCTCGTCGGCACCGTCGAACGGCTCAAGGCCGAGGGCGTCGCCGTGCTCGTGTCCACCCACGACCTCGAACTGGCCCGCGCGGTCTGCGAGCGAGTGCTGCTGCTCAACGGCAACCAGGTCGCCTTCGGACCACGCGAGAGTGTGCTGACCCTCGACAACGTGCAGCGCACCTTCCACGAGGTCGGCGTCGAGATGGACCAGCACACGCTCGTCGTTCCCGGCCACGAAGGCCACTGAATGGCCGACCTGCTCGGACCCCTCTTCACCGCGTTCGCCCTGCCGTTCATGGCGCGGGCGCTGGTGGTGTTGCTCGCCCTCAGCCTGGTCGCCGGCATCGTCGGCGTGCTCGTCAACCTGCGCAGCCTCGAATTCATCAGTGACGGCCTCACCCACTCGGTCTTCCCGGGCATCGCCATCGGCTTCGTCTGGGGCGGCCGCGAGGGACTCTTCGTCGGCGCCATGATCGCCGCCATCCTGGCCGCGGTCGTGCTCACCGTGATCACCCGGCGCGCCGTGTCGGGGGATGCGGCGATCGCGATCGTCTTCACGGCCATGTTCAGCATCGGCATCCTGGTCGTGTCCCGGCAGACCAACTATGCCGGCCAGCTCGAACAGCTGCTCTTCGGCCGGCTGCTCACGGTCACGGCCGCCGAGGTGACCCAGACGCTGGTCATCTGCGCGATCGCCCTGCTCCTGGTGGGCCTCACCCTCAAGCAGCAGGTGTTCCGGGCGTTCGACCGCACCGCGTTCGCCGCGGCCGGCTACCGGCCGCTGCTGCTCGACCTGGTGCTGAACGTCGCCATCGCCCTCGTGGTGGTCGCCGCATCGAGCGCCGTCGGCAATCTGCTCGTCCTGGCCGTACTCATCGTACCCGGCGCCGTCGCCCGGCTGGTCACGGTGCGGCTGTGGGCTCTCTTCCCTCTCGCGGCCGGCTTCGCCGCCCTGTGCGCCTGGCTGGGCTTGACGCTCGGCTTCGAAGCCTCCGTCTCGGCCGGCATCGACCTGCCCAGCGGCGCCACCGTGGTGCTGGTACTCGTGGCGGGCTACCTGCTGGTGCTCCTTTGCCGCCTCGCGGTTGACCGGATGCGCCGCCCCGCCCAGCCGGCCGTCGATCCGGAACCGGTGACCGCCTGATGGGTTACTTCGAGAAGGCCCTGCTGGCCGCAGCCGTCATCGGCGCGCTGAGCGGCCTGGTCGGCACCCTGGTGCTGCTGCGCCGGCGCACCTTCTTCGCCCAGGCGCTCACCCATGCCACGTTTCCCGGCGCCGTCGCGGCGGCGTTGCTGGGAGTGAGCATCCCGCTGGGCGCCGCCGTTGCCAGCGCCGTGATCGTGGCGGTGATGACCCTCCTCGGCCGGGTGCGCCGCCAGGGCAGCCAGGTGGCGTCGGGCATCATGCTGACCGCAGGGTTCGCGCTCGGTGTGCTGCTTCAGGCGCTCAACCCGTCGTTGCCCGTGCACGTGGAGTCCTACCTGGTCGGCTCCATCCTCACCGTCACCGACGGCGACGTGCTTCTTGCCGCCTCGGTTCTGACCGCGGCGGTGCTCGCGGCCATTCTCTTCGGCAAGGAGATCCTGTTCTCCACCTTCGACCGCACCGGCTTCCGGGCGGCCGGGTACCGGGAGTGGCCGATTGAACTTCTCACGCTGGTGCTCATCGCCGCCACTGTCGTGACGGCGATGCCCGCGGTGGGCGCCATCCTCGCCATCGCCCTGATCGCCGCCCCCGCCGCGGCCGCCCGACTGCTGATGCGGACCGCGCCGGGCATCGTCCTGCTCGCGCCTCTCATCGGCGCCGGATCCGGGGTTGTCGGTGTGTTGCTGTCCCGCATTCTCGATGTGGCGGCGGGGCCCGCCATCGCGCTCACCGCCGCCGCCTGCTTCCTTCTCGCACTGGGGGCACGCTCACTGCGTGCGCGCGTCGGAGGCGTTCCCACTCCCGTCCGCGCCGGGCTACGGTTGAAAGCATGAAGCGAAACACCTGGCAGCGAGAGGCCGTGCGGACCGAGCTCGGCCGCGTCGAGGGGTTCGTCAGCGCCCAGGGCCTGCACTCGGCCCTGCACACCAGCGGTTCCCCGATCGGCCTGGCCACGGTCTACCGTGCGCTCGCCGACCTGGCGCTGGAGGGCGACGCCGATTCGCTGCAGTCGCCCGACGGCGAGAGCCTGTACCGGGCGTGCAGCACCACGGATCACCACCACCACCTGATCTGCCGCAACTGCGGACTCACCGTGGAGATCGAGGTGGACGCCATCGAGAACTGGGCCACCGAGGAGGCGGCCAAGCACGGTTTCACCGAAGCCGCCCACGTGATCGACATCTTCGGCCTGTGCGCGGCGTGCACCGCGCTTGCATCGGAACGCCCCACCCCGTAGGCTGGGTAGCTGCTGCGCATATCTGTGCGTGCATTGCTTGTTCGTGACTTTTCCTCCCACCGAATCAGCCGCTGAAACTCACCTTTCGGCAGGCCGCTTCAGGGTGGAATCCAACGCGAACCGGCCGACAAGAGATCTTGGGAAGGGCATTCGCCCTTCGGTATTGGAGGAAAACCATGGCAGCAACCTGCCAGGTGACCGGAGCCGTTCCCGGCTTTGGACACAACATTTCGCACTCGCACCGGCGCACCAAGCGTCGTTTCGACCCGAACGTGCAGACCAAGAAGTACTTCGTGCCGTCGCTTCGCCGCAACGTCACGTTGACCCTCTCGGCAAAGGGCATCAAGGTTATTGATGCTCGCGGCATTGAGTCGGTCGTCAAGGACCTGCTCGCACGTGGGGAGAAAATCTAATGGCTAAGGCTCAGGACGTACGTCCGATCATCAAGCTGCGTTCGACGGCAGGAACCGGTTACACCTACGTGACCAAGAAGAACCGTCGCAACAACCCCGACCGTCTCGTACTCAAGAAGTACGACCCCGTAGTGCGCAAGCACGTTGACTTCCGTGAGGAGCGCTAAAAATGGCGAAGAAGAGCATGATTGCCAAGAACAACCAGCGCAAGGTCATCGTTGAGCGTTACGCCGCGAAGCGCCTCGAGCTGAAGAAGGCTCTTGTCGACCCGGCCGGCACCGACGAGTCCCGTGAAGAGGCTCGCAAGGGCCTCCAGAAGCTGCCCCGCAACGCCTCGCCGGTTCGCCTGCGCAACCGCGACGCGGTTGACGGACGTCCCCGTGGCCACCTCTCCAAGTTCGGCATCTCGCGCGTACGTTTCCGCGACATGGCGCACCGCGGCGAGCTGCCCGGCATCACCAAGTCCAGCTGGTAACCAGCTACTGATCGCGTAACCGCGAACAGCGCAGTATCAACAGGGGATGCCCGACTTCGGTCGGTCATCCCCTGTTCTGCGTCTGCGCCCGAACGGCACCGTCATCCCCGTACGGGGGCGCACAGTTCGCGCACAGCACAAACACACCCCAATCCGCCGGGCAAAGCGTCCCGAAACGCCGTAAATCCGCGGAATCTCGCGGATCAATGCTAGATTCAACGCGGTCGAACCGACCAACGGAGGCGTTGTCTCAACGTCGCCCGCTTCACGTGAATACCTGTTTTTTTACAGACGAAGGTCCGAGGAGGACACTCAATGGCTGACAAGTCGCTGAACAAGACCGAGCTCGTTGCCAAGGTTGCCGCAGATTCTGGCCAGAGCCAGGCTGCTGTCGACGGCGTTCTGAACGCTTTCTTTGCAACCCTCGCCGACACCGTTGCGAACGACGGCAAGGTCACCATCCCGGGATGGCTCGGCGTCGAGCGCACCGCAACCGCCGCTCGCACCGGCCGCAACCCGCAGACCGGCGAAGAAATCGCCATTGCTGCCGGCCACCGCGTCAAGCTGACCGCTGGTAGCAAGCTCAAGGCTGCCGCCAAGTAGGTTTCAGCTTTTGTAGTGCCGGTGGGCGTCGACTTCGGTCGGCGCCCACCGCTGGTTAACCGCCGGCGCCCGAAGGCGCCCGGCTGCGCGGTGGCCGGCCACGGCGGGTTCGGCTTCCCCCGCCGGTTAAGCTGGAGTGGTGTCCCGTTATGTGCGAATCATCGGGCCGGCAGCCCTGCTGTTGGCCGCGATTGTGGCGACGGTGGCGGGCCTGGTCTACGGCGGCGGTGCCGAGGCCCAGCTGCTCGCCGATCCCGGCGCTGTGGTGCGATGGGGCCTTCCGGTGGCCAAGCTGCTCGTCAACCTCGGCGCGGCCGGCACCATCGGCGCCCTGGTCCTGACCTGTTTCGCCCTGAGCCCGAAGGAACGGGAGTACGGCACCGCCATCGACCTGGCCGCCGGCTCCGCCGCCTTCCTCACCATCGCGTCGGCGATCACCGGCTTCCTCACCTTCCTCCAGGTGACCAACGCGACGATCAGCTTCAACGACACTTTCAGCGCCACCGTCGGTCAGTTCTTCAGCCAGATCGAGCTCGGCCAGGCCTGGCTGTCCACCACCCTGATCGCCGCCGCCGTCACCGTGCTCTGCTTCGCCGTGCGCAACCAGACCGCGCTGGTCTTCGTCACCGTGCTCGCCCTGCTCGCGCTGCTGCCGATGGCCCAGCAGGGCCACTCCGCCGGCGCCGAGGGCCATGACGCGGCCATCACGGCGCTGGGCCTGCACCTGGTCTTCGCAGCCGTATGGCTGGGCGGAATTCTCACCATCATCCTGCTGCACAAGCAGCTGTCGTCCACGCGCCTGCGTGAGGTCGTCGGCCGGTATTCCACCCTCGCGCTGGTCAGCTTCGTGGTCGTCGCCGCCTCCGGCTACGTCAGCGCCGAGCTGCGCGTGGGCAGCTGGGACCGCCTCCTCACCGGCTACGGCATCCTGGTGCTCGCCAAGGTGGCGCTGCTGCTCGTGCTCGGCGGCTTCGGCGTGCTGCAGCGCCGGTACCTGATCGGCCGGATGCGCACCGGCGCCGGCCGCACCGACACCTTCTTCTGGTGGCTCGTGGTGGGCGAGATCGCGTTCATGGGCCTGGCCAGCGGCGTGGCCGCTGCCCTCGCCCGAACGGCCACCCCGGTCGCCCAGGTGGTCACCACGGCGATCCCCACCGCCACCCCGGCGCAGATCCTCACCGGCGAGCCCCTGCCGCCCGAGCTCACCTTCGCCAGGTACTTCACCGAGTGGAACTTCGATCTCGCCTGGGTGCTGTTCTGCGCGTTCGGCATCTTCTTCTACCTCGCCGGGGTGCGGCGGCTGCGCCGCCGCGGCGACAGCTGGCCGCTGCACCGCACCATTTTCTGGACGCTGGGCATGGTCACCCTGTTCTACATCACCAACGGCGGCGTGAACGTGTACGAGAAGTACCTCTTCTCCACCCACATGCTCGCGCACATGGCCCTGACGATGCTGGTGCCGGTGCTGCTGGTTCCCGGCGCTCCGGTCACCCTGGCGGCCCGCGCCATCCGGATGCGCCGCGACGGCAGCCGGGGCCCCCGTGAGTGGATCCTGCTGGCCGTGCACTCGCGCTTCGCCGGCATCATCTCGAACCCGATCGTGGCCGCGGTGCTCTTCGCCGGGTCGCTGTGGGTGTTCTACTACACGTCGCTGTTCAGCTGGGCGACGACGGACCACATCGGCCACCAGTGGATGATCGTGCACTTCCTGATCACCGGGTACCTTTTCGTGCAGTCACTGATCGGCATCGACCCGGTGCCGTTCCGCCTGCCGTACACGTTCAGGCTGCTGCTGCTGCTGGGCACCATGGCGTTCCACGCCTTCTTCGGCCTGGCCCTGATGACCGGCACCGGCCTGCTCCTCGCGGACTGGTACGGCGCCATGGGCCGCGACTGGGGGCTGAACGCCCTGGCCGACCAGCAGGCCGGCGGGGGGATCGCCTGGAGCGTCGGCGAGATCCCCACCATCGCATTGGCCATCATCGTGGCCATCCAGTGGGGCCGCAGCGACGACAAGGAAACCAAGCGCCGGGACCGCAACGCCGACCGCACCGGCGAGGCCGAGCTCAACGACTACAACGACCGCCTCGCACGCCTGGCAGCGCACGACAGATAGCGCCGGACCGGGCCCGGAGCCGGCACCCGCCGCTAGCGCAGCTGGATGGCCAGGGCGCCGTCGGGCTGGATCGTGACGGAGAGGGCCACCGAGAACGGGACATCCTCATCGCGGGTGCTCAGATCGCCGTCGTACAGGGACTGCACGTCGACCACGATGTGAGCCTGGCCACCGGTGCTGGGCATGTCGAAGGCCGTCTCGCCGGCGGTGAGTACGACCTCCGGGTACTGCGCGATCGACCATGCCGGGGCGGACTTGACCCTGTTGTCGATCTCGATGCCGAAGGGGCAGTTCGACGGTTGCAGCACCTGCTGGGTGGCGCACTCGTCGAGGAACTCATTGAGCTTGGTCTGCACCTGGCCGGTGAAGGTCGTGTTGGGCGCCGCGTCCACCGTGACGTCGGCGGCACCGGAGGCCACGACGGGCACACTCTGCACGGGCGCGGTCAGCAACGTCGAATCGTGGGAGATGTCGTAGACCGCAGGAGCGAAGGCCAAGTACGCACCCCGGTTCGAGAACGTGATCGGTGCGTCGGCCGCGGCATGGGCCCGGGTATCGAGGGTGAGTCCGTTCACCGAGAAGTCGGCCTCGTGCAGCACCGTCACCTGCAGCACCGCCAGGGGACTCGCGGCGAAGCCCCAGGTGCTGAACAGACCGGCAACGGTGCCGAGGCGTTCCACGGTGAACTCCATCGAGGTCTCGGTGCCGTCCAGTCGGAAGTCGAACACCACGGTGTGCTGGCTCTTCTGGCCCACCTCGCTGTCCGCGGAGCTGGCCGTGTCGCTGACGAATTCGATGTCGGTGATCGAGCCCAGCACCGACGGACGTAGCAGAGTGCGCGGCAGGTCTTGGGGGAGACCGGCCGCTTCGAGGTCGGCATCCGTCGGTTCGGCGCCGGGAAGTGCCAGCGCGGTGTCGGTGTTGTGCGTGGCCAGCGCGTCGAGGTACTGCCGCACGAACCCGCCGGCGCTGTACAGATCGCGGTTGAGAGCGCCGATGGTGGCGACCAGGGCGGCGCCGAGCAGGGCGCAGATAACGCAGACCGCAAGCGTGGCACGCAGATAGCGCGCCCGCCGCTCCCCGTTACCGACCCCGTAGCTCACCTCCACATCCTACGGGGACCACCTCCAAGCTCGGTGCGGCTGCGCCGCCTGATGCGGGCCGGGCTGACCGGTGCACCGGGCCGAGCTCGGTGAGTTATCCACCGGCAGGCCGGGGCGCGGGTTGTGGGCCCGGCCGGACGGTTACAGTGGAAGGGAAACGCGATGCTCCTCGTGCCTTCGCGCCGCATCGCCCCGCATCCCACCGAAAGTTCCCTGTGACCGCGCTTCCCCCCGAAATTCCGCTTTCGCGCGAGCAGGCCGAGGTGTTCGCCGCCATTGAGGGCACCAAGCAGAACGTCTTCGTCACCGGTCGGGCCGGAACCGGTAAGTCCACGCTGCTCAACCACCTCTCCTGGAATACCAGTAAGCAGATCGTCATCGCGGCGCCGACCGGCGTCGCCGCCCTGAACGTGGGCGGTCAGACCCTGCACTCGTTGTTCCGGCTGCCGATCGGCGTCATCGCCGATCACGCGATCGACCAGAACGATCAACTGCGCAAGCTGCTCAACACGATCGACACCGTGGTCATCGACGAGGTCTCCATGGTCAACGCCGACCTGATGGACGCCATCGACCGCAGCCTCCGTCAGGCCAGGCAACGCCCGCACGATACCTTCGGCGGCGTGCAGATCGTGCTCTTCGGCGACCCGTACCAGCTCGCTCCGGTGCCGGGGGACCCCGAGGAACGTGCCTACTTCGCCGACACCTACCGCTCGATGTGGTTCTTCGACGCGAAGGTGTGGCAGAGCGCCGAGCTGAAGATCTTCGAACTCACCGAGATCCACCGCCAGCACGACGCCGGCTTCAAGACGATGCTCAATGCGGTGCGCTATGGCCAGGTGACGCCCGAGATCGGTGGGGCACTCAACGGTGCGGGTGCCCGCACTCCGCCGAGCGAGGGAGTCATCACGCTGGCCACCCGCAATGACGCGGTCAATCGCATCAACGCTGCCGCGCTCAAGCGGCTGTCCGGCAAGTCCCTCTCGGCCAAAGCCGAGGTCACCGGCGACTTCGGTGGACGCACCTATCCGGCCGACGAGGTTCTCGAACTCAAGGTCGGTGCCCAGGTGATGTTCCTCCGCAACGACAACCCGCTCGACGGGGGTCCGCGCTGGGTGAACGGCACCATCGGCACCGTGACACGGGTCGACTCCACCGTGTACGTCGACATCGACGGCACCACCCACGAGGTGGAGCCCACGGTGTGGGAGAAGTTCAAGTACACCTACAACGCGGCGACGAAGAAGCTCAGCAAGGACGTCGTGGCCGAGTTCACCCAGTTCCCGCTGCGGCTGGCCTGGGCGGTCACGATCCACAAGTCGCAGGGCGCCACCTACGAGCGGGCGATCGTCGACCTCGGCACCCGGGTGTTCAGCCCCGGCCAGACCTATGTGGCGCTGAGCCGGCTGACCAGCCTGAACGGCCTCTACCTCACCCGGCCGTTGCGCCCGAGCGACATCATCGTCGACGAGAACGTGCTCCGTTTCATGGAGGGCCTGCGCGTCACCCCCGCCGTCGAGGGCGCCTGACCCCCTCCCGGACAACCCATCGATCCGGCCCAACCATATGAAGGCCACGGGTGCTCACTGCGTGGCTGGGTTCTTGCTGGGCATTTCGATGAGTGTTTGGCCGGGGTCGATGGTTGCCGGTGGTCGTAGCCAGTATTGGTCCTGGTGTTCGAGGATTTGCCAGCCTCGGGTGTGTAGTAGTCGGTGGTGGGGGTTGCAGAGCAGGATGCCGAGCCGGAGGTCGGTGCTGCCGTGGTCACGGGCCCAGTGTTGGATGTGGTGGGCTTCGGTGAGGGTGGGTGGTTTGTCGCAGTCGCCCCATCGGCAGCCGCCGTCTCGGGCGGCTAGGGCGATGCGTTGTGCGGGGGTGAAGAGGCGTTCTTCGCGGCCGACGTCGAGGGGTTGGCCGGTGGGGTCACGGAATGAGCGCGGGCTAGAAGACCACCGGACTCGCTGCGAAGGCGCCGGTTCGCGCGAGCTGGATGGCGGGGTCTGCGCAGCCGTCGATGGGGTTGGGGGTGGCGACCCGGCTGCTCTGGTCGGTGTTCGGCGGCGTCACGGCGAGCTCGGTGACCGGGATGAGTGGGCAGCCGTACACTCCGGCCCGGGTAAGGTGCAGCAGGCTGAACGCCGAATCGCCCGGCTGCAGCAGCACGGCGGATGGCGTCGCACGCGGTTCCAGGCCCGAAGCGGCACCAATGGGCTGACCGGTGTCTGCGGACACCAACTGCACGCGGGGATATCCATTGGCGGTGCAGGCGACGGCGCCGGAGTTGGTCACGGAGAGGTCCCAGAAGAAGCTGCCCGCGCCGCTGTCGGCCGGGCGTTCCTGCAGGGCGAAAGACAGCCTGTCGGTGGTGCACGCGGATGCGGCACCCGGTTCACCCGGCGACCCCGGCGAACCGGGACCGCCGGTCGGCTCGGGCGAGGGGACGCTCGACGGCGTGGGCGTGGGCGTGGGCACCGGGGCTGCGGAGGGGAGGGCGGTGGGGGTGTCCGTCGGGTCAAGGGTGGGGATCAGCGGTACTCCGCAGGCGGTGAGCGTCACCGCGGCGCCGACCGTTACGAGAAGCACTGTGCCGAGTCGTCGGGCCGTGAAGCCGCGCGAGCGACCCGTCCCTACGCGGATCATGCGCCCAGTATTGCACCGACTGGGCTTCTCGGCGCCGCGGGCGCGACGGGCGCGCGCCCTGGGTACACTCCCGGCAATGGGCTCTTCCGGCATTCCCCGCGGGGGTGGAATGCAGGGGGCACGGGATGGGCAGCGGGTCGTCATGACAGGTCAAAAGGCACGACAGCGGGGAGGACTTCCGCGGAGCCGAACCGGCACCGTGAGCCGGCTGAGCCGGCTGAGTGGACTGAGCCGGCTGAACGCGCTGGGCCGGCGGCACCGGCGGCGCCGGCGGCGGCCGGGGGTGGCCGCGGTGGCACTCCTGACGGTGACCCTGGTGCTTCCCCTGCCGGGTTGCGTGGATGCGGCGGCACTGTTTCCCATCGGCCCGGACACGGCGTCGGGCGCACTGGCCACCGAGACCGTCGCTTCGCTCGACGCCGCACTGGTCGAGGGAATGGACCTGGCCGGCGCGACCGGCGCTATCGCCGGCGTGTGGGCGCCGTGGGCGGGGCAGTGGCTGGCGACCCCGGGTGCCGTGGGCGCCGGCATCGACCCCATCACCGGCCGTCCGGCCGGCGGCGGGGCGCTCACCACCGACATGCGATTTCGCATCGGCACCCTGACGGGCGCGATGACCTGCACGGTGCTGCTCCGACTCGTGGATGAGAAGCGCGTGGGCCTGGACGACCTCGTGTCGTCATACCTGACCCGCCTGCCCGGGGTGCAGGGCATCACCCTGCGTCAGCTGTGCCAGCACACCGCCGGCCTCGGCGACCCGAACCTCGAGCCGCAGTTCGTCAACAATCCCACCCGACAGTGGCCGCCCCTCGAACTCGTCTCCGGCGGGCTCGGATCCACCAGGACCGGACAGCCCGGTCGGGTGTGGAACCCTTCCGACGCCGGTGTGCAACTTCTCGGGATGGCGCTGGAAGAGGCGACGGGCGACAGCTGGCCGGAACTCTACCGACGGTACGTGTTCGAGCCGTTGGGGCTGCGCGACACGTCGTATCCCGATCCGCAGGACTTCGACCTGCCGGGCGACCACCCGCGGGGATGGGCCGCCGCTCTCGACACCGAAGGCACCCCGGCCTGCACGCGTCCGGTCGATGTGACGCAGCTGTCCAACTCCATGAGCGGCGTGGCCGGCGGGGCCGTGTCCACCCTGGCTGATCTCAAGACCTGGTCGCAGGCGCTGGCCACCGGAGGATTACTCTCCCCAGACGCAGCGGAACAGCAGTGGCGGAGCGTGCGGGAAGAGGGCGCCCCCCAGTGGCGGCGATACGGGCTGGGGGCGGAGCAGCTAGGCCCGATGCGCGGCGGCGGCGGCGCGATCCCCGGTTTCCTGTCGGCGACGCTCTCCGACCCGGAGAGCGGCCTGACCGTGGTGGTGATGGTGAACGATTCCAGCGCGGGTGCGGAGTTCGCCCTGGCCCTGGCGCAGCGCCTGGCGGCTATCGCTGCGGAGATGCCCGTATCGGAGGGGCAATCGGATGCGGGGCTTGAGCTGCCCTGGACGGCGGAGGCGGCGACGGCCCAGATGCACGTGAACGCGGTCTGTCCGACCGGCACAACCGGGAATCCGGCGGCGCCGGTCGGGTGACCGGTAGGAGCCTACTTCTTGAACGCGTCCTTGACGTTCTCGCCGGCCTGCTTGAGGTTGGCGCCGGCCTGGTCTGACCGGCCCTCCGCGACCTTGGAGTCGTCGTTGGTGACCTTACCGAGGGTTTCCTTGGCCTTGCCCTTGAGGTCCTGGGCGGTGTTCTCGGCCTTGTCTGATGCACTCATCGTGTTCTCTCTTTCTCTTGGGGGTGGTTCGGGATGGTCGGATTGGTTGTTGGGTCGGTCACAGGTCCATGCGGCGGATCATGACCGTGGGCAGCAGGGTCGGGCGCAACGAGTCGTAGGTGATGGCCTCAACCTCGGGTCGTTCCTGACGCTCGGGCAGCAGCGCCGCCAGCACGAGCACAGTGCCAACGCCCGCCACCAGGATCACCATGACCGGTGTACTCAGGTTGACCTGGCCCAGGTAGCGCAGGACATCGCCGGGGGCAGCGATCAGCGCGGGCCGGTCGAGCAGCGCGAGGACGAGTTCGGCGCCGAAGTAGAGGCATCCGGCGATGATGACCGAAGCCAGCGCGATGGCAACGACCGACCATGACGAGGGGATCTCCCGGCTCGGCTGCTGAGTGTACGTGGACCGGGTGGCCCGGCCCGCCGGGTGACGCAGCTGCAGTGCCGCAACGGCCTGGCGCGCTGCGAGCGTGCCGGGGGCCGAGGAGGGGATCGTGCGGGTCATGGCGTGGTGTTCCTTTGTGGTGTCGTGCGGAGGGAGGGAGGGAGGTCAGTCCACCGGTGTGGGCGGTCGACTGCCGGCGCCGGTGAGGCGCACGGTCACCCCGGCGATGTCCGCCCCGGTGAGGGTGGCCACGGTGCCGCGGATGTCGTGCTGCGCGCGTTCGGTCCGGTCGAGGGCATCGTCGACCGACGTATCCGTCTCGCCCCGGTCGAGCGGCAGCAGGCGGAGAGGGGTGCGCACGGTGAGGTCCAGGCGGCCGGCCGCGTCGGCCACGTCGACCTTGACCTGGCTGGGCTGCACGGCGAGGGCGTCGGCGGCCACGGCCGAGACCAGTCTGGTCATCGCGCGCGCGGTGATGCGGTTTGCGCCGTGCGGGGTGACGGTAACGCTCGAACCGCTCATGGCTGCGAAACCTCGTCGGGCTCGTCGGCTTCGTCAGGCAGGTGCACGTCGTTGATGGTGACGTTGACCTCGGTGACGTCCAGGCCCACGAGAGTCTCGATGGCGTCGATGATCGCGGTCCGGGCATCGTCGGCGACCTGCTGCAGCGGCAGCGGGTACTCCGCCACGATGCTCAGGTCGACGGCGACGTGCGGCCCGTTGACCTTGACGCTCACGCCCTGGCTGCGGTCGGTGCTGCCGATCGCATCGCGGATGGCACCGAGGGCGCGAGCGGCGCCGCCGCCGAGGGCGTGCACACCGGTGACCTCGCGGACGGCGAGGCCGGCGATCTTGGCGACAACGGCATCGTTGATGACGGTGCTGCCGCGCGATGTGCCGGCGGGCAGATCGGTGCGGACCGAACCGATATCGGGGGTGAGGCTGGTCATGAGGCGGGCTCCTGTGCTCGTCGACCGCGCTGGCGCGGAACTGCTGTGACAATAAAGCTGGATGGTGAGATAGTCACTATGCTGCACGAAGAGTGCGGTGGGCGATTTTTCTCTTGCCGATTCTCATTGATACTGTTCAGACGCATCTCACGGCCGGTTCGTCACGAAATCCGTCGGCGAGATCGGTCGTGAGTAGAGAGAGGTCTCCGGTGGCAGGTACGGGGTCGATGGAGCGTGCGCCCCTCGGCGACGCCGCAGACTCGATACTCGCCGCCCGTGCCGCGGATGGTGACCTGCGCGCCTTCGAGGTGCTCGTCCGCCGCCACGGGCCGCTGATGCGCGCCTATGCCACTCGCATTCTGGGCTCCAACAGCGATTCCGACGATGTGGTTCAGGAGACCTTCATCACCGCCTGGGAACGTCTGCCCGAGTTGCAGGACCCCGCCGCCACGAAGGCCTGGCTCATGAGAATCACCAGCCGCAAGGCGATCGACCGCATCCGTGCGCGTAAGCAGGACCAGCCCCTGGGTGAATGGGATGCGCCGGCACCGGAGTCGGAATCTCCCCACCAGAGGGCCGAAGCGGCATCGCAGCGCGAGCGGCTCACGCGTGCACTCGGTACTCTGAGCGAAGCGCAGCGGCAGTGTTGGACGCTGCGGGAGATTGGCGGGCACAGTTACGCCGAGATCGCCGAGGAACTTGATTTGCCTCCGTCGACGGTTCGCGGTCTCCTGGCCAGGGCCAGGCAGAAGCTGATGCAGGAGATGGAGGAATGGCGATGACATCACGTCACGACGACGACGCCGACAAAGACCTCCTCGAGCAGCTCAGCGAAATCATGGACCGCGGCGAGTCGCCGACGGACGCTTTCCTGAACCGGGCACCGGAAAATCGGATCGCCTTCGACGCGCTCACCCGATTCCGGGCGATGGCCAAGAACATCCTCGACGACGACGTCGCGTCCGAGCCCGAACGCGACGACAGCTGGGTCACCGGCATCCTCAGCAACATCCACCGGGAGGCCAGGGCGGGACGCTCGATCCCGGTCTCGCACCCCTCGCCCAAGGCCGACCTGAGCCTGACCGAAGGCGCCGTCAGGGGCCTGATCCGTTCGGCCGGCGACGCCGTCGCCGGCACCTTCATCGGCCACTGCCGCCTGGAGGGCGACGTGGCGACCCCCGGCAGCCCGGTCACGGTGAACGTCGAGGCGAGCATGTTCTGGGGCGAGCGGATGCCGCAGACCGCGCAGCAGCTGCGGGAGGCCATCACGACGTCCCTGCTGCACCACACCGAGCTGAACATCGTCGCGGTGAACGTCACCATCACCGACGTGCACCTGCGCCGGAATCCGAAGGACGAGGACCGCTCGGCCCCGAACGGCTAGGGGAGCCGGCGGGTTTCGATCAGCGTGCGGTACCAGAGGGCGCTGTCCTTGAGGGTGCGCTCCTGGGTCTCGTAGTCCACCCGAACGATACCGAATCGCTTCGAGAACCCGTAGGCCCACTCGAAGTTATCCATCAGCGACCAGACGAAGTAGCCGCGCAGGTCGACGCCGTTCTGGATGGCACGATGCGCCGCCGTGAAGTGCCGACGCAGGTAGTCCACCCGGTTGTCGTCGTGCACCGCTGCCACGCCCTGGTCGTCGATCGTGACGACATCCTCGAACGCCGCCCCGTTCTCGGTGACCATCAGCGGCAGGCCGGGGAACTCGTCCCGCATCGCCTCGAGGAGTTGCAGAAGCCCGCTGGGTTCGATGTTCCAGTCCATTTCGGTGAACGGGCCGGGCTGGTCGAGCCGGGGAATGTCGTCGGTGCCGGGGAAGGCCGAAGCGCGCGAGGCGGCTCCCGCCGCCGAGTCTGCCGCGTGGGCCGCTCCCGCGGCCGGCCCCACCAGGGTGGTGTTGTAGTAGTTGATGCCCAGCACGTCGAGCGGCTGGTGGATGAGCTCCTCGTCGCCGGGCCGCACGAACGCCCAGTCGGTGATGGCGGCGGTGTCCTCGATCAGGTCGGCGGGATAGGCGCCGTGCAGCATCGGACCAGTGAAGATCCGGTTGCCCACGGCCTCGATTCGCCGCACCGAGTCGGCGTCCCCGCGGATCACGTGCAGATTGTGGGTGACCGAGATCTGCGCGGTCGCGGGCACGACCTCCCGCAGCGCACTCACACCGAGCCCGTGGGCCAGGTTGAGGTGGTGCGCGGCGGTCAGGGCGGCGGCGTTGTCCTGCCGGCCAGGTGCGTGCTCGCCGGAGCCGTGGCCGAGGAAGGCGGAGCACCACGGTTCGTTGAGGGTGGTCCACACCGGCACCCGGTCGCCGAGTGCCGCGCCGACGAGGCGCGCGTAGTCCGCGAACGCGTATGCGGTGTCGCGGTTGGTCCAGCCGCCCTCGTCTTCCAGAGCCTGCGGCAGGTCCCAGTGGTACAGGGTGACCACCGGGGTCACGCCGCGCTTGATGAGTCCGTCGACGAGTCGTTCGTAGAAGTGAAGGCCGGCCGCGTTCACGGGTCCGCGACCGGTCGGCTGGATGCGCGGCCAGGCGATCGAGAACCTGTACGCGTCCAGGCCCAGGCTCTGGATCAGGTCCAGGTCGGCTTCGAGCCGGTGGTAATGATCGTCGGCCACATCGCCGGTGTCGCCGTTCTGCACCGCGCCCGGAGTGTGCAAGAAGGTGTCCCAGATCGAGGGGCCGCGGCCGTCTTCGTCGACGGCACCCTCGATCTGATACGAGGCCGTCGCGGAACCGAAGACGAAGGAATCGGGGAACTGCAGGCCGCTGTCGCGGAAGTCGGGGGAGCCGTCGATCATGGTGCGAGTGTTACCGATTCTGTTGGCGGAACGTATGGCGTGGGTCGTGCCGGGTTGCGGCTGTGGGGCGCCGGGAACGGCGCGGCAGGTCAGGCGGCAGGTCAGTCTGCCGGACCGCCGGACGCTGTGTCGTCCTCGGTCGGGGAACTGTCGTCGCTCTGCGATCCGTCCGCGAGCTTCTCGGTGCGTTCGGTCTCTTCGCTGCTGACCTCCGTGGAGCCGTCGGGGATCTTCGGGTTCTTCGTGTTGTCGGTAGTCATCCCACCACTATAGGCAGCGACGATGACACCTGGGCGGGCCGGTGACCCGGCGTCGCCGTATCCGCCCGGCCTCTCGCCCGCCTCTAGGGTGGGAGCATGGCGGGGATCGTGCAGCGGCTGGAACACCGCCAGGTGGCGCTGTACCTGGCCGCGATAGCGCTCGGCGCCCTGGTCGGCTGGCTGGCCCCCGGCACGGCCCCCATGCTCTCGGTCGCCATCACCCCGCTGCTCGGGCTGCTGCTGTTCGCCACCTTCCTGGGTGTGCCGCTCGTGAGCGTCGGGCGATCGTTCCTGGACCTCCGCTTTGTGGGTGCCGTCCTCACGGTCAGCTTCGGGATCGTACCCGTGGTGGTCTTCGGCCTCAGCCGGTTCGTCGCCGCCGACCGGGCCCTGCTCCTGGGGGTGCTGCTGGTGCTGCTCACCCCGTGCGTGGACTATGTGATCGTGTTCACCGGGCTGGCCGGTGGGGCCCGCGACAAGCTGTTGGCCGCCACGCCGTTGCTGATGCTGCTGCAGATCGTGCTGTTGCCGGTCTACCTGACGCTGTTCGCCGGGCCTGCCGCGGTGGCGCTGATCGAGGTGGGCCCGTTCGTCGAGGCGTTCCTGGCCCTGATCGTGCTGCCCCTCGCCGCCGCGGCGGCGGTGCAGTTCGGTGCCCGCAGGCGACGGGTGGCCGGGGCGGCCCGCGCCATCGTGACCCTCCTGCAGGCGCTCATGGTGCCGCTGATGATGGCCACCCTCGCGGTGGTCGTCGGGTCGCAGCTGGCAGCAGTGGGGGCCCAGGCCGCGGCGTTGCTCACCCTCGTCCCGCTCTACGTCGCCTTCCTGGTCATCCTGGTCGGGGTCGGTCTGGTCGCCGCCCGGCTCGCCGGCCTCGACGTGCCGGCCTCCCGCGCCCTGATCTTCAGCGGCGCCACCCGCAACTCGCTGGTGGTACTGCCGTTGGCCCTCGCCCTGCCGGCCTCCCTGGCCCTGGCGCCGCTGGCCGTGGTGACGCAGACTCTGGTCGAGCTGGTCGGCATGGTGATCCTGGTGGGGTTGGTGCCGCGACTGGTTCCGGGTTCCCCGTCGGGTGCTGATCGCTCGTAGTCTGTGTCGTTCTGTGACGGCACCGGCGTGACAGCCCAAAATCGCGAACCTACACTCGAGGCAACGAACGCCGATCGTGAAGGAGGCTCAATGATCACGCAACCGCTGCACATCCTGCAGTGCAACAGCACGGGTGGCGATGGCTGCGTCAACCACGGAGCCGGCCACGCGACCCAACCCATCCACGTGAGGGTCGCCGAGGCCACCCCGAGCAAGTGGGCCGACGGCATCGTGCTGCGTGCGACGTCCGACGGGTGGATCGGGATCGCCCTGTTCGGACCCGACGACACCGCCGCCGACAGCGACACAGCCACGGTGTGGGTCTGGAACCACGCCGACCTGACGGCGCACCTCAGCGCCGGAGCGCCGGTGGCGTTGCACTCCGTCTACAACGTGCTCGCGAGCGGCCGCAGCCGTGTCAGCGTCGTGCGGCTCTAGTCAGCACTCCCGGCACTCAGCCCTCCAAGCGGCCCACTCGCAGCGGTCGGTTCGGTCACGGGTCAGCTCGTGGGCATCATCCCGGTCATGGCGTCCATCATCTTCTGGCAGGCCATCGCGCACTGACGGCACGCCTCGGCGCACATCCGAGCGTCCTCGCTCATGCCGGCGTGCTTCATACACTCCTCGGCGCAGGCGGTCGCCATCGTCATGGTGGCCGTGTGCATGGCCATCATGCCCTCCATGTGCATCCCGTTCGGGCGCAGCATCGCACGCATCATGGTGCCGGCCAGGTCGGCCATGGTGGCGCACAGGCTTCGCCCCGTCGCCATACCCTCACCCATCATCGAGTCCGCGCACATCGTGCAGGCCTGCTCGCAGGCTGAGCACGCCTCGATGCATTCCTGCATCAGCATCATGTCCATCCCCTGCATGGGCATGTCCTTCATGTGCATTTCCATCATCTGCATGGTCGTGTTCGTCATCGTCACACCATTCCTTCGCGGGAGACCGGGCCCGGGCCCATCCCGATGCCGTCAGCGGTGCCCGCCACGGCCGATGCTACGCCGCGGGCGCCGCGAAGTCAGGAGAAATGCACTGCGCGAGCATCCGTAAAATAAGCGCATGGTGGGAATGCAGGACCGAGTCATCCTCGACGTCACCGTTCAGGAATGGGAGGCCTACCTGGCCGGCGAGCCCGATGACGGCGGCGTGCGCCTGAAGCTGCGTAAGAAGAACTCGAAAGCTTCGGGAATGACCTGGTCGGAGGCCCTGGACGTGGCGCTCTGCTACGGCTGGATCGACGGTCAGACCAACCGGCTCGATGACGACTACACTCTCACCGGCTTCTCACCGCGACGCAAGAACAGCCCGTGGTCGCAGATCAACCGGGAGCACGTGGCGCGGCTCATCGACGAGGGGCGGATGCGGCCGGCCGGGATCGCGGAGATCGAGCGGGCCCAGGCGGATGGCCGGTGGGACGCCGCCTACCGGCAACGGGATGCCGTCGCCCCGACGGACCTGCAGGCGGCCCTGGACGCCGACCCGGCGGCGGCCGCGTACCTGGCCTCGCTGACGAAGGTGGACCGGTTCCGGATCTACTTCCGGCTGGCCAACATCAAAACCCCCGCGGTGCGGGCCGCACGTATCCGGGACGTGGTCGAGAAGGCCGCCCGCGGCGAACAGCACTACCGCTGACGGCGAGTTGCCCGCGGGTGGCTACGCCGTCCCGCCGGGCACGAGCAGGCCCGACTCGTAGGCGACGATCACCAGCTGGGCACGGTCGTGCGCGCCGAGCTTGGTCATCATGCGGTTCACGTGGGTCTTGGCGGTGTGCGGGGAGATCACCAGCTCCTCGGCGATCGCGCTGTTGGCGTGGCCGCGGCCCACGAGCAGCAGGATCTCCCGCTCCCGCTCGGTGAGCAGTGCCAGTGCCGGCGGAACCGAGAGCGCGGCCGGCTCGACGGGCGCCGTGTACCTGTCGATCAGGGCCTTCGTGGCGCGCGGCGAGAGCAGGGCGTCGCCGCCGTGCACCGTGCGGATGGCGTTCATCAGGTCGGGCGCCTCGGTTCCCTTGCCGACGAATCCGCTGGCGCCCGCGCGCAGGGCCTGCAGCACGTACTCGTCTTCCTCGAAGGTGGTGAGCACGATGATGCGGGTGCCGGCCAGCTCTGGGTCGGCGCAGATCGCCGCGGTCGCCTGGATGCCGTCCATCACGGGCATCCGGATGTCCATCAGCACGATGTCCGGGCGCAGCGCCCGCACCAGATCCACGGCTTCGCGCCCGTTGCCGGCCTGCCCGGCCACGCTGAAGCCGGGCTCGTGCGACACGAGCTCGGCCACGGCTGTGCGGATCAGGGACTGGTCGTCGGCGAGAACCACGGAGATCATGAGGCACCATTCGGTCGGGGGTCTGCGGGTTCTCTCGGAACAGGTGCGTCGGCACCGGCCGGTGTCATGGTGTCGGCGGGATCGGTGGGCAGCCAGGCGGTGAACCTGAAGACCGGGCCGGGGCCCCTGGTGGCGGTGAGCCGGCCGGCCACCGACCCCACTCGTTCCCTGGCGCCGAGCAGACCGTGCCCGGCGCCGGCCGCGGTGTCCGCCGCCGCCGATCCGACGCGGGGTTGCGCGGCCACGGTATTGGTCACCGTGATCTCCAGGCCCGCCGGCCGGTAGTCCAGGTGCAGCAACGCGGTGTGGTCGGCGCCGTGTTTATGCGCATTCGTCAGCGCCTCCTGCACCACCCGGAACGCCACCATGTCGACGGCGCCGGGGAGCGGTCTCGGGGTGCCGGCCAGCCGGTGCTCCACGCGCAGCCCGCTGCGTTCGAAGTCGATCAACAGCGGTTCCAGGTCGGCGAGCCCGGCGACGGGAGCCGACGCCAGGCCGGTGCCGCCGGCATCCGTGGCGCGCAGCACGTTGAGCAGGCTGCCGATCTCGCCGAGTACGGTGCGGGCGGCCGCACGGATGGTGGCCAGCGACGTCTCGGCGTCGTCCGGCCGGTCGGGCAGCGCCTGGGAGGCGACGCTGGAGTGCAGGTTGATCACCGCGATCTGGTGCGCGAGCAGGTCGTGCAGGTCGCGGGCGATGCGCAGGCGCTCCTCCGCCACCCGGCGCAGGGCCTCGGACTCCTTGGTCTCCTCGGCACGGCGGGCCCGCTCGGTGATGCCCCGGATATAGGCGGCGTGCGACCGGTTTGCATCGCCGGCGGCGGTGGCGAACCCCACGAACGCCGCCAGCTGCAGCATCGCGCGGGCGTCGTGCCAGGACGAGTCGAGGAAGGCGAGGGTGGCGGCGGCCAGGAGCACCACGGTGCAGCCGGAGAAGAGCAGCGAGGTGCGCCGGGGCATCCGCGCGGCCACGGTGAACACCCCGACCAGAACGGCCAGCAGATACGACACGATCGGCCCATCCACCGCCAGGCCGAGCACGCAGGCCACCACGGCCACGGATGCGCCGACCAGCGGTGCTCGCCGGCGCAACAACATCGACCCGGCCGAGGCAGCCACCAGCACAGCGGCGGCGGGGCTCGAGAACACGGTGCCGCTGAAGTCGGTGCCCGCGAAACCGGGGCCGAGTACGAGCAGAACCGCGAGCAGGTCGCGCAGCCAGAACGGCAGCCGCGACAACGGCGAAAAGGTGCCAGGGGCCGGATCGGCACTGCCGCGGCGGGGGAGCGGCAGGCCGGGGCCGGTCTCGGATGCACGCGTGCGCTGGCTCGGCATACTGTTCCTCCCGCCCGCGGATCGGGTCAGACCCATTCTGTCAATCGATCCGGGCGGAGGCAGCCCGCTGGCGCGGGTGCCCGGCGTACTGCGTTGGTGGTACGCCGGGGCCGGCACCGGCAGAAACCGTGTCAGCGGCGGTACCGGCAGGTTCCTACGGCCGGAGGACGCCGGGGCCTGGACACGTCCGGAAGACTGGAGTCGTGTCGTTGGGCCGGTCGCGAAGTGGCCGGTTGAACGGCACGCCAACCCCCGCTGCCCGCCGACGCGCAGCCCGCACAACACAGCGGCACCCGCCGCATCCACAGGAGAGCCCAGCCATGACCGTGCCCATTCTCGCCGCCCGCGACATACACAAGTCGTATGGCCGCGGCGCCACCCGGTTCGACGCCCTCAAGGGGGTCTCGCTCGACATCCACCAGGGCGAGTCCATCGCCATCGTCGGTAAGAGCGGGTCGGGCAAGTCCACCCTGATGCACCTGCTGGCGCTGCTCGACAACCCCAGCTCCGGTGCTGTCGAGCTCAGCGGCCGCGATGCCAGCGCGCTGAGCGGCAAGGTCGTCAACCAGACCCGCAACGAGACCTTCGGTTTTGTGTTCCAGCAGTTCTTCCTCACCCCCAACACCAGCGTGCTCGACAACGTGACACTGCCGCTGCAGATCGCCGGCATCGGCGGCGCCGAACGCAAACGCCGCGGGATGGCGGCCCTGGAGCAGCTGGAACTGGCCGACAAGGCCAAGAACAAGGCCACCGACCTCTCCGGCGGCCAGAAGCAGCGGGTGGTGATCGCCCGGGCGCTGGTGAACAATCCCAGCGTGATCTTCGCCGACGAACCCACCGGCAACCTCGACTCCGCCACCGGCAAGGTCGTGGAGGACATCCTGTTCTCGCTGCAGAAGGACAACGGCATCACCCTGATCATCGTGACCCACGACGAAGACCTCGCGACGCGTTGCGACCGTCGGGTGTACATCCGCGACGGCCTCATCGTCGACAGCCTCCACGCGGTGCCCGCCACCCCGGCCTCGGCCACGAGCACCGGGGAGGTGCGCGCATGAACGCCTTCGACCTGATCCGCTCGGCCGTCAGGAACAGCCTGCGCAGCAAGACCCGCACCACCCTCACGGTGCTCTCGATCTTCATCGGCGCGTTCACCCTCACCCTCACCAGCGGGGTCGGCACGGGAATCAACCAGTACATCGACACGACTGTCGCCTCGATCGGCGCCGACGACGTCATCACGGTCACCAAGGCGGCCGAAGACAGCACGGATGGTCCGGTCGAGTACGATCCCTCCGCGGTCGCCATCGATTCCCCGAACTCGCCACCCGGCGCTCCGGGATCCAGCCTGATCGCGCTCACCTCCGACGACCTCGACACGATCGGCGCCGTTGACGGCGTCCTCTCCGTCCAGCCGCAGCTGAGCGTGAGGCCCGACTTCGTCCAGGTGGCCGACGGCACCGCCTACGAGGCCAACGTGGGGAGCTTCATCCCCGGCATGGCGCTGGACCTCGCCGCGGGCGCAGAACCCGACGCGGAAAGCAGCGACTACCAGGTCGCCATCCCGGTCTCGTTCGTCGCGCCCCTGGGCTTCGCGGATGACGCCGACGCCCTGGGCGCCACGCTCACCCTGGCCATCACCGACGTCACGGGAACCCAGTCCGAGCTGACCGCCACCATCGTCGGCGTCTCAGAGGAAGGCCTGACGGGCTCGACGGCGTTCACGGCCAACGAGGTGCTCACCGAGGCGCTCTACGACGCCCAGAGCGTTGGCCTGTCCGAGACCAGTAAGGACAGCTACGCGCAGGCCGTCGTCCGGTTCGATCCGACCGGTAGCGAGGCCGACCTGGCCACGCTCAAGGCCGACCTGACCGACCTGGGCTACACCGGCACCACGGTGGAAGACCAGATCGGCTCCTTCAAGGCCGTCATCGACGGCATCGTGCTGGTGCTCAACGCCTTCGCCGTGATCGCCCTGCTGGCCGCCGGCTTCGGCATCGTCAACACGCTGCTGATGAGCGTGCAGGAGCGCACCCGGGAGATCGGCCTGATGAAGGCCATGGGCCTGGGCGGCGGCAAGATCTTCGGCCTGTTCAGCCTGGAGGCCGTGTTCATCGGCCTGATGGGCAGCGCGCTCGGTGTCGCCGTGGGCATGCTGGCCGGCACCGGCGCCAACGCGCTGCTGGCCGACACCCTGCTGGCCGACCTGCCCGGGCTCACTCTGGTGGCGTTCGACCCGGCGGCGCTCGCCACGATCGTACTGGTGGTCATGGGCCTGGCGTTCCTGGCCGGCACCATCCCGGCGCTCCGTGCCGCTCGTCAGGACCCCATCGAGTCGCTCCGCTACGAGTAGCCGCGTAGCCGGCAGCGCTCGGGGCCCGCATCCGCTCACGCGGGTGCGGGCCCTTGCGCGCGCGCCGGCCACGCGCTGAGATGGCCGGTATGAAGGTGACGAGCGTAACCGTAGGCCTGCCCGTTCGCGATCTGCCGGCCGCCGAGCGTTGGTACCGGCGGGTGTTCGAGGTGTCCACTCCCTCGGTGGAACCGGCCCCAGGGGTGATCGAATTTGTGGTCGGTCCCATCGACCTGCAACTCAGCGAGGAGCCGCCGAAGCGCTCGGGCGCCCAGGTCACCCTGCGGCTGGGCGTGCCAGACGCCTCCGCCGAGTACGAACGCCTCACCGGGCTGGGCGTGATTCTCGGCACTCTCGAGCACGTGCCGGGGGCCGTGGACTACTTCGACTTCACCGATCCGGACGGCAACGCGCTCAGCATGTACTCCCTGAACGCCTGACCCGGCCGGCGCCGGCCCGTCGGCGCCGGCCCGTCGGCGTCAGTCGGCCGGGGTGCGGTCGGGTTCGCCCTGCTGGTAGGCATCCGGGATGCCGTCAGCGTCGGCATCCACCGCGTCGGCCTGTTCGATGCGGCGATAGAGGCGATTGCGGGCACGCAGGATCACCGAGGCGAGCAGGGCGGCGGTGATCGACGCCACGAGGATACCTACCTTGGCGTGGTCGTTGGTGAGAGAGCCGGCACCGAAGCTCAGGTCGGCGATGAGCAGCGACACCGTGAAGCCGATGCCCGCCAGAACCGCCACGCCGATCAGGTCGATCCAGCGGAGCGCCGGATCGAGTTTCACCGGGGTGAGCCTGGTCATCAGCCAGGTGGTGCCCACGATGCCCACGGGCTTGCCGAGCACGAGGCCCACGATGATGCCGATCGCTACGGGGTCGGTGAGGGCGCCCACCAGGCCGTCCCAGCCGCCCACGGTGACGCCGGCGGAGAAGAACGCGAAAACCGGCACGGCGAAACCGGCCGAGAGTGGGCGGAACCGGTGTTCGAAGGTCTCCGACAGGCCGGGCCCCTCCTCGGCGGCCACGCCCGGGCGGGTGCGGCGGTGGATGACCGGCACGGCGAAGCCGAGCAGCACACCGGCCACGGTGGCGTGGATGCCACCGGCGTGGACGAGTGCCCAGGTGGCGAAGCCCAACGGCAGCAGGATCAACCAGGCCGCCCAGGCCCGCTCGGCGAAGAACCGCCGGTACTTCTGTGCCAGGAAGGTGTACAGGACCAGCGGGATCAGGGCGAGCAGCAGCGGGCCGAACTGCACGTCGTCGGAGTAGAACACGGCGATGATCGAGATGGCCAGCAGGTCGTCGACCACGGCCAGGGTGAGCAGGAAGATGCGCAGGGCGCTGGGCAGGTGCGAGCCCACGATGGCCAGAACCGCCACCGCGAAGGCGATGTCGGTGGCCGTGGGGATAGCCCAGCCCTGCAGGGTCTCCGGGCTGACCAGGTTGACGCCGGCATAGAACAGCGCGGGCACGGCCACGCCGCCCATCGCGGCGGCGACGGGCACGATCGCCCGGGATGGTGAGCGCAGGTCACCGGCCACGAACTCCTTCTTGAGCTCCAGGCCCACCAGGAAGAAGAAGATCGCCAGCAGCCCGTCGGCCGCCCAGGCGCCCAGGCTCAGCTCCAGGTGCCACGGCTCATAGCCGATGCGGAAATCGCGCAGGGCGAAGTAGCTGTTTGCGGCGGGCGAGTTGGCCCAGATCAACGCGACGGCGGCCGCGAAGACCAGCAGGAAGCCGCCGACGGTCTCCTTGCGCAGGATCTCGCCGATGCGGAGCTTCTCGCGGTAGCTGCCGCGCGAGGGAACCGTCTGCGGGGCGGAAGGAATGGGGGTGTCGTGTGGCAAGGCACTCCAGAGGGTTTGGGGTCGGTCATGCGAATGCTGACCAGACTTCCCAGCTCACCTCAGGGTAGTTTACCGAAGTCTCCTGATCACCTCATGTAAACGCGGGGCCTCTCGAGTTCGTCCGCGTCGGCAGGGTGAGGATCTCGGCGCCGTCCTCGGTGATCGCGATCGTATGCTCGCTGTGTGCCGTGCGGCAGCCCGTCGCGCTGCGCAGGGTCCAGCCGTCGGCGTCGGTGATCAGCGCAGCCGTGTCCACCATGACCCACGGTTCCAGGGCCAGCAGCAGGCCGGGGCGCAGTCGGTAGCCGCGGCCGGGTCGCCCATCGTTCGACACGTGCGGGTCCTGGTGCATGGTCGATCCGATGCCGTGACCGCCGAATTCCAGGTTGATCGGGTAGCCCGCCGCGCTGAGGACGGAGCCGATGGCGGCGGAGATATCCCCGATCTGCGCTCCTGGCGCGGCGGCGGCGATCCCGGCGGCCAGGGCTCGTTCGGTCGCGTCGATCATCGTGACGCTCTCAGTGGGCTTCGAGTCGCCCACGAGAAAGCTGATGGCCGAGTCCGCGGCGATCCCGTTGGTGGACACGGCGAGGTCGAGAGTGAGCAGGTCCCCGTCGGCCAGGGCGTAGTCGTGGGGCAGCCCGTGCAGCACCGCGTCGTTGACTGACGTGCAGATGTAGTGGCCGAACGGCCCGCGGCCGAAGGATGGCGCGTAGTCGACGTAACAGGACGATGCGCCGGCCTCGACGATCATGGCCTGCGCCCACCTGTCGAGGTCCAGGAGGTTGGTCCCCACCGTGCTGCGGCGCTTGAGCGTGTGCAGGATGTCGGCGACCAGGGCGCCCGACTCTCGCGCTCGGGTCAGTTCGGTGGGGGTCAGGATCTCGATCATGTGGCACCTTTCGCGGGAAACCAATAACTATACCGGCCATATTATCCCGGTAGAATCGGTGTCATGGTCAGATTGCCGCTCACACCCGCAGAGCTCGACCGTGGAGCGCGCCTCGGCGCCCTCCTGCGTTCGGCCAGGGGGGAGGTTTCGATGCTGCACACCGCGCTGGCTGCCGGCGTCTCGCCGGAGACCCTTAGGAAGATCGAGTCCGGCCGAATCGCGACTCCGGCGTTCCCGACCATTGCGGCGATCGCCGAGGTCCTCGGGCTCTCGCTGGATGCGGTGTGGGCGGAGATCACCGAGCCCGGACGTGCCGCTGACAGAGTCGGCGCCGGCGCCTCCGAGCGATTGGCGTCCTGAGCCGCTAGTGCTGCTCGTCCTCGTCGACGAGCTCAAGCGCGCGGTGCGCGGCCGGGGTTGCCACGGCCGCACCGATCAGGACGAGGACCACTGCCACGACCGCGGCCGCGAGCACGAGGGGTCCGGTCGTGTCCTCGTCCGGACGCAGCGCGAGGACGGCGGCGCCGGTGAGGAACATGACCAGTCCGGCCAGGCCCACCGGGATCCGGGCGGCCCGGTGGCCGGCGATCCAGGCCGCCTCGGACATCATCAGGGCGCGCGTGCGGATGCCCGCCACCGAGTTGACCCCGAGTCGCCCGCGAGCGGCGGCCTCGCTGACCGCCGCCACCAGGATGCCGCCGAGCATGAGGACGATTCCCGAAACGATCATGCCTGGACACTATCGGCCGGCTCGCTCCGGCGGATCCGCCTAGGGAATGAGACGCTCGGCGCGGTACCTGGCGAACAGGTCCAGGAACGCCTGCTCGGTGTTGCGGTAACCGGTGAAGCCGGCCGCCCGGCTGCGGCCCATGTCGGCGAACACCTCCATGGTGCGACCGAGGTCGGCGTCGCTGTGCCACCAGGACGCCAGCCGGGTCAGGTCGGACTCGACGAGGCCGTGGCCGGCCACGATGCGGTCCCAGACCGGCTGGGCATCCGTCATCTGCGTTTCGAGCGGCCGCGGGGCGCCGGCGAAGCCCTCCGGCGCGACGCCGAAGTGAGCGGCCAGGCGCGGCCAGAGCCAGCGCCAGCGGAAGGTGTCGCCGTTGACGATGTTGAAGGCGGTGTCCGCGGCGGCCGGGGTGGTGGCGGCCCAGACCATCTGGTCGGCGAGCAGGCCGGCGTCGGTCATGTCGGTGACGCCGTTCCACTGGGTCTCGGACCCCGGGAAGATGAACGGGCGATCCAGTTCCTTGCAGATGGCGGCGTAGACGGCCAGCGTGGAGCCCATGTTCATGGCGTTGCCGACGGCGTGGCCGATCACGGTGTGGGCGCGGTGCACCGACCAGGTGAAGCCGCGCGCCCGGGCGGCGGCCCAGAGCTCGTCCTCCTGCGCGTAGTAGAAGTTCTCCACCGACAGGCGCGGTTCGTCTTCGTGGAACGGGGTGTCGGGAACCTCGCCCTGGCCATAGGCCTCGGCCAGGGCGCTGAGCAGGTCGCGCACCATGGCGGAGTTGACGACGATGTTCTCCGCCTCGGTGTCCTGTCGGAGCCACGCGGTGAAGAACACGTGGGTGGGCGAGTGTGGGGCCAGGGCGGTGCGCAGCGAGTCGACACTGCGGAGGTCGGCGCTGACCGGGATCACGCCGGGCCGCGCGGCGACGGGGGTGCGGGAGAGGGCGATGACGCTCCAGCCCTCGGCTGTGAGCAGGTCCACCAGCGCCGATCCGGCGATGCCGCTTGCGCCCGCGACGAGGGCGGTGCGACCGGGCTGGCTCGGGGTGCCGGTGGGGCCGGCGGTGTCGGGATCTGGAACGGGCAGGGCTTCGCTGGAAATAGGCATCACAGGAGGCAACGTCCCGACCGGTCGGGGAATTCCGTGCGGTGCCGTGCCGTGCGGTGCGGTGCCGTGCCGTGTGGTGTGGTGCGGCGGGCGGGTCAGCTCCGGCCGGCACCTTGCCGGAGAGGGGGAGCGCGCCTACCGTGTGCGACGTCGGCCGGGGCGCCACGCGGCGCCTGCCGCGGCGCCGGGCCGAGCCGAGCCGAGCCGGGCCGAGCCGCATCCGCCGCCCGGCTCAGGCCACCGAGTACCGCACGCTCATCTCGTGGCCGGCACCCGGCGCCAGGGTGATCGCGTTGTCGCGGATGTTGCAGGTCTCCACGCACACCATGCCGGTGTACTCGTTGTCGCCGAAGTCGGCCATCGCGGCGGCCTTGTCGATCCACGGGTTCCACACGACGGTGCTCGCCGAGCCCTGCTTCGTGATGGTGATCTGCCGGCCGGTTGCGGTATCCGTCACCGTCGTGGCGGCCGTGCTGTCCAGGTAGATCCGGTCGGTTTCGGCATCGAAGCGCACCGGCTCGCTCTCGGCGGGGCGCGGGCCGGTGAGGCGGTCGGTGAACGGGGCGCCCTCCAGACCCGACACCTCGGTCTGGCGGATGTCGGCGACGGCGAGGTAGGTGTGCAGGGCCTCCTCGTAGCTCAGCTGCGCCGTGTCGAGGTTGGTGACCTGCAGCGAGAGCGCCAGCTGGGCACCGACCGTGACCGTGTAACGCGCCTCGAACCGGTGTGGCCAGGCCGACGCCCGGGTGGCCTCCGTGTCGGTGAGCACAAAGACCAGCACCACGTCATCGCCGGCTTCGCGCGCCTCGGCGAGCCGCCAGTCGGCCAGGCGGGCGAACCCGTGCGACGGGGCTGTGGCATCCGTGGGGTGCGCACCGAACCAGGGGAAGCAGATCGGTACCCCGCCGCGTAGCGGCACCCCCGGCGCGTATTCGCTCTGCTCGCTCATCCAGATCACCGGGCTGCCGCCGGTGGGCGCCCAGGCGCTCACATGTGCGCCGCGGAGGTAGATCTCGGCGGTGCCGGCGCGGGCGAACACGCGGGCCACGGCGAGGCCGCCCTGACCCATCCCCAGTTCGACGGATGACGGCAGTTCGGGCAGTTGCGAGTCGATGGCAGACATGATGACCTCCGTGGTCGATGGGCGTGATCCCATCCTAGGAACCCGGACCCCCCTGGGCCCCTTGCGGAGGAAGGTAGGATCACCTTTCGAGCGACGGAATGGGCCGTATCGGGTCTCACGACGGGCGCGCCGGAGAATCATCCCGATCGGAAGGATCCCATGCAACTGCTCCTCCTTGCCAACTGCACCAGCCCCGGCCACGGTTACCTCGAGCACGCGCTGCCCGAGATCCTCGCCTTCCTGAACGGGGTGACCGAGATCACCTTCGTGCCCTTCGCCGGCGGTGACCACGAAGCGTACACGGCGACCGTGCGGGCCGCATTCGAGCCGCACGGCATCGGGGTGCGCAGCCTGCACGAGGCCGCCGACCCTGTCGCCGCTGTCGCGTCAGCGCAGGCGCTCTTCGTCGGCGGCGGCAACACCTTCCGCTTGCTCGCCGCCCTGCAGCGACTCGGACTGATGCCGGTCATCCGCGCGCGGGTGCAGAACGGTCTGCCCTACCTGGGATCCAGCGCCGGCGCCACCATCACCGCGCCCAGCATCCGCACCACCAACGACATGCCCATCGTGCAGCCGGAGTCGTTCGAGGCGCTCGGCCTGGTGCCGTTCCAGATCAACCCGCACTACGTGGACGCCGACCTGGTCGGGGCCCACGCAGGAGACTCCCGGGAAACCCGCCTGACCGAGTTCCTCGACGAGAACGACGTGCCGGTGCTGGGCCTGCGCGAGGGCACCCACCTCAGTGTGACGTCGACCCTCGCCTGCACCCTCGCCGTGGTCGGCGGCGGCCCGGCCGGCCTGCTCTCCACCGAGCCGGGCATCGTGTTCGAACGAGGACGCGCGCCGCACAACGTCGCCGGCGACGTCAGCCCGCTGTTGGTGCGGCGCCCCCGGTACGACCGCCCGCTGGCGACGGCGGTGAGCTGAGCCGGCTGATCAGGGTGAGGGCGGCGGCGGTGGCGAGGTCACGGTCGTGGGTCAGCACGAACTCGTACGCGCCCTCGCCGTGGTTGTCGGGATCGACCTCGCGGGCGGCCAGGACGGCGGCGAAATCCGCGGTGAGCACCACGATGTCCCACTCGTCGAGCAACGGGTCGGTCGGGTCGATCTGGGCCACGCGGATGCCGTTGGCTCCGTCGAGGCCGGCATCCCCGGCGACGTAGACCGCCACCAAGCCGGCCGTCTCGGCGAGTGTCTCGTAGCGTCGCCGGGTGGCGGGGGTGAGGTTGGGGTGGTGCTGGAACGTCGAGAGCACCACGGCCGAGTCGCCGCTGGCCAGTGCCCGCGATTCCAGGAAGATACTCATCTGCACCAGCAACGCCCGGTTGGACGACCGGGAGGTGCGCAGCGGAGCCACCACACTGTACGGGGTGCCGCTGGTCGGCAGCGACGCCGAGGGGTCACCGGGGAAGCTGATCCCGGCGAGTGCGGCGGCGTTCGGGACCTCGGCCACCGGGCGGCCGAAGAGCCAGCCCTGCCCGTAGGTGGCTCCGAGCGCGCGAGCGGTCACGCGGTGTTCCTCGGTCTCGATGCCCTCGGCAAGCACCACGGCCCCGGTGCGTTCGGCGTGCGCGGCGACGGCGCTCATCACCCGGGCGGCGTCCTGGTCGGGACGCTCACGGATGAGCGCCATGTCGAGCTTGATCAGGTCGGGCGCCAGCAGCGGCAGCAGGGCGAGCGAGGCCGGATCGGCGCCGAGGTCGTCCACGGCGATGCGGTAACCCATCGCCCGGGCCCGGTCGATGGCGTAGAACAGTCCGGCCGGGTCGTTCATCAGTGCGCGTTCGGTGACCTCGAGCACAGCGGGCGCCGGCGGATGCGGTGCAGTGGTGAGGTCGGCACGGCGCAGCGATCCCGGCTCCACATTGACGAAGAGCGTGTGCGGAGTGGTGAAGCCCTGTTCGGTGGCGGTGTGCACGCTTGACAGCCAGCAGGCCAGGTCGAGATCGCCGACCCGGCCCAGCTCGTGGGCGCGGTCGAAGAGCGCGACCGGATTGTGGAACACGGTGTCGACCGGACCCCGGCTGAGGGCCTCATAGGCGACGACGGTGCCGGAGTCGAGCTCGACAATGGGTTGGAACCTGCTGCTGATCAGCCTGTCGGCGAGAATCTCGCTAAACAGGGCGTCGGACTCGCGCTCGCTCGTCGTCGTGCCCACAGCGCCCCCCATCAGCGCCGGGGCGCATCGTTCTGGCAGTCTACCGACGCGCTGAGCCCGCCCTGACCCGCAGATCGCCGCCGCCGGCATCCGTTCGGCTCAGGCGGGTGGCGGCGCGTCGGGCGCGAAACGGTAGCCCATACCGGCCTCGGTGAGCAGGTAGCGGGGCCGGGACGGGTCGGGCTCGAGCTTCTTCCGCAGCTGGGCGAGGTAGAGCCGCAGATAGCCGGTGTCGGTCATCTTGTGTTGGCCCCAGACCTCGGCGTAGAGCGCCTGCCGGCTCACCAGTTTGCCCGGTGTGCGCAGCAGCAGCTCGAGGATCTGCCACTCGGTGGGGGTCAGCCGCACGTGTTCCGGCCCGGCGGCCGTGGTTCTCGTGATGGTCTTGGCCGGCAGGTCCACCGTGATGTCACCGAAGGTGACCACCGGTTCGTCGCCGCTGGTGGGCATCCGGCGAGTGAGGGCCCGGATGCGCGCCAGCAGCTCGTCGATCGAGAACGGCTTGGTGACGTAGTCGTCGGCGCCCCGGTCCAGGGCCTCCACTTTGTCGGAGGCACCGCTGCGGCCGCTCACCACCAGGATCGGCACGCTGTTCCAGGCGCGGACAGAGTCGATCACAGCGAGCCCGTCGAGGTTGGGCATGCCGAGGTCGAGCATCACCAGATCGGGGTGCTGCTCCACGATCGCGGCCAGCGCGGTACGACCGTCGTGTGCGGTGACGATCTCGTAACCGCGGGCGCCGAGAGTGATGCGCAGGGCCCGCAGGATCTGCGGGTCATCGTCGGCGATCAGGATCTTCATGGGCTGACCTCGTTGCTGGCCGGGACTGCGGTGGAAGTGACGGTCGGCAGGGTGATCACCATGGTGAGTCCGCCGCCAGGGGTGTCATCGGCTTCGAGGGTGCCGCCCATGCCCTCGACGAATCCCTTGGACAGGGCCAGGCCGAGACCCAGACCGGTGGCGTTGTCGGTGTCACCGAGCCGCTGGAACGGCACGAACACGTCGCCCCGCCGGTCGGCCGGGATGCCGGGTCCCTGGTCCATGATGCGCAACTGCACGGTGTCGGCGAACCGGCTGGCCGACACCCTGGCGGGTGTGCCGGCCGGCGAGAAGCGGATGGCATTGGTGAGCAGGTTCACCACCGCGCGTTGCAGCAGGCCGGGGTCTGCGAGCACCGGAGCGGTCTCGACCGGCAGGTCCAGCTGCACGGTGTCCGGCCCGAGGCCGAGCTCGTCGAGGGCCGGCAGCACCACGTCGGCGAGGTCGACGGGCCCCAGCGACACGGCCAGCGCCCCGGCCTGCAACCGGCTCACGTCGAGCAGGTTGGTCACCAGCGAGGCGAGGGTGTCCAGGCTTTCGCCGGCCGTGGCGAGCAGCTCGGTGCGGTCGCTGTCGGTGAGGGTGATGTCGGTGGCCCTGAGCCCGCTGATGGCCGTGGTCGCGGCGGCGAGGGGCCGGCGCAAGTCGTGACCGACGGCGGCGAGCAGGGCGCTGCGCATCCGGTCGGCCTCTTCGAGCGGGCCGAGTTCGCTGGCCGTCTGGGCGAGATCGCGGTGCTCGAGGGCTGCATCGATCTGGCTCGCGATCACGCTGAGCAGCCGGCGTTCGGATGCGGCAAGGTCGGGTCCGGAGAGCTCCAGGGTGGCCCGGCTGCCGATGGGCACCATCGTGGCCGGGGGTGCCGGAACGTCCGAAGCGCCCGGCGCCGCCGCATCCGCCGCGCTCGCCTCGACCAGCACCGCGCCGCCGGCGAGCAGCCGCACCCTGTCGAGGCCGAACGCCTCCCGGGTGCGGGTGACCAACGCCTGCAGGGCGTCCTCCCCGCGCAGCACACTGCCGGCCACGGTGGCCAGCAGCTCGGATTCGGCCGCCGCCCGCCGGGCCGTACGGGTGCGCCGGGCCGCCTGGTCGACGACGTAACTCACCAGCAGGGCGTTGACGAGGTACAGCGAGAGGGCGAAGAGGTGCAGCGGTTCGGCCACGGTGACCGTGTACAGCGGTTGCACCAGGAAGTAGTCCAGGGTGAGGCCGGACAGCAGGGCCGCGAACAGGGCCGGCCAGAGCCCGCCGACAAGCGCGACGACCACCACGAGCAGCTGGTAGCTGAGCACGTCGCTGGTGATCGACTCCTCGCTGCGGAAACTGACCAGCAGCCAGGTCAGCAGCGGCCCGCCGATCAGGGCCAGGGCGAAGCCGGCCAGGCGCCGCCGCACGGTGAGCGACCCGCCGAGCCTGGGCAGCACGAACTTCCCGCCGGCCGCGGAGTGGGTGACGATGTGCACGTCGATATCGCCCGATTCGCGGGTGATGGTGCTGCCGATGCCCGGCCCGGACAGCGCCGCGGTGAGCCGGTTGCGCCGGCTCACGCCGATCACAAGCTGGGTGGCATTGGCGGCGCGGGCGAACTCCACCAGCGCACGGGGGATGTCGTCGCCGACGACCTGGTGGTAACTGCCGCCGAGCTCCTCCACCAGCGCCCGCTGTGTCGCGAGCGCGCCCGGATGCGCCGCGGCCAGGCCGTCCTGGCTGATCACGTGCGCGGCGACGAGCTCACCGCCGGCCGAGCGGGCCGCGATGCGGGCGCCCCGGCGAATGAGGGTGTCGCCCTCCGGCCCCCCGGTGAGCGCCACGACCACGCGTTCGCGGGCCTCCCACTTGGTCGAGATACCGTGCTCTGCCCGGTAGCTCTGCAGGGCGGTGTCGACCTCGTCGGCCAGCCAGAGCAGCGCCAGCTCACGCAGGGCGGTGAGGTTGCCGAGCCGGAAATAGTTCGACAGGGCCGCGTCGATGCGGGCCGCCGGGTACACATTGCCCTCGGCGAGCCTGTCGCGCAGCGCCTGCGGGGCCAGGTCGACGACCTCCACCTGGTCGGCGGCGCGCAGCACCGCATCCGGCAGGGTTTCGCGCTGCGGCACCCCGGTGATCTGCTGCACCACGTCGTTGAGCGATTCGATGTGCTGGATGTTGACGGTCGAGATCACGTCGATGCCCGCCGCCAGCATCGCCTCCACGTCCAGGTAACGCTTGGGGTTGACCGAGCCGGGCGCGTTGGTGTGCGCGAGCTCGTCGACCAGGGCGATCTCGGGCCGGCGGGCGAGCACGGCCGCCAGGTCGAGTTCGCTCAGCTGGATGCCGCGGTGCTGCACGAGCATCCGCGGCACCACCTCGAGTCCCTCAGCCAGGAGCGCGGTGGCCGCGCGGCCGTGGGTTTCCACGATCGCCACGACCACGTCCCCGCCCTCGCCCTGCAGTCGGCGGCCTTCTTCGAGCATGCTGTAGGTCTTGCCGACGCCGGGGGCGGCGCCGAGCAGCACGCGCAATCGACCGCGTTTCATGGGTTACCTCACCTACCGGAATCGAGCGTTGCGAGCTCGAGGTTCAAGTTGAGCACATTCACGGTCGGTTCGCCGAGATAGCCGAGGTCACGGCCCTGTTCGACGGCTTCGACCAGGGCGCGCACCTCGGCCTCCGGCAGGTCGCGGGCCGCCGCGACCCTGGGCACCTGCAGCAGGGCGTAGGCCGGGCTGATGTGCGGGTCCAGGCCGGACGCGGACGCGGTGACGGCATCCGCGGGGATCTCGTCGGCCGGCACCTCGTCGAGGTCTTCGATGGCGGCCTGCCGGTCGCCGATCGCCTGGATCAGGTCGGGGTTCTCCGGCCCCCAGTTGCTGCCGCTGGAGGCGCTCGCGTCGTAGCCGTCTCCGGCCGCGGACGGGCGGGACTGGAACCACTCGGGAAGGGCCGCGCCGTCGGCATCCGTGAAGGACTGCCCGATCAGGCTGGAGCCGACCACGGGTGACCCGTCGCCGGCCGAGACGAGCGAGCCGTTGGCCTGCCCGGGCACGCCCAGCCGGCCGACCAGGGTGATGCTCAGCGGGTAGGCCACGCCGAGCACGACCGTGAAGACGAGCATGGCCCGCAGGGCCACCCAGTAGGGCCGGGCCAGGGGGCCGGTGCGGGGGCGGGAGGCGCTCATGAGGTGATCCGTTTCGGTTGGTATGGCAATGAGAACAGGAGCATGGTGATCAGAAACCCGGCAGCAGCGACACGACGAGGTCGATCAGCTTGATGCCCACGAACGGGGCGATCACACCGCCGAGTCCGTAGATCAGCAGGTTGCGGCCGAGAACGCTCGACGCGCTCGCCGCCCGGTACGTCACGCCGCGGAGCGCCAGCGGGATCAGCACGACGATGATGATCGCGTTGAAGATGATCGCCGACAGGATCGCCGAGGCCGGTGAACTCAGCTGCATGATGTTGAGCACAGCCAGGCCCGGGAACACCCCGGTGAACATGGCCGGGATGATCGCGAAGTACTTGGCGAGGTCGTTGGCGATCGAGAAGGTGGTCAGCGCCCCGCGGGTGATCAGCAACTGCTTGCCGATCCGCACGATGTCGATCAGTTTGGTGGGGTCAGAGTCGAGGTCGACCATGTTGCCGGCCTCCTTCGCGGCGGAGGTGCCGGTGTTCATCGCCACCCCCACGTCGGCCTGAGCCAGCGCGGGCGCGTCGTTGGTGCCGTCGCCGGTCATCGCCACGAGGTTGCCGCCCTCCTGCTCCCGGCGGATCAGGGCGAGCTTGTCCTCCGGGGTGGCCTCGGCGAGGAAGTCGTCGACGCCGGCCTCGGCCGCGATGGTGGTGGCGGTGAGGGCGTTGTCGCCGGTGACCATGACGGTGCGGATGCCCATCGAGCGAAGCTCCGCGAAGCGCTCCTTGATGCCCTCCTTGACGATGTCCTTGAGGTAGATCACGCCGAGCACGGTGCGCTCGCCGGACGCTGCGGCGGTTTCTGATGCGCCGGTGGCGACCACGAGCGGGGTGCCGCCCAGCCGGGAAATGCGCTCCACCTCGAGGGTCAGCTCGGCTCTCACGTTCTCCGGCACCGGGCCGGCCTCGCCCACCCAGGCCAGCACGGCGGAGCCGGCGCCCTTACGGATCTGCCCGCCACCAGCGCCGTCGCCGGCGCCGATGACAGCGAGGTCGATGCCGCTCATGCGGGTCTGCGCGGTGAACGGCACGATGTCGCCGGCCAGGCTCTCCGGCCGGTGGAAGCCCCGTTCGGCGGCGAGGTCCACGATCGACTTGCCCTCCGGGGTGGGGTCGCTCAGCGAGGAGAGCGCGGCGGCCCGCACCAGCTCGGCCTCGGTCACGCCGGTCAACGGCGCGAACTCGCGGGCCTGCCGGTTGCCGTAGGTGATGGTGCCGGTCTTGTCGAGCAGCAGGATGGTGACGTCGCCGGCCGCTTCGACGGCCCGGCCCGACATGGCCAGGACGTTCTGCTGCACGAGCCGGTCCATGCCGGCGATGCCGATCGCCGAGAGCAGGGCGCCGATGGTGGTGGGAATCAGGCAGACCAGCAGGGCGATGAGCACGGGCAGGCTCACGGTGGCGGCGGAGTAGCTCGCGATCGGATTGAGGGTGAGCACCACGACCAGGAACACGATGGACAGACTGGCCAGCAGGATGTTCAGCGCCATCTCGTTGGGGGTCTTCTGCCGGGCCGCACCCTCGACGAGGGCGATCATGCGGTCGACGAAGGTCTCGCCGGGCTTGCTGGTGATGCGCACCACGATCCGGTCGGAGAGCACTCGGGTGCCGCCGGTGACGGCGCTGCGGTCGCCGCCGGATTCCCGCACCACGGGGGCGGATTCGCCGGTGATCGCGGATTCGTCGATGGAGGCGATGCCCCAGACGATGTCGCCGTCGCCGGGCACGAGTTCACCCGCGGTGACGATCACGGTGTCGCCGAGGCCGAGGTCGGCCGAGGAGACCGTCTGCACCCTGGCACCCTCGGCGCCGGGGTTGGTGTCGGGCTGGTAGTCGAGCACCTGGGTGGCGTTTGTGCTGGTGCGGGTCTGCCGCAGACTGTCGGCCTGGGCCTTGCCGCGGCCCTCGGCCACGGACTCGGCCAGGTTGGCGAAGATCACGGTGAGCCAGAGCCAGAAGGCGATGCCCACGGCGAACGAACCGGGCACGGCGGAGCCGCCGGAGTCGCCCGGGCCGCCGAGGAACGGTTCGGCCACCGCGAGAACGGTGGTGAGCACCGCGCCGATCTCGACGATGAACATCACCGGGTTCCGCCACATCAGGCGCGGATCGAGCTTTCGCACCGCGCCGGGCAGCGCGGCCACGAGCTGACCGGCGCTGATCGCCTTCTTGGGTGCCGGCTTGTGCGACGGCTGAGTGGGGGTGTCTATGAGAGTGGTCATGGCTTACTGCAGCCCTTCCGCCAGGGGACCCAGCGCGAGTACGGGGAAATAGGTGAGAGCGGTGATGATGATCGTCACGCCGAGGAGCAGGCCCACGAACAGGGGCCGGTTGGTGGGCAGGGTGCCCGCGGTGGCCGGCACCCGATCCTGCGCGGCGAACGAGCCGGCCAGGGCCAGCACGAACACCATCGGCAGGAACCGGCCGAGCAGCATGGCCACGCCCAGCGCGGTGTTGAACCAGGGCGTGTTCGCGGTGAGGCCGGCGAACGCGGAGCCGTTGTTGTTGGCCGCAGAGGTGAAGGCGTAGAGCACCTCGGAGAGCCCGTGCAGGCCGGGATTCCAGATCGACGTGGCCTCCACATCCGCTCGCACGGCGGGGATCGCAAAGGACAGCGCGGTGCCGGCGAGTACCAGGGTCGGCGTGATCAGGATGTACAGGCTGGCCAGTTTGATCTCCCGCGGGCCGATCTTCTTGCCCAGGTACTCCGGGGTGCGCCCCACGAGCAGGCCGGCCACGAACACCGCGATCACGGCGAGGATGAGCATGCCGTAGAGGCCGGAGCCGGTGCCGCCGGGGGCGACCTCGCCGAGCATCATGTTGAGCATCGGCATCATGCCGCCGAGCGCCGTGTATGAGTCGTGCATCGAGTTGACCGCACCCGTGGAGGTGAGGGTCGTCGAGGTGGCGAACAGGGTGGAACCGAGAATGCCGAATCGGGTCTCCTTGCCCTCCATCGCACCCCCGGCCAGCCCGGGGGCGGTGCCGGCGCCGTTCAGTTCGAACAGGGTGAGGGCGGTGAGCGAGACCACGAAGATCGTGGCCATGGTGGCCAGGATGGTGTAGCCCTGCTTCTTGTCGCCCACCATGGTGCCGAAGGTGCGCGGCAGGCTGAACGGGATGGCGAGCATCAGCACGATCTCGAACAGGTTGGTGAAGCCGTTCGGGTTCTCGAACGGATGCGCCGAGTTGGCGTTGAAGAAGCCACCGCCGTTGGTGCCGAGCTCCTTGATCGCCTCCTGGGAGGCCACCGGGCCGCCGGGGATCGACTGGGTGGCCCCGCTCAGTGTCGTGACATCGGTGAATCCGGTGAGGTTCTGGATGACGCCGCCGAAAAGCAGCACGATCGCGCCGATCACCGCCAGCGGCAGCAGCAGCCGCAGCACCCCGCGGGTGAGGTCCACCCAGAAGTTGCCGATGGTGCCCGAGCGGCGCAGCATCAGGCCCCGCACCAGGGCGATCGCCACGGCCAGGCCCACGGCGGAGGAGACGAAGTTCTGCACCGCCAGGCCGGCCAGCTGCACGGTGTAGCCCAGGGTGACGTCGGGGGAGTAGGACTGCCAGTTGGTGTTGGTCACGAACGACACCGCGGTGTTGAACGAGAGGCCTTCCGGCACCGCGTCGAAGCCCAGCGAATAGGGCAGCACGGCCTGGGTGCGCTGGAGCGCGTAGACGAACAGCATTCCCACCAGCGAGAACGCGAGCACTCCGCGCAGGTACGCCGACCAGGTCTGCTGGCCGCGCGCATCCACCCCGATCAGCCGGTAGAAACCGCGCTCGACGGCGAGATCCTTGTGTGAGGTGTAGATGGTGGCCATGTAGTCGCCGAGCGGGCGGTGCAGCACCACGAGAACAGCCACGAGGGTGAGGGCCTGCAGGATGCCCAGCCAGAGAGCCATTAGAACCGCTCCGGTTTCACGAGGGCGAAGACCAGGTAGCCGATGGCGCCCACAGCGAGTACGGCGGCCACGATGTCGAACACGATCACAGTTTCGCCACCCCCCAGGCCACAAGGCCGATCAGTGCGAACACGGCGATCACGCCGAGCACGTAGACAAGGTCGAGCATGCGATTCTCTCCATCCGTAGGCCGCCGGTGTACCGGTCGGCATCCGTGCTCCGCACGAGCACGAACCGAGTAAACACCCGTGCCGTGCCGCCCCACGGTTTCCTAACGAACCCCTAACGCCCGGCCTGCATCCGGCCGACACCGGCCGGTTTGCGCGGCCCGGCCTCGTCCTGACCGTTCACCCGACGCCGGCCCGGCATCGGGCACAACTCCTGATGGATTGCCCCGGCCGGGCCGAACAGGCCGTTCGATCGCCGCGTCCGCGTACGACGGGATGCTGCCCGACGAGGCGATCACGACGCCCGCGCCGGTAGGTGAGGAGGCCAACCTGCTGGAACCGTTCCCCACCGCGGGTTGGCTCGATGGCGGCGACCAGTTCGCGATCGTCCTGGGTGGCAGCTCGAGATGCCCCAGCTGCCCGGTGTCGATGGTCGTCGACGACAATCGCACCCTGAGCATCGAGATCGGGCAGGGCGGCGGCCCGGCCTGCACGGCCGACCTGAAGCTGCGCACTCACGTGCTCACGACACCGGCCGGGCTGGACCCGACCGGGGAGATCACCATCCGCTGCAGCGAGTCGGAAACCGCGGTTCTCCCCGCGCTCTGAGCCCCTGCCTGGCGGGCGGAAGCGCCCGGGCGTAAAAAAGCCCCGGCACCGCTCACGCTTTGGGGGAAAGGGAGCTGGCACCGGGGCCAATCGTTGGAGTGGGGGAACTCCAGGTGTAACCGTACGCCCTGTGGGCTGAATGTGCGATGCACGCCGCCTTAGAGTTTTCTATGTGCCGGCCGTGGGCGGCACTGCTCCGGCGGTGTTCCCCGGTCGGGTGGGGCTAAATGCCGGTGCCGGCGAGTGAGCCGGTGGTCTTGTTCTCAGCCATGGCGAGGCAGAGAATTTCTCGGTCTCCGCTGTCCCAGCTGCCCTCGCTGGGGGAGAGGTAGTTGAAGTCCAGGGTGGATTCTTCGTAGGACTTGCCGATAAAGGTGGCGAACTCGGCGACACAGCGTTCCTCCGCGATCTGGGCGAGGGCCTCGTCACCGGGGAAGGCGCCATCCTCGCTCACGTCGAAGGCGAAGTAGGCCTCGTAGTCATGGGCATCCGCACACGGAATGGCCGTGACGCTCTCGACCGCGTCGGCGTCCTGGTCATTGAAGCAGTCGCCGACCGCCAGCGAGAAGACATCGGCCTCACCGGCCTCGCTGATCTCCTGAGTCTCGGCATCCCGTGCCGCTTGCTGGGGAAACAGGTCGCTGATCGCGGTGCACCCGGAGAGGGTCAGCGCGCCGACCGAGAAAGCGGCGATGAGCAAACCGGTGCGCAGGCGTGCGGTGGTGCGGGACATAGTGGTGCCTTTCAACCGATGCTGGGGTCCAGAGCGCAGGGCGGTGTGCGCACACAGTCAGAAAATGCCACCCGATGCACGAACCCCAAGAAAATTGGCACTGGTGGCGCCTCCATCTTGGCCGACGCCGAAACACCAGCGCAAGCCACACCCGCGTCGCTCACTCGCAGGAATCGCCGAAGGTGTAGCCGCAAAAGCCCCGAAAACCCAGGCCGGAACCGAGGGTGTCCTGAGTCGCGGTTTTGTCGGCGACCGCTGCTAGTGTGTGCTCTCAGAACAGGCGGGGCATCGGCCGACCATTCGGCCGAAATCCATTCCCGCCGGTGACGAAGGGAATTCCATGAAGGCATCCGCAGAACTCGGCAGCAACCTGCAGTCGGTCCTGGTCGACCTGATCGAACTGCACGTCCAGGGCAAGCAGGCGCACTGGAGCGTCGTGGGAAAGAACTTCCGCGACCTGCACCTGCAGCTCGACGAGATCATCGACGACGCCCGAATCTTCACCGATGAGCTGGCCGAGCGGATGCGCGCCCTCGACGCCCTGCCCGACGGCCGCACGGAAACCGTCACCAAGACCACGCACCTGCCCAAGTTCCCCGCCGGCGAGGTCGACACCACCGAAACCGTGGGCCTGGTCACGGCGCTGCTCACCGCTACCGTCGACAACATCCGTGAAATTCACGAGGCTGTCGATGAAGAAGACCCGGCCAGCGCCGATATCCTGAACGGCTTCATTCTGAAGCTCGAGCAGTATATCTGGATGGTCAGCGCGGAGGACCGGAAGCCCCGGAAGCCCACCGCGAAGGACTCGACCCGCCCGGTCGGCAAGGCGTAAATTGCCTCCGGCGGCCGGATTCGGCTAAGAATTCGGCCGCCGCCGTGACGAATGGGCGCGTGAATGCGTCATAGGTAAGACGAACACATCGCACTACCCAGTCCGCCCACCCGGCTGTGACCCGTCCGCCAGACCTGATCGGCGAGACCGAGTCGTGATCGGTAAGACGGGGCGCCCACTCAAGGAATAGAGGATGAATCCCGTGACCCAGGTAATCGAGACAATCGACGTAGACGTTCCCGTGCGGACCGCGTACAACCAGTGGACCCAGTTCGAGTCTTTCCCGCACTTCCTCGACTTCGTCGAGAGCATCACGCAACAGGACGACACCCACACGCACTGGAAGGTGAAGATCGGTGGAGCCGAACGTGAGTTCGATGCTGAGATCACCGAGCAGCACCCCGACGAGCGCGTCGCCTGGAAGAGCATCTCCGGTGACGAGAAGCACGCCGGCGTGGTCACCTTCCACCGACTGAGCGACACGACGTCCAGGGTCACCGTGCAGCTGGACTGGGAGGCCGCAGGCTTCCTCGAGAAGGTCGGTGCCGTGTTCGGCGTCGACGACCACGTGATCCGCAAGGACCTCAAGCAGTTCAAGACCTTCGTGGAGAACCCGGCCAACCAGGCCGGCGGCTGGCGCGGAGACGTTTCCGTCTGACCCACCCGCGGTTCGCTCCATCGTCGACCCTCTGGCCGCGGTTCCCCCGCCAGACTATGCTCCGTGCGAGAGGCCTAGCATCAAGCTAGATTCCGTCTCGAGCCGTGCAACGGATGGGCCGACCGGTGACCGAACTGCAGCACACGACGGGCATTGCCCGGCATGGACGACTGAAGAGGTCCCACGCCGTGACGGGGGTGCTGAGCGCGGTGGCCCTGGGCCTGGCCGTGCTCCTCGTCAGCGGCGGGGCCGTCACGGCGTTCGCGCTCTGGCAGTTCCGCAGTGCGGTGGTCGCCAACTCGATCGACATCGACGGACCCGCCGCCGACGCCGATCCGGCCCCGGGGATCGGCAGCTACGAGAACGGTTTCAACCTGCTCATCGTCGGTGTCGACAACGACTCGGCCCAGGGCGCGACGTACGGCGTGCGGGAGACCACCCTCAACGACGTGAACATCCTGGTGCACGTGTCAGCGGACCACAGCACCGCCGTGGTCGTGAGCATCCCCAGAGATCTCGTGGTGGCGCATCCCGAATGTATCGATAGCGCCACCGGCGCGGTGGTCGGCGAACTGGCCGCCGCCCCGGTGAACGAGGCGATGGGCCGCGGCGGTCTGCCCTGCGTGGTCAGCACCGTGGAAGAACTCACCGGGCTGGAGATCCCCTACGCGGGACTGACCTCATTCGCCGGTGTGGTTCGGCTCAGCGATGCCGTCGGCGGCGTGCCGATCTGCCTGTCCGAACCCGTCGACGACCCGAAGGCCGGCCTCTCCCTGCCCGCCGGCACCAGTGTCGTGTCCGGCGATACCGCCCTGGCCTTCCTGCGCAGCCGTTACGGCGTCGGCGACGGCAGCGACCTGGCCCGTATCTCGTCGCAGCAGCTGTACCTGGCCTCGCTCATGCGCACGGTGCGGGGCGACGGCACCTTGACCGATCTGCCCAGGCTGTACGCCCTGGCCAATGCGGCGGCCGGCAATATCAGTCTCTCCACGAGCCTCGCCCACACCGACACCATGGTGTCGATGGCGCTGGCGTTGGCGGACATCGACCTGGACAGGCTGGTCTTCGTGCAGTATCCGGGCACCACGGAGGATCCGGCCTTCCCCGGCAAGGTGGTTCCGCTGCAGGGCCTCGCCGACACGATGTTCGCCAAGATCGCCGCCGACGAGCCGTTCACCCTCGGTGCGGCCCCGCCCACCGACGAACCGCTCGTCCTCGGACCGCCGGCCGAGACCCCAGAGGCCCCCGGCGAAACGGATGCCGCGGCGCCGCCCGCGACACCGACACCGACCCCCGTGGCGTTGGACGGTCTCACCGGGCGCACGGCCGACGACGAGTCCTGCGCAGAGGTGAACGGCGGCTGAGCGACTACCTCAGTTCGGCCGGCTGCACGTGGTCCATGTCGTCGAAGGCCTTGTTCTCGCCTGCCATCGCCCAGACGAATGAGTAACTGCCGGTGCCGAATCCGCTGTGCAGTGACCAGCTCGGGGAGATGATCGCCTCGTTGTTGGCCACGACCAGGTGACGGCTTTCGGTCGGTTCGCCCATCAGGTGGATCACGCGGTGCTCCGGAGCGAGGTCGAAGTACAGGTAGCACTCGGTGCGACGGTCGTGGGTGTGGGCCGGCATGGTGTTCCACATGCTGCCGGTGCTCAGCACCGTGACGCCCATCACAACCTGGCAGCTCTGCACGCCATTGGCGTGGATGTACTGGTTGATGGTGCGCTCGTTGGAGGTGGTGGCGTCGCCCAGCTCGCGCACGGTGCCCTGGCCCTTGCCGACCAGCGTGGTCGGGTACGCGGTGTGGGCGGTGGCGGAGAACAGGTAGAACGCGGCCGGTGCGGCCCCGTCGGCGCTGGCGAAGACCACATCCCTCACTCCGCGCCCGATATAGAGGCACGCTCCCGGCTCGAGGTCGTAGGCGATGCCGTCGACCGAGATGGTGCCGGCGCCGCCGACGTTGACGATGCCCGCCTCGCGGTTTTCGAAGAACGTGTCAGTGCGGAGCACGTCGTATCTTCCGAGCGTGATCGGGCCGGTCACCGGGCGGGCGCCGCCGAGCACGATGCGATCTTCGTGGGTGTAGGTGGCGCGGAACTCGTCATCGGCGAAGAGGTCGTCGACGAGGTAGTTCTCGCGCAGGGCCGCGGTATCGAAACTGCGGATTTGGGCGGGATTGGTGGAATGACGCAACTGCATTGTTTTTCTCATTTCCTCTGGAGGTGTGGGTCATCTGCTGGCGGATGCCGCGGCAGACCCTGACGTTCCGTCTCGCGGAACAACCTACCAGTAATTAACCGGGGAGCGGAACTCTTTTTGCGAAAATAGGACTTTAGTCCCGTTTAGATCGGGCGTGGCACACTTACTCTAAGTCTGTACCACGGCCATGCGTTCCGCCCAGCGGAATCCGCTTCTTGGCACTGAAGCTCAACGAGGAGGAACCAGTGAACGCGCACGCATCCACGCCCACCTCGCCGGCGCTCGGCGCCCGCACCAGCTTCGGCTGACCACGTCCTCCCTGCTGCCCCGGCCACGCCGGCGGCCGCGCCTGGAACCCTTCCGGCCTGCCGCTCACGGCAACGTCGCCCGCACTACCCACTGATTGCAACGGAAAGAGTGATAGCGCCCCATGAGTATCCAAGACAACATTGACGTCGTCCCGGACGCAGCGCCCGTCGTCACAGCCGATGAGGCTGAAGGAACCCTGACCGGGAAGGAGAAGGTCGCCTACGGCGTCGGTGACCTCGGTAACGGGTTCATGTTCGACCTCGGCCAGGTCTACCTGACCAAGTTCTGGATCGACACGGCCGGCATCGGCCCGGCAGTGGTGGCGCTGATCTTTGTTCTGGTCAAGCTCTTCGACGCCGTGATGGACACTGTCGCGGCGCTCTTCATCGACGGCCGCAAGGTCGGCAAGCGCGGCAAGTTCCGCCCGGTCATGATGGTCTCCGCCTGCATCCTCGCCGTGATGACCGTGGTCACTTTCACCATGCCCGACGTGGCGATGGGCTGGAAGATCGCCTTCGCCGCCGGTTCCTACGCCATCTGGGGCGCTACTTTCTCCTTCGCCAACGGACCGTACGGTTCACTCGCCTCGGTGATGACCCGCAACATCAAGGAACGCGCCCAGCTGGCCACCTCCCGCCAGGCCGGTTCGCTCGGCGCCCAGTGGATCTGCGGCATCGCCTTCATCCCGATCATGATGATGCTCGGTGGCATGACCTCCCGGAACTACATGTGGGCCGCCGTCGTCATGGCCGTGCTCGGCATCATCTGCTTCTGGATCTGCTACAAGGGCACCAAGGAACACGTCGTCGTGAACCGGGAAGCCAATAAAGAGAAGACCAGCCTCAAGGACTACGGCCGCGCCGTGCTCACCAACCGCCCGCTGCTCGGTCTCGTGCTGATGAGCCTGTTCACCATCTCCTCGATGAACGTGAACAACATGATGATGATCTTCTTCGCCGAGTTCAACCTGGGCAACATCGCCCTGATGGCCGTGCTCAACTTCGTCATGATCGGTGCCTCCATTGTGGGCATCATGTTCATCCCCAAGCTGGTCGTGCGCTTCGGCAAGAAGCGCACCGTCATGGTGAGCTTCGCCGTCGCGGTTGTCGCCAACGGTTTGAACTTCATCCTCCCGACCAACCTGTGGACGTTCATGATCCTCGTCACCATCGGGTACGTCGCACTGTCGATCCCGAACGGCATCACCTGGGCCTTCGTCTCCGACACCATCGACTACGGCGAGTGGCACACCGGCGTGCGCCGCGAAGGCATGACCTACGCCGCCTTCAGCTTCTCGCGCAAGGTCTCGCAGTCCCTCGCCGCACTGGTGGGAGCCGGCATGCTGGCCGTCTCGGGCTATGTCGCCCAGGCCACCAGCCAGTCGGAGGAGACACTGCTCGGCATCAAGGCCGTGATGACGCTGTACCCGGCGGTCGCTCTCACCATCGCCGCCGTCATCGTCTACTTCGTCTACAACGTGAGCGATGACAAGTACCGTCGCATCGCCAAGGACCTGAACGAGGGTCGTTGGGAACACGGCATCATCGGCGAGAGCACCCGCGCCACGCTCGCCACGAAGTAACCCAGCACCCATAGGAGGGGCGCCGTGTGCACGCACGGCGCCCTGTTCGTCTTTTCACTCCTCTTTCGGAAAGCAGCTCATGCGCATCGCCAGGCTTGACACTCCCACCGGCCCCCGTCACGCAGTCGCCCTGGGTGACCGCTGGCACGTGATCGCCAGCCCATTCGCCGCGCCCCTGGTCTACACCGGGGACTCGATCCCGGCCGACGAAGCCGTGCTCCTCGCATCCGTCGACCCGCGCGTGGTGGTCGGCATCGGCCACAACCAGCCGGGCCACCCCCTGCCCATGCAGGCCTGGCACAAGTCGGTGCACTCCGTCGCCGGCTCCGGCGACGACATCTACGCGGTGCGCGACGTGGGCACCGTGAACATCGAGGGCGAGCTCGCCGTCGTGATCGGCACCTCGGCCACGAACCTCACTCTCGAGAATGCCTTCGAGGCCGTACTCGGCTACACGGTGGCCAATGACGTCACCAACGTGGATCAGTGCCCGATCGACCAGCGCAACTTTCAGGGCAAGAGCGGCAAGAACTACACCCCGCTCGGCCCGTGGATCGAAACCGAACTGGCCGACCCGGAGAACGTCGCCACCGAGGTGGTCATCAACGGAGCCGTCGTGGCCAACTCGGGCTCGTTCAACCTACCCTCCTCGGTCGCTGCCACTCTCGTCTACGTGACGAAGTGGCTCACCCTCGAGCCCGGCGACGTGGTGCTCACCGGAGCCCCCGGCACCGACCTCCCCGTGCAACCGGGCGACACCGTCGACATCACCCTCGCCGGCATCGGCACCCTGAGCAACACCATCGCCTGAGCCAAAAAACCCAACTTGCCTGCCGATTCAGCGGGCGACAACAATAAGGAGCACACATGCCCAATATCACCGTTCAACTACTCGCGGGCCGCGACATCAACCAGCGCCGGGCTTTTGTTCAAGACGTCACCAACAGTGCCGTTCTGACCCTGGGCGCACGTCGCGACGACGTCCGGATCGTTTTCGAGGAGATCACGCCGGACATCGTCGCGAACGGTGGAGTCTTCGCCAGCGAAGACGAAAGCCGCGCAGAGGTCGTCAGTCGTTTCGTCCCCGAGGCCAGCGCGTAGCAACACCCGCCGGCGACGAGTCCTGCGCTCAGGCCTACAACGGCTGAGCGGACCCGCCGCCACGAGATCGCTAGCCGGTAACGACCGCGATCTCGTTCGGCGTGGTCGGCAGCTCCACAGAGGTGACGACCTTTCCGGTGGTGAGGTCGACGGCGTGCAGCGAGTTCGTGGCCGGTTCGGTCACGTAAGCGGTGCTGCCGATCACGACGAGCGCCGGGTGGGCATCCTGCCACTCGACAGGGCTCTCCCAGGCACCGATCACCGGGAAGGAATCGCCGAGCTCGCCGGTCTCGGGGTCAAGCACGTAGAGCGAGCCGTCCGAGGCCAGGATCAGGGCCTCGTCGTTCGGGCCGCGGGAAACGCCCCGCCAGGTGTATTCCACGCCGGTCGGCAGGTCGATCACCGTGGAGGTCTTGGCCACGGTGTCTACGAGCACCAGCTCGCTCAGCAGGTAGCCCTCGGAGTCGGGGTCGGAGTTGTAGTCACCCACGGCAATGGTGGAGGTCTCGGAAACGTACATATTGCCGGTGCGGCCGTAGGCGTCCGGCGCCGGGATCTTGGTGATCTTGCCGTCGTCGTAGACCAGCACGCCGTCGCTGCAGCCGAACACGGCCACCTCGTTCGCGGCCGCGCCTTCGCCGTGTACCGAGGGGCACTCGGCGTTGCGGGCGGTCTCCTCCCGGTCGGCGTTCAGCACGCGGATGCCGGTGCGAGCCTCCGAGGTGCCGACCGTGCTGAGCAGGGTGCCGTCTTCAAGCTCGATGGACACGCCGTGGTGCGCGGCTTCGGCGGGAATGACCTCGGTGGCCGGCAGTTTGTCGGGGGCTTCGAGCAACGCTGTGGTCTCGAAGATCGTGGTGTCGCCGGTGCCGTCGGCGTAGAGGATGGTCTTGTCGCCGTGCCTGACCACATGCCCGGCGGCCGGAGCCTCGAAGACCAGGTCGGTGAGCGCGGGGTCCGCGGTCTGGGCATCGCCGGAGGAATCGGTCCAGGTGCCGGTGTCGAGCACCCGGAAACCGTCGGCGGTGGTGACCAGAACGTGCCGGCCGTCCCCGGCGGTGTTCAGTCTGTTGAACCCGGCCAGGGGCAGGTCGGCTTCGAGGTCCAGGGTGTCGCCGTCGAGCACGTAGAGCCCGCCATCGTAGGTGAGGGCGACCCGGGGCTGTGCGGCGGTCGTGGTGGTGTCGGTGGCCGAGCCGGAGTCGCGCGGGGCGGCATCCGTGGAGGCGCAGGCGGACAGGAGGATGGCCGATGCGGCGATGACGGCTGCGAAGGCCGTGCTGCGGTGCTGTGTTCTCATGTTTTCTTTTCTGTGTTGGAGGGCGCCCGATCAGGGGGAGAGCCCGGTGGTGATGCGCTCGGTGTTGGTGCGCATCATGGTGAGGTAGCTGTCGGCGCCCGCGCCCGGTTCGCTGAGCGATTCGGTGAACAGTTCCACCACGGCCACGTTGAGGCCGGCCTCGTCGGCGAGCACTTGCACGAGCCGGTCGGGCTGGGAGGACTCGGCGAAGATGGTGGCGACGCCGGCGGTGTCGATCGCGTCGACGAGGCTCCGCAGGTCTGAGGCGCTCGGTGCGGCGAGGGTGGAGCCGCCCGGGATCACGGCCCCCACGACGGTGAAATCGAACCTGTCGGCCAGGTAGCCGAAGACGTGGTGGTTGGTGACCAGGTTGCGGCGCTCGGACCCGATGGCGGCGAAGGCCGTGGTCATCTCGGCGTCGAGGGCCTGCAGCTCGGTCGTGTAGGCCGCGGCCTGCGCCTCGATCAGGGCGGCATCGACGCCCGCCACGTCGGTCCGCACGGCCGCGGTGACGGCCTCGACGACCTCGACCATGCGGGCCGGATCGGTCCAGAAGTGCGGGTCGGCCGTGTCGCTGCCGGTGCCGCTGGCGTAGGGCAGCGGGTCGATCACGGTGCCCGCGGCAAGCATCGCCACCCCCGCCGTGTCCGCCGCGTCGAGCTGCTGTTGCAGGCCCTCCTCGAGTCCGAGACCGTTGGACACCACGAGGTCGGCGCGCAGGATGCGCGCGGCCTCCTGTGCGGAGATCTCGAACGAGTGCGGGTCGGAGTTGGGGCGCATCAGGGTGAGAACCTCGGCCTGGTCGCCGACGATGTTCCCGACGACGTCGCCGAGGATGTTGGTGGTCACCACGATGAGCGGCCGGTCGCCGGCCGGGGCGGCGCAGCCGGAGAGGGCGCCGAGGCCGACGGCGACGGCGAGGGCCAGGGAGAGGGAGCGGATGGAGCGCATCGGTCTACCGGCCCGTCTCGGCGAGGAAGCGTGGTTCGCCGTCGATGGGGAAGGTGCGGGCGATACGCGCGCCGTCGGCGTAGTCGATCTCGTAGACCAGCCCGTCGGCGGGGGCGTTCAGGTAGGCCCGGCCGGCGTCCACGGTGAGTTCGACGCCGGCGAGCAGCGCCTCGGCACCGGTGGCGGCAAGGGTAGCCGGCAGCAGCGGCTGGGTCGCGGCAAGGGTGCTGCCGGTCGCGGCCTCGAGAACGAGCACCCGGCCGTCCTCGGCGAGGGCCACGACGTGTTCGGCGGAGTCGTCGACCGCCGACACCTGCAGCAACGGGGTGTCGGTCACCAATGGCGACCAGCGGCGCTCCCGGGTGTCGAGCAGCCAGGCGCCGGTGTCGCCGGCGACGGCGGCCACGGTGGGCCGGCCGGCGCGGTTGGCGAACTCGAGGGCCCGGTCGGTGGCGGCGACGCCGGCGGGGTACGGGATGCGTTCGAAGGTGATCGTGGACTCTGCCGCCCCTTCGCCTGCGCTGGCGGTGTCCGCCGTGGCTAGCAGGGCTCCGTCGGAACAGCCGAACACCACCCCGACGGCAGTGCTGATCGTTCCGGAGAGCTCGGCGCAGTCCGCGGTCGCCCCGGCGATCGGGACGCCGAACGAAGTGAGCACCTGCACGGCGTCGATGCCGTTCGTGGCGCTGCCCGGCGCATCCGTACGCCCGGCGATCACTCGGTCGCCCACCGGCGCCAGCATGCCGGGGCCCGGCTCGACGTCGATTCGGGCGAGCTCGGTGATCGTGCCGTCGCCGAGGTCGCCGGTGTCAAGGATCACGGCGGTGCCGGTGTCGGCGAAGCGCACCGTGGTGAGGGTGCCGCCGCCGGAGGTGACGCCGGCGCCGCTGCCGGTGACGGTGCCGACCACGGCAGGATCGGCCCGGTAGTAGTGCTGGTGGTCTTCGTGGTCCACGGTCCAGGCGCCGCTGTCGACGATCGTGACGGCGCCCTGCTCGGCGGCCGCGGCGAACACGAAGCGACCGTCGGTGGAGACGCCGCTCACCTGGTCGAGGGTGGTGACGGAGGTGGAGGTGCCGTCGAGCAGATCGAGCAGGTCGAGGCGGCCGGCGGAGTTGACCGTGGCGAGGTGCAGCTGCGGTTCGGCCATTTCGGCGGCGCCGGCCACGTATCCGTGCGGAGCGGTGCTTGCAGTTGGCGCGGGTGCTGGGCTCGCGGCTGGGTTGGAGCAGGCGGTGATGCCCAGCAAAGCGGCGGCGCCGAGCACGGATGCGACGGTTCGGGTGGTCAGGGGAGCGGTTGTCAGGGAACTACTGGGAGGCACTGGCGACTTTCTGGTCGGGCATGGAGGGGGCGATGGCCGGCCGTGCGGCCGTAGGGAAGGCGGAGTGCGCACGGACGAGGCTGACGAGCCGGCGCCCGGCTGCCGAGACGGCGACGAGGCCCACGGATGCAGCGGCGATCGTGGCGCCGGCTGCGGTGCCGGCATGCCAGGAGACGAGGAGCCCGACGACCACGGCTGCCGCGCCGAGCAGGGTGGCGAGCAGCATGATCGCCCGGATGCGGCGCAGCCAATGTCCGGCGGCGACGGCGGGCGCGAGCAGCAGGCCCACTACGAGCAGGGAGCCGACGGCGCCATAGGAGGCGACCACGGCCAGGGTGACCAGGCCGACCAGCACCAGCTGGGCCAGCCGCGGTCGGAGGCCCAGGGTGCGGGCGAGGCGCGGGTCGAAGGCCAGCGCCACGAAGGCACGGTGGAACAGAGCGGCCAGGACCACGGTGACGGCGAGGGCGATGGCCAGCCCGGCCAGGTCGCCGGCCTGGATGGCGAGCACGTCGCCGAACAGGATTGCGGTGAGGTCCACCGCGAAACTGCGCGAATGCGACACGATGATCACACCGAGGGCGAGCATCCCCACGAAGAGCAGGCCGATGCTGGTGTCGGAGGAGAGCCGCCCGCGGCGGGTGATCAGGCCGACACCCAGGCTCATCACCAGCGCACTCACGGCGGCGCCCGCGATCACCGGCAGGCCAAGCAGCGAGGCGAGAGCCACACCGGGCAGCATGCCGTGCGCCATCGCCTCACCGAGGAACGCCATGCCCCGCACGACCACCCAGCTGCCCACGACGGCGCAGATCGCGGCCACGAGCACACCACCGAGGAGGGCGCGCAACATGAAATCCGCCGAGAGCGGGTCGGTGAGCCAGGTCATGACAGCGACTCTAACTGATAATGGTTCTCATTATTGATACGATGGGGGCATGCAACCCACCCGGACCTCCCCTCAGATCCCCGTGAATCCGCCGCGGATCACCGTTCGGAACATCCGGGTGACTCATGGGCACACCGTTGCCCTCGACGGCGTGTCGGCCGCTATCGAGCCCGGCCGGGTGACCGCTCTGGCCGGCGCGAACGGGTCGGGCAAGTCCAGCCTGCTCGGGGTCCTGGCCGGAATCCAACCCTGGCAGGCAGGCGAGCGCCACGCGGTGGGCGCCGGCCGGATCGCGATGGTGGTGCAGCGGAGCACGGCCCCCGACACGCTGCCGCTGACCGTGCTCGAGACCGTGAGCATGGGGAGGTGGGCACGCCGGGGCCTGTGGCGGCCGCTGTCCGGCGAGGATCGCGCCATCATCGCCGACAGTATCCGCGCCCTCGGCCTGACCGGGCTCGAGCGGCGCTCGCTCGGGGAGCTCTCCGGCGGCCAGCGCCAGCGCGCCCTGGTGGCCCAGGGGCTTGCCCAACGGGCGGATGTGCTGTTGCTCGACGAACCTGCCGCCGGGCTCGACGGTGACGCGCTGCTGCTCATCGACCTGGCCGTCCGCGCCGAGGCCGACCGGGGCGTCGCCGTCGTCTGCGCCACCCATGACCCTGCGGTGATTCGCCGAGCCGACCGGGTAATTCGGTTAGCGGCGGGTGTCGTCGTCAGCCACGCAGCCACGGGGGAGCATGGCGAGAGGAGTTGACGCGGCGGCGCTCAGCCGGCCTGAGCCCAGGCCTCGCGCAGGCAGGCGAGCACGCCGGGTTCGAGATCGTCCGCGGAGTGCAGCTCGAGATGGTGCATGAAGTGGTTGAGCGTGGGCTCGACCACCTCCTTCCACCGCGACGAGGTGTCGAACCGGTCCAGGTCGACGGTGAGCACGAGCGGGGCCACGCTGCCGGAGAGGTACTGGCCAGGTAGCCAGGTCCACGCGAAGGAGCGTTGCCGGCGGAATGCGATCTGGCTCGTCGTCACGCGGACCTCGGCGTCACCGATCGACAGGACGGCCGCAGAGACCGCATCGAAGAGCGTCCGCGCGAGCGGATCGCGGCCCGCGAAGTACTGCTCGAGCGGGATGGTCTTCGCCAGTGCGGTCATGTGCGCCAGGGTAGCCCCGTCCGCCCGGTTGCACCCGAACCGCCGGTTGCGCCAGCACCCGCACCTCTGGTTGAGCTTGCACCCGCTGGTTGAACCTGCACCCGCTGGATGAGCCTATCGAAACCGGGTGAGTTGCCCGCCCAGACCCGCCACGGGCGCCCCGACGGGAGTAGCTTGGCCGCGGTAGGGCCGGCGGCCCGGCGCATCCGGGCAGAGCGGGTGCGCATCCACTAGCTGAGGAATGACCCGCCATGTTGCGAAAACTGGGCGTGAGCGTCGCCCGCCACCGTCTCATCGCCCTGCTGTGCTGGGCGGTGGCGCTCGCCGCCTGCCTGGCCACGGCCCTGCTCGGGGTCACCGGGGAGAGTCTCTTCCAACGGCTGTCCAGCGCAGGCCCGTCGGTGGACGGTGAGGCCCAAACCGCCACCGACCTGATCGAGGGCCCGGCCGACCAGCAGACCGAATCACTCTCCTTGCTTGTGCACCCCACCGACCTGGCCTCACCCGACCTCGCCGCGATCCTCGACTCCGCCACCCTGCGGCTCGAACAGGTCGACGGGGTGGCCCAGGTGGTCAATCCGCTCGTCATCCCACCGCTGCCCGACGGAAGCCCCAACCCGGCGGCCGCGCCACTGCTCTCCGCCGACGGTGCGGGGATGCTCCTGACCGTGGCCATGGACACCACAGACGGAACCGTCAGCGACCCGCTGCTCACCTACGTTCAGCGCCGCCTCCAGGTGGCCGCCGACGAGATCGGCCAACTGGACCCCAACGCCCAGGTGGAGGTCGGCGGAGCGCCCCTGATCGTGGAGTCCCTCGTCGCCGTCGCCGAGTCAGACCTGCAGAAGGGCGAACTGATCGCGCTGCCGATCGCGCTGCTGGTGATGCTGATCATCTTCGGCGGTTTCCTCGCCGCCGGCATCCCGCTGGTCGGTGCGATCGCGTCGATCATCGGGGCGCTCGGGATGCTCTACGCCTTCACCTACGTGTCGGACATCGGCATCACGGTGATGAACGTGATCACCGTGATCGGGCTCGGCCTGTCCATCGACTACGGCCTGCTGATGGTCAGCCGGTTCCGGGAGGAGTTCCGGGCCCGGGTGGGCGGCGGCGGCCCCGGCGCTCCGCCGGGCCCGCACGGCGAGCCGTTCGCGGACCTGCCGCCGCTGAAAACCGGGGAGCTGGCCACCCTCCCGCACCACCGTCACAGTCGTCACGAACTGATACTCCAGGCCGTTGGCGCCACGGTCAACACGGCCGGACGCACCGTGTTGTACTCCGGGCTGACCTTCGCGATCGCCACCGCGGGGCTGCTCGTGTTCGAACCGTCGATCATCCGGGCCATCGCCATTGGCGCCATCTGCGTGGTGCTCATCGCCATCCTCACCGCGCTGGTCATGGTGCCGGCGCTGCTCGGCTACCTCGGCGAACGGCTGGTGCAGCCCGGCGTGCTCACCCGCATCCCCGGAGTCGGCCGGTGGCTCACCCGCTTCGGCGACATCGCGCCGGAGGAAGGCGTCTTCTCCAAGCTGGCCCGGCTCGTGCAGCGGGCGCCGGTGCTCGTCGCGCTCGGCGGCACCGCCGTGCTCCTTCTGCTGAGTAGCCCCGTGCTGTCGATGACGGTCGCCAACAGCGCCGACGACGCCATCCCGCCCTCGTCCACCCAATACGACTTCATCACCACCCTGAACGAGGAGTTCCCGCTGGCAACCGCGCCGCGGGTGCTGCTGGTGTCGAACACCGACGAGGCCGCAGCGGTCGCCTGGGCGACCGAGGTCGCCACCCTGCCCGGGGTGACTTATGTGGCGCCGCCGGTCGACCAGAACGGCCACTGGGTGTCCAGGGTGGAGGTCGACACCCACCAGGGCGACGACGTGGTGCGCTTGATCCGCGCCGACCGGCCGGCCTTCGACAACTGGGTCGCCGGCGCCGACGCGCAGGCCGTCGACTACCTCGACTCGCTGGCCGGGGGAGCGCCCTGGGCGGTGCTGATCATCGCCCTCGCCACCTTCGTGCTGCTGTTCCTGATGACCGGATCGGTGATCATCCCGCTCACCGCCCTGGTGATCAGCGCGATCTCGCTGGGCGCGGCCGCCGGCGTCCTGGTCTGGGGGTTCCAGGAGGGCAACCTGTCCGGCCTGCTCAACTTCGACCCCGTCACCATCTCCGGCGTCGACGCCCTCGTGCTCACCCTGGTGCTCACCTTCGGGTTCGGCCTCGCCATGGACTACGAGATGTTCCTGCTCGCCCGGATCAAGGAGCACCACGACCGCGGCGAGAGCACCCGCTTGTCCATCGAGACCGGCCTGCAGAGCTCCGGCCGTATCATCACCTCGGCCGCGCTGATCATCGTGCTGGTCTTCGCGGGCTTCGCCACCGGGGAGCTGATGCAGATGAAACAGATCGGCACGGCCCTGGCCGTGGCGGTGCTGCTGGATGCGACGCTGGTGCGGATCGTGCTCGTGCCCGCCGTGATGACCTCCCTCGAGCGAGTCCTCTGGTGGGCCCCGCGCTGGACCGCCCCCATCCACACCCGCTTCGGCCTCAGCGAATAGCAACACATGACGCGCACGGGCCCGGCCGGGCCGGCGTGGTTGACTTGCGGCATGGCTACTCGGGGGCGCACGGCGCAGGACCGCGCCCCGGGCGGTGCCGGTCCGTTCGCCTTCGCGCCGTTCCGCTGGCTGCTCACCGCCCGCACCATCGCCACCCTGGGCAACGCCGCCGCCCCGATCGCCCTCGCCTTCGCGGTGCTCGACCTCACCGGGTCCGCGGTGGACCTCGGCATCGTCGTAGCCAGCCGCTCCCTAGCCAACGTGGCCGTGCTGCTGTTCGGCGGGGTGATCGCCGACCGGCTGCCCAAGCACCTGCTGCTCGTGGGCACCTCCCTCGCGGCCGCGGCCACCCAGGCCGTGGTGGCCGTGCTCGTCCTGTCGGGCTCGGCCACCATCCCGTTGCTCGTGGTCCTCAGCATCCTCAACGGGGCCGTGGCCGCCGTCAGCTTTCCGGCCTCGGCCGCGATCGTGCCGCAGACCGTGCCGGTCACCGAGTTGCGCCCGGCCAACGCTCTGCTGCGGCTGAGCCTCAACGGCGGCGCGATCCTCGGTGCCAGCCTCGGCGCGATCCTGATCGCGGCGGTCGGGCCCGGCTGGGGACTCGCGCTGAATGCCGCATCCTTCGCCCTGGCCGGCATCGTCTTCGCGTTCGTTCGCACGCCCAACGCGCAGCGCACCGTCGCTACCGGCGCCGCCGCGCCCCCGGCCAGCGTCTTCCGGGAGCTGCGGGAGGGCTGGCAGGAGTTCTCCAGCCGCACCTGGGTGTGGGTGGTCGTGGCCCAGTTCGCCCTCGTGAACGCCGCGTTTGTGGGAGCGATCGCGGTGCTCGGCCCGCTTGTGGCCGACGAGAGCTTCGGCCGCGCCGCCTGGGGCCTGATCATCGCCGCCGAAACCGTGGGCCTCGCTCTCGGCGGGATGCTCGCGCTGCGCTGGCGACCCCGGCACGCCCTGGGCATCGGGGTGGGTCTGGTCGCGGTGACGGCCTTGCCCATCGTGGGACTCGCGCTGGTGCCGTTGGTGCCGCTGCTCGTCATCGCCTTCCTCATCGGCGGGATGGCCATCGAGCAGTTCGGGGTGGCCTGGGACCAGTCGCTGCAGCAGAACATTCCGCAAGACAAGCTCGCCCGGGTGTACTCCTACGACGCGGTCGGCTCGTTCATCGCCATCCCGGTGGGGGAGATCCTGGTGGGACCGCTCGCGCATGCCTGGGGCACCACGCCGGTGCTGCTCGGCTGCGCCGCGGTGATCGTGGTCGCGAGCCTCGCGGCGCTCTCCGTCCGCAGCGTCCGCCGGCTCACCGTCGGCGTGCCCACGGCCGATGCCGCGCCCGCCCAGGCTGCCGGCACCGATGCTGCTGTGCCTGCCGACCCCGCTCCAAGCCAGCCTTAACTGTTCCCGTTGCGGACATTTGCACCCGGTACGCCGGGGGTGGATTCAACTGGTCGATGCAACACCGCTGTTTTCTTGGTCTGAGAGTAGCTGATGCAGGGCTTCTCGCGGGGTGGCTGCGTCGAGCCGTTTTCGTGGTCGGTCGTTGAGCTTGTCGGTGACGAATTCGAGGTATTCGGGGTGGTAGCCGGAGAGGTCGGTGCCCTTGGGGAAGTACTGCCGTAACAGCCCGTTGGTGTTCTCGTTCGAGCCGCGCTGCCAGGGCGAGTGCGGGTCGCAGAAGTAGATGTCGATGCCGGTGGCGATGGTGATGTCTCGGTGCTTGGCCATCTCGATGCCTTGGTCCCAGGTCACTGTTTTGCGCAGTTCTGCGGGCATCTTCTCGATCGCGATGATCATCTGGTCGCGAACCTCGATCGCGCCGTGTTTCTCGGGGAGGTGCAGCAGCATCAAATATCCGGTTGCGCGCTCAACCAGGGTGCCGATCGCTGAGGCGTTTCCGGCGCCGGTGATGAGGTCGCCTTCCCAGTGGCCGGGAACGGCGCGGTCTTCGACCTCCGCGGGCCGGTCGGTGATCATGACCATGTCGCGGATGCGCGATCCGGGTTGTTGCCGACCCTGAGATTTGCGCAACGTCCGCCCGGTCCGCAGCGCCGTAACCAGGTCGCGGCGCAGCTGGCCGCGCCCTTCAACATAGAGGGCCTGATAGATCGTCTCGTGAGACACCCGCATCTCCATGTCGTCGGGGAAGTCTCGCCGCAGCCGCAGACTGATTTGCTCCGGGCTGTGTTCGGCGCTCAACCCAGTTTGCACGTATTCCAGCAACCGGTCGTTATTGGCCAGCTTCCCGCCGCGGGGCCGGCGCGCTCGATACCGGGACTGTTGCTCAGCGAACGACGGACGATACCCGCGCCTCGTCATCCCGCCGCGCAGTTCGCGGCTGATCGTGGACGGCGCCCGCCCAAGCCGGGCCGCGATCGAGCGCATGCTTTCGCCTTGAGAACGGCCAAACCAGATCTCCTCCCGATCGAGGAACGTCAAACGGCTCGACGGGTCAACGCGCGGGGGAACCATCCCGCCAGCCTGACTTACCCAGTTCGCAGCCGTCGACCGATTCACCCCCGCGCCGGCAGCCGCATCCGTGACCGTGCCGCCGACCCTGAGCTCCTCCCAGAACCGACGACGAACCTCACGCGGAAACCCAACACGACCACCCATAACCAACACCTCAATCAATCAGGTGTTGCAACGACCCCCTGAACCCAAGGGGTGCAAATGTCCGATTCGGGAACAGTTGCCACCGAGGTCGGCGGGAGGTCGGCGGACGGGCGGCAGCAGCGGGGAGGTCGACGGTCAGTCGCCGATGCCCAGGATGCTGACGCCGGCGTCGCGCAGGCCGGCCAGAGTCGGATCGTCGGCCGCGGTGTCGGTGACGAGGCCCGCGATCTCGTCGAACGGCAGCACCCGGTAGGGCGACGCCACCCCGACCTTCTCGGCACTCGCCAGCACGAAGGTGTCGGCCGCCCGGCCCGCCAGCGCCCGCTTCATCGCGGCCTCCTCCACATCGCCGGTGGTCAGGCCGGCGGTGGGATGCACCCCGGTGACGCCGAGCAGGAACAGGTCGGCGGTGATCGCCTGGGCGGCCTCGACAGCGGCGGCGCCACAGGTCACCGCGGAGTGCTTGAACAGCCGGCCGCCGAGCAGGAAGACCTCGACGCCGTCGTGCGGCACCAGCGCGGCGGCGATGGTGGGGCTATGGGTGATGATCGTGCAGGTCAGGGTCGAAGGCAGCGCCTGCACCACCGCGAGGGTTGTCGTGCCGCCGTCGAGGATCACGGTGCTGCCCGGCATGATCAGCCGGGCCGCACGCGCGGCGACCCGGTCCTTGCTGTCGGGTTCCACGAGCCTGCGCTCGGCATACTGCGCCAGAGCGGGCGACACCGGCAGGGCACCGCCGTAGACCCGCTGGCATAAGCCCGCGGCGGCGAGTTCGCGCAGGTCGCGGCGCACGCTGTCGTCGGAGAGGCCCAATTCCGCGGCGATCTCCTTGGCCACGACCTTGCCGTCCCTGGCGAGGCGGTCGAGCAGGAGGGCCTGGCGTTCCGCAGCGAGCATTTCGCGTTCCTTCCGAGTTGTGCATGTTTCTGCACGTTGTATTACTGTAGCGGACATGACCAGCTCCCTGATGATCCTGATCGCCGGCCCCTACCGTTCGGGCACCGGCGACGACCCCGTGCTCCTTCGCCAGAACCTCGCCCGCCTCGAGGAGGCGGCCTGGCCGATCTTCCAGGCGGGCCACCTGCCGATGATCGGCGAGTGGGTGGCGCTGCCGGTTCTCGCCAGCGCCGGGGTGACGGATGTGGCCCATCCGCTGGCCGCCGACGTGATGTATCCAACGGCCGAGCGCCTGCTCGAGAGGTGCGACGGCGTACTGAGGCTGCCCGGCGACTCCCGCGGCGCCGACCAGGACGTCGCCATCGCCCGGCGCCGCGGCATCCCGGTGTACACCAGCATCACTGAGATCCCGGGCCTCGCCGAAGCATCGACGCACCGGTGACCCCGGTCGCACTCGGGCGGCTCGGCGTCGACCTGCCGGACGGTCGGGGGCGTACCGGCCTGGACCAGGCCGGTGCTGGCCTGCACGGCAACCCGGCCGTCACGGTCGAGCGGGTGGAGGTGACCTCCGACGGATGGCATGTGCTGCGGCGCACCACCTTCGGCTACCGGCGTCGCAATGGCCAGGTCGTCACCGAGCAGCGGGAAACGTACGACCGCGGCAACGGCGCCACCATCCTGCTCTGTGACCCGGACCGGCGCACCGTGCTGCTCACCCGGCAGTTCCGCTACGCCGCCTACGTCAACGGCCACGCCGACGGCATGCTCATCGAAACCGCGGCCGGGCTGCTCGACGACGACGCCCCCGAGGTGGCGATCCGCCGGGAGGCCGGCGAAGAGCTCGGCGTGAGGGTCGGTGCGGTGCGGCACCTCTTCGACCTGTACATGAGCCCGGGCTCGGTCACCGAGCTGGTGCACTTCTATCTGGCCTGGTACGGGCCGGCCGACCGGGTCGACTCCGGGGGCGGTCTCGCCGAGGAGGGCGAAGACATCGAGGTGCTCGAGGTGCCCATTGACGACGCCCTCGCCATGGTGGCCGACGGCCGCATCGTCGACGGCAAGACAGTCATCCTGCTGCAGTGGGCGGCACTGGCCGGCATCTTCCAGGCCTGCGCGACCCCGGTGTCCCGCACGGTGGCGAGGTCCGACTAGTCGGCCGGATGCTGACCGCGCGTGGCCACCTCGGCCTCGGCGAGCTGGGTGAGCTTCTCGAGGCTCAGGGGCCACTGTTCGCCGAACATACCGGCCCATTCATCGTCCACGTCCACATCCACCGTCAGGGTGGTGACCCCGTCGGCCTCGGTGAAGGTGTAGTTCTCGTGGGTGCCGATCAACCGTTTGGCGGCGTCACTGGTGGTGTCCTCGATGCCGTTCACGATCTGCCCGCGGTACTCGATGGAGAGGAACTCGTGCGGGCGGTGCTCGACGATCACCCCGACCATGCCGCCCTCGTCCCCGCCCTCGTCGCTGCCGAAAAACCGGATCTCGCTGCCGGGCAACCAGCTGCCGAGGAAATATGACCCCGGGTTGAACACGCTGGTCCACTGCCGGTAGGTGGCGTCGTCGAGCATCGTCTCCCAGACGATTTCGGCCGGGGCATTGATCTGGGTTGAGAAATGCATGGTTTCCATGGCGGGAGTGTAGCTCCGGTCTCGCGTCCGCGCAGCCGGTTCGGCTGCCCGCTGCGCCCAGGCTGCCTCGGCCAGACCCTTGAGCTTGGCCAGCCCCTTTGGCCACAGCTCACCGAACAGTTCGGCGTAGGTGTCCGCGGTGTCCACGTCGATCGTCACCGTCGTCACCCCGTCGACCTCGCTGAAAGAGTAGGCCTCGCGCGCGCCGATCAGTTGCCTGGCCTCCCGGCTGGTGGTGTCATCGACGTCGTTCACGATCTGGCCCTGGTACTCGATCAGCACGAACTCGTACGGACGATGTTCGGTGATCACCCCGTACATGCCGTTCAGGCCGTTCAGTTCACCGCCGGGATTGCTGCCGAGAAACCGGATCTCGCTGCCGGGCAACCAGTCACCCTCGAAGTAGGAGTCCGGGTTGAACACGCTCGTCCACTGCCGGTAGGTGGAATCGTCGAACATCGTCTGCCAGACGATGGCGGCCGGTGCATTCACCACAATTGAGAAATGCTGCGTTTCCATGCGGTGAGTGTAGCTCCGGCCGCATCGCGCTCCTAGGGCTCGGCACCGGACCCGAATACTGGGAGTACGAGATTATTCGAAAGTACTTCCCCATTCCGACCTGTGGATAACCCTGTGGGCAGGGTGTGGAAAACCCCGGAATCACCGCGCTGAGGCTGTGGATTGGGCTGTGGAAAAGCTGGGGAGAGAGCTGTGCATTTCTCTGAAACGGCCCGGCGCGGCGAAGTCCCCCACACGCCTCCCGCGTGCTAGCACTCTCGAAAGCGGATTCGTCTGCGCGCGGTTCGGGGGCCGCCCGGAATTCCGTGGTCACGGCCGGAGGCGTGGAAGGTCTAGCCTGATCCTCAGCGGCACTGTGGCCGCGGGGGGCACGCACCGGCGCGGAGGCCCCGGAAAGCGGCCAGTGAGTTCGACGGATATGACACGATCGGCGGAATTCGATGCCTTCGGCCCCTGGGTGGACCGGGTGCACGACGCCACAGAGGTCCCCGGCCTGTACCGGGACTACCCGGTGGATTTTGTCACCAGCCGGCTTGTGCTCAAGGTGCCCCGCAACATCAGCCGGCGGGATGCGCTGCCCACGATGGACCTGTACGACCACCTGATCATCGCGGCCCCGGAGGCGCTCGTCGTGCTGAGCCGTGCGAACGCCGACACCAGCGGGAGCCCCCGCGGCTACACCGAGAGGACCCTCGGCTACGGCGACGTCGCTGCGGTCACCGAAACCATCGACATGGTGGACGGCCGCCTCGACATCCTGGCCCGCACGGGCGAGACCCTCACCGTGCCGTACAACGGGTCGTCGCAACAGGTGATCACCCGCCTCATCGACGTGCTGAGCGAACTCACGCTGGCGGCGCTGCGGCCCACGCCCGCCGTGACGATCCCCGAAGCGGATGCCCCGCTCGCCGACCTCGATCTGCTCGACCTGGGCAAGGAAGATGTGGGCCTGGTCACCTCATACTTCGACGTGATGCGCCACGAGCTCGGGGCGATCCTGCTCGCCGCCCACGGCCGGATAGTCTTACCGCCCCGCGGCGGCCTGGTCAATCGGGCCGTGCACGCCCTCTACCCGATGACCCTGCACGGAGCGGTGCTGTGCCGCACCGACCGTGAGCTGCACATCGTCGGCCGCAAGGGCTGGCTGGTGCGCGGAAGCACCCCCGATCTGTCGCGCTCGCACACGAGCATCCCGTTGGCCGCGATCGATGAGATCGTGCTGGCGCCGCACCCGACCTACCTGGACGCATCCGTCGTCACCGTCCGCCTGGGCGCGGCGCGGATCGACCTGGTGCTGCCCGAAGGATCGGCCGCCGTGCAGGCGCTCGTCGGGTAGCAGCTGCCCGGCCGAGGTCATTCCCAAGACGCCGCCGCGCGGTTATCGTCGGTGGCATGAAGCTCATCACCTACGCCGGTGGCACCATCCTCACCGGCGACGACGTCGCGGAAGCCTTACTCGACTACGTCACCGCGCACTCCCAGGGTGAGGAGAGCATTGCGGTGGAGATCCAGGTGCTCGAACCCGACGGCAGTACCCGCACGCACACTCTCGTGCTCGGCCCGGCCACCGAACTGAACGTGGCCGATGTCGCGGAGGACTCGCTCGCGGGTGAGATCGCGCTCTTTCCCCTGCCGGTCTTCCCGCCCAGCCACATCCTCGCGGTGAAGGAGCCATCGGCCGAGACCGAGGCAGAGGCCGAGGAGCACGCCGCGGACTTCAACAGGGCGGTCGAGGAAATCGACCAGGGCAGCGACGGGTTGTTCGACCGGTGACGACCGGCGGGCGCCGAGTGTCATAGCCAGCGAAGCCACCTCGGCCTACACTCCGTCGTGAGACACCAGTCCGCGCCGGTCCTCGCATCGTGCGGGCCCTCCGGTCACAACGAGGAATGTGCAAAACGAGGAATGTGATGGGCAAGTTCATCTACGGGACGCCGGCGATCTCGGTAGAGATCGACGACCGCACACTCGCGCACCTCAAGGTCGTGATCGTGGCCAAGCTGCGCCGGGGCGAGAGTTTCGCATTCTCCTGGGAACGGTCCAAGGACTCGGGCAGTGGCCACAGCTCCATCTGGCTGAACCCCGCGGTACCCCTCGATTTCGAGTTCTCCGGCAAGCGGGAGCCCACGCTCAACCGCACCTGGATCGATGAACTCGTGCAGGTGGCGAACACCCCGGCCGGCCTGCGCATCCTCCCCGAACCGCCAGAGCGGACCCCGCGAGCCGAGTGACCCACGCGCCTCAGGTGAGGTCGTCGAAGTCGCCGCGCACCCAGCCCCAGTGCCGGTCGGCCGATCGGCGCACCACGGCGCGGGCATCCGCCGCGATCACGGTGTCGAAGTTGCCGTACAGCCGGTCGAAGGTCAACCGCTCGAGGGTGCGGGCGATCCGCTCCACCACCGGACCTGACAGCGGCAGCCGGTTGGGGTAGCTGCGCATGAAGCTCACCGAGGTGCGGTCGGGGTTGGCGAACACTGTGTCGCCGCTGAGAAGCACGCCGCGCCCAGCCGCGCCGGCCGCCCAGTGCAGTACCCCGCTGCCGGGGAAGTGGCCGCCCACCTGCATCAGCGTGACGCCGGGCAACAGGCGCACCTCGCCCGACCATGCCCGGATCACCGGGTCGGGTCGGGCCACCCAGGCCAGGTCGGCCTCGGCCACCAGCACGGGCACACCGCCGAGCGCCCTACTCCACTCCACCTGCAGGCCGAACATGTGCGGATGGCTGGCCAGGATCGCGCGCACCGGCCCGCGTTCGAGCACCCGGCCGGCGATGTCGTCGTCCACGAAGCCGATCGGGTCCCAGAGCACGCTGCCCGTGGGGGTGCAGAGCAACTTGGTCTGCTGGCCGATGCCCACGGTCGGGGTGCTCTCGATGCCGAACAGGTCGGGTTCGAGCTCGAGGAGCTCGGCCCGGTAGCCCGCCTCGTACAGGTCGGCCAGCGTGGTCCACCGCTGGCCGTCGGCCGGCACCCACTGCCGTTCATCGGCACAGATGGCGCAGACGCCGGTGTTCTCGGCGTGCTCGACGCCACAGGTGGCACAGATCCAGAAGCTCACGGGGTACCTTCCGCAGGTGTCACAGACGGATGTTGCCGTCAGTATGCCGCCGCGGCGCCGGGTTGCCCACCCGCGGACGAGCTGCCCCGCCCCACCATGTTGCCGTCCGTCTGGCCGCTCAGCGCGGGGTGAACGCCGCGTGGAAGAGACCCCAAGCCCGCCGGGCCACATCCGGGCGGTCGGCGGCGTCGCTGCGGGCCAGCACCCCGGCCAGCATCGACACCGCGAGGATCACATCGGCGGTACCGACGTGTTCGCCGATCCGGCCGGCCGCCTGCTCGCGCACGAGGAGACGCGCCACGACGATGTCGAGCCGGTCGGCCAGATGCACCGCGCGGGGATCGTGGGCATCCGCCATCACCAGGTCGATGAGCGCCGTCGAGGCCAGCGCCTGTTCGATCACCCGGTCCAGCAGGTCGTCGAGGGTGCTCTCCGGCCGGTCCACGAAGGTCTCGAGCGCCGCGAGGTTCTCGTCGAAGATGGCGATCGCCAGGGCGGTGCGATCGGGGAAATGCCTGTAGAGACTGCCCTGGCCCACGCCGGCCCGGCGGGCCACCGCGCTCAGCGGCGCGGTGAAGCCGTCGGCGGCAAAGACCTCCCGCGCGGCGGCGAGGAGCGCCCGGCGGTTTTCGGGTCCGGCACTCGGCCCCCGATTCGCTTTGGAATTTGTGCCCACCGAGGTAGGTTACATCCGGACAGTGTTGTCCGGATCGAGGAGGAGTCATGACCGCCCACTGGGATCGCGAAGTTGACGTACTTGTAGCAGGATCGGGCGCCGCGGGATTGACCGCCGCCATCACCGCCGCCGACGCTGGACTCACCGCCCTCATTGTCGAGAGCACCGGCCGCTGGGGCGGCACGACCATGCTCAGCGGTGGCGGCCTGTGGATGCCGAACAACCCGTTGATGAAGAAGCTCGGCATCCAGGACTCCCGCGCCGACGCCCTCGCCTACATGGCAGCGGCAATCGGTGACGCCGGCCCGGCCAGTTCCATCGAGCGTCGAGAGGCCTTCGTGGATGCTGTGCCGCGCGTGTTCGGCCTGCTCGCCGGCCTCGGTGTGCGCTGGTGCGCGGCGAAGGACTACCCCGACTACTACCCGACCCGGCCCGGCGGCAGGGTCGGCCGTGGCATCGAGGTGCAACCCTTCGATGCCAAGCGCCTGGGTGACTGGGTGAAGTCCTCCCGCGCCGATGAGGGCATCCCGGCACCGTTGAAGACCGACGACGTCTGGCTGCTGTCCAGGGCCTGGTCCACGCCGAGCGGCTTCGTGCGCGGCGCCCGCTTCGTCTTCCGCACTCTCGGCGGCATCGTCACCGGCAAGCGCCTGCACGGGCTCGGCGGCGCCCTGGTGATGTCGCTGATGGAGATCGTGCGCAGGCAGGGCACCGAGGTGCTCCTGGACTCCCCGGTCACCGAGCTGGTGCTCGAGGACGGCCGCGTGGTCGGCGCGATCGTCACCACCTGGGCCGGATCTGTGCGCATCCGGGTCCGGGCCGGCGTGGTTCTCGGCGCCGGCGGCTTCGCCCAGAACCAGGAGTGGCGCCAGAAGTACCACGGCATGCCCGGCAACAGCTCGGCGGCCGCCGGCGACCAGGGCACCGCCATCGACGTGGGAGTCAAGGCCGGCGGTGCGCTGGCAATGATGGACGACGCCTGGTGGGGCTCCGCCGTGCCGATGGTCGACGGCACGGCCCAGTTCATGCTCTCCGAGCGGTCGATGCCGTTCGGCATCATCGTCGACCAGGCCGGCTCCCGGTACACCAACGAGTCCCAGAGCTACATCGACTTCGGCCACGACATGATCGAGCACCACCGGCAGACGCCGACGATCCCGTCCTGGTTGATCGTGGACGTGCGGCACCGCCGCCGGTACCTGTTCTCGCCGCTGCTGATGGGCGGCAAGGCCCTGCGGGCCAACGGCATCGTCGTCACCGCGGACACCCTCGAGGAACTCGCCGACCGGCTGAACATCGACCCGGGAGCATTGCGGACCACCGTCGAGAGGTTCAACGGCTTCGCCCGAAGCGGGGTGGACCTGGACTTCGGCCGCGGCCGAACCGTCTACGACAACTACTACGGCGACCCGAGCGTCAAACCCAACCCCAACCTCGGCCCGCTCGAAAAAGGCCCGTTCACGGCGGTCAAGGTGGTGCCGGGTGACCTCGGCACCAAGGGCGGCCTGCTCACCGACGAGAACGGCCAGGTGCTCACCGAGGCCGGCACCCCGATCCCGGGACTCTACGCCGCCGGCAACACCACGGCCTCCGTGATGGGCCACACCTACCCGGGTCCCGGCTCCACAATCGCCCCCGCGATGGTGTTCGGCTACCTCGCCGCCCTGCACGCGGCCGCAACTTCCGTCTCCGTCAACCCCGCGGAGACGGTCATCCCGAAAGAAAAGGAACCACTCGCATGACCCAGAGCATCCTCACCGCCGATTCCTCCGTGGGCTCCTGGCTCGACGACCCGATCGGCGGACCCATCCTGCGCGACCTGCTCGCCCAGGGCGGCCAGAGCGCCGACGCGCTGCGCCCGGTGCGCAAGCTCGCGATCAAGCGTCTGGTCAAGCTCAGCAAGGGTCAGTTCCCGCCCGAGCTGATCGACGACCTGGTGCGCCGGGTCGCGGCCGGTGACATGCCGGCCTCCGCCGCGGCAACGGATGCGCCGCCCGCCGCCCCGGCAGCCGCCGGCCCCGCCGCCGTCGAACGCCCCGAGTGGGTCGAACGCATCGACGCGGGCCGGTTCACCGGCAAGACCGTCATCGTCACCGGAGCCGGTTCCGGCATCGGCCGGGCCACCGCCGCCAGGGTCGCCCGGGAGGGCGGCCGGGTGATCGCCGTCGACATCTCCGAGGAACGCCTCGACGATTTCGTGGCCGAGCTCGCCGGCGCCGACATCGTTCCGGTGGTGGCGAACATCACCGACGACACCGCCATCGCCGCGATCGTCGAAGCCGCCGGCGGCCAGATCGACGCCCTCGCCAACGTCGCCGGCATCATGGACGACATGACCCCGGTGCACGAGGTGACCGACGCCGTCTGGCAGCGGGTGTTCGCGATCAACGTGGACGGCAGCATGAAGCTCATGCGCGCCGTGGTGCCCGGAATGCTCGAGCGCCAGTACGGCTCCATCGTCAACGTGGCCTCAGAGGCGGCACTCCGCGGCTCCGCGGCCGGCGTGGCCTACACGGCGTCCAAGCACGCCGTCGTGGGGCTGACCAAGAGCAGCGCGTACATGTACGGACCCAGCGGCATCCGGGTGAACGCGGTGGCCCCCGGCCCCGTCATCACCAACATCGAGGCGAAGTTCGCGTCTGAGCTCGGTGCCCAGCGGGTGCGCGCCGGCATGGCGGTGCTGACCGACGCCGTCGAGGCGGATGCGCTCGCCGCGTCGATCACCTTCCTGCTCAGCGACGATGGCGTGAACGTGAACGGCCAGGTGCTGGCCAGCGACGGCGGCTGGTCGGTCGCCTAGCCGCCAGGTCTCGGCAAACTCCACCAACGGACTGGTCGCGACCCCGGATACGTCGCCTGTGGGCGGTCAGGCGGACGCGAGCAGCCCGGCGGACACGTCCCACAGCCGGCGGGCGGTGTCCGGGTCGAGCGCGTGGGGGAGCACCCCATGGATGCCGTCGACGATGGCGGGCACCACGGCCGCCGGGTGGCAGTCCTCGTAGTAGCCCGGCGTTCCCGCGCCGAGCGTCGCCCGGGTGGCCACGAACACCGAGGTCGCGGCTCCCTGCGCAGGGCTCTTGCCCGGATACCGGCTCTTCATCCCCGCCAGCACCTCGGGGTCCCAGTGCCGCTGCAGGTTCGTCCAGATGCCGCCCGGCATCAGGGCGGCTGCGGCGATGCCGTCATCCGCCCACCGCCGGGTGGCCTCGAGGGCGAACAGCACGTTCGCGGTCTTCGACTGCCCGTACGCCAGCGATGAGTCGTAGGCATCCCGCTCAAAGAACAGGTCGTCGAACCGGATGCCGCTCGAGCCGTGCCCGCTGGAGCTCACCGCCACGATCCGGGCCCCGTCGGCGGCGGCCAGCGCCGGGTGCAGCGCCGTCGCGAGAGCGAAGTGGCCCAGGTGGTTCACCGCGAACTGCATCTCCCACCCGGAGAGCGTCCGCAATTCCGGGGTGTGCATGATGCCGGCGTTGTTGACCAGGATGTGCAACGGGCCCGACCACCCCGCCGCCAACGCCCGCACCGTGCCCAGGTCGGCCAGGTCGAGGTGGGCCACCCGCACGGCACCGTTGCCGGTGCTCGAGCGGATCTCCTCCGCGGTGCGGGCGCCGGCCGCCAGATCCCGCACCGCGAGGGTGACGCTCGCGCCGGCAGCGGCCAACGCCCGCGCTGTCTCCACCCCGATGCCGGAACTGGCCCCGGTCACCAGGGCGGAGCGTCCGCCCAGGTCGAGGCCGCGCACCACGTCGAGTGCGGTCGATTCGGCCCCGAAGGGCGATCGGGAATCGGGGGACAGGGGCTGGGGCAGGGGCTGGGGCTGAGGTTGGAGTTCACTATTGGACTTCACGGTCCATTCGTACCACACCCTGGACCGTGCGGTCCAGTACGCTACGATCGACGCATGGAGGAGACGAAGATCACCGCGCGGGGCCGGGCCACCCGCCAGCGGATCATCGAGGCCACCGGAGAGCAGATCCTCGCCGCGGGCATCGGCGGCACCACCCTGGACACCGTTCGCGCCGCCACCCTCACCAGCAAGAGCCAGCTCTTCCACTACTTTCCCGGCGGCAAGACCGAACTGGTGCGCGAGGTCGCGACCTGGGAAGGCCGGCAGTTGCTCGCGGCGCAGGAGCCCCACATCCACGACCTGAGCACCTGGGAGTCTTGGAACGCGTGGCGCGCTGCGCTGGTGGATTACTACCTCGGCCTCGGCCGGTGGGCGTGCCCGATCGGGTCGCTGGCGACGCAGGCCGCGATGACCGACCCCGACCTCGAAGCCTTCTTCAGCGCCAGCATGGCCCAGTGGCGGGACACCCTGGCAGCGGGCGTGACGAAAATGCAGGCCGGCGGGCTTATCGACCAGGCGGTCGACCCCCAGCGCATCGCCGTGGTGATCCTCGCCGCGATCCAGGGTGGCCTCGTGCTCAGCCAGCCGATGCGCTCGGCCTGGCCGCTGGAAGCGGCCCTCGACTCCGCGCTCGAGCCGTTGCATCAGGCGGCAGCCTAGTCCGGCCTCCCGGTGCCGCGTCGACGCCGAGTGGCCGCACAGTGCCGCACGGCAAGCGTCCAAGGGGCGCTTCGCCCGAAGTCGCCGAGCGGAATCTTCGCCAGTTGCCGAAAACACCTCGTCGGGCGTCCCGAACGGGGGATGTGAAGCAACTCGGGGTGGCGCGCGAACCGGCAGCGCTACCTCGCTGAGCCGGCACCGACGGTGCTCGAGCGGCGGAGCCGGTACCGGCCCGAGAGCACGCCGATCAGCCACTCGACCGGGCCCTTTCCCACAAACCGCCACCAAAGGATCCCCACGATCGGCACGCCGATCACGAGCCCGAGCCAGGCGACCGGGTCGGTGCTGCCGTAGCTGATCCCGTTGCCGGCCATCCACCCCACCACGGCCACCTGGAACACATACAGCGACAGCGAGATCGAGCCGATCGCCTCGAACGGCAGGAACACCGCACGCACCACGGCCGCGGTTCGCCGCCCCCGCAGCGACGCGAGCAGCATGATCACGCCCAGCACCCCGAGCACCAGCCCGGCATCGTGCAGGGTGTCGAGGTAGCTGCCCGACGGGCTGAACTCCGCCCCGGTCGCGCCGCGCCAGAGCGGCCCGAGCCACCAGGCGGGCACGGCGATCGCCAACAGAATCCAGCCCGCCCGGCGGCCACCGAAACGGATGCGGAACAGCAGAGCCCCGAACAGGAACCACGGCAGCAGATTGGTCACCCGGTAGTGCGGGCTGAGGAAGAGCCACTCGAGGAGGAAGCTCGCCGGGGTGCGCTCACCCACGGTGAGCAGCGGACCGGTGGCGGCCAGCATCAGCTCATTGAGCGGGGCGCCGAGCACCAGCACCGCCGCCAACACGGCGACCAGCGCCCGGGTGCCCAGCAGCACCAGCGGGGTGCCGATTGCGAGCACGATGCCCAGGAAAGAGAGCACTATCGCGATCCAGCTGCCCCAGGTGGACAACAACAACCCGAGCAGCACCAGGATGGCGCCCCGGATGACGTTCTGCAGGATCACCGTTCGTTGGGCGGATGCGGTGCCCGCCTTGGCCAGCACGATCGCCGCGGCGGCGCCCATGGTCGTGGCGAACAGCGGGGAGGCCACGTCGTTGAGCTGGCCCTGCAGGAAGGCCGTTGCCTCGGGCTGGTCGACCATGATGGGGCCGGCATGGGCGATGAGCATGGCCATGATGGCCACGCCGCGTGCCACATCCGGCACCAGGAACCGGTCCCGCTGCAGACGGGGCGCGACCGGGATGACTACGGCGGAACCGGCCATCCGTTCACCTCTCGAGTGTGGTCGTTCGGGAGTACACGCCAACGCGGTCCCTGATTGCATGTGCGTTCACCGTACTGCAGGTTGTGGCCCGTGGCCCGAGGTCGCTGGCAGGACCCGAGAGTACCTGCTCCGACAGAGCCTGCACCGATGCCGCACGCGGCGATGCCGCACGCGGGCTGTGGCTGGAGACACCCAGGCCACCTCGACGGCGTAGTGATCGCTCCGCCGCGGCTGTTCGCGGCACGGTTCAGGCCTCGCGGCACGGTTTATGCCCGGCGGCACCCGCTACAGCGCGTGCCGCGGGGACGAGCGCGGGCCGCGGGGACGAGCGCGGGCCGGGCCGCCCGAGCGGGCCCGGTCAGCCCAGCGCGACGAGCACCGTGAGGCCGGCCAGCACCGCGCAGAGGGGCGCCATAGTCCACCGCTCCGGCCGCGACCGTGAGGCGGCATTGAGCACGATGCCGAGCAGGAAGTAGCCGGCCAGGACCCAGGTCGCAACGATGACGAACCCGGGCCACGGGATGATGTCGGCCAGTCCGGCGCGCTGCACAACGAGCACCCCGAAGATCAGGTAGAGACCGATCGACGTGGCACTGCCCAGGCGCTTCCGGATGGGCAGCACCCGGTCCTGCCCGCCCCAGGCGAACTGCCCCAGTGGCGCCCCGGCGATGAGTGCGGCCTGGAAGACAATCAGACCGGCCATGAGCATACAGAACAGCACGGCCGCGCCGGTAACCACCCCGCTCACCGGGGCACCCCCGTCGGCCCGGCCGGTGGGCCTTCTCGCTCACTGAGCGCCAGAAGCAGCGTCAGACCGAATAGCACGGCCGTGAACGGGGCCCAGCCGAACCGTTCCCAGGGGCTGGATGAGGCCAGGTTCATGAGCACGCCCAGCGCGAGATACCCCACCAGCACCCAGGTGCCCCAACGGCTCAGCGCGGGTGGCACGCGCATCCCGAGTCCACCCCGAGCGAGCACGATGACCGCGGCGACAACCCAGATCACCGCGCTCACGGCGCTGACCATCCGCAGCTCGGCCGGCAGGGTGCCCGCATTCGCGCCACCGAGCGCGGCGGCGCCGAACGGTGCACCGAGCAGCAGGCTGATCTGGAAGATCACGACAACGAGGAACCCGAGTGCGACGGCAATGGCGGTTCGCCGCCGTGGGAAAAGACGGCGCGAGACGGTCGAGCCGGCGCTCATGAGTGCTCCCGGGCGGGGGTGGCGGCGGAGTTGGCAGCGGGCGGGGCCGCCGACGCCAAGCCGTCGAGAACACCCAGCGCCTCATCCGCCCAGGCGAGCGAGGCACGCGCGGCATGCTCGCCCGCCAGCACGGTGAGGAGAATATACGGCGCATCCGGTCCGGTGTCGGCCTCCAACTCCTCGCGGATGCGGCACATCTCGGCGAGTTCGGCGTCGGCAGTGGCCCGCGTGTCCGCCACCAGTTTCCGGCAGGCCTCCTGACCGAGTTGGCGCCCGAAGAACAGCCGCAGCAGCACACCGTTTCGCGGCTTCACCGGCTGAGGGGCCTCGGCGAGCAACTCGCGCAGGCGCTCAGTGCCCAGCGGGGTGAGGGCGAACGTGGACGAGCCGGCGCGGAGGGCCGCCTGGCGCTCGATGAGCCCGTCGCGCTCGAGTGCGCTGAGCGCGGGGTAGATCTGCCCGAAGCTCTCCGCCCAGAAATGCCCGAGGGCATCCCGGATCTGCTCACGCAGGGCGTACCCGGTCATCGGCGCGATGCTCAGGCCGCCGAGGACGGCCATCCGGGTCTGGTCTGTCGTAGCCATCAATAAACTCCTTATATCTTCTAGATATATTTATCAGATAGACGAGCCGAAAGCCAGCTTTCGGTCCTCAATCGCTAGACTTGCCATAACGTTACGAACAGTAACGATATTGGGCGCAACAATATTGGGGGAGTGACGATGGCACCGGGCCACCTGGCTGCACGACCGCAACGAGGGTCGGCGCGGGAGCGCGGGCGTCCGCGGCATCCCGATGTCGACGCGGCCATCATCGCCGCGGCCCTCGATCTGCTCGGTGAGGTCGGCTACGCCGGCTTCACCATCGCCGGGGTAGCCAGGCGGGCCGGGGTGGGCAAGCCGACCGTTTACCGACGATGGCCGCACAAGTCCCAGCTCGTCGTCGAGGCGATGGCCACGCAGATGCCGGGGGAGACAGGCGTGCGCGTCGGCAGCGTCGCCGAACAGCTGCTCGATTACGCCACCCGGCTGTCGGTGACGCTCACACACACGCCGCTCGGTCGGGTGCTGCCCGGACTCGTCGCCGAGATGGCGACCGACCCTCAGCTCGCAACGAGCTATCGCACCCTGATCATCGAGCCCACCCGACGGCTGTGGCGGGATGCCGTGCAGCGCGGCATAGCCACCGCTGAACTACTGCCGGACACCGATGTCGAGTTCGTGCTCGACGCGCTGGCCGGCCCGCTGTACGTGCGGGCGCTCATCACCGGGGCACCCGCGAACCCCGATGCGCCACGGCTCGCCGTTCAGCTTGTACTTGCCCGCTACGGGATGGCGCCGGCCCACGGCGCGCCCCGGCACCCGTTCCGCACCGCGAACACCGGGGCCACGCCGTGACGGCCAACCACGTGCCGAGCGAAGCCCGGCAGGTGAGCGAGGCGTGGCGCCAGCTGGCCGCCCGCTCCGCCCCGACCGAGGCCTTCGCGCCTGAGCTCGTGGCGCAGCTGCCCGAGCCCGCACGGCGCTGGCTCACTCACGCCATCCCCACGGGAACGCCCCTCTCCAGCTCGGTGCAGCTGACCATGCGCGGCGAGATCAGGCTCGGCGTCTGGCGGAGGTTCTCCGCCCGTCAGATCCTCGCTCCCGGCATCGGCTACATCTGGGCGGCCACGGCCTGGGTGGCCGGGCTGCCCGTGCGCGGCTTCGACCGGTTCACCACCGGCGCCGGGGAGATGCGCTGGCGGATGCTCGGGCTCTTTCCCGTGGTCACCGCCGTCGGCGCCGACGTGGCCCGCAGCGCCGCCGGGCGACTGGCCAGCGAGATTGTGCTCGCCCCCGTCGGCTTCCGCACGGCGGTCTGGACGGCCGGCCGTTCGGCAGATCACGTCATCGGAACGTGGCAGGTCGACGGCGAAGCGGAATCCGCCGAACTGTGCATCGGGCCGCGCGGTGAGGTGCAGTCCGTGTCCCTGTGGCGCTGGGGGAACCCGGGCGGGGAGCCTTTCGGACGATATCCCTTCGGCTGCACCGTGCACAGCGAGCAGGAGTACGCGGGTCTGACGCTGCCGGCTACGTTCACCGCCGGGTGGTGGTGGGGCACCGCTCGGCAGGGTGAGGGTGAGTTCTTCCGCGCCCGCATCACCGCGGTGGTGCCGGGCTGAGGCCTGGACCCGCGGACGTGTCACCGGGTTTCGACAGGCTCAACCAGCGAATGGCGGTCTGGGCCCGACGCCGAAGACGGTGGACCAGTCGTCAGCGCGCCGCATCCAGGCCGAACTGTCCGAACTGTTCGAGATCGTCTTCCAGGCCTCCGGCCTCGTCTCGTTCAAGACCGCCCTGGCGCACCTGGACATCATCTCGACCAACCGGATGTCGCCGCCGGTGCCCGCCCTTGCCGGCCAGACCGTCGAGCGCATCCAGGCGATCGTCGACCGCACGGGCCTTGTGGTGCGATGACCTCATCACTCGGCGTCGACCTCGGCGGCACCAAAATCACGGCGGGACTCGTCGCCGCCGGCGGCGACGTCACCCGGCGGATGTCTGCATCGCCGCCGGCGCGTTCGCGGTCGTCGTCGGCACCGCCATCACGCATCCGACGACCATCACCACCTGGTTCGCGGATGCCGTTGCGCGGTAGCGCGACATAAACGGGTGCCGGGCCTACAAGGGTGCCGGGTCGGCGTCGGCCGTGGGTTCCGCGAGGCTCGTGGGCGAGTCGGTGAGGTAGCTCATGCCGCAGCCCGCGAGCAGCGCGCCGGCGCCTCCCCAGACCAGGTCGCCTATCGAGTCGTTGTAGCCGACGAAGATCTCCGGATCGAGGTAGGTGTGCCCGAACCACTCGAAGACCTCCCAGAGCACGCCCAGCGCCAGCCCCAGCGTCGTCGTCACCACGGCTGCCGAGAGCATCGGCCGGGGCAGGGTGTCGGCGTCGGCCAACACCTTGAACTGCACGAGCACGATGTAGAGCAGCGCGGCGCAGAGTCCGTTGGTGAGGAAGTGCACTGGCAGGTCCCACCAACGGGTGGTGAGGTAGATCCCCAGCACGCTGCTCCAGACCGCCACGAGCACCACCACGCCGAACGCGATGTCGACGCTCGGTCGCAGTCCCAGCAGCCGGGGGAGCAGCATCCCGCCGGCCACGAGCGCCAGGCTGATCCCGGACAGCGGGCCCCAGCCGACGCCGGCGACCACGATGCCGACCAGGGCCAACGCCCGCAGCGCGTCGGCGGTCGCCTCCGCGAGGCCGGACGGTCGCCGCAGCAATGTGTGGATCATGGCCAGCACACTAGCCGGATCGGCCGCCGGCAGTAGAGCCTGCCGGGCGCAGAACTGCCTGCACGGGCTCGTGGTCGGAGCCGGACCGACCGTCGAACCGTGCCGCGTTGATGCCCGTGCTCGCCACCTCGACGCCCGGCCCCACCAGGACGAAGTCGATGCGCGCCCCGCCCCGGCGCAGGCGCCGATAGCCCGAGAAGGTGCCCCACTGCGGGGTCAACCGTTCGGCGGCCGCCAGCCAGGAATCCCGGAGCGCACCCTCGCCGGTCAGCCGGCGGTAGACGGCGGAATCCACGGTGGCGTTGAGGTCGCCAATGACCACGATTACGGCGTCGGGTTCCGCGGCGTGGGCGGAATCCACCAGGGTGATGATGAACCCCGCCGAGGTGAGCCGGGACCGCCAGGAGAGATGGTCGAAGTGGGTGTTGAAGGCCAGCAGTCGGGCGCCGGTGGCGAGGTCGGTGAAATCGGCGGACACCACCACCCTGCTGGTGAGATTGCCCCAGGAGCGCGACCCGTGCACGTGCGGCGTGGCCGACAGCGCCCGTTGTTGCCAGGCGGTGAGCTGCAGGCGCCGGCTGTCGTAGAAGATCGGGTTGTGCTCGTCGCGCCCGGTGGCGTGCCGACCGCGGCCCACCCAGCGGTAGTGCGGGCCGAGGGCGGTGGCCACAAAATGCACCTGGTCCACCAGCGCCTCCTGCGCGCCGAGCAGTGTCGGCTGCTCGGCGACAAGCAGGCGCTTCAACAACAGCTTGCGGGTGTCCCACCGGTCGGCGCTGCCTCGCCGCAGGGTGGGCACCCGGCGACGGATGTTGTAGGTCATCACGTGCAGGTCGGGCGCACTCACCGCACCGATCAGCGCCGCATCCGTCATGGGGCCCACGGTACCCGCGCGGTGGGGAAAGTGCGCCAGAAGAGGTGGCTGTCCGGTGGTTATCTCGCGGCCATTTGGCTGCTATTTGGCGGCCAGCAGCCGGGCCACGCGGGGCTTCACCTCGGTGGCCAGCAGGGTGAGCGACTCGTGTAGGTGCTCCGGCGGCAGACCGCCGAAGTCGCCCTGCAGGAAGTGCCGCATGTGGCCCAGGTAACCGTGCAGGTGCACGATGCGCTCGGCGACGTCATCGGGATCGCCCACGTAGTAGGCGCCGGGCGCCGCGACCTGGGTGTCGAACTGTCGGCGGTCGGGGGCGCCCCAACCGCGCAGTCGGCCCATCTCCACGTTGAGGCTGTGCCAACCAGGGTAGAACCGCTCCAGGGCTTCCGCCTTCGAGGGGGCGACCAGACCGAACGTGGCCACCGAAACCTTCACGTTCTCGGTGTGCCGGGCCTGCGCGGCCGATCGGCGGTAGAGCTCCGTCAGCGGTGCGAACCGGTGCGGTTCGCCGCCGATGATGCCGTAGGAGACGGGCAGGCCCAGCCGTCCGGCCCGGGCTGATGACGCCGCGTTGCCTCCGGTGGCCAGCCAGATCGGCAGCCGGCCGTTCACCGGGCGGGGCACCACGGCCAGGGCGTCGATCGCCGGGCGTACGCTGCCCGACCAGCTCACCGTCTCGGTGGGGCTGTTGTTGATGGTCATCAGCAGGTCGAGCTTCTCGGCGTAGAGCCTGTCGTAGTCGGCCAGGTCGTGTCCGAACAGCGGGAAGGTCTCGACGGAGGATCCTCGCCCCGCGGTGATCTCCACCCGGCCGCCGCCGGAGACGGCGTCGGCGGTGGCGAGCTGCTGGAACACCCGCACCGGGTCATCCGTGCTGATGATGCTCGCCGCGCTGCCAAGGATGATCTGGTCGGTCGCGGCGGCAGCGGCGGCGATGAGAGCACCGGGGGAGGATGCGGGCATGCTCACGGTGTGGTGTTCGCCGATGCCGAAGTAGTCCAGCCCCACCCGGTCGGCCAGGACGATGGCGTCGAAGAGGGTGCGGATGCCCACCGCGGTGTTGCGGAAGCTGCCGTCGGGGTTCAGTGGGGTGTCGCCGAAGCTGTATGCGCCGATTTGCATGGGTCTGTCCGATGTCTGGTGGAACGGGGTTGTCTGGTGGAACGGGGTGTCTGGTGGTGCGGGGTCTGGCGGAACGGGGGGGGGGGCTGCGGAACTGTGCCCGAAACGGACATCTGCGCCCGGTGTGCCGGATGCAGATGTCCGCACGGGGAACAGTTAGGCCGCGGTGGCGTCGTCCGCTGCGGCGGCGAACTCCAGCTCGGCCGTCAGCTCGGCCGCGGTGTGCCGGCCGCCGAACACTGCCGAGCCCGGCTCGAACGCCGCCCCGGCCGCGAGCGGGCCGGCGTAGACGGCGTCGAAGCCGAACCGCTCGATGACCTCGGCCACGACGGATGCGGCCTGCGGCTCGCCCGCGATGGCCAGGGCGTGCCGGTCGGGATGCCCGGCCGGCCGGGCGTCGGTCTCCAGGTCGTGGTAGCCGATGTGGTTGAGGGTCTTCACCAGCCGGGCCGTGGCGAAGAGGTCGGCGACGACCTCGCTGCTGCCGCGGGGGTCGGTGGCGACCTCGGGGAGTTCGCCGTCGATGGGCTGCCAGTAGTTCATGGTGTCGATCACGATGGCGCCGGCCAAGGTGGCCGGGTCGACTGAGCGGAACTTGTGCATCGGCACGGCGAGCACCACGAGGTCGGCGGATGCGGCCACCTCCTCCGCCGACATCGCTGAGGCACCGGGGATGACGATGTCAACGATGAGCTGGATGTCGGCCGCGGCCCCGGATCCGGCGATGGTGACCGCGTAACCGGCCTTGAGCGCGGTGCGGGCGATGGCGGAGCCGACGCGGCCCGCCCCGAGGATGCCGATCGTGGTAACCATTGAGGGCCTTTCTGCGGGTGTTCGCGGCGCCCGAATTCGCGCCGACATCCCACGATGCCAAACTCCGTCACCATTCGCCATCCGGAGGTAAGCTGCTAATCAATAGTTAGTGAGTCGGTCAGTAAGGAAGCGCAGCCAGTGAAACAAGACGTCAGCGAATCGACCTTCGCCCTCGACGAGGAAGAGTGCCGTCGGTTCCAGATCTCGGTGGAGTTGGCGGGCCGCAAGTGGAGCGCCGCGATCCTGATGGCCGGCGCCCGGGGCGCTCGCCGCTTCTCCGAGTACCGTACCCTCGTCGAAGGCATCTCAGACCGGGTGCTCGCCGCCCGGCTCAAGGAGCTCGAGCAGGAGGGCCTGATCGAGCGTGACGTGCAGCCCACGACGCCGGTGTCGATCAGCTACAGCCTGACGACGTCCGGCCGGCAGCTGATCTCGCTGCTGCATCCGCTGGTCACCTGGAGCCGCACCCGCCAGGGCACGGACACGCCCTAGCCGCCTCGCTGCCGCAACTACTTTGCGCGGCGCACCAACGCGGCCGTCGACCAGAGTGCCCAGGCGATCAGCAGCGGCTGTCCGAAGAGGCGACCGATCCGCTTGGCGTCGGTGTCCAGCCCGAAGGCATCCTTGTGATGCACGGCCTGGGCGATGTTGCCGGGGAAGATCGCGGTGAAGAAGGCGGCGGCCAGCAGCCCGACCTTGCCGCGCAGGCCGGCCGGGGCGAACAGCAGCGCGCTGCCGAGCGAGATCTCGGCCACTCCCGAGAGCAGCACCGTGGTGTCCTCGGGGAGCGGCACGAACTCCGGCACCTGTGCCCGAAAGTCGTCCCGCGCAAAGGTGAGGTGGCTGGTGCCGGCCAGGACCAGGATCGCGCCGAGCGCGATCCTGCCAGCGATCCTGCCGGCGGTGCGGGCGTTGGATGCGGGTGTGCTGGTCATGCGTGCTCCTTGTCGATACGTCATGGCCCGGTTCCGGGCTAGCGAATCCCGGCGATCCGCTCCAGGCCGGCGCGCAGGATGAGTTCTTCGGGGTCGGCGAGCAGGTGGTGGTTGAGGTAGAGCCCTTCCAGCCACTCGAGCACCTCTGCTTCGGGCAGGCCCACAGCGTCCCAGTCCACCCGGGGGCGGGCCGAGACGGCCGGCTGGCCGCTGGCCGGGTCGGTCCAGGCGGTGGCCAGGGGCAGGTCGGGCTCCTCGTGCTGCGCGTTCCAGAGCAGTGCGATCGGGTGGTTGGGCCCGTCGATGTGGTCGTGGCCCACGTGGCCGGCGCCCAGCCAGGGAAGCATCATCTGTTCGCCCTCGAGTTCGAGGTCGACGACCTCCAGCTGTGTTGGTTCCGGCGGGCTGGTGGCGTAGACGGTGAGGCCCAGCGCGCTCCACTCGGCAGCTTCGGCGGCATCCATGGTCAGTTCCTCGAGCAGCTCGCTGACGTGACGCACGAACGGGCCGGCCCAGGCCAGCAGCTGCGCGGTATCGGCAGCCGGCCACGGGCTGATGTCGCTGTCGACGCCGTCGACGTTGTGGAAGTGGTGCGCAATGCCCCGTTCCGACACGTCGAAGTGCAGCTCGCCCTCCTCGAAGCCGATGTAGATCGCGGCCCCGTCCTCGAGCCACTGCGCATCCAACACCGGCAGGGCGAATCGCGTCGGCAGAGGGGGCGCCACCAGGGGCAGAACGCCGAGGTTGAGCACCGCGCAGAACTGCGTGTTGGGCAGGCGAAGGCTGGGGTCTGACACCGGTCTCATCTCCGTGGATCGTGGCGGGCGGGTGCCCATATCCAAGTATGGGGCAGGCTGCCGACTCCGGGCGATGCCCTCACGGCTGAGCCGGCGAGGTGCCGGCGCGCAACACCGCCTGCACAGGCTCGTGGTCGGAGGCCGCCAGGCCGTTGAACCGCACCGCGTTGATGCCGGTGCGCAGCACGGTCACAGCGGGCCCGGCCAGGATGAAGTCGATGCGCTTGCCGCCGGGTGTCGGTCGTTTGTAGTGGCCGAAGGTGCCCCACTGCGGGGTGAGCCGATCGGCCGCCGCGAGCCAGGCGTCGCGCAGGGTGCCATCGAGGGTCAGCCGCCGGTGCAGCGCCGAGTCCGCGTCGGCGTTGAAGTCGCCGGTGACCACGATCGCGGCGGCCGGCTCGGCACTCTGCGCCGCGCCCACCAGCCCCAACAGGGCGTCTGCGGCGCGCAGCCGGGAGCGCCAGGAGTGGTGGTCCAAGTGGGTGTTGAACGCGAGCACCCGGCCATTGGTAGCGAGATCGGTGAACTCGGCCGACACCAGCACCCTGCGCACCCGATTGCCCCAGGACCGGGAGCCGGGCACGTCCGGCGTGTCGGACAGCGCGCGCTGGCTCCAGTCGGTGAGTTCGAGGCGGCGGGAGTCGTAGAAGATGGTGCAGCGTTCGTCTCCTCCGTCGGCGTTGCGCCCCCGACCGACGCCGCGGTAATGCGGCCCGAGGGCGCCGGCCAGCCATTCCACCTGGTCTGCCAGAGCCTCCTGCACGCCGAGCAGCGTGGGCTGCTCGGCGACCAGGATGCGCCGCACGAGCGGCTTGCGGCTCTCCCAGCGGTCAGGATTGCCGGGCAACAGATGGGCGAACCGCCGGCGGATGTTGAAGGTCATGACGTGCAGCTCGGGTGCGGCCACCGGGCCGATCAGTGCATCATCCGTCATCAGGCCAGCGTACGTCGTGCCCGACCCGCCAGTGACGCGACCTGCGGCCCCGCACCTTCAACCCACAGCCTCTAACGCGCAGCCTCTACCCCGTGATCTCGACCTCCCCGGCCCCGCCCACCACGGTGCGGTCCCCAAGCGGCTGGGTCGGCCGGGCGTTGTGGTTATGCGCGCCCGCGAGCGTGCCGATCTGCTCCGCCGACATCGAAATCGGTGTACCCATCACCACCCACTGCACGTCCTCGGTGCACGGCGGGGTGGTCAGGCTGCCCGAGTACTCGTAGTTCTCCAGCGACGCCGGCAGCACGGCGGCGAGATCCAGCGTCACCTCCTCGTCGTCGGCCAGGTGGCTGGCCGCCTCGATGAACGGCGTCAACGCGTCGGATGCCGCCCCCTCGGTCACCAGGACCCCGAGCACCAGCAGGTTTCCGTCCGCATCCGCATGCACCAGGTGCAGCTCGGCCGCGGCGGGCTGTCCCGCCACGGTGTGCTCCGACGGCACATGCGCGTGCAGTTGCTGCAGGCTGTAGTCATCGTCGGCGAACGTGAGCGTCTCGCCCTGCCCGTCGGTCTCGATCTCCACGGCATGGCCGCTGTCGAAGACGTCCCCCTCCGCTTCTTCGGCGCTCAGCTCGATGCTGGTGCTCGGTGCCGGAACGGCCGCCGGCAGGTCGATCGGGGACTGATCCGTGCCGGCCTCGCAGGCCTGGAAAGCGTCGTCCAAGCCGGCCCAGGACTCCGGGCCGCTGTCTCCGTCGTACGACCAGTGGGCCGGCTCGGCCACTGGCCTCTCGGTCGGCGCAGTCTCGGCCGGAGCGGCCTGTGCGCAGCCGATAAGGGTGACGGCGGCCACCGTGAGAGCTGAAGCGGTGAGCCAGGATCGTGCGGACATGGGAACTCCTCGTACTGCGTAGAGAACGCCACACCGAACATGTGGCGTGGCCGCTCTCCTGCGAGAGCCGCCTTCCCGAATCATCCTCTCGACCCGCACCCCTGCTGCCGCCGGCGTAGGGCCTTCCGACCTACCGCGCCGGGTTCCTTCCTCGTCGTTGCACCAGGTATGGCCCACCGCGCCCCCTGTAGCGGGCGCAATGGGCCATACGAGGTGCAGTGAGCGCGCTGCTCGGGCTTTCGCCGCCGTGATCTACCCCGCGGCGAACTTCACCGCGGCGAGCTCGGCGCGGGTGGGCGGGTCGGCCCCGGGGCGGGACACCGTGACGGCGGCCGCCGCGGCGCTTCGCCGCATAATGCCGTCCAGTAGCCCCGGCGGCACGTCGCGGAGCGCCTGGCGACGGTCGGCCCCGATCAGGTCCGCGTCGATCAGTCCGTCGATGAGAGCGCCCATGAAGGTGTCGCCAGCACCGACGGTGTCGACCACCGTCACCCGGGGCGCCGACGTCCACACCCGACCCTGAGCGGTGAGCGCGAACGCGCCCTGCCCGCCCTGGGTGACCACCACCACGGCGGGCCCGGCGGCGAGCCAGGAGGCGGCAACGTCGGCGAGTTCGCGGTCGGGGTGCAGCCAGAGCAGGTCTTCGTCGCTGACCTTCACGACGTCGGCGAGGCCCACAAGCTGCTCCACCCGCGACCGGGCGGCCGCGGCATCGTCGATCAGCGCCGGACGGATGTTCGGATCGAACGTGATGGTCGCCGTCGCGCGGCGGGCCTCCACCAGGCGCGCCACGTCGGATGCGCCCGGCTCGAGCACCGTGGCGATCGACCCGATGTGCAGCACATCAGCCGGGCCCGCCAGCGCCACATCCACGGCCCAGGCCAGGTCGAACTCGTAGGTGGCCGCCCCCGCGTCATCGAGCAGTGCCGTCGCGGTGGAGGTGTGCGCCCCTGTCGCGCTCCCCGCGGACACCTGTACCCCCGAGTCCTCGAGCCAGGTCCGCACCGCGTGGCCGCGGTCGTCCTCGCCAAGGCTGGTGAGCAGCTGCGGATGCCGGCCCAGCCGCCCCAGCGTCAGCGCCACGTTGGCGGGGCTGCCGCCGGGCGCCTCGTCCCGGGAGCCGTCGGCCCGTTGCACCAGGTCGATCAGTGCCTCGCCGACCACCAGCACTCGGCGCTCGGCCCGGTAGGTGCCGGTTGCCGCGGTGCCGGTTACCGCACCGCCGCTCACAGCACCGCCGCTCACAGCACCGCGGCGGCGAAAGCCGGCGCCTCGGCCGAGTCCAGAACCGGCCGGTGCACAAGCCCCCGCACCGGGTCGGCCGTGACCGGGATCGGGTCGCTGAGGGTGCCGACGAACTCGCCGTCGACGATGTTGATGAAGCCGAGCAGCACCCAGCCCCCGTCGGCATCCTGCAGCAGCCGGGCGGCGTAGAGATCGGTGCGGTCGAACAGCATCGAGCCTGTGAAGTCCACCTGCTCCAGTCGCGCATCCACGGCCACGCTGTAGACGCCGCCCACCTCGCCGGCCGCCTGGCGCTCGGGCGAGAGCTCGGAGACACCGCAGCAGAACAGCAAGATCGGCACCCCGTCGACGATCTCGAACTGGAACACCTCGAGCTGGCCGAAGCCCTGGCCGGGCTGGCTGAGTGGCGGCTGCACCGTCCAGTCGCGCAGGTTCTCGCTGGTGGCGTGGCCGAGCACGCCGCGCACCCGCGGGTCGCCGGATGCCGCACGGGCGGTGATCAGCATCTGCCAGGTGCTCTCGCCGGGGAAGCGGAACACCCACGGGTCGCGCCAGGCCTGGTCGTGCCAGACCGACAGGTCGAGCGTCTCGTAGAACGCCGGGTCGGCCTCCACGAGCGGCTCGGTCGACACCTTGGTCCAGGTGAGCAGATCGGGGGAGGTGGCCGCGCCGACGCGCTGCACCATGGTGTTCTCGGCGCGGGAGGTGCCGGTGTAGAACATCCACCAGAGGCCGTCGTCGGCCTGGATCACCGAGCCGGTCCAGGTGGTGGCGTCGTCGAACGCGGGAGCATCCGAGATGATCAGGGCGTCCTCAACGACGGTCCACTTGGTGAGGTCGGTGCTGACGGCGTGGCCGACGATGGGGTGCCGGTGCCGGCGTTCGGGGTCGCCGAGGGCCTTGCTGGCGTGCAGGTAGTAGGCGTGCGTGACACCGTCGACCTGAACGTACCAGGAGTCCCAGATCCACTTATCGGGCAGTTGGAGCGACATGAAAACCGGCCTAACCTTTCACACCGCTGGACGCGATGCTGTTGACGAATGAGCGTTGGAAAGCGATGAACAGGGCCACCACGGGCAGCGTGATCAGCGTGGAGTACGCCATCACCTCGCCCCAGGAGACGTTGAGCTGGAAGAAGTACTGCACGCCCACCATCACCGGGCGCAGCTCCTCGGTTTGCACCACCATCAGCGGCCAGAGGTAGGAGTTCCAGGCGGGCAGGAAGGTGAGGATGGCGACGGTGGCGATCGCGGGGCCGGAGAGCGGCATCACCACCTGCCGGTAGATGCGGAACCAACCGGCGCCGTCCATGCGGGCGGCCTCGTCGAGTTCCTTGGGGATCGATTCGAAGTACTGGTGGAACAGGTAGATCGAGAAGGCGTTGGCCACGAACGGGATGATCTGCACCTGGTAGGTGTCGATCCAGCCCTTGCTGAACATGAAGCCCAGCTCGGTCAGCTCGAACGAGGGCAGCTGGTTCACCCACCACACCAGCGGCAGCGCGAGGGTCTCGAACGGCACGATCAGGGTGGCGATGATCAGGGTGAGGATGACGGTCTTGCCGCGTACCCGCATGCGGCTGAGCGCGAATGCGGCGAGGCTGTTCACCAGGATGCCGGCGATGACCGTGATCGCCGAGATGCCGATCGAGTTGACCAAGAACCGGGCGGCGGGCACCCGGTCGAACACGGCGGCGTAGTTGTCCATCGAGATGTTGCCGATGGGCAGGAACGCGGCGATCGACGACAGGTCGCCGAAGATCTGCTGGTCGGGCTTCAGCGACGAGACGAACATGAACAGGATCGGGAAGAGGAACAGCACGGCCAGCCCGATCCGGAGGATCCAACCGCCGAGGCCGATCACGCGCTTCTTGCGGGCCGTCTTCTGGCCGAGCACCACGTGCGGGGCGGATGCCGGCGCCACGTCTGCGATGGCCGCTGGCGCTGTAGAGATGTGGGGAATCGCCATGATCAGGCCTTCTCTCTGCTGAGGAAGCGCTGCACGACGGAGATCAGCAGCACGATGACGAAGAACACGAGGGAGATCGCCGAGGCGTAGCCGGTCTCCTGCTGGGCGAAGCCGGATTCGACGGCTTCGTAGACCACCGTGGTGGTGGAGTTGAGCGGGCCGCCCTGGGTCATCACGCTGATCTGGGTGAACAGGCTAAGCGCCTGGATGGTGATGGTCACCAGGATCAGGCTGCGGGTGGCGGACAGGCCCGGCCAGGTGATGTACCTGAACCGCTGCCAGGGTGAGACGCCGTCGAGGTCGGCCGCTTCGTAGAGGTCGGCGGGGATGGTCTGCAGCCCGGAGAGCCAGATGATCATGTGGAAGCCCACGCCCTGCCAGACCGACATCAGGATGATCGCCGGCATCGAGGTGGCGGTGTCGTTCAGCCAGTCGGGCCCGGTGACCAGTCCCATCGTGACCCGGTCGATGATCACGTTGATCAGGCCGTCCTGGCGGTACATGAACAGCCAGAGCAGCGACACGACGACCATCGAGGTGACCACCGGCAGGAAGTACACCGTGCGGAAGAACGTGGTGCCGCGCACCTTCTTGTTCACCAGGATCGCCATCACCAGGGCGAGGCCGGCCTGCAGCGGAACGACGACCAGGGCGAAGTAGCCGACGTTGATCAGCGCGCGGAAGAACGCGGCATCCGCGAACAGCCGGACGAAGTTGTCGAGGCCCACGAAGGTGGCCGGGTAGGGCGAGATGAGCCGGGCGTTGGTGAAGGCGAGCCCGAACGCAAGGATCGCGGGGACGAAGATGAACAGGGCCAGCAGCAGCACCGCGGGCGCGAGCATGGCCAGTCCGGCGAGGTTTTCGGTCTTGCTGGTGCGGTCCCGTTTAGGCCGGCTGGGCCGGGCCGGGCGGCCGGCGGCGGGGGCCGCCGGGGGTCGTTCGATCGTGCTGGTCATGAGAGTCTCCCTGAGCGAGAGCGGGGGCGCAGCGTGGCTGCGCCCCCGCGGTCGACTACTTCTGCGTGTAACCGCCGTTGGACTTGATGTTGGCGTCGATGGCCGTGACCGCCGCGTCGAGGGTGTCTTGCGGGTCGCCGCCGTTGATGATGTCCTGGGTGGCCTTGGTGAACTCCGTCGCGATGAACGGGTACGCCGGGGTCTCGGGGCGGAGCACCGCGCTCTTCGCGGAGAACTCACGGAAGATGGCGAGGTTGCCGCCCTCCTCGAAGCCGGGCACCAGGGCGGCGGCGGCATCCGTTGCGGGGATGGTGGCGGTGGCCACCGCGACCGCGGCGATGTTCTCGGGGGAGAGCGAGTAGGAGAGGTAGTCCATGGCTGCCTCGGTGTCGGCGCAACCGGTGGTCACGCCCCACTGCCAGGAGCCGCCGCCGATCTTGGTGCCTTCGCCGAGGTCGACGGAGGGCATCACGGCCAGGTCGTCGCCGACAGCCGCGGCGTTGTTGGCGGCCGCCCAGCTGCCGCCGTACTGGATGGCGGTGACGTTGTTCTGGAAGTCGAGGGCTGAGTCGGCGCCGCTCTTGGTGGCGATGTAGCCGTCGGTGGCGAGGGACTGCATCCACTCGGCCCACTCGAGGGCTTCGGGGCCGTTGAGCACGCCCTCGGCCGACTGGTACTCGTCACGTTCGATGAGGTCGCCGCCGAAGGACTGCAGCAGCGGGGAGAACGCGTAGGGGTACCACTCGCCCACATCGCCGGTGCCGATGTCGAGCGGGTTGGTCCAGGTGCCGGTGGCCTTGAGCTTCTCCAGGGCGTCACCGAACTCGGCCTGGGTCCACGGCTGGTCGATGGTGGCCTGGCGGATGCCGTTTTCGGCGAGCACCGACTTGCGGGCGAACATCGCCAGCGCCACGTCGTAGTAGCCCACCGAGTAGGTCTCGCCGTTCCAGATACCCAAGGTGCTCGGCAGGTTCTCGTCCAGGTCCACGCTCAGGTCGAGCGGGGTGAGGTACTTGGCCCAGGCCCAGTTGGGCACGTTGGGGCCGTCGATGTCGACGATGCAGGGCAGCTTGCCGGATGCCGCGGCCGCGATGACCGAGTCGTTGTAGGAGGCCTGCGGGAACGCCTGCAGCTTCACCGTGGTCTTGTCCTGGCTCTCGTTGTAGCCGTCGACGATGGCCTGCACCGCGGCGAGCTCTTCGACGTTGCCGCCGTTGTGGGTCCAGACGGTCAGTTCACCGTTGTTGCCATCGGAGCCGCCGCCGGCGGCGCCGCTGGCGCAACCGGCCATCGTGGCAACGAGACTCGTGGCGACTAAACTCGCTACGATCAGGCGCTTCTTTGCGTGTCGCATCTTCATTCCTTCTTATCGGTTGGGTTGGGGGTGTTTCGGCGGAGGCGCCGATCGTCGCGGCCGTTCCAGCGGTCGCGAAGTAGAGGAGGTCGGCTCGTCGCCGCGTTATCGCGGGGGCGGGCCGACTGACTGCCGCTGAACCAGTGGGCAGTGCATGCGAATCTGCTGCGGTGCCGACTCGGCGTCGCCGGCGAGCTCGGCCGCGAGCCGTTCGATGGCCCAGCGGCCCATCTCGTAGTGGGGCAGCGCGATGGAGGTCAGTCCGGGCAGCAGCGCGTCGGCCAGGACCTCGAAGTTGTCGATGCTCACGATGCTCAGGTCGTCTGGGATCGCCAGGCCGGCCAGTTGCGCCGCCTGGTACGCGCCCATGGCGATGCGGTCGTTGAAGCAGAACAGCGCGGTGGGCCGGTCGGGCTGGGCGAGCATCCGGCTGGCGGCGTAGCGGCCCGGTGCGGTCATCGACTCGCTCATGGTGACGAGGGACTCGTCGAAGGCGATGCCGTGTTCGGTCAGGGCGGCGCGGTACCCGGCCAGGCGGCCGCGGGTGGCGGGGATGTCGTCGACGTTGCCCAGGTAGCCGATGCGACGGTGCCCGGCCTCGATGAGGTGCTCCATGGCGGTGCGGGCGGCGCCTTCCTCGTCGGGCACCACCGAGGACAGGTCGGTGCGGTCGCTGGATGCGTCGAGGAGCACGGTGGGAATCCCGCTCAGTGCCGCCGGCAGCTCCACTGCCTGGTGGTACATGCGGGCGTAGATGATGCCGTCGACGCGGTGCTGCAGCAGTGCTTCGATGCCGAGGTCTTCGACCTTAGAGTTGCGGTTGGAGTTGACGACCATGAGCACCTGGTCGTTGGCGGCGGCGGCCTCTTGAGCGCCAAGCAGAACGTTGCCGGCGTATGGCGTGGTCGAGATCTCGTCGCTGACGAAGCCGATGATCTGCGAGCGCTTGCTGCGGAGTCCGCTGGCGAGCCGGTTGGGTGCGTAGTTGAGGCCCTCGGCCACCGACTTCACGCGTTCCCGGGTGGCGTCGCTGAGTTGTCCGCCACCGCTGAGCGAGTGCGACACGGTCGTCACGGAGACGCCGGCCGCGGCTGCGACCTCTCGAATACCCACACGCTTGCTCATCGTTGAACCCATTCCCAAAAACGTTTTTGTTGATGTGGGTGTGAGTTTACATAAACGTTTTTGTGGATGTCAAGAGCTTCGCGCGACAATCAAAGCCAAGCGCACATCCGCCGAAGGTTGAGAGCATTTCCTGCGTGAGTAGACAACTGCCGTCGGGCCGGTCGGGGCCCGGCGTTCCTCCGCCAAGAGTTGAATACCCAGAATGGGGGACACCAGCCTTCGCCGGGATGCGCGACCCGCCGTCAAGCTAGTCGTATGGGGACTACAGGGGACATTGCGCAGGAAATTCTAGTTGCAGCGAACGATGATATTCCGTCCGTATTGGCGACGATTTTGGTCGCATTCGGTGTCGAGCTCGAAGCTGTTGATGGATTCGAAGGCAAGGGTTCTGATCTCGCTATCCTGCTTGGTCGCGAAAAGGCTCCAAATGAGATCGAGATTCGCACGCTGCTCGAGGCCAACGAAGCATGCTGAAAGTTGACAAGCTCCGAGTTCACAACTTTCGGGGAATCAAGGACTTTGAGTTTGAACTCAGCGAAAAGACCTTCGTGGTGGCAGGTCGAAACGGCACAGGTAAGAGCGGAGTCATAGACGCGCTCGAGTTCGCTTTCACTGGGTCGATCGGCCGCCTTACTGGCCGAGGCACAGGCAATGTGTCGGTGAAGTCCCATGCGCCGCACGTCGATTTCATAGACACGCCAAAGATGTCCTGGGTCGAAGTCGACTTCGTTTTGAAGCCGTCAGGGGCACGGCACACTCTGCGGCGGTCGGTAGGAACTGCCGGTGCGTTCACTCTCAAACCGGAGTCCAGCGAGGCGCGCACGGCCGTCACTTGGATGCGGAAACACCCGGAATTTGCTTTGACTCGCCGAGAAATTGTGCGGTTCGTTTTGGGAGAAGGAAAAAGCCGCAGTGATGACGTTGCGCAGCTTCTGGGGCTCGAACGAATAGGAAACATGCGGGCTTTGCTTCAGAGAGTTTGCAATTCAGATAAGAGGGACCATGACCGGGAGCAGGCTAGCTTGCAGTCAATCTCGGCTGCGCTGACGGTTGCAGCCAGGACGGCTTCGCCAGACGCCGCTGCCGTTCTCGAATCGATCAACGCTGACCGGTCCGCCCTAGGTTTGGGGGCATCATCAGATCTAGGCGAAAAGCAAATTCTGAGTGGCCTTGACGCGCCTCAAGGGGCCGCGGGCAATCTATCAAATAGGTCGTTGTGGCTGTCGCAGCTCGCAGCCTTGGTTGCGGAACTGGGCAAGGAGGGAGCGGCGGTTCTACCAGTCGCTTTGAGTGCCGTGATCGACTCGGCCAGCGAAAAAGCTGCCGACGTGGCTTTCTTGACTGCGATGAACTCTGATGCGCTCTTAGCCTCTGCTCTCCTATTGTTCGATGGCGGGAACTGCCCTGTATGCGGAACAAGGTGGGCCCCAGGCGAGTTTGAGTCCGTCGTTGCACATAAGAAGGCTGAATCAAAGCAAGCGCTTAATGACCTGAGTACTCTGCGGCAGGAGGCAACGGTTCAGCTCGATACGGTTCGCGGCATCCAGCGCGCCTTGGGTCCGGTAGTGCAGATAGCGGCTGCCATGTCACTCGACGACTTAGGTCTCGATGGCATTCAGGCCCAAATGGCTAACGCCATAAACGCTCTCCATTCGGTCGCCAGTGCCGAGGACCTGGCCTGCATTGCGAAGCTGGAGACGCTCTCAGTGACGTCAATTGTGTCGCGCGCAGAACGCGTCAGGCCGGCAATCGAGGCCTTGCCTGTTCCCTCGGAGGCCGATGAACGTCGAGCACGGCTAAGAGCGGTAAGCCAGCGGGTGACGGAGTTGGAACAGCAGCATGGTGTTGTCGTAAAGGCGGCCGAAAAGGCAAGGATTTCCCGAGCCGCATTCACATCGTTCGATTCCTCGACTGCAAATAGTCTTTTGGAGATCTATGTCGCGGTGGAAAAGACGTTCGCCAAGTTCTACGCGGCGATTAACTCGGATGACGAAGCGGAATTCGAAGCGAGCCTTGAGCGATCTGGTGCTGGTCTCGATATGAACGTTTCTTTCTACGGAAGAGGTCTATTCCCGCCGGCGGCGTATCACAGCGAGGGGCACCAGGACGCGATGGGCCTCTGCCTCTATTTGGCGCTGGCCAGCCACACACTGGGCGCAAACTTCACGCTGAGCGCTCTCGACGATGTACTTATGTCAATCGATTCGGGGCACCGTCGGTTCGTGGTTACCCTTCTTCTCCAGGAATTTCCTGATACGCAGTTCATCATCACCACCCACGATGACCAGTGGATGCGACAGATCAAGACTCAAGGCCTAGCTCGGAGCAGAGAAATTATCCAATTCCGAGCGTGGGATGTAGCGAGCGGCCCCGTGTCATGGCGCAATTATGCACCGTGGGACGACATCACGGCTCACCTGGAGGAGGGCGACGTTAAGGCGGCCGCCGGCGCCCTCCGGTCCTATTTAGAGTATTTGTCGCGCGAGATTGCAGACAACCTGCACGCTCCCGTGCCGTATCGCCTTGACGGACAAAATACCCTCGGCGAGCTTTTCGATAGTGCGGTGAAGACCCTTCGAGAATTGCTGAAGAAGGGCAAGGGCGCGGCGAATTCTTGGAATCAACAAACGAGGGTCCTGGAGCTCTCCGAGTGGGAAGAGGCAGTGAGAGGTGCAGCTCTCCAAGCGAAGCAGGAGGAGTGGGCAATCAACGTAGTGGTGCACTTCAACGCTTGGGAGAATTTGAACCGCACCGAATTCGCTCAAGTCGTGTCAGCATGGAAGGCCTTGCTGGAGCGGTTTGAGTGTCCTCAATGTGGTGGATTGGTCAGCGTGTTGTTGGCAGACAACGTAAAGAAGACACTCGCGTGCCTTTGCGGGGTGACCATGGTGAACCTGCAGGCAAAGCCCTAGCTGCGAACCACGTAAGACGGCGTTGGCGTGACGAGTCCGTTCCCGCGTCTTCGGGCTGCCCGCGCCGGCGCAGCGAGGCCACAGGAGAGCGCGCGATTAGCTGACCCTTCCGCTGCCCCCGGTGCCCGAACGGCGGTGCCGCGTGCACCTTCTTGAACTGGCGGGCGAAGTAGAAGCTGTCGGTATAGCCCGGTGGAGGCGGCGACCGCGGCGATGGCCTGGTCGGTGGTGTCCAGGAGTTCGCGGGCCCGGGCCATCCGGAGCTGGGTTTGGTACTGCAGCGCGGGGTAGCCGATGCGGCTCTTGAAAAGGGCGGCGAAGTGGGAGCCACTCAGGCGCGACATGGCGGCGAGCTCGGGACGCTCACGTGGTCGTCGATGTGGGTTCGCAGGTATTCGGCGGCGCCGGCGGCGGCGAGCAGGCTCGCGGTGGTGGTGTCGCGCTCCATCGACTGCAGCACCTCGGCGATCAGCGCCACTACCCGGTACACGTCTGACGGCGTGCGGATCGGGGCATCCGGGGTCATGCCGGCGGCGGTGAGAAACTCGGGCAGGTCGCGGCCGGGCCGTCGTGACGATCTGCGGTGCTTTGGTGGACGCGTCGCCAACGCGATATTTGGTGTGTTCTCGCACCGCACGCCGGGAGGATGGGGACGCCGCAGCCCCCGGCTTCTGGGGGCCCAGGCGAAGGAAAAACCCTCGTACAATGATTCGCTATGGGGGATTCGTCGTTTGAAGAAGAGCTGCGTGCTGCGCTGAGCGAGCAGGCGTGGTCCGCCGCAATCGACTCAGTCGAGACGCACTGGGTAGCTCTCACACAGACGAATCAGGCCCTCCTCTTGGAAGTGATTAATGCGCTCCCGGCCGAGGTTCTTGCCGATAACCCGCGGCTCGTTGCGGCGAAGACCTACGTGAATTACCTGCCGGTGAGCGGCGATCGCCGCCCGCTTCGGTTCCAGCATCGGGTAGCACCCGTTCCCCGTGGCCTGCTCGACATCCTCGTCGACCTCACGAGCCGGAGCGTGTCCGCACGGTTCCAGGGCAACATGGCCGAAGCGGTGGCTTTGGTGCGCGAGGCGCACGGGATGATCGCCGACGTCTCCGACGAAGCGATCGCATCCATCCGACCGGTGCTCCCTGACATTCGGCTGCAATGGGCGATCACTCTCGAACTGGGAGGCGAGCTGATCGATGCGAACCGTGCCTACGAACGCACCTTCGATGAAGCGTTGACCTTCGACAACGAGCGGATCGTCACGGAGGCGGCGGGTTCGTTGGCGCTCAACTACGCGCTCTCCGGCAACCGAGGTGTCGCTGAACAGTGGTTGAGTCGCCAGCCGGGAGCCGGGCGCGAGACTCAAGATGGTCCAGCGGAAGCGTCGGCCGTTGACACTGTATTGACGGCGGGGGCACTCGCGCGCGCCCTTCTGGCCGTAAATGATCTGCGTTTCGAAGATGCGCAAGAGGCACTGGATGCCGCGCCATCGGCCGACATCGACCGGGAGTCTTGGGCGTTCAGGCTCTTTGTCGAATCCGCATTGGCCAGAGCCTCCGGTCAAACTCAGCAGCAGCTCGCCCGCGTCGGCGCGACACTGTCAACTCAGCCAGAGCGCCTGCGTTCGAGCGGCCTGAACGGGTGGCTGTCCACGATGGCGGTCGCTGAGTTGCAATTGGCGCTTGGCGATGTCGGCTCGGCGACTCAGACGATCGCGCAACTCGACGGTGTCACCCTTCCCGCCGCGGTCGATCCGGTGCGCCTCGTTCGTGCGTGGGCTGCTCTCCGGCGGGGAGACGCCCGGGGGGCTCTCGTGCTCGCAACTCCGGGACTGTCCCAGACTCTGATCAGTCCTCGCGTCACCGTCGAACTGTTGGTGCTCGTCGCCGCGGCGAAGCTCGAGCTCGGCCAGATCGAGGAGGCACGGGGGCACTTCGCGGCGGCAATCGACCTCGTGGCCTCTGAGAAACTCGGCATCGTGCTGCTGCGCCTGACCGCTTCCGAACAAGCGACACTGCTTTCCAATCACCGGGCGGCGCTCGAACCGCGCATGCTCCGCGAACTCCACGCTCGTACAAGCGCGGTAACCGCACCCCCGACCGTGCAACTCAGCGAACGCGAACGAGTCGTGTTCCGCCACCTTGTGCAACGGCGAAGCGTCGCGGCGATCGCTGCCGCGGAGCACCTGTCACCCAACACGATCAAGTCCCAATTGAAGTCGATCTATCGAAAACTCGAAGTGAACGACCGAGACGGTGCCATTCGAGTCGCTACGTCGGCACCTCACCTGCTCGCCTGACCACAAACCGTCAACCGCGCCGAAGAAGGCAAGCGCAGCCAAGCCGAATCTCTCGGTTTTGGGCATCGACAGCGCCATGATTCCGAGCTCAGCCGCTGGGGCGACGAGTCGATGAAGGCCACCCCGCCCGGTTCGCAATGGCCGCTTTGCCGCCTGTCGGCACCTGTTCTGGCCTGGGATGCGATAATTGCCGCCTCATCAGCCAGATTGCAGATTCCGGTCCCCCAAGGGGAGGGTGTCCGGCCGCGACGCGCGCCACAGATCGCCTGCCGGGAAAAGGGTGAAGTGGCGGGTGAAATTCGCAGAATCCGAGCTGGTGCGGGCGTGGGAGAGGCGAGCATTGGGCGGCAGTAACCCAGCTGCCGGGCATGGCCGTTCTCCGTATGTGCTGTGCCATCCGATCGACCATGGAGACCCGATCACGTGAGACGACTACGTCCTGATTCATCCGCACGACACAGAAATACGCGACATGTCGCGCGCGGGGCGGTGGCGGCAACCCTCGCCTCGGTGCTGGCGATCAGCGGTGCCTCGGCAGCATTCGCAGTACAGTCCGCAGTGCCTGCGGCCCCGAACCCGGCCATGGCGGCACAGTGCGAAGTGGATTTCGCCATCAGCCTGGACCTGTCCAACTCGGTAACCGACCCGCAGCTTCAGCAGGCACGAGAAGAGCTCGCCGAGCTCGCGAACGCGCTCGAGGGCTACCCGGTTCGGTTTGCGGTCAGCAACTTCGCGTCGAACGCGCCCGCCACCAACGGTGGAGCCAACGCGCCGCTGCCGCTGACGTCGGTGGCCGACGCCGCCGGCGTCGACGCGATCGTGTCGTACGTCAACGGCCTGCAGCGTCCGGTTCCCGCCCAGGGCGGCACGAACTGGGACCGCGGTCTCGCAGCCATTGCCGGGTCGACCGAGAACTACGACGCGCTCTTCTTCCTCACCGACGGCAATCCCACCCAGTATGCCGACCCCGTCCAGGGCCCGGGAAACAGCACCAATCAGGCGACCATCGACGCTGCTGTCAGCAGCGCAAACGTGGTCAAGGGCGAGGGCACCCGGATCGTTCCAATCGGTGTGAACGACAACATCGCGGGCGGTCAGCTGGCGATGTTCCGTGAGCATATTACTCAGATCTCCGGACCGGCCGAGGGTGACGACTACCACCTTGCCGGATTCGCTGCGCTGGCGAGCACTCTCATCGGCATCGTGAACACGAACTGTGCGTCGATCGATCTGGAGAAGACCGGAACCCTCGCGGACGGCGCGACCGGAACGGCCGGCGACATCGTGGACTATGAGTTCACCGTCACCAATACGGGGACCGTTGCCCTCACCGACGTCACGCTCGCCGACCCGAAGCCGGGCCTGTCTTCCATCGAGTTCGGTATCTGGCCCGGCGCTCCGGGTGTTCTTGAGCCGACACAATCGGTGACCGCGACCGCGAGTTACACCCTTACAGAAGCCGATGTCACGGCCGGAGAAGTGTCGAATACTGCGACGACCTCGGGCATCCCACCGGCCGGAACGGCCGTGACCGATGAGGCTCCGGCCCTCGTCACTTTGCCTGAACTCACTCCGGGAATCTCCCTGGAGAAGACTGGTGTGCTGGCTGGCGACACGATCGCCTACTCGTTCACCGCGACGAACACCGGCAACGTGACGTTGACTGCGGTGTCGATCGTCGACGAGCTCGAGGGCGTGTCGGAGATTTCTTACGGCGCGTGGCCGGCCGCGTCGGGTGTTCTTGCCCCTGGCCAGTCGGTGACCGCAACCGCTTCGTATGGGATCACCCAGGCTGACCGTGATGCGGGCACCGTGGCCAACACCGCCACCACCACGGGAACGCCGCCGAGTGGTCCGCCCGTTTCTGACGAGGACGACTTCGAACAGCCCCTGGCTGGTGCACCTGCGCTGAATCTGGTGAAGACCGGTGTGCTCGCTGGCGACACGATCGCCTACTCGTTCACTGCGACGAACACCGGCAGCGTGACGCTGTCCTCGGTGACAATTGCTGATGAGCTCGAGGGACTCTCGGAGATCTCGTATGGCAAGTGGCCGGCCGCGACGGGTGTTCTTGCCCCGGGCCAGTCGGTGACCGCAACTGCTTCGTATGCGATCACCCAGGCTGACCGTGATGCGGGCACCGTGGACAACACCGCGACGACGACGGGAACACCGCCGAGCGGCCCGCCGGTTTCTGATGAGGACGACTTCGACCAGCCCCTGGACGGCACACCTGCGCTGAATCTGGTGAAGACCGGTGTGCTGGATGGAAACACGATCGCCTACTCGTTCACTGCGACGAACACGGGCGACGTGACGCTGACGGCGGTGTCGATCGCTGACGAGCTCAAGGGCCTGTCGGAGCTTCAGTACGGTGAGTGGCCGGCCGTGACGGGCGTACTCGCCCCGGGCCAGTCGGTTACCGCAACGGCGACGTATGCGGTGACTCAGGCGGATCGTGATGCCGGCGCCGTGCACAACACGGCGACGACCACGGGAACCCCGCCCGGTGGCGGCATCGTCACCGACGAGGACGAGTTCGACCAGCCCCTCGGCGGGACTCCGTCGGTGTCTCTGGTCAAGACCGGTGTGCTGAGTGGAAACACGATTGCCTACACGTTCGTCGCGACGAACTCGGGCACCGTCACCCTGACCTCGGTATCCATCGAGGACGCCCTCGACGGGCTGTCGGATGTGTCGTACGGCGCCTGGCCGGCTGGCGCCGGTGTGCTTGCACCAGGGCAGTCGGTGACGGCCACGGCCAGCTACACCCTGACGCAGGCAGACCTTGACGCCGGCCTCGTGTCCAACACGGCCACTGTGACGGGAACGCCGCCGCATGGGCCGGTGGTCTCCGACAAGGACACGTTCGAGCTGCCGCTCGTCGACGGCCCGGCGATCTCGTTGGTGAAGACCGGTGTGGTTCACGGTGACACGATCACCTTCACCTTCGTCGTGACCAATACGGGCAACGTGTCGCTGACATCCGTCTCGATCGCTGATGAACTGCGCGGCCTGTCGGCGATCACATACGGTGCGTGGCCGAACGCCCAGGGTGAGCTTGCTCCGGGTGCGTCCGTGACGGCGACCGCTACCTACGCCGTTACGGATGCGGACAAGTCGGCGGGCTTCGTGAGCAACAAGGCGAGCGTCACCGCGACGCCTCCCACGGGGCCGGAGATCACCGACCGTGACGACGTGAGAATGACCCTGAAGTCGGTGGGTGCACTCGCGCACACCGGGGTGGACTCAGACCTTCTGCGCGGGGCTGCACTCTTCAGCCTGTTGACCATACTTGTCGGTGCCGCCGCCATGTTCATGGTGCGTCGCAAGCACACCTAATCTGACAACACAGAAGCGCCCCCGCAGCCAGCTCCCCAACTGGTTGCGGGGGCGCCTCCGCGTGTGCTGCGGATGTGAGCGACGTTCGATCACCGAGCGCGAGCCGGCGCCATGACTGAAGCCGTGACCCTCTGCGTATACCTAAGTGCTGGAACCGAATCGACCGTAGATCGACGCCTCCGACACTGTGAGGGTGGCGATCGTGATGCCCTTGCCCTGTGGCCGGCTGGCCGGTTTGGCCTGTCCCAGGCTGCTGCTTCCGGATAACCGAGCTCGCCGGGGGCTGCCGGCTTGAACCGGCGGATGCCGTGACCTCCCGCGCGGCCTCGGAGGAGATCGGCCCGGACCTGGTGGCGAGTGCGCCTAGACCCGAACCTGACGCCCACTACGTTGCCACGGAGCCGTGCTCGATGCGGGCGCGAGAACGATAACTCAACGGGGACTCACCGACCCGACGCTTGAAGGCGGTGCTGAACGCGCTTTCGGATGAATAGCCGAGCTGAAGAGCGAGCGCCCGAATCTGCGTGTCCGAGGTGCGGAGTTCACGCTGAGCGAGCAGCATCCGCCAGTTGATCAGGTAGGACAGGGGTGGCGTGCCCGCAGCGTCGCGGAACCGCCCTGCGAAAGTGGTGCGAGACATGGAGGCGGCCCGGGCCAGGTCCTCCAGGCTCCAGCCCTTGGCGGGTTGCTCGTGAATGAGCGCGAGAGCCGGCCGCAGACGTTCGTCGGTGAGCACCTTCAACCAGCCGGCCGGCATATCGGGGTCGTGCAGGTATCCACGGATGACATCGAGCACGAGCAGTTGGCCGTATTGGCGGATTGCGAAGTCAGACCCGACGCGGTCGGCCACGATCTCTTCGAACAATCGTTGGATGTGGCCGCGCAGCGCAGCGCCGACCGGGCTCGCCAGGCCGATGTGCACAACCGGCGGCAACGTGCGCAGGAGCAACTCCCGGCCGGTGGGGTTCAGATCCACCCGCCCACCGATGAGCACGTCCGCACCATCCGTATTCGCGTCTTCGGCAGACATCACGGAGCCCGCCGACGGCGGTCGCACCTGGATGGGTTCGCCGTCGCCGACCCCGCCCTCGAGCGCCAGCCACGATCGCCCGTTCAGGATCACGACATCGCCCGCGTTCAGTTCGAGCGGCTCGAGCAGGCCGTTGGTCGTCAACCGGGCCTGGCCCCGCACCACCGCGATGAACTTGAGGTCGTCGTCGATGTTGTTGCGGGTCTGCCAGCGACCGCGCACGGCCGAGCCACCCGACACCACACTTCTCACCTCGATGAGATCGAGGATGTCTGAGAGCCGGTCGGTTGCCATATCCGAACTATAGGGCAATTAAAACGGACATTGCGTTATTCCGAATCCCGACCACGGTCGTCAGGCTGAGCTGTGCCGCACAAATCGTTTCGGCACTGAAGGAGTACCTATGACCACCCCCATGATCACCCTCGTCACCGGCGGCAACAAAGGAATCGGGCGCGAAATCGCCGCCCAGCTCGCCCACCTCGGCCACACCGTGGTCATCGGCGCCCGGAGCCTCGAGCGAGGCGAAGCGACCGCTGCCCAGCTGCGTGCAACCGGCGGCGATGTCACCGCGGTTGGCCTCGACGTCACCGACCCGACATCGGTGCAGGCGGCAGCCGAGACCATCCAGACCAGGTTCGGGCGCCTCGACGCCCTGATCAACAACGCCGGCATCAGCCACCGGCCCGGCACTGATTTCGCTGGCCAGATGCCCCAAACCGCCGATGTCGACCACGTGCGCTACGTCTTCGAGACGAACGTGTTCGGGGTAATCACCGTCACCAGCGCGTTCCTGCCGATGTTGCGCCGGTCGGCGGCCCCGCGAATCGTAAACGTATCCAGCAGCGCGGGCTCACTCGCGGCGATCTCCGACTTCGCGAACACCGACCCGATCGCCCTCGGCTACGTACCCTCGAAGACCGCACTGACCGCCGTAACCATGATGCATGCCCGGGCCCTCGTCGCCGAGCGCATCCTGGTCAACGCCGTCTGCCCCGGCTTCGTCGCGACCGACCTGAACAACCACCGCGGCGTACTCACCCCGGCCGAGGGCGCACGATCGGCCGTGCGCATGGCCACGATCGATGCGGATGGCCCCACCGGCACGTTCATTGACGTTCAGGGACCCGTCGCCTGGTAGCCCCCCCCTCGGGCTGGATGCGGACCCGGGCGCGGCTGCCCGGGTCCTCATCCGCTTGCTCGCACCCGCACCGCCGCGCCGCGACCGGTTTGCCTGACGTACACCGTGCCGTCGCCTGCGAGACTCCCGCGGGTCATCCCCAGGTCGCCCGCCGCCGTCACGCTCGGTGGGTACATGTGAAGACGTACAGACCACGTTCGTGATCCAGGGGAAGCCATGCCACTCTCGAAAACCGCCCGCCGCGCCACCCTGATCGTGGGGGCCACACTGATGGCCAGCTGCGTGGTCGTCGCCCCGGCGCTCGCCGCGACGCCGGCCCCGACTTCCTCGGCGTTTCACCGCACCGCCACCTACCCGGTCTACCTCAACGCACCCGCGGGAGCCGACGCGGCCGACACCACCGCCGCGGAGATCTCCGGCGTCACCGATGACGGCAAGACCGTGATCTACACGGATGCCCCGGGCAAGCGCATCGGCTTCCTCGACATCACCGACGTGAACAACCCCGTCGGCGCCGGCAGCATCTCCCTGGCCGACCTCGGCCACGCTGATGACCAGCCCACCTCCGTTGCCGTGTACGGCGACTACGTGCTCGTTGTCGTCGACGAGAGCGGCGGAGACTTCGTCTCGCCCTCCGGCCGGCTCGACGTGATCCGCATCAGCGACCGCAGCCTGGTCACCAGCATCGACCTGGGCGGCCAGCCCGACTCCATCGCCATCGGCGCCGACAAAAAATACGCGGCCATCGCGATCGAGAACCAGCGCGACGAGGATTTCACTCCCACAGCCGGTAAGAAGGGCGACCTGCCCCAGCTGCCCGCGGGGTTCGTTCAGGTGATCGACCTGAACGCCGACCCCACCAGCTGGGTGACCACCCCGGTGCCGTTGGTTGCCGCCGACGGCGCCGCCCTGTCCTCGTTCGTGGCCGCGGGCCTGGACTCGCCCACCGACCCCGAGCCCGAATATGTGACCATCAACAGCGCCAACCAGCTGGCGGTCACCCTGCAGGAGAACAACGGCATCGCGCTCATCGACCTGCCGACCAGGGCGATCACCAAGGTCTTCAGCGCCGGCACCGCCACGGTCACCGGCATCGACACGAAAAAAGACAAGGTGATCAACCTCACCGGTCAGATCACGAATGTCCCGCGCGAGCCCGACTCGATCGCCTGGGTCGACGACACCCACCTGGCCACCGCCAACGAGGGTGATTGGAAGGGCGGCACTCGCGGCTGGACGATCTTCGACGCCAGCACGGGCGACGTCTCCTGGGACGCCGGAAACTCGTTCGAGCACCTCGCTGTGGCCAATGGCGTGTACGCCGACAGCCGCGCCGACAAGAAGGGCAGCGAGCCCGAGGGACTGATGGTCTCCACCATCGACGGCACCAGGTACGGCTTCGTCGCCTCCGAGCGCAGCAACTTCGTGGCTGTCTACGACCTCTCCGACCCTGTGAAGCCGGTCTATCAGCAGATGGTGTTCGCCACCAACGGGCCAGAGGGCCTGCTGGCCGTGCCCAGCCGCAACCTGCTCGTCGCCTCGAGCGAGACCGACGACGCCAGCGTCGGCGTGCGCGCCTCGGTGGCCCTGTACCAGCTCGGGGATGGCACGCTCGGTAACGCTTCGGCGGGCCAGCCGAGCATCGTCTCCGACGACGTCGACGGCCTGCCGATCGGCTGGCAGGCGCTCGGCGCGCTCAGCGCCAAGCCCGGCGACACCGCCCACATCTACACGGCGAGTGACTCCGCCGTCTCGCCGAGCACGATCTTCACGGTCGACGTGACCGCCGCGCCCGCGCGCATCGACGACAGCCTGGTGGTCACCGAGAACGGCAAGCCGGCCGTGCTCGACATCGAGGGCCTGCACGCGCGTGAACAGGGTGGTTTCTGGCTCGCCGCCGAGGGTGCCACCGGCGATGGCAATGCGCTGTACCGAACGGATGCCGCGGGTGGGGTGCAGGAGAAGGTGTCGCTGCCCACGGAGATCTCCGACCACATCTCCAAATGGGGCTTCGAGGGCGTGACCGCGACCACCGACGCGGCCGGAAACGAACAGCTCTACGTTGCCGTGCAGCGTCCGCTCTGGGCAGACCCGGCCGACCCCACCACGACCGTGGACGGCGAGGGCGTCACCCGGATCGGTCGTTACGACGTAACCGAGCAGAGCTGGACCTGGTTCGGCTACCAGCTGGAGGCAGCCGCCGGCGGCGGCGACTGGATGGGCCTGTCCGAGATCGTCGCGGTCGACGAGAGCACCCTTGCCGTCATCGAGCGAGACAAGCTCAACGGCCCTGCCGCCGCGGTGAAGCGCATCTACACCGTGACCGTTCCAGAGGCAGACCCGGCCGCAGGTACGCTGCCTGTTCTGCCCAAAACGCTCGCCCACGACGTGCTGCCTGACCTTGCGGCCACCAACGGCTGGACCCAGGAGAAGCTCGAGGGCCTCACCATCGGCGCCGACGGCAACGTATACGCGGTCACCGACAACGACGGCCTCAAGGACGCCACCGGCGAAACGGTCTTCCTCAACCTCGGAACTGCGACCGAGGTCTTCGGCCTCGTCACGCCAACACCGACGCCCACCGCCACCCCGGTTCCGACGGCGACGGCGACGGCGACACCGACCCCGGCTCCGACCGGCACCACCACACGCAAGCCATCCGTCGCCCTCGCAGACGCCGACCTGCGGGTGGCCGCGGGCAGCACCGTTGGCGTCTCCGGTCGCGACTTCGCCGCGAACGCCGAGCTCAACGTCGTGCTGCACTCGGCGCCGGTGCGCCTCGGTGCCGTCACTGCGGATGCTGCGGGCGCCTTCAGTAGAACCGTCACCATCCCGGCCAACACCGAAGCGGGCGCGCACCGCATTATCGTGACGGCCGCGAACGGAGAGGCCGCCGAGATCGTCTTCACCGTGGTGACGGCCAAGAGCGCGGCCGCGGCCCTGGCCGACACGGGGGTCAGCTCGCTGGCCGCAATGGTAGGCGGCGCGCTCGCTCTACTTGCCGCCGGAGCCGGCGCTCTGCTCATCCGCCGCCGTCAGCGGGCCTGAGCCGCACCGGTCGCCCCGCGGCCAGATCGTCGAGGAGGTGCCCCGATACGTCGGGGCGCCTCCTCTGCCTCGTTGTGGGTCGTGCGGGGAACCCGAGAGAATGGCCCCATGACTGAAGCCGTTTCAACCCGTGAGGTGTACCGCAACGCCTGGATGACCGTGCGCGAAGACATCGTGCGCCGCCCGGACGGGTCGCAGGGCATTTATGGCGTCATCGACAAGCCCGATTTTGCCATCGTGGTGCCGTATGTCGACGGCGGGTTCTGGCTGGTCGAGCAGTTCCGGTACACCGTCGGGCGGCGGGCCTGGGAGTTCCCGCAAGGCTCCTGGCCAGGTGAGAACGACGGCAGCCAGGAGGACCTGGCCCGCGCCGAGCTTCAGGAGGAGACCGGGATGCGCGCCGGCGAGGTGCGACACCTGGCGCACTTCTACAGCGCCTACGGGCACAGCAGCCAGGGCTGCGACCTGTATCTGGCCACCGAGCTGACGCCCGGCCCGCCGGAGCGGGAGATCACCGAGCAGGACATGGTGCACCGCTGGTTCAGCGAAGACGACTTCCGGCGCATGATCCGCGCGGGCGACATCGTGGATGCGGCGACCATCGCGGCCTATACCTACGTGCTGCTTGACCGGCAGGCGTGACCCGCTAGAAGTGCGTCAGGCAGTGGGCGGGCCGCTCGACGGCGAAGAGCCTGGCGGCCAGGAACGCTGCACCCGACGTGTTTTCGCGCACCTTGTTCGCCGCCGCCAGCGACACGGGGTTCACCGCGCCCAGGTAGATCGAGGAGAGCGCGGCGATGTCCAGGTCCAGGTCGGGCGCCGAGGCTGATTCGGTGACCTGCGCCGTGCCGCCCTGCACCTTCAGTGAGAAGGTGCCCGCCGTGAGACTCAGCCCGTCGGTGACTCTCAGCACCACGGCGCCGTCGGTGGCGAATTGGCGCGCTTCGAGTGCCTGGCGCACATCGAGGATGCGCAACCAGAGCAGGTCCCGCGGGTTCGTCGCGGACACACATCGCGGATCAGTCAAGGCCCAAGTGAGCGGGTTGTCCGACGGCGCCTCGTTCCAGGTGACGCGCTCCACCAGATCGATGGCCGCCAGATACTGCCAGAGCTCCAGGTAGGCCGCCGGGGTGGCGGCCACCAGGTCCACAATCTCCATCGTCGCGGGCGTCTTGTCCCAGCCGCCGAATCTGTACGAGACATAGCCGTCGACCGAACCGTCGGGCGCGTAGTGCAGGGCCGCCTTCACCTTGGCATCGGGGCCGCCCTCGCGGCTCGACGCCCCGGCGGCCAGCTGGCGGTAGAACTCCTGACGGCCGATGGACCCCGGTTGTTCGCCGTGCAGCCGGGCGAAGACCTGTGGTGCCAGCTCGAGAAGGACCTTGGGGTCGGCGACCTCCACAGAGCCCACTGGCAGGTGGTCGAGCCGGAACTTGGCGCTGGTATCCACCGTGATGCTCTGCTCCGAAGTGGCCACACCGAAACCGAAACGGCCATAGATCGACGCCTCAGACGCGGTGAGGGCGGCGATCGCGATGCCGTTGCCCTTGGCCAGGGTGAGGTCTTCGGTCATCATGCGGCGGAGCAGCCCGCGACGACGGTGGGAGGTGCGCACTGTCACGCCGGTGATCAGATGCGCATCCAGCAACCTGCCGAACCCGATGTTGAGCGTGCTCGGCTGGGTGCCGAACGTGGCCACCGGCACGTCGCTGCCCAGCGAATGCGGGGCCGGCTGGCCGGTTTGGTAGGCGCCCGTGTAGACGGCGCCGTCCACACGGCTCCTGGCGATGGACTCCTGAACCCGCTCGTCGCTGCTGCGCTCCTCATGGAACCCGAACGAGACTGCGCTGTCCCAGGCTGTCGCTTCGGGGTATCCGGGCTCGCCTGGGGCTGCCGGCTCAAACCGACGGATCTCGTAATCTGCGTTGATCAAGGACATGGATCCGAGTCTAGGGATACCAGCCTTGGGCCACTCGGTGACCGCTTAGAACGGTGGGTTCTCGGGCACCGGTGGGGTCGGCTTCAGGGTCGGCCGCTGCCGGGGCATCAGGTAACTCTCGTCGGCGGGCCGCCTCCGGGTCTTCGGCCCCACGACCGGTGGTCGGGGTCGGGGTGGTCCGAATGGATTGCCCGGGTCGGTGCGGTAGCTGCGTTTGCCCGGTGAGGTCCAGACCAGGATCCCACCTGGTTCCTGCGTGACCCGCCACTGGCTGAGGTGTTTGAGTCGGTGGTGGGGTTCGCAGAGGTGGGCAAGGTTGTCGCAGTCGGTGTTACCGCCGCCAGCCCAGGGGTCGGTGTGATCGACGTCGCTGGTCACCGCGGGTCGGGAGCAGCCCGGGAACCGGCAGGTTTCATCGCGCACCCGCAGGTACATCTTCATGGCCTTGGTGTTCTTGTGCTGGGTTTTGCCCAGCGAGAGCACCACCCCGGTCTCCGGGTGGGTGAGCAGCCGGGTGAAGCTCGGTGCGTGCCCGGCGATCTCCCTTGCGACCTCGGGGGAGATGGGCCCGTACCCTTCGAGGGTGCCGGGTTCCTCGTCCAAGCCCAGCAGGGTGAGCACGGGCACGGTGACCATGACGGTGCCGCGGATGCCGGCGCCCATCCCGTCGGGCGTGATTCCGTCCAGCAGTAAGGCGGCGGTGATGTCGGCGCGGAGTTGGTCGAGGGTGCGGGTCGGGGAGTCGTCGGCCGGGTCCTGCGCGATGCCGAAGGCGGCACCGTTGCTGCTGGCGTCATCCGTTTGGTCGGCCGGGCTCGGGTCGCCGAGGTGCTTGAGCCGTACGGCCATCGTGTTGATGCGGTCGTAGGCGGCCTTGGTGTCGTGGGCGGTGCCGTACCAATGCAACCAGCCCATCCCGTCCGGGGCGGCCTCCCAGCGGCTGTGCCGTTCGGTCAGGGCGTTCGTGCTGCGGGTCACGATCGACTCCGGGTGCAGCCGCTCCCGCAACCGGCGGGCCTTGTCGATGAACCGGCCCACCGGCAGGCGCTTGGCCTCGGGCAGCACCTTCTCTTCGAACGCCGCCTGGTCCTCCATCGGCAGGGTGCGCATCTGGTCGACGAGCGCGGTGGCGTGCCGGTAACTGATCTCTCCGGTCGAGAGGGCCTCGAAGGTCGCCGGGGCGGCCAGGAGCCAGAGGGACTGATCCATCAGGTGCTCCACGGTGCGTTCAGACAGGCGCAGCAGGCAGGCGGTCTCACTGACAATCGTGCGGCGGGCCACGTCCCGGTCGTCCCACCGGTTGTAGGCGGCCGCGCGGGCTTGGTCCTCGGTCAGGGTGGCCGCGTTCACGTCGGCCAGCCGGATGCTCTCCGGGTTGCCGTGCAGGCGCGAGGAAACGAGCGGGTCCTCACTCCAGCCCTGCAGAGCGACGAGGAACTCGGCCTGCCGGGCCTGCGCGATGGCGATGGCGCGGGCCTCGACCGCGATCAGCTCAGTGCGGCGGGCCAGCTCCGAGCAGACCAACTCGTCCAGGGCCGGGTTGGGGACGTACGGCCCGAAAGCGGTCGGGTCGACAGGGGAGGGGGTGGAGCCAGGTGGAGCGGACTCCGGAGAGTGGTCGTCAGCATCCGGAGCGGGCGGTACTGCCTGGTCGGGGTTACTCATGATGAGATCGTCTCACCTACCACCGACACTGCAGAAGGCTCCGCGAGCCGTGAGAAAAGCCCCAGAAATCTCGAGATTCTGGGGCTTGACTCACAGTTCGCGAGAGGGCGTCAGGGGGTCAAAACGACCTTGATGCAGCCGTCGTCCTTGGCGCTGAAGGTCTCGTACATCTCCGGGGCGCGATCTAGCGGCACCCGGTGGGTGACGAGGTCCATCACGCCGAGCGGGTCGGTGTGGTCCTCCACGAGGGGCAGCAGATCGCCGACCCAGCGCTGCACGTTGCACTGGCCCATCCGTAGCTGGATCTGCTTGTCGAACATGTTCATCAGCGGCATCGGGTCGGCCACACCGGAGTACACGCCGCTCACCGAGACCGTGCCGCCGCGGCGCACGAGGTCCAGCGCCATGTGCAGCGCGGCCAGGCGGTCAACACCCACCGTGGTGAAGACCTTCTTGGCCACCGCATCCGGCAGCAGCCCTGCGGCGTACTGGGTGAACGCGGCGGCGGGGTTGCCGTGCGCCTCCATTCCCACGGCGTCAACGACGGAGTCCGGGCCGCGACCGTCGGTCGTCGCCCGCAGCATCGCGACGATGTCGTCGTCGAGGTCGAACACCTCCACACCGTGCCGGGCGGCCATCTCGCGGCGCTCCGGCACCGGGTCCACACCGAGCACCCGGAAGCCCAGGTGGCGTCCGATGCGGCTGGCGAACTGGCCCACGGGGCCCAGGCCGATCACGGCGAGGGTGCCGCCGGCGGGCACATCCGCGTACTGCACGCCCTGCCAGGCGGTGGGCAGGATGTCGCTGAGGAACAGGTAGCGCTCGTCGGGCAGGTCCGCGCCGACCTTGACCGCGTTGAAGTCCGCGAACGGAACCCGCAGGCGCTCGGCCTGGCCGCCGGGAACCGATCCGTAGAGCTCGCTGAAGCCGTAGAGGCTGGCGCCGGTGCCGGAGTCGCGGTTCTGGGTGGTCTCGCACTGGGTGGTGAGGCCCTGGTTGCACATGAAGCAGTCACCGCAGGCGATGACGAACGGGATGACGACCCGATCGCCCACCGAGAGGGTGGTTACCGCGGCGCCGACCTGATCCACGATGCCCATGTTCTCGTGGCCGAGAACGTCGTTCTTGGCCAGGAACGGCCCCATCACGTTGTACAGGTGCAGGTCTGAACCGCAGATGGCCGCTGACGTGATGCGGATGACCACATCCGTGGGCTTTTCGATGACCGGATCGGGGACCTCGATGACCTCTACCTTTTTGGTGTTCTGCCAGGTGAGTGCTTTCACGGTGTCCTCTTCTTTGTACGATCGGGCCGCGGTTGCGGTGCCGCCCGGGTGGGGCGAATCTGACCAGCCTTGTTCAGGCAGAGGAGAAACTCAAGGAAGCTGGACGTATCTCCAGGCTTGGCGCCGAGGCGTGACGAATCGGGAAATTCACCGTCGCACCAACGGGTGTGCGCGGCCGCAGCCGGGCAGTGGTCGCTTCCATCCCTATACCTAGAACTGCTAGGGTTCATGCATTGCAGCTCTAGGTATAGGAGGCGCCATGCGCATCGAGAAAGACCTGGTCGCCGCCGCGGCCACCCCGCTGGTGCTGGGGATTCTGATGGACGGCGACCTCTACGGTTACGCCATCCTCAAGCGGGTGAGCGATCTCAGCGGCGGCAGCATGCAGTGGACCGACGGGATGCTCTACCCGTTGCTGCACCGCCTCGAACGGCTCGGCTACGTGACCTCGCTCTGGGGCACCTCCGACGTGGGCCGCCGGCGCAAGCACTACGCCATCACCGACCTCGGCCGGGAACAGCTGGCCGAGCGGCAGGAGCAGTGGACCGTCGTGGCGGATGCCCTCCGCCAGGTCTGGCAGGACCGGCCCCGACCGACGGCCGTGACGGAGGGGTGGGCCTGATGGACCTCGACGCCGACCTGGAAGCCCAGATCGATAGCTGGCGCGGCTACGTGCAGCGACGCCAGGCCATCGCCACCGCCGACGTGGAGGAGCTGGAAGATCACCTGCGCGAGCAGATCGAAGACCTGCTGGCCACCGGGCTCGACCACGACGAGGCCTTCCTCGTGGCGATCAAGCGGCTGGGCAACCTCGACGCCGTGTCCCGCGAATTCGCCAGGGAGCACTCCGACAGGCTCTGGAAACAACTCGTGCTCCTGCCCGACGCCGCCGGCGACAGCCGCGCGCCGGCCTGGCGGGAACTCGCCGTGGTGGTCGGTTTCGCCCTCGGCGCTGGCCTGGCCGTCAAGGCCGGCCTCACCTGGTCCGACGGCGGCACGGGCCTGGTCCGAAACCTCGGCCTGCTGGTGTTCCCGTTCCTCGCCGCCTACTTCGGCTGGAAGCGTCGGCTCACCGTGCCCGTCGCGGCAACCCTCATCGTCTCGTTCGCCGCCCTCGCGGTGCTGCTCAACGTCTACCCGTTTGCCGCCGGCGGCTCCACCGAGTTGCTCGCCGCGCTGCACGCCCCGGTGCTGCTCTGGATGCTGGTAGGGATCGCCTACGTCGGCGGCCGTTGGCGCTCCGACGCCCGACGGATGGACTTCGTGCGGTTCACCGGCGAGCTCGCGATCTACTACACGCTGCTCGCCCTCGGCGGAGCCGTGCTCATCGGGCTCACCGTCGCGGTGCTGTCCGCCGTGCGCGTCGATCCCGGTCCGGTGCTGACCGGCTGGATCCTGCCGCTCGCGATACCCGGCGCCCTCGTCGTGGCCGCCTGGCTGGTCGAGGCCAAGCAGAACGTGGTCGAGAACATCGCCCCGGTGCTCACCCGGGTGTTCACCCCGCTGACGATCATCATGCTCCTGGCCGTGCTCGCGGTGCTGGCCACCGCCGGCGGGCTGGGCACCGTCGACCGCTACCTGCTCATCCTGATGAACGCCATCCTGGTGCTCGTGCTCAGCCTGCTGCTCTACTCGATCTCCGCCCGCGATTCCCTCGCCCGGCCCGGCGTCTTCGACGTGCTCCAGCTGGTGCTGGTGATCGTGGCCCTGGCTGTCGACGCCGTGATGCTCACCGCGATGCTCACGCGCATCACCGAGTTCGGCTTCAGCCCCAACAAGATCGCCGCGCTGGGCCTCAACCTGCTGCTCCTCGTGCACCTGGTGCGTGCGGCCTGGCTCGCCATCGGGTTCCTGCGAGGGCGACACCCGTTCGCGGCGCTCGAACACTGGCAGACCAGGTACCTGCCGATATACGGGCTCTGGGCGCTCGTCGTGGTCGCGGTCTTCCCGCTGGTCTTCGGTTTCGCCTGATTCCGCGCTAGGCGGTGCGGGTGACCGGGCCGGATGACCAACCGGAGACATGGAGGCGCTCGAAGCCGTCCAGGAGCAGGTCGAGGGCGAATTCGAACTCGAACCTGTCGTCACAGCCGTGCGCCACGACCGAATCGTCGTGGGCCGCCGCAGTGCTGATCTGCAGGATGTGGGGATACCGCTCCGCCATCGCCTGCATTCGGGCAGCCTGCACGGCGGGGTCGACGGGTGGCCGGGCCGGGTCGGCGGATGCGTCGAAGAGCTCCTGGGTGAACCCCCACATGCGGCTGCCCAGGGCGTGCATCACGTGGTGGGTGAGGTCCGCCGAGAACCCGCCGGCCAGGAACATCCCGATCGTCGACTCCAGGTAGTCCAGCACCGCCGGGGTGTGCGTGGTGCGCGACTCGAGCACCGACCGGGCCCACGGATGCCGTAACAACATCTGGCGGGCCGAGAGCACCCGCAGTCGCACCGCGGCCTTCCACTCGGTGTCAAGGGCCGGCGGGTCGATCTCGGCGACGATCACCTCGACCATGCCGTCGAGCAGCTCGTCCTTGTTCGCCACGTGCTTGTACAGAGCCATCGGCACAACGCCGAGCTCCTCGGCCAGCCGGCGCATGCTCAGCGCCTCGATACCGGCCTGATCGGCAAGCCCGACGGCGGCCTGCAGCACCCGATCACGGTTGAGGCGCACCCGCGGGACCACCAGAACTTGAGCCATGTGAGGTCCCTTTGAACGAGATCAGTCCTGCCCATTGACAGGAGTACAGCGTACACCTTAGAGTCGCTGCATCCGAGTGTACGCCGTACACCTCAACCTTGAAGGAGCTCTCATGTCTCCCATCCGCCGAACCGCAATTCTCGCCGGTGTACTCTTTCTCCTGACCGAAGTCGGCGCGATCGTCGGTCGTCTGCTCTATGCCCCGGTGCTCAACACGCCCGGTTATGTCCTCGGTGCCGGCCGCGACCCGATGGTGGCCGTCGGCGTGCTGTTCGAGGTCGTGCTGGTGATCGCCGTGGTCGGCACCGGGGTGGTCCTTTATCCGGTGCTCCGCCGCCAGAGTCCGACGCTGGCGCTGGCCTACGCTGCCGCGCGCATCCTCGAGGCCGCGATCATCCTGGTGGGCACCCTCAGCCTGCTCACGGTGCTGATGCTGCGGCAGCAGCCGCCCAGTATTGATGACAGCGCGCTTGAGGCCGTCGCCGCCGCGTTGCTGGCCCTGCAAGACGGCACCCTGCTGTTCGGCCCGGGCTTCGCACTCGGCGTCGGCTCGATCCTGCTGGCCTCCCTGATGTTCACCTCCCGCCTCGTGCCTCGCGCCATCGCGGTACTCGGCCTGGTGGGCGGGGCCATCATCACCATCTCGACGGTGCTGGTGATCTTCGGCCTGTACGGCCAGTTCTCGCCGACCGGGCTGCTCGTTGCGCTGCCCGTGTTCGCTTGGGAGGTGTCGCTCGCACTCTGGCTGATCCTCAAGGGCTTCAACACCGCCGCCGTCGAGCGGATGCCGCAGCGCCGAGTCGGCGCCGACCCGGTTGGGGCGACCTCGTGAGGGCCGCGGTCTACGGGCGGTTCGGCCCCGCCGACGTTGTCTCGGTTGAGGAGATCCCCACTCCGGCGCCCGGGCCGGAGGAGGTGCTCATCCGGGTGCTCGCCAGCACCGTGAGCGCCGCCGACCACCGGGCCCGCTCCCACGACGTGCCGAAGGGTCTCGGCCTTCTGGCCGGGGCCGGCCTGGGGTTCTTCAGGCCCCGCCGACGGGTGCTCGGCATGGATGCCGCCGGGGTCGTCGCAGCGGTGGGGGAGAAGGTCACCAGATTCGCGCCCGGCGACGAGGTCATCGCCATGCTCGGCGCGAAGTTCGGCGGCCACGCCGAGTATGCCCGGATCGGGCAGGACGGACCGATCACCGCCAAGCCGGCCGGCCTGGGCTTCGACGAATCCGTCACCCTCGTCTTCGGCGGCATCACCGCGAGGGTCTTCCTGAACCGCGCCGACATCCAGCCGGGCGCGCGGGTGCTGGTCAACGGGGCATCCGGAGCCGTCGGCACCGCGGCCGTGCAACTGGCTAAGAACCTCGGTGCGCACGTGACCGCGGTCTGCGCGGCGCGGAACGCCGCCCTGGTCACCGACCTGGGCGCCGACAGGGTGATCGACTACGAGAGCTCGGACTTCACGACCGGATCCGACACCTACGACGTGATCATGGACTGCGTCGGTAACGCGTCTTTCGACAGGGTGCAGCGGCTGATCACCCCCGGCGGAGCCCTGTTGGCCGTCATCACCGACCTCACCGGTCTCCTGCGCGCGAGGTCCCGCACTCGCAGGAGCGGCAAGCTGGTCAGCGCCAGCGGCGTCGACTACCGGGCCGAGGACCTTCGGTTTCTCGTGGGCCTCGCGGAGCAGGGCAAACTGCGACCGGTCATCGACCGCAGTTACGACCTCGACGAGATCGTGGCCGCGCACCGCTTCGTCGACGCCGGCCACAAGCGGGGCAGTGTTGTGCTGCGCATCGCCGGATCGAGCTAGACCGGCCTCAGGCGAACTGGCTCAGGCCAACGCGCTCAGGCCACGCGCTCAGACCAATGCGGCCAGGGCCTCGCGGGCGCGTTGCATCGACGAACTGAGCCCCCACGTGGCCGACAACTGCTCCAGCTCGGCATTCTGCTCGGGTGTGCTGGGGCGGATGCGGGCGTCGAAGTCCGGCAGGTCCAGGTCACGCACGACGTTCACCACGGTCGGGGCCACCGTGAGGTAGTCCGCGGCGGCGAGGATCTTCGCGCGCACGGAGGCGCCCAACTTCACATCGGGGTCGGCCGCCGCCGCCACGATCCCGTCGAGGTCGCCGTACTCGGCCAGCAGCGTGGCCGCGGTCTTCTCGCCCACCCCGGCCACGCCGGGCAGGCCGTCGGAGGCGTCGCCGCGCATGGCGGCGAAGTCGGCGTACTGCGCCGGAGTGACGCCGGTCTTGGCCGTCAGCGTCGCGTCGGTCAGAAGCTCCAGCCGGGCCATGCCGCGGCCGGTGTAGATCACCCGAACGTCCCGGGTGTCGTCGACGAGCTGGAAGAGGTCCCGGTCGCCCGTGATGATTTCCACCGGGATCGACGAGTGCGAGGCGAGGGTGCCGATCACATCGTCTGCCTCGTGCTGGGCGGCGCCGATGATCGGGATGCCGAGCGCGGTGAGCACCTCGCGGATGATCGGCACCTGCGGGGTGAGCAGGTCGGGCACAACCTCGATTGCGGGGTCGGCAGCCACCGAAGGCTCGGCGGCGACCCGATGGGTCTTGTAGGTGGGGATGAGATCGACCCGCCACTGCGGCCGCCAGTCGTCGTCCCAGCAGGCCACGATCTCGGTGGGCTGGAACTCGGTGGCGAGTCGGGCGATCATGTCGAGCAACCCGCGCACGGCGTTCACCGGTTCACCGGTGGGTGCGCGCACCGAGTCCGGCACGCCGTAGAACGCGCGGAAATACAGGGAGGCGGTGTCAAGGAGCATCCGGCGCTCGGGTTGAGTGGTCACGGCCGCATCTTGCCACACCTGAGGAACCGGCGCAGTGGCCGGCCGCGCCGTTAGCGTGCCTGGGCCACCAGTGCCTCGGCGGAGATGCTGCGGTTCACCACACCGGCCGCCGCAGCGCGCAGGGTGACCGCGTGTGTGCGGGCGTAGTCGCGGAGGGCGTCGAAGGCCTCGCTCATGGTGCAGGAGCGCACCTCGGCGAGAACCCCCTTTGCCTGCTCCACCAGAATCCGGGTGTCCAGAGCGAGGTGGAGCTGCGCGGCCACAACCTCGGGCTGCCGGAAACTGCGCTCGTGCAGGATGCCGACTGTCGCGACATCCGCCAAGGCCTGGGCGAGCTGGGCGTCTCGGTCGCTGAGCGCGCCGGCCTCCGTACTGAGCAGGTTCATCGCGCCGATGACCTCGCCGTGCAGCCGGAGTGGGGTGGCGTGGGCGGCCCGAAAGCCCTGGTCGAGGGCGGTGCGGCGGAACCGCGGCCAGTCGCGGGGGTCGGTTTCGATGTCGGGAACGCTCACCACCGCCCCGGTCTGGTAGCAGTCGATGCATGGGCCGGCGCCGGCGGCGACGATCATGACCTCGACGATTTCAGCCTCTTCGCTGGTCGAGGCCACCAATTCGAGCATCCCCGTGCCATCGGCCAGGAGGATGCCGCCTGCCTGTACGTCGAGAAGCTGGGTGCAGGTGTAGACGAGGGTGGACAGCAGATCGACGATGTCGTAGTCGGCGACCAGGCTGCCGGCCACGCGCACAAACGCGTCGTTGATTCTTGCTTCACGGGTGTTGTCAGCCGCGTGGTCTATGGCGTGCATGTCATACCTACTCTGGGAGCTCTGCGAAATTGAGGCGCCGGCTGACGACGGCGTGGGCAATCTCTTGGACGGTATATCCGCTAGAAAAAGCGTAGGCCCGGATTCGTGAGAAAGCATCCGTTGCGTTGATATCCAGCTGGCCGAGAACCATCCCGGTGGCCTGGTGGATCTCCCGCCGGGATTCGATCGGTGCCTCATCGTCGGATGATTCGTGTTCGGCGAGGACTATCGCACGGCGGAAGGCGGGCCCGGCGATGGCGCGACACAGGGAGGTGCCCAGTGTCGCGGCCTGGTCATCGAGGGCCCCGGGGGTGGTGCGGTAACAGGTGACAGTGCCGGTGCAGGCCGCTCCCAGCATGAGGGGAAAGGTGAAGACGGCGCCCACGGTCAGCTCGGCAGCGCTCCGCAGGAATGCCGGCCACCGGTCGGTCAGCGCGAGGTCGGGAACCGATATGAGCGATGCGGTCCGAAACGCATCGAACTGGGGACCTTCACCCAGATCGAATTGCATCTCCTCCAACCGGGCGGCCGTGGGGTCGGTGGCGTGGATCAGCGAGGCGCGGCGGTCCTGATCCATTACCGAAATGGCCGCACCCGTGATCGGCAGGAGTTCCAGGAACGGGGAGGCCAGCTGCCCGCCCGTCATTCGGGGTGTCCCCGAGACTTCACTCATCAGCACCGCCAGCCGTGTCCATAGTGTCAAAAGGGCACGTGTCATCGAAACGAGTCCGAACCTAAGGTCAACGTTAGTCCTGTCTGGCCCGGCTCGACCAGTCCGAACCGGCTGCGATCCCGGATGCCCGGCGGTACTCTCGTGAGTCCCGACCCGCGGCGGCCGATGCTGCCGGTTCTCTTCACGGAAGGTTCAGCCCATGTCGCACTCCTCTCCGGTTCCGGACGTACCCGGCGGCGCCACCCGTGACGGTCGCGGCGAAACCCCGAATGAGCGTCTGGACCGCAACTGGAATGAGCTGCTCCAGGAGCTCAGGGTCATCCAAACTGGAACCCAGATTCTCACCGGCTTCCTCCTGGCCGCGGTCTTCCAGTCCCGGTTCGAGGACCTCGATGCGTTTCAGCGCGACATCTATCTGGTCCTGGTCGCAACCTCGGTTCTGACGACCCTGGTGGGCCTGGCTCCGGTGAGCCTGCATCGAGTGCTGTTCCGCAAGCACGCGAAGAGCCGCATCATCCGGTACACCGACTATTTCGTGCAGGCCACGCTCGCCGGGGTCGCCATCACGGTCGCCGGCATCGGGCTGCTCATCTTCGATCTGGTGCTCGGCCGGGCGTGGGGTGTGGCCTTCGCGGTGTTCATCCTCGTCGTTGTCGCGCTGCTCTGGATTGTGGTGCCGCGCATCATCCGTCGTTCGGCCTGACATCCTGGCCGATCGGCGTCACGAGCGGTACGGTCGAGCCATCATGAGACTAGGACCGCACCTTCACCGCATCGGCAACGACATCGTGGCCGCCTACCTCGTCGACACTCCCGAGGGGGTGACCGTGATCGATGCCGGACTCGCCGGCCAGTGGCGGGACCTCCTCGCCGAGCTGACCGGCATGGGGCGCACCCTCAGCGACGTCAAAGGCGTCATTCTCACGCACGGTGACGGCGATCACGTCGGCTTTGCCGAACGGCTCCGGCGCGATCACGGCGTGCCGGTCTACGTTCACCCGGGCGACGCGGCTCGCGCGAAGGGTGGCCCCAAGCCGGCGAACGGCCGCCAGTCGATGAAGCTGGGCGCCACTCTGGGCTTCGCGGCGTACTCCCTGCGCAAGGGCGGGATGCGCACCACCTACCTGACCGAGACCGTGGACGCGAACGACGGAGACACGCTGGACCTGCCCGGTGCGCCCCGAATCATCGGCCTGCCCGGGCATTCCGAAGGCAGCATCGCGATCCATGTGCCGATCGCCGACGCCGTTTTCGTGGGCGATGGGCTCACGACCCGTCACGTACTCACGGGCAAGACGGGGCCTCAGCCGGCGCCGTTCACGGATGAGCCGGAGCAGGCGATCGCATCGCTTCGCGCCATTCTCCCCACGGGGGCCACCTGGGTGCTGCCCGGACACGGCACCCCGTGGAACGCCGGCGTTGCGGCGGCCGTCACCGCCGTAGAGAAGGCCGCCCGGGTCTGACGCCAACTCTGACACCATCAATGCTTGACATGACACCATCGTGGTGTCATGATGGTGGCATGGAACTTGGACCGTACGTCAATGACCTTCAGCGTCAGCTGGTGGATGCCGCGGAGAACGGTGCGGAGGACACTCGCGCCGTCGCCGAGCGCCTCGCCGCCGGGCTGGATGCAGCGGCGCGGCTCGTGCTCCTCGACGTGCTGTCGGCCGCGGTGGGCGAAATCACCCGCGACCTCGCCCCCGGCTCCGTCGACCTGCGGCTGCGCGGTCGTGAGATCGAGTTCGTCGTCACCGCGCCGAACACCGAGCCGGAGAGCGACGAGCGGCCCGCAGCATCCGTCGACCTCGACGAAGCGAGCACCTCACGCACCACCCTCCGTCTGCCGGACGCCCTCAAGGCGCGGGTGGACGAAGCGGCGGCGGCCGATGGTCTGTCGGTGAACACCTGGCTGGTGCGTGCGACGGCGGCCGCTCTGCAACCCAAGCAACGCCGTTCCGTGCAGCGCACCCTGCGCACCGGCGACAACTTCGCGGGCTGGGCGCGCTAACCCGCCCAGCACGCTGAACACTCCAACCACGCGCACCCGCGGGGTCGGTCCGTCGTACCCACATTGCACAGCACCACATTGCACAGCCCCGAATTGCACAGCCCCGAATTGCATAGCCCACAGAGAGGGACGCATCAGCATGCCCACCTACGACACCCCCAACCCCATCGACCTCGCCATCCACCTGCCGGTCGGCGCAATCGACGTCGTCGCCAGCGACCGAACCGACACCGTCGTGACGGTGTCACCCACCAGCCCGGCCAGGGCAGTCGACCGCCGCGGTGCCGAGGAGACCAGAGTGGACTTCGACGGCCAGCGCCTCACCGTCACCGGCCCGAAGCCCCGCTTCAGCATCATCGGCCCCAGCGAGTCGGTGGACGTGCTCATCGAGCTGCCGACGGGATCGCGGCTCACGGCCGAGATTTCATCGGGCAATGTGCGCGCAACCGGACGCCTCGGCGCCACCCGGATCAAGTGCTCGAACGGTGCGGCGGAGGTCGATACCACCGGCGACCTGTGGCTGCGCGCCGGCAACGGCAACGCCACCGTCGGCGCCGCCGAGGGAGACATCGAGATCACCGCCGATCACGGTCAGCTCCGGATCGGCACTGTCACCGGCAACGCGATCCTCAAGGCCTCGCACGGCAACATCTCGGTGGGGGAGTCCGGCGGCGATCTCGACGCGAAGCTCTCCTACGGCGACCTCGAGATCACCCGGGCGCTCGCCGCCGTGTCGGCGAAAACCGCCTATGGCAGTATCCAGCTCGGAGAGATCTCGAGCGGGTCGGTGCAGGTCGAGAGCGGCTTCGGCCAGGTCAGCATCGGTGTGCGTCCCGGCGTTCCCGCCTGGCTCGATCTGGCCTCCAAGAACGGCCGCCTGCGCAACGAGCTCGACGGCGACAGTGCCCCAGACCCGTCCGAGCAGACCGTGGCAGTGCGTGCGCGCACCGCGTTCGGCGACATCGGCATCCACCGCGCGCGCTGAGTGCGCGCACCGAAGCGAAGGGTAGAACATCATGACCACCACCGCGATCGCCGTGCAGGGATTGCGTAAGTCCTACGGCAGCAAGACCGTTCTCGACGACGTCGACCTCACCGTGAAGGCGGGCACCGTGACCGCGCTGCTCGGCCCGAACGGCGCCGGCAAGACCACCACCGTGCACATCCTCTCCACGCTCGTGCGGGCGGATGCCGGCACCCTCACCGTCGCGGGATGCGACGTTTCGCGCGACCCCGACGGTGTGCGCGCGGCGATCGGTCTCACCGGCCAGTTCTCCGCTGTCGACGGCCTGCTCACCGGCGAGGAGAACCTCCTGCTGATGGCCCGGCTGCGTCACCTCGGCGCGAAACGCTCGAAGTCGCGGGTGGCCGAACTGCTCGAGGAGTTCGACCTCGTCGAGGCCGCGCGCAAGCCACTCGCCACCTACTCCGGCGGCATGCGCCGCCGCCTCGACCTCGCGATGACCCTGGTCCAGGCGCCGAGCGTGATCTTCCTTGACGAGCCCACCACGGGCCTGGACCCGCGCAGCAGGCACACCATGTGGGACATCGTGCGTGGCCTGGTGTCGGAGGGCACCACGGTCTTGCTCACCACCCAGCACCTCGAGGAGGCGGACCAGCTCGCGGACCACATCGCGGTGCTCGACGGCGGTCGCATCGTCGCCGACGGCACGCCCGACGAGCTCAAGAGCCTCGTACCGGGCGGTCACATCCGGCTTCGCTTTGCGGATGCCGCGGCGCTGGACACCGCCGCCCGCCTGCTCAATCAGTCGGCTCGCGATGGCTCTGCTCGCGATGGCTCTGCTCGTGACGGCTCTGCTCGTGATGACGCCGGACTGGTGCTCACCGTGCCCAGCGCCGGCGGCGTCGGCGCGCTGCGCGCCGTGCTCGACCGCCTCGACGCGGCCCATCTCGAGGTCGACGACCTCAGCATCCACACCCCGGACCTTGATGACGTGTTCTTCGCGCTGACCGGCACGAAGGAATCGTCCGGCCGGGCCGATTCGAAGGGAACAGACTCATGACCACCATCACCGCCCCGCGCCCGACCGTGCAGGGCAGCCGTCATCGGTCCTATGTCGTGACCGACGCGATCACAATGCTGCGCCGCAACCTGCTGCACATGATTCGCTACCCGGGCCTGTCAGCGTTCACCATCGTGGGTCCGGTGGTGATCCTGCTCATGTTCGTGTTCGTCTTCGGCGGCACCCTCGGGGCCGGCCTGCCGGGCGTGGACCCGGCCGGCGGGAGGGCGGCGTACCTCGCCTACGTGATGCCGGGCATCCTGGCGATCACCATAGCCGGCACCGCCGGCGGCACTGCCACGACGGTCTCGATGGACATGACCGAGGGCATCACCGCGAGGTTTCGCACCATGGCGATCTCCCGCGCGGCGGTGCTCGCCGGGCACGTGCTCGGCAACACCATCCAGGCGATAATCGCCGTCGCGCTGGTGCTCGGCGTCGGTGTGCTGATCGGGTTCCGGCCCACCGCCACCCCCATCGAGTGGCTCGCCACCTTCGGCCTGATCGCGCTGATCGCCTTCGCGATCACCTGGATCGCCGTGGGGATGGGCATGCAGGCCAAATCGGTGGAGACGGCGAGCAACCTGCCGCTCCTGCTGGTTTTGCTGCCGTTCCTCGGCAGCGGCTTCGTACCGACCGAGTCGATGCCGGCCGGGCTGCAGTGGTTCGCGGAGTACCAGCCGTTCACGCCGATCGTGGAGACCCTCCGCGGGCTGCTGCTCGGCACCCCGCTCGGCTGGAACGCTGTGCTCGCGGTCGGCTGGTGCGTGGTGATCACGGTCATCGGCTACGCCTGGTCGATGATCATCTACGAGCGCAAGTCGGTGCGTTCCTAGTCACGCCGCCCGGGCTCTCGCGAGTTGACTTGCGGATCGCGATGAACCGCCCCAGTAACCTGGGCCCATGTCGTCCCTCACCCCAGTGTCGCCCGGCGATACGGCCGACCTGACCGATTTCCTCCGCGAGGTAGATCTGACGCTGAGCGGGCTTGACGCTCCCACGGTGCACCTCTGGATCGAACGGGATGCGGTCGGCAGCATCGTGGCGTGCACGGGATTCGAGCTCAGCGATGACCAGGAGCACGCGCTCATTCGGAGCGTGGCGGTTCATCCACTCACCCAGCGAACCGGCGAGGGCACCCGGCTGGCCCTGTTCGCCCTGGCGCGGGCTGCTGAAAGCGGAGCGCAGCGGGCGTGGCTGTTCAGTCGACGGTCCGGGCCTTTCTGGCAGAAACTGGGCTTCGAGGCTGCCGACCGCGACGACCTCGCCAGGGCGCTCGCCGGTACCCACCAGGTGCAACACTTCGTCCAATCCGGCCAGCTCAGCCGTGAGGTTGCGTGGTCTCGCCCGCTCCGAGCCGGGTAGGGACCGGCAAAAATCCGTACCGGCTGTGGCACATCGAGTCGCCAAGCGGCCGTGCCGTAGCCTGAGCGGATGAGCAGAGCATCCGCTGGGGGCGCCATCGGCGCGGGTCACATCGTTGTATGCGGACCGGTGTCGTGGAACACGCTGGTCTACCTCGACCAGCTGCCGGAGCCGCGCCCGCACGTCACGTTCGCCCTCGAGGATTTTCAGACCGTCGGTGGTACCTCCGCGGGTAAGGCGCTGCACCTGACCGGGCTCGGGCGGGCTGTCGAATGTCAGACCCTGCTCGGCGACGACGACGCGTCAGGACGGGTGCGTTCCGTTCTCGAGGCGGCGGGAATCCAGGTGACCGCGTCGGTGGTGCCGGGTGCCGGCGAACGACACCTGAACCTGATGACCCGGGCGGGGGAGCGGGTGTCCGTGTACCTTTCGGTGCCGGCGTTCACCGCACCCGACATCGCCCAGTTCACGGCGTTGAGCCGGGGTGCCGCGGCCCTGGTGATGGACCTCTCCGAAACCTCCCGAGCCCTGCTCCCCACGGCTATCGCGGCCGGCGTCCCCGTCTGGACCGATGTCCACGACTACGACGGCCGGTCCGAGTTCCACGAGCCCTTCATCCGGGCGGCCGACTACATCTTCATGAATGCCGACGGCATGAGCGATCCGTCGGCGTTCATGCGGGCCCGTGTGGCGGCCGGCACCACGGCCGTCGTGTGCACGCTCGGCGCAGAGGGCGCGATGGCCGTCGACGCCGAGGGCCTGCACCGGGTGGCTGCCGTGCCCGTTCAGGTGCGGGACACGAACGGCGCCGGCGATGCGTTCTTCGCGGGTTTTCTCGACGCCACCCTGTCAGGCGCCTCCACGGAGGCGGCGCTCGCCGCGGGCGCCGACCAGGCGACAGTTGCTCTGCGCACGAAACACCTGCACCCGGCGTTGGAGACGCTGGTTCCCTAGCTCGGGGGGTCAGGGGGCGATGCGCCTACTCCTTCGAGAAGGCGTTCGGTTCGAGGCCCGCGATGCGACGGGCGTGCTCCTGAAGGGCCTCGTCAGTCACCTGGTGGCCGCCGTCGGCGAAGCGTTGGCGTAATGCAACCAAGACCTGGGCCTCGTCGTGACCGGCCAGGTCCGCTTCCTGCTGCAGCAGGATGCCCGCCACTTTGTCGTCTTCGGTTGTGCTGTGCTGGGCCTGAATCGGTTCGTCCTGGGTGTCGCCGGGCATGCTGTCCTCCGTTGGCAGAATCTCGTGGGGACCATTGTGCCTCACGAAGCTCCGAGCGCTGGTCGAGGTGTCACCAACGGTTGCGGATGTCTTCCGCCCAGCCCAACAGACTGTCGACCCGGATGCGTCCCAGATCGGTGTCGACCCAGCCTGAATAGTGGCCGAAACACTGGTGACCGCGGCTGCCGAAGACCAGAAGCTCGGTCTTGCTGGCATGGTCCCAGAACGGGTCGAAACGCAGGTCGAGGCTCCCTCCGTGAATTCGCCACGGGGCGAGCCAGTGGGCTTCGTCGTAGACCCAGTCGAGTTCATCGCTGACCTTGTGGAGCGTTCCGTCGATGAGCACCGCGTTCTCGGTCGAACCGGTTCCGTCCGTCCACCGGCCGCCCAGCTGGAGGCCGATGGTGCGTCCGTCGACGATTCCCGACGCCGCGCCCCAATTCCAGGTCATCTTGTACGGCCAGCGACCGCGGCCGTGGTCGAGCACCGCCCAACTGTCGCCGGCGGGAAGCTCAAACCGGTCACCCTGGACCTCGACCCAGCCCTCGGCCGGACGGGCCACGTCTTTGACGGTGTACTGGAAGCGGCTCTTGGACCACGGAACCACGACGGCCAGCGCCTCGTGGCCGGCCGGACGCACGGCGGTGATGTCGAAGGCCACCCCCGCGGCGCGACCGCGCAGGCGGGTGCCGCCGGGTACCTCGTCGATGTCGATCGTGAGCGACCGGGTGCGCGCCTGGGCGGATGAGGCGCCGAGGGATGCCGGCAGGGTGGCACTGGATCCCAGCGGTGCGACGGCGCCGCGTTCCATCGTCGTTCCCGATACGCGGTCGTAGATCAGGATGTTGTGCACCGCTGCGTAGTCGAGCGAGGAGACGGTCAGAGTCACGATGTGGGTGGGCGTGGTGACGCCCCAATACTCCCAGCGCTTATTGCGGCCCCAACTGCTGCGGCCGTCGATGCCTGCAGTGTCGTGCAGAGGCCTTCTGCTCCAACCGACGGCGGCGGGGTTGAGCCGCCCGTCGGGCAGGCACAGCGAAACCGGCTCGGTGATCTCGCGCTCGACGATCGCGCGACTCATGGCGTTTCTCGCACCAGAGCGGGCTGTCCCAATTCCATCGACACGTCTACTTTTAGGGCAGGGATGAAGGGAATCGCGATCTTCGGATTGACTATTCGGGTGCGTGCCCGCACCACCCCGACGATGGACACAACGAGGTGTCCGATCACAGCCGCCCACAGCAGCAAATTTGCCAGAAGAAGGGTGGGCGACGGCCCGCTCTCGCTTTCTCCAGTCAGAACGAGCCCGATGATCGCGTCGGATCCCACAATGGCCGCCCCGATCGCTGCGACAAGCGTCACGGTCAGCACCCAGTTCGCTGCCCATCGGGAATTCTCCCGCACCAGCGCGTCCGGGTGCCGGCGGTTCTGAGCTGCGAGAATGCCAAGCAGAACCGGAGCAAGCAGGGCGCCGAACAACGGAACAAACCAGAGGAAACCGATTCCCCAAAAGCGGCGGCCGGACGCGTCCGGAACGGCCGATTGCGCCAGTGGCATGTGCTCAGGAGGAAGAGAGGTCATGCCGGATTCTATTGGGCCGACCGAAGTTTGGAGCGGATGACGGGAATCGAACCCGCGCTATCAGCTTGGGAAGCTGAAGTTCTACCATTGAACTACATCCGCGCGTCCAGGCCGCCGAAGCTGAACTGGAACCGCCATCCTACCAAGCCTCGACCGCCAGGCTGGCACCGACTTCCTTGAGCCTCGGCCGCCGAGGTGCGAACATGGGACGGTCCGCCGACGAAAGGGCCCAACGCGATGAGCACCGAACCGAAAATCAGCGGCAACCAGGTCGGCGCCGAGTCGGCGGGAGGCTTCTCTGCGGAAGAGCGCGCCGCGATGAAGGTCCGTGCCGCCGAACTCAAAGCCGACGCCCGTCGCGGCCGTGCCGAGGACAAGGCGGCCGCGGATGAGGCGACCATGATGGCAAAGATCGCCGAGATGAAAGAGCCCGACCGCCAGATGGCCGTGCGTCTGCACGGCATCGTCACCGAGGCCGCCCCAGAGCTGCTGCCCAAGCTCTATTACGGCCAGCCGGGCTGGGCCAAGGCCGGCAAGGTCGTGGTGTTCTTCCGCAGTGGCCAAGACGATAAGGAGCGCTACTCGACTCTCGGCTTCAGCGCCCAGGCCAACCTCGACGACGACGGCGGGATGTGGCCCACCTCCTATGCGCTTCGCGAACTGAACGATCACAGTGCAGCGACCATCGCGAAGCTGGTCGCGACGGCCGCTGCCTGATCGGCTCGGCGCCGCCGAAAGTCACGCTGGGAAACCACACGCTCCGGGCGGGGCCACGCCGATAGGCTGGCACCGTGCTTCTCTCGGATCGTGACATCAAGGCCCAGATCGACGCGGAACGAATCGCGCTCGCCCCCTACGACCCGGAGATGATCCAGCCGTCGAGCATCGACGTGCGGCTCGATCGGTTCTTCAGGCTGTTCGACAACCACAAGTATCCGTTCATCGACCCGGCCGTCGACCAGCCCGAACTCACCCGGCTGATCGAGGCCAAGGGTGACGAACCGTTCATCCTGCACCCGGGCGAATTTGTGCTCGGCGCCACCTTCGAGGCCGTCACCCTGCCCGATGACGTGGCCGCCCGCCTCGAGGGCAAGAGCTCGTTGGGCCGGCTCGGCCTGCTCACCCACTCCACCGCCGGATTCATCGACCCGGGCTTCACCGGGCACGTCACCCTGGAGCTCAGCAACGTGGCCACCCTGCCGATCAAGCTCTGGCCGGGTATGAAGATCGGCCAGCTGTGCTTTTTCCAGCTCAGCTCGCCGTCCGAGAAGCCCTACGGTTCTGCCGCGTACAGTTCCCGGTATCAGGGCCAGCGCGGCCCCACGGCCTCCCGCTCGCACCTGAACTTTCACCGCACCGACGTGGGCACCACGGATGCCGGCAGCCTCGGCGGCTGACCTGGAACGCCATGTTCATGCGCGCGTTACGTGCGCCCGGTAAAATCGAGGCATGACCACCTCAGAGTCCCGTTTTGCCGAGGCGCTGATCGCCGACGGTCCCACCCCGGAATACCCCGGGCGCATGCGCCGATTCGGCCAGCTCGTGGGCACCTGGGCGGCGCACGGCAGCCGGCTCGACGAGGCCACGGGGGAGTGGACTGAACGCGAGTTCACCTGGATCGTGCAGTTCATCCTCGACGGGCGCGCGGTGCAGGACGTGGAGGTCGAGGCCAGCGCCACGCATCCGTCCGGCTTCGAGACCGTCGCCACCGCCGTGCGGGTCTACGACCAGCTGGCCGGTGCCTGGCGGGTGAGCTCCTTCGCCCCGACGATCGGCGAGTACTGCCACCTGATCGCCACCCCGTACCGCAACGGCCTGCGCCAGGACGGCACCGGCACCGACGGTCGCCCGGTGCGCTGGAACTTCACCTCGATCACCGAGGACGGTTACACCTGGGAGGGCTGGGTGAGCGACGACGAGGGCACCACCTGGCACCTCGTGGAGCACAACGAGGCCGTGCGGGTGCACTGACTTTCGCAACACGCCGAGGCGGCTGAGATGCACAAGTGTGCACCCGCAACCGGGGTTGAATCGCGGGGCGTCTTTCCGGCCATCCGTCCTACTCGACCACTACATATAGCGGCGCTAGGGACCAAGGGCACCCAAATGTAGTGATTTCGGCGCCCTGGCGTCCCTATGCTGAAGGCGTGAATCCAAGCATCAGCGCCCCGGCCCAGACCTCCGCCACCCGCGTCGACACTGTCGATGAGACGACACCGACGTCGACGCTGACCGCCATCCAGGTCGTCAAACGCGACGGCCGCCGGGTGGACTTCGATGACACCAAGGTCTACGAGGCGCTGGTCAAGGCCGCGGTGGAGATTCACACCGAAATTACCCCGCTCGTGCACCGGGCGATCGTCGATATCGTCGCCGCCGTCAACCGGGAGATCGCCGGCCGCTTCAGCACCGACATCAAGATCTACGAGGTGCAGAACATCGTGGAGCACGCGCTGCTCGAAAGCCACGAATATGACCTCGCCGAGAAGTACATCGGTTACCGCACCCAGCGCGACTTCGCCCGCAGCAAGTCCACCGACATCAACCACTCGATCATCAACCTGCTCAGCAAAGACTCCTCGGTGGTGAACGAGAACGCCAACAAAGACAGCGACGTCTTCAACACCCAGCGCGACCTCACCGCCGGGGCCGTGGGCAAGGCCATCGGCCACAAGATGCTGCCGCCGCACGTGTCCAATGCGCACCAGAAGGGCGACATCCATTTTCACGACCTGGACTACAGCCCATACGCGCCGATGACCAACTGCTGCCTGATCGACTTCACGGGCATGCTCAGCCGGGGTTTCCGCATCGGCAACGCTGACGTGGAGCCGCCCCGCTCCATTCAGACTGCCACCGCGCAGATCTCGCAGATCATCGCCAACGTGGCGTCCAGCCAGTACGGCGGATGCTCCGCCAACCGCACCGACGAGCTGCTGGCTCCGTACGCCCGCGCCAACTTCGCCAAGCACCTTGCCGACGCGGAACGGTGGATCGGCGACCAGACCAAGCACCACGCCTATGCGGAGGAGAAGACCCGCAAGGACATCTATGACGCGATGCAGAGCCTCGAATACGAGATCAACACCCTGTTCACCTCGAACGGGCAGACCCCGTTCGTGTCGCTGGGCTTCGGCCTGGGCACCGACTGGTTCGAGAGGGAGATCCAGCGGGCGATCCTGCAGATCCGCATCGACGGCCTGGGCAGCGAAAAGCGCACAGCCATCTTCCCCAAACTGATCTTCACGCTCAAGCGCGACCTCAACCTCGCTGAGGGCGACCCGAATTACGATATCAAGCAGCTCGCGCTGGAGTGCTCGACCAAGCGGATGTACCCGGACGTGCTCAGCTACGACAAACTCGTCGAGATCACGGGCAGCTTCAAGGTGCCGATGGGCTGCCGATCCTTCCTGCAGGGGTGGACCGACGCTGACGGCAACGATGTCTCCGAGGGCCGGATGAACCTGGGCGTGGTGACGGTGAACCTGCCGCGCATCGCGCTGGAGGCCGCCGGGGACCGGGCGAAGTTCTGGAGCATCCTCGAGGAGCGTCTGTTGATCACCCGCGACGCCCTGGTCTACCGCATCGAACGGTGCAAGCAGGCGACCCCCGCGAACGCCCCGATCCTCTACGTCTACGGCGCCTTCGGCCAGCAGCTGGCGCGCACCGATTCGGTCGACACCCTCTTCAAGGACGGCCGCTCCACGGTGTCGCTGGGCTACATCGGCCTCTACGAGGTGGCTGCGGCCTTCTTCGGCGGCGCCTGGGAGGGCGACGCCGAGGCGAAGGCGTTCACCCTCGACATCCTCAAGACCCTCGACGCGCACACCAAGGCGTGGAGCGCAGAGTACGGCTACCAGTTCAGCGTCTATTCGACCCCGAGCGAGAGCCTGACCGACCGGTTCTCCCGCCTCGACAAGGTCAAGTTCGGGTCGGTGGAGAACATCACCGACAAGGATTACTACACCAACAGCTTCCACTACGACGTGCGCAAGAACCCGACCCCGTTCGAAAAGCTCGACTTCGAGAAGGACTACCCGGTGTTCTCCTCCGGCGGTTTCATCCACTACTGCGAGTACCCGGTGCTGCAGCAGAACCCCAAGGCGCTCGAAGCCGTCTGGGACTACGCCTACGACCGGGTCGGTTACCTGGGTACCAACACCCCCATCGACCGCTGCTACAAGTGCGACTTCTCCGGCGACTTCACCCCCACCGAGCGTGGTTTCGCCTGCCCGGATTGCGGCAACGACGACCCGGCCAGCTGCGACGTGGTCAAGCGCACCTGCGGTTACCTCGGCAACCCGCAGGCCCGCCCGATGGTGCACGGTCGCCACCAGGAGATCGTTTCCAGGGTCAAGCACATGGCTGGCGCCACCGGCGTCAGCGGCTCCCTGTAGGCAGCCGTTATGCGGAACCCGAAACCCGGTGAATGGCTCTCCGACAAGCTCAGCCAGGGCTTCATCGGTGACTACAAACCGTTCATGTTCGTCGACGGCGAGGGGGTGCGCTGCAGCCTCTATGTGAGCGGATGTCTGTTCGCGTGCGAAGGCTGCTTCAACGAGGCCACCTGGAACTTCCGCTATGGCACGCCGTACACGGTCGAGCTCGAGGATCGGATCCTTGCCGACCTGGCCCAACCGTACGTGCAGGGCCTCACCCTGCTGGGCGGGGAACCCTTCATCAACACCGGGGTGTGCCTCTCCCTGGTGCGCCGGGTGCGGGCGACCTTCGGCCAAGCCAAGGACATCTGGTCGTGGACCGGGTATTCCTACGAAGAGCTGCTGCTCGACAGCCCCGACAAGCTGGAACTGCTCGATCAGATAGACATCCTCGTGGATGGCCGATTCGACCTCGCCAAGAAAGACTTCAAGCTGCAATTCCGCGGCAGCAGCAACCAGCGCATCATCGACGTGAAGAAGTCCCGCGCCGCGGGTCGCGCCGTGCTCTGGACCAACCTGCTCGACGCCACCCAGACCTATGAGCAGCTCGTGAAGCAAACGCTGATCTAGCTGCGCCTCCCGCCTGTCCGGTTGTGACTTTGTCATCGACCCGCCGACAGGTTTCGAACAAAGAAGATAGGAAGCACGATCATGGCACGCACGGAGAATGGAAAAGTCGCACTCATCACCGGTGGTGGACAGGGAATCGGGCGGACGGTCGCGGAGCGGCTGCACGCTGACGGCTTCAAGGTGGCCATCGCCGACCTGAACCTCGAGACCGCCGTCGCCGTCGCCGAATCGCTCGGTGGCACGGCCGGCGGAGCAATCGCGGTGCACGTCAACGTCTCCGACCGAGACAGCGTCTTCGCTGCGGTCGCGCAGGCCGTCACCGAACTGGGTGGCTTCGACGTGATCGTCAACAACGCCGGCATCGCCCCGACCTCTCCCATCGAGGAGATCACCGAGGAGAGCATCGCGAAGATCTTCTCCATCAACTTCAACGGCGCGGTGTGGGGCATCCAGGCTGCCACCAAGGCGTTCAAGGAACTCGGCCACGGTGGAAAGATCATCAGCGCCGCCTCCCAGGCCGGCCACATCGGCAACCCCGGCCTCGCGTTGTATTCGTCGACGAAGTTCGCCCTTCGCGGTCTTTCCCAGACCGCCGCCCGGGACCTGGCGCCGTTCGGCATCACGGTCAATACCTTCGCCCCCGGCATCGTGAAGACGCCCCTGATGGAGAACCTGGCGAAGAAGCTGGCGACCGACAACGACAAGCCTGAAGCGTGGGGCTGGGAACAGTTCACCAAGGGCATCGCCCTCGACCGCTTGTCTGAAACCGCCGAGGTCGCCGGAGTCGTCTCCTTCCTGGCCGGCCCCGACTCCAACTACATCACCGGCCAGTCAATCGTGGTCGACGGTGGGATGGTCTTCAACTAGTCGCGCTTGACCGCGACCCGGCGCTGCCTCCGGCAGCGCCGGGCGCTCGCGGCACGGGAATCGCCCCATTTTGGGGGTTCGCGGCACGGGATTTACGCCTCTTTCAGCCAATAGGGTTTGGGAGGCCTCGGCTCCGCCCGGACCGAGGCCCCAGTCGCGCCCACGGGGCAGCACTACTTGAGAGGATCGTCGTTTGCGATCGCTACAACGACCCACCCACCGCTTGCTACCGAAACTGGGAAGCGCAGCAGTCGCGGCCGCTCTGGTGACGGGCGGCACGATCATCGCCGTCCCGCAGGCCGCTTTCGCGGCCGAGCCGTTCTCCGAGACGCAGATGCTGGCCACCCAGTCGAACTCTTCCGAGATCGTCGCGCTGGACCGCGCGACCGGAGCTACCACGAAGATTCTGACTGTTCCGGGCGGTGTTGAGGGTCTGAACCAGATCGGTATCACCGGTGACGGCAACACCCTCATGCTCACGAACCCGACCACCGTCTTCGAGTACACGGCATCGTCCGAGACGTGGGAGACTACCGCCCGCGTAGGCACGACAGTGGCGAGCACGATGGGCGGCGTCGACCCGGCCACGGGTCTTTTCTACTACGGCGGACAGGCCACGGGGAGCACGTTCACGTTCCGCAGCTACTCCCCCACCACGAACGCTCTCTCGAGCAGCGTACTGTCCGTCACAGCGGCGGATGCGCCTGGCGGCAACGGTGACCTCTCCTTCGATAGCCGGGGCAACCTCTACTTCGTATCGAGCAACGACCAGACCGCACAGCTGTACCGCGTCGACGCGAATCAGCTCGGCGGCAGCGCCACCGTCGCCGCCACCAAGGTCGGTCCCGTGATCGACTCCCGTCTGGCCCTCAACTCGATGGCCTTCGCGGATGACGGCTTCATCTACATCGCCGGCAGAGGGGCGGACGGCTTCCTCCGGGCCAACCCCGTGACCGGCGCCATCCTGGAGCGCCGCACGCTCAGCGTCGCGATCACCGACCTGGGCACGAACGCCGTTCCCTTCACCGCAGCCGTGACCACGGAACTCCCCGGAGGCCGTGTCGAAGAAGGCGACCAGTTCACCGTCACCATCGGTGGCGGCGGCATCACCACAGGCAACACCGGAACCACCACCGGCACCGAAACATCGGAGACCGTCGGCCCGATCCTCATCCTGCCCGGAGAGACCTACACGGTCGAGCAGACCCCCGCCGGTACCACGAACCCGGACGCCTACAACACGGTCTGGACCTGCGTCGATCCGGCAACCGGTACTCAGGTCACCGGGGGCACCGGAACCTCCGGGCAGTTCACCGTCCCCGCCGGTGTGAAGGACGTCGCCTGCACCTTCACCTCGACCCCCAAGCCCGCCCCCGTGGCGAACGACGATGTGTCGACAGGCAATGAGCTGGGCAAGCCCGTCACGGTCGAGGTGATCGACAACGACTCCGGCGACCTCGACCCGACGACAGTTCAGATCATCGACGGTAAGGGCGACCCCGTCACCAAGCTCGTCGTGCCCGGTGAGGGCACCTGGACGGTCGACCCTGCCACCGGCGCGGTCACCTTCGCCCCGGAGAACGGCTTCTCCGGCAACCCCACGCCGATCACCTACGTGATCTCCGATACGCGCGGCAAGACCGCCATTGCTGACGTCACGATCACGTTCGTCCCGGAGGCCGCGGACGATGAGTCGCTGAACAATGCGCAGGGCAGGTCGGTCCTCGTCGACGTGGTCGGCAACGACCGCGGCGACCTCGACCCGACGACCGTTCGCATCATCGACGGCAAGGGTGACCCGGTCACCAAGCTCGTCGTGCCCGGTGAGGGCACCTGGACTGTCGACCCTGCCACCGGCGCGATCACCTTCGCTCCGGAGGCCGGATTCTCCGGCAACCCGACCTCAATCAGCTACGCCATCGCCGACACCCTCGGCACGGTCACGGCCGCCGACGTCGTTGTCACCTACGTCCCCGGCGCGATCAATGACACGTCGCTCAACAACCCGCAGGGTGACCCGGTCACCGTCAACGTGATCGGCAACGACCGCGGCGACCTCGATCCGACCACTGTGCGCATCATCGACGGTAAGGGTGACCCGGTCAGCAAGCTCGTCGTCACGGGCGAGGGCATCTGGACGGTCGCCCCCGCCACCGGCGCGATCACCTTCACCCCACAGGCCGGCTTCGCAGGCAACCCAACGCCGATCACCTACGAGGTCAGCGACACCGCCGGAAACACCACCACCGCCAACGTCACGATCACGTTCGTTCCGGAGTCAGCGAACGACAAGTCGGTCGGTAACCCGCAGGGTGCCCCGGTCACTGTCGACGTGATCGGCAACGACTCCGGCGACCTCGACCCGGCCACCGTGCGCATCATCGACGGTAGGGGTGACCCGGTCACCAAGCTCGTCGTCACGGGCGAGGGCACCTGGACGGTCAACCCTGCCACCGGCGCCATCACGTTCACCCCACAGGCCGGCTTCACGGGAAACCCCACGCCGGTCACCTACGAGGTCAGCGACACCGCCGGAAACACCACCACCGCGATCGTGACCATCACCTACGCGCCCGCCACGGTAGTTGTCGTGCCCCCGGTTGCCACTCCGGCGGCCACCAGCAAGCTCGCCGCCACTGGAGTCAACGTGGTCGGCGTCGCGGGCACCGGTCTGGGAGTGGTGCTCCTCGGCACGGCGCTCATCCTGTTCCGCCGCCGGCGCCAGCAGCTGGGCTAGCCGCTCCACTGGGCCATCCGCCGGCCTGACAGTACCTTGAACCGCACCCCGAAAGTTGGGCTCCTCATGGGGAGTTCACTTTCGGAGGTGCGGTTCTTGCTGCAACAGATGGAACGCCCAGTGATGGCGAGGTCGCGCCCGTCACACTCACTGCATTCGCGGTCGAGTCGCGACGGCCACCGTCCCGCTCGAGAAGCAGGCACTGATTTAGCCCTGGCACGATTGACTTTCAGTGAGGTTCGCCCGCAATGCGAACCTGATGCGCCAGAGACGCTCGCATCGCACCCTGGCGGTTCCCGCTCATTCCCGAGCTCACCCACTGCATCGCTGATGCCCGCGTTCTGCTGGCCGACTCTCTGGGACGACCGATCCCCGATGCGGCTGTGTCGGTTGATGAGACCCGTCACGCTTTCGGGTTCGGGAAAATCGGATTCGGCTTCATCGACTGAGGTGGAGCTGGGAGCCGGTGTCGCCACGGTAACCGTCGAAATCAGCGGCTGGCCGGGGCCCGCGGGGATGTTCCCGTTAGGTGCGAGGCGGCGGGAGAAAGGCCCTGAACTCAGCTATCCACTGGGGGAAGGCATCGAGGTGCGCATCATGGCTTCCGCCGTCGAGGTCGACGCGCGTGACTTTCGAACCACGCGATACGAACTCATCCTTCGCTGCCGCAGAGAACATTCCCTCGGTGCCGAAAACGGCGAGGGTGGGGATGTTGAGGTCGCACCACTCCGGCCAGCGCGGGTGAGCATCCACGTGAGCGATGGTCTCGACCATCACGTCGGGATCGAAGCGCGGCCACAGCCCATCGGGCCGCACCTCGAGGTCGGCGATCCAGGCGCGCGAGAGCGGAGAGTCACCGAGAAAGGCGCGCGCGTGCGATTTGTTGCCGAACGGCACCGGCCAGGACGTGAAGAAGCGACGCATGGCATCTCTGCTTTGTTCGTTGCCGTCCCCGCCGACACCGGCCTCGAGGAGAACGAGACGTTCCACCAGATCGGGCCGGGCACTTGCGACCAGCAGAGCGGTGTGGCCGCCCAGGGATTGGCCGGCAAGGGAAACAGGGCTCCCGAGCACCGACTCGATCACGAACACCACGTCGGCCACATGGGCCGCCCGCGACACGTCGTCCGGAAAGCGGGTGCTGCGTCCGTGACCTCTAGCGTCAACCGTGACCACTCGGTGATCGCCGAGAGCCGCAGCTGTCGCAGCCATCTCGGTGCTGCTGCCCGCCAGGCCGTGAAGGATTACGACCGGAGGCCCAGAGCCTTCGGTGTCGGTGATGTGGAGGTCGATCGCGCCTCGTCTGATTTTCATCGCTAGTGCCGCAAAGTCACAAGCGGTCGAGTCTGCGGATTCGGTTTTCGAGACCAACGCGCTTGCGGTTCAGGTTCCACATTGACGTGACGCCGAGCACGAGGGCCTTGCCTTGCGCTGCGGCACTGGGCAGCCCGCGTTCGGCGAGCGCGACCTCGACGGCATCCTTGCCCGCCTCCCGGTGCTCGGCAACGACCTCACGCGCATCCTTCAGCGCGCTGCTGTTGAGCGGATGGTTGTCGATTTGCACGTTGATGTCGGTGAGCTCGCTCTGAGCCTTCACGAGCTTTTCGCTGACGGCCACTGGCATCCTCCTCAGGTCAACCGCTCTGAAAGCCGGACGACGACGTCGTCGCCTACCTCTTTGCCGAGCTTCTTCCGCAGCTTGGCGCTGATCGAGAGCATGTGACCACCCGATCCGGTGGGCATCAGGCCAGCCGTCACCGGCTGGTCATCCACCTGCGCCACTACCCGGACGGCCTTCCCGGTGCCGAACAGCTCCACCGAACCCGGGACTTCGACACACGACCACATCTCGCCCTTCACCAGTACTCCGATCGGAGCGGTGAAGGAGAACTGCATCGGGCCCTGTTCGGTGCTCATGACAAGGATCTCCAATCGACACGCCTGGATGGACCGTCCGTTCACAGTATCGGCCACCCGCGGCTCATCCCAATAGCAGCTGCCCAGCCGGCCAAAGTCTCCTACGGTGATGGCATGACACTAAAACTGGGTTTCATCGGGATCGTGACGGGTGACATGGCCGCTTCGCTGGCCTTCTATCGAGCGCTGGGCGTGCGGATCGAGGAAGGACTCGACGATGCGCCGCACGTCGACGCGAAACTCGATGACGGCACGAGCCTGGCATGGGACACTATCGCGACTATTCGCGGATTCGACCCCGACTACATCGCACCCACGGGCGGCCACCGCATCGCGCTCGCGTTCGACAAAGGCACGCCGGCCGAGGTGGATGCGGCCTTCGCCGAGCTGGTCACCGCCGGTTACGTTGCCCATGTCGAACCGTGGAACGCGCACTGGGGCCAGCGCTACGCGACCCTGTTGGATCCCGATGGCAACTCCGTGGACCTCTACGCCGAGCTGTCCGCGAACTGACGAAAACTCCCGCCGACCCGTCGGAACACACGCTCGACTGACCGGGTTCGCACGTCAATAAGGAAATAGTGAGATTTCAAGGATGCTTTTGGCCTTGGGCTCAAGGGGTCAGCGCAACACTCTGACTTCTTGGAGTGATGATGCGTATTCCTGTTTCCCGTGCTGTGCGTCGGGTGTTCTGGACAGCGATTCGGGACGGAGCTACGACGCAGGACGCTGCCGCGGTTGCGGGCATGTCATCGCAGGAGGGTGACGTGTGGTTCCGCAATGCTGGTGGCATGACACCGTTGTCGTTGAATCCGCCATCCGAACGGTTTTTGTCGATTCGTGAACGCGAGCTGATTCTGGCCGGGATCAGCGCCGGCCTGTCGATCAGAGCGATCAGCCGGTCGATCGGACGCAATCCGTCGACGGTGCTGCGGGAGTTGGAGCGAAATCTGCCTCATCAATACCGACCGCGGTCGAGGATGGGGCGGCCCCGTTCGACGCCGGTGAAGTACTCGCCGTCGTTAGCGCAGCGTCGCGCAGATCTGAGGATGTCCCGCCCGAAACCAGCGAAACTGGCCCTGAATGACAGGCTCCGGGACGAGGTTCAGAATCGGCTATCGGAGAAGGCCAGCCCGGAGCAGATCATGCGACGATTGCGGTTGGACTTCCCCGACGATCCGGAGATGCGGGTGTCACACGAAACGATTTACCAATCCCTGTATGTTCAGGGCCGCGGGGCGTTGCGCCGCGACCTGACAGTGGCGTTGCGCACTGGGAGAGCGCTCCGTAAACCGCAACGCCGGGCCACCCAACGCCAGGGCCGGATCCGCGACATGGTGCTGATCAGCGACCGGCCCGCCGAGGTCGAAGACCGGGCAGTTCCCGGACACTGGGAGGGTGACCTGATCGTCGGCAAAGACAGCGGCTCCGCGATCGGCACCCTGGTCGAACGCACAACCCGGTTCGTGATGCTGCTGCACCTGCCCGACAAACACGGCGCCGACGAGGTCCAGCAGGCGATGATCGAGACCATGGGCAGGTTGCCGGAATTCCTCCGCAAATCCGTCACGTGGGACCAGGGCAAAGAAATGGCCAATCACGCGCAGATCCGAATCGCCCTCGACATGGACATCTACTTCTGCAACCCGCACTCACCCTGGCAGCGCGGCAGCAACGAGAACACCAACGGTCTGCTGCGCCAGTACTTCCCGAAAGGCACAGACCTCTCCGGCTACCACCACGACTACCTCGACTACGTCGCCAACCAGCTCAACGACCGCCCCCGCAAAACCCTCGACTGGAAAACCCCGAAAGAAGCCCTCAACGAGCTACTCTCGAAGCCACAACCGACCGGTGTTGCGCTGACCGGTTGAATCCGCCGGCAACTGCGTCCTAGAAAACTCACTATCTCCTAATATGGCGCGCACCTTAGGGCGCCGGATGCCCGGCGCGGGCCGCCTCTCCGTCCGGGGTGGCGTCGGCGAGCACCTGCAGGTAGTGCGGGTTCGTCATCACGCCGAGCACGTTGCCGAACGGGTCCACCACGGCCGCCGTCGTGAAGCCCTCGCCGCGCTCCCGGATGTCCTCGAGCATCGTCGCGCCCAGCTCGAGCAGCCGGTCCAGGGCCGCCCTGATGTCGTCGACGTGCCAGTTGAGCACCGCCCCACCGGGCACATCCGCTGCAGGCTGCGGGGCGTACCTGGCGTCGATCAGGCCCAGTTCGTGGCCGTAGTCGCCCACCCGCCACTCCGCGTAGCCTGGCATCTGAAAGTAGGGCTCCATGCCCAACAGCTCGGTGTACCAGGCCGTCGCGGCGGCGTGGTCCTCGGCCCAATAGCTCACGTTGCTCATGCCGCGCAGGATGCCGGTCGGTGCGTTCATCGGTAGGCCGTTTATCGGTAGGCCGTTTATCGGTACGCCGTTCATCGGTACAGTCCTCTCGTCGGAGTGCTCAGGTCGTCCACGCTACGCATGGTGGCAGAGGGCGCTAGGCCCTCGAGTCGACCCGGTGGGCATAGTCTGTGCGCATGACGGATGCGTCGCCCGCGAATTCGCCGGCACCCGACCCGGCCCAGGCCGTGGAGCTGGTCCTCGCGGTCACCCGGGGCGCTTGGCCGGCGACGGATGCTGCGGTGGGTGACCTTTTTGCGACGCTGGGGGTGCGGCCGGTCGACACCGACACTGACACTGGCAACGACGACAACGACGACGACGACGACGCCGGCGCGGCCGCCGGCCAGACGTGGCCGAGCCCGGTCGATATCCGGCGCCTCGAGGTGTCGTTCGGCGGCGAGGTCTACGCCAGCTGGATGTCCTACGCGGGTGACTTCCTGGGCATCGACCTGCAGCTGTACAACACGCCGAGCCCGAACGATCCGGGAACCAGGCTCGGCTATGACCGCATCCTTGCCCTGCTCGGTCAGAATCTGGGAACTCCGACAGAGCCCTGGGACGATGAGGAGATCCCGCCTCGCCAGTGGGAGGTCGGCCGCTGGCGGATTCTGCTGCACCTGTTCACCCTGCGAGACAGCGGCGTGATGCTCAGCGTGGACGACGCCGCAATCGCCGACCGGGCCGAGCGCGAAGCCAGTGCCCGACAGGACGCTGCGCATGCCCAGGCGGCCACGCACCGTCCCTAGGTGTACTGCCCAGGGACGTTGGTTGATGTGTGACGTCTTGAAATGACGAAGACCTCCGGTGGAGGGTGGAGCTGTCTAGTTCCCCAACCCGTCCGGAGGTCCTCGTGTCTCACGCTAATGCTGCTCTCACCCCGGTTCAACGTCTGCGGATCGGAAGGCTGGTCGTCGATGACGGCTGGCCTGTCGCCCATGCAGCGGTGTTCTTCCACGTGTCATGGCCGACCGCGAAGCGGTGGGCCGACCGGTACGCGGCGATGGGCCGCGACGGCATGCAGGATCGTTCATCGCGCCCGCACCGCAGCCCCACAAAGACTCGCCCGGAGCTGGTGCGGAAGGTCGTGCATCTGCGCTGGAAGAAGCGCCTCGGGCCCGTTGGGATCGGCGCCCGTCTCGAGATGCCGGCCTCGACCGTTCACGCGGTGTTGACCCGCTGCCGCCTCAACAGGCTGCGGCATGTCGACGTCCGTACCGGCGAGCCGGTCCGCCGCTACGAGCACGAGAGACCCGGCGCGATGATCCATGTTGACGTGAAGAAGATCGGCAACATCCCGGACGGCGGCGGCCACCGCTATGTCGGACGGCAACAAGGAGCCAAGAACCGGCAATCGACCCCAGGCACCACCCGGAACAGACATCACCACGAGCTTCTGGGAACAGCGTTCGTCCACACCGTGATCGACGACCACTCCCGGGTCGCTTATGCCGAGATCCACGGCGACGAGAAAGCCGAGACCGCCGTCGGCGTCTTGAAACGAGCCGTGTCCTGGTTCGAAGCGCGCGGTGTCACCGTCGAACGTGTCCTTTCCGACAACGGCTCCGCATACCGATCCCACGCCTGGCGCGACACCTGCGCCGAGCTTGGCATCAAGGTCAAGAAGACCCGCCCCTACCGGCCACAGACCAACGGGAAGATCGAACGCTTCCACCGCACCCTCGCCGACGGCTGGGCGTTCTCCCGCCACTACAACAGCGAATCAGCCCGCCGAGCAGCACTGCCAGCATGGCTCCACGAATACAATCACCACAGGCACCACACCGCCATCGGAGGCAAGCCACCGATCACGCGGTTAACTAACCTGCCTGGGCAGTACACCTAGGGGGCGTCGCCTCGCAGGATCGTGTTCGCGGCCGTACGTCCGGCCGTGAACGGGTCGGCGAAGGTGCCCATCCCCACGGTCACCAGGGCGCCCTCGTAGAGCAGCATCAGAATGTCGGCCACCCGGTCCGCACCGGCGATGCCCGCGTCCCGGCAGAGCCGCTCGAACACTTCGCGCATCCACTTCTTCTGGCGAATCGCCTCGACGGCCACCGGATGCGCCGCATCGTCTGTCTCGGCGCGCGCGTTGATGGCGCTGCAGCCCTTGCTGCTGTTGGCGACGGCCCAGCGCGCCGAAATGTCGAACACCGCGAGGACACGGTCCACGCTGCCGGGCGCCTGCAACGCGAGTCCCTGCTCCAGGAACTCCCGCCACCGAGCGTCCCGCCCGCGGAGATACGCCACGGCCAGCGCCTCCTTCGACCCGAACCTGTCGTAGAGCGTCTTCTTGGTGACCCCGGCCGCCGCGGCAATGGCGTCGACGCCGACGGCGTGGATACCCTCCCGATAGAAGAGGTCGGACGCCGCGGCCAGCAGCCGCTCGGCCCCCGGGGTGTAGTGCGGGATCGCCTCGGGCGAGTTCTCGGTGGTCATGGCCCCACTATACCGTTCTGTATACTCGATCGAATGAGTACACAGATCGGTATACCTCAGCGACTTCTTCTGGTCGCTGCCTCGGCCGCCTTCGTGCTGACCTGGAGTTCCGGGTTCATCATCGCGAAGATCGGCACGGAGGCGGCGCCGGCCCTGACCGTGCTGGTTTGGCGGTACCTCGTCGTCGCGGCACTCCTGCTGGTCGGCATGATGGCGCTGCGCTTCCGAGATCGTCGGCTTCGAGCTCACCGACGCGCGTTCCCGGCCTGGCGCGACATCCGCCCGCACCTCACCATCGGGCTCTTCGCCCAATTCGGCTACATCCTGCCCGTCTATCTGGCCGTCGGCGCGGGGGTCTCGGCCGGGACGACGGCCCTCATCGACGCGATCCAGCCCCTGGTCGTGGCAACCCTGGTGGGACCGCTGCTCGGGCTGCGTGTGCGGGCGCCGCAGTGGCTGGGCCTGGCGCTCGGTGCGGTGGGAGTGGTCCTGATCGTGGCGGCGGATGCTTCGACGTCGATCTCGCCCACCCCCGCCTACCTGCTGCCGTTGGTGGCGCTGGCCAGTCTCGTCGCCGCGACCTTCCTGGAGCGGCGCACCCCGGCCCGGCTCGGCGTCTTCGCCACCCTGGCCACCCACGCCGCCATCACGCTGGTGGCCGTGACGCTGCTGGCCGCTCTTACCGGGGCGCTCGCCCCGCCGGCCACCCTGAGCTTCTGGCTCTCGACGGTGCTGATCGCTGTGTTCCCCACCCTCATCGCCTACGCGCTCTACTGGTACCTGCTGCGCCGCCTCGGCATCACTGCCCTCAACGCCCTGCTGTACCTGGTGGCGCCGACCACGGCCGTCGCCGGCAGCATCCTCTTCGCCGACCCGTTCACTCCCGCCACCCTTGTCGGACTCGTGCTCGGAGCGGGCGCGGTAGCGCTGGTCATCGCTCCCGAGCGCGCCGCGTCATCCGCAGCTGCGCCCGCATGTAAAGGCGGAGAATCTCGGGAAACGCCGCTCGTTCGGTCCGAAGCCAAGGCGAGTCGCGAAGAACTACGCCTTTAGCGACACGGGAGCCGCCGCAGCCCTGGTCACCGCGCCGATCGTGACCCTGGCCGCCGGCGAGACCGTGCAGCTGGCCCGGTCGCACTCGTTCCGGGCCATCACCACCCGGCGCTACCACCCGGGGGTGCACGCCCTCGAGGTGCAGGTGAACGGGGCGGCCTGGGGCCGGGTCGAGTTCACGCTGCTTCCCGAGGACTGAGCATTGCCTATAGTCTGTAGTTTATAAACTGCGAGACTTAGGAAATTTGATGAAGCGTCCCGGATTGACCGAAGCCCGGCTGGTCCAGGCCGCCGCCGAACTGGCCGACGAGACCGGACTGTCCGCCGTGACGCTCTCCGCCCTCGCCCGCCGCTTCGACGTGCGCCCGGCGAGTATCTATTCGCACATCTCGGGGCTCGACGACCTGCTCGACCTCACCGCCGCGTTCGCCCTGCAGGAGCTCGCGGACGGTCTGGCTGAGGCCCTGCCCGGCAAGGCCGGCCGGAGCGCCCTGTTCGCGTTCGCGAACGCCCACCGCGACTACGCCATCGCCTACCCCGGCCGGTGGCAGGCGGCGCAGCGCCGCGTATCGCCGGAGGCTGCCGCCCAGAGCGCGGGCGGGCTCATCGCCCGCTCAGCCCGAGCCATTGTGAGCGGCTACGGCCTCAGCCCTGACGACGAGGTGCACGGTGTGCGGCTACTCGGCAGCGCCATCAACGGCTTCGTCGCGCTCGAGTCCGGCGGCGGCTTCGACCACTCGGATCCCACCGCGGCTTCGAGCTGGACACGGGTGCTCGACGCCATCGACACGTCGCTTCGGAACTGGCCCACGACCGACACGCAGCACCCCGACCACTCAACCGATTGAGACTTCGTATGCTCCCCCTCAGTACCGCCACCATCAAGGCCACCTTCGTGAACGCCTCCCGCAAGGTCGTGTCCGACATCACCCTGCCGCCCGGCTTCGACCAGCTCGACTGGGCGCAGCTGGACTATGTCGGCTGGGTCGACCCCAAGATGAAGCGCCGCTCCTACGTCGTCGTCCCCGTCGACGGCGAGCCTGTCGGCATCGTCCTCCGACAGGCGGATGCCTCCCCACGCCGTCGCGCCCAGTGCTCGTGGTGCCGCGATGTGAAACTGCCCAACGAGGTGGTGCTCTACAGTGCCCAGCGGGCCGGGGCGGCCGGCCGCAACGGCGACACCGTCGGCATCCTGGTCTGTGAGGCGTTCCAGTGCTCCGCCAACGTGCGGAAGCTGCCGTCGATGGCCTACATCGGTTACGACGTTGCCGCCGCCCGAGATGACCGGATCTCGATGCTGCGCGCCCGGTCGACCGGATTCGTGGGCGAAGTGATTCGCCCCGGCGACTGAACCTGGAGCCGGGCGCGGGAGTCGGCGCGCCGATCAGCTGAACGACGACTCGACGAGTTCCCGCCATCCGGCGAGCCCGCCCGTGCGGAACGCCCGCCGTTGCTGCTGGGCGCCCGTTCCCGTGCGCCGCACCTGCTCCACCAGCTCGGCCACCCGGGGCCGGTCCCCGGTGCTCTCCAACGCGTCGCCGACGGAGCGCAGCAGACTGTCGGTGACCGCACTGGCCGGGGCCAGCTCCCTGGTGGTGGGATCGAGGAGCTGGCCGCGGATGCCGTCGCGGGAGGCGTGCCACAGCGCGGCGTCGAGCAGTTCGGGCTCCACCGCGGGCGGCGGTGCCCCACGCTCGCCCGCGGCCATACCGGTCACGACCAGGGCGCGGGCCACCGCCGCCAGCAGCATCGTGGGCGCCAGGTCGAGTTGGGCGTCGGCCACCCGCACCTCGAGCGTGGGATAGCTCTCGGACAGCCGCGCGTACCAAGCCACCGTGCCGGTGTCGACAGTGGCTCCCACACCGACCAGACGCCGGATGCGCCGGTCGTAGTCGTCGGCGTCGGTGAACGCCGGCGGACAGCCGGTGGTCGCCCAGCGGCGCATGATCACCGCCCGCCAGGAATCGAAGCCGATGTCCCGGCAGCGCCAGAACGGCGAATTGCCGGTCAGCGCCATCAACGTGGGCAGCCAGACCCGCAGATGATTGAGGGCGTGCACCCCGGCCTCCCGGGTGGGCACGCCCACGTGCACGTGCGTGGCGCAGATCTGATGGTCCCGCACGACCCCGCGCACTCCGGACCCGATCCGGTGGTACCGGGCCGCGTCGGTGAGGGTCGGCGCCGCCGGGGCGTCGAAGGGCGTGCCGGTTCCGACAGCCAGGACGCCGCGCTCCCTCGCCACCGCAGCCAGCTCGCCTCGAAAGGCGGCCAGGTCGGCCTCGGCCTCGGTCAGCTCGGTGAAGACCGCCGAGGCTCGTTCCACCTGTGAGGCCAGGAACTCGCGGGTGACGAGTCCGGGCGCGCGAGCCCGGGGCGGCAGATCGCCCAGGATGGTATCGGCCATACTGACCGGCCGCAGGGAGCGCGGGTCGACGAGAAAGTACTCTTCCTCGATGCCAAACGTCACCATGTGCAGCCTCCGGGAGCCGGATCGGCGGAGCCGGACAGGAACATCCTGTCACCGGGAGGCAGGTCAGGGAACACCTCACCGAGCGGACAGGAATTTAGGTAAGGCTATACTTACCAAGGCCCGCATCGCGAGGAGCCGTCACTTTACGCTCAGCACCGTCAGGAGTTCCCATCACTACGAAAAGGACGCACGCCCTCGTGGGCCTGCTCACCGCCGTCGCGCTCGCCACCCTGTCGGGCTGCGGCGCCTCCGAGGAGATCGACTCGCCGGCGGCCCTGGCCGTCGCCAGCGACGGGAAGACGGGGTATCCCCTCGTCGTCTCGAACTGCGGCTCCGAGCAGACGTTCGAGGCCGCCCCGGAGCGCGTGGTGTCGTTGGACCAGAACTCGACGGAGATCCTGCTGTCGCTCGGCCTGGAAGAGCGCATGGTCGGCACCGCGTCGTGGACCGACCCGGTGCTCGACTCGCTGGCCACCGCGAACTCGGCGGTACCGCGGCTGGCCGACAACGCGCCCACCTACGAGGTGCTGTTGGGCACCGACCCCGACTTCGTCACGGCCTCGTTCGGTCGCCACTACGCCGACGCCGGGGTCGCCAGCCGCGAACGGCTCGCCGAGACGGCCATCGGCTCCTACCTCTCGCCCACCGACTGCGACAACGGTGTGAGCGTCAACGGCGGCGGAACCCGCACGACGGCGCTCAAGGTCGACGCGTTGTACCAGGAGATCCGCGAGCTGGCCGAGATCTTCGACGTGACGGACCGGGGCGAGGCGCTGGTCAGCGAACTCGAAGGGCGGGCCGCGGCGGCCTCCGACGGCCTGGACCTCGACGGACACTCGGTCATGTTCTGGTTCGCCGACACGAAGACGCCCTACATCGCCGGCGGCCTCGGCTCAGCGGCGCTCCTGGCCAGCACCACGAACATGACGAATGTCTTTGCCGACACCGCCGACGATTGGCCTGCCGTTGGCTGGGAGAGCGTCGTCGACGCCGACCCGGACATCCTCGTCCTGGGCGATCTGCAGCGCGACCGCTTCCCCGGCGACCGTCTCGACGAGAAGATCCAATTCCTCGAGAGCGACCCCCTCACCAAGAACCTCGAGGTCGTGCAGGAGCAGCGCTACATCGCCCTGCACGGCGCCGAGATGAACCCGTCCATCCGCTTCGTCGACGGCCTCGAGAAGATCCGTGCCTGGTGGGACGAGCACAAGGACGCGCTCTGAGCACCGTTGAAGCCGCCTCGGTGACCCGCGGGCGGCCCCTGCCGCGCGCGGTGCTCGCCCTGGCCCTCGGCCTGCTCGGCCTGGTCGCGATCGTGCTCTCGGTGGGCGTCGCCGTCACGCTCGGCCCCGCGGATGTGTCCCTCGTCAACGTGCGCGACATCCTGTTGAACCATCTAGCGTTGACCGACATCCCGGTGCGCGTCTCGGAGGATGCGATCGTCTGGCAGGAACGGCTGCCGCGGGCCCTGGTCGCAGCGGCGTGCGGGGCCGGGCTCGGCCTGAGCGGGGTCATCCTGCAGTCGCTGCTGCGCAATCCGCTTGCCGACCCGTTCGTGCTCGGGGTGTCCTCCGGGGCATCGACGGGGGCGGTGCTCGTCGGGGTTCTCGGCATCGGCGGCGGAGCCATCGGGCTCTCCGGCGGCGCGTTCATCGGCGCCCTGGCCGCGTTCGGCTTTGTGCTGCTCCTCGCCCGGTTCTCGTCCGCCGGCCCGGCGGGGGTCATCCTGGCCGGCGTCGCGAGCACCCAGCTGTTCTCGGCGCTCACCTCCCTGGTCGTGTTCGCCTTCGCGGACTCCGACGAGACCCGTGGGGTGATGTTCTGGCTCCTCGGCTCGCTCGAAGGCATGCGCTGGGACGACGTGGCCCTCAGCTCCGGCGTGGTCACGGTGGGCGCCCTGATCTGCCTGGTCTGGGCGCGATCGCTCGACGCCTTCGCGTTCGGTGAGGATGTCGCCGCGTCTCTCGGCATCCACGTCGGGCGCACCCGGCTGATCCTGTTGATCGTCACGGCACTGTTGACCGCCACCCTGGTGAGCATCGCGGGCGCCATCGGCTTCGTCGGCCTGGTTCTGCCGCACGCGGCCCGCCTGCTCTTCGGCCAGCGCCACTCGAGGGTCATCCCGGCCACGATTGTGCTCGGCGCTGTCTTCATGGTGTGGGTGGATGCCGCGTCCCGCGTCGTCTTCGCCCCCACCCCGCTGCCGGTCGGCGTGGGCACCGCCCTCGTGGGCGTTCCCGTGTTCGTGCTGTTGCTGCTGCGGAACAAGGGCAGGGGCAGGGCGTGACACTCGAAGCGCACCGCGTGAGCTGGCGGCGAGGCGGCACCCTCGTGATCGACGACGTGACCCTCTGCCCGCTGCCCGGCTCGACGGTGGGTCTGCTCGGCCCGAACGGCTCCGGCAAATCCTCCCTGTTGCGCCTCCTCCAGGGCGTGTCGGCACCCGATACCGGCAGGATCACGCTCGACGGGGCCGACCTCACCTCGGTGCGTCGCCGCCACGTCGCCCGAACCGTGGCGACCGTCACGCAGCACGCGGAGACCGAGGTGGACATCCTGGTACGGGACGTCGTGCGGCTGGGCCGCACGCCTTACCGGTCGCTCTTCGGCGGGGACACCGCAGACGATGCGCGGGTGATCGACCGCGCACTGGCGCACGTGGGTCTGACCGACAAGGCGGACCGACTCTGGCGCACGTTGTCGGGCGGGGAGCGCCAGCGCGCCCACATCGCGCGGGCTCTCGCGCAGGAGCCGACCGAGCTGTTGCTCGACGAGCCCACCAACCACCTCGACATCCGGCATCAGCTGGAGCTGTTGGCCCTCGTCGCCGACCTGCCGGTCACCGCGATCGTGGCCCTGCACGACCTGAATCTCGCGGCCACCTTCTGCGACAGTGTGCTTGTCCTGCAGGACGGACGCGCGGTCGCCGGGGGCAGCCCGCGAGACGTGCTCACGCCCGAGCTCATCGGCGACGTCTACGGGGTGCGGGCCCGGGTCGCCGAGGACGCGGTGACGGGCCGCTCTCACGTGCTGTTCGATCCCACCCCGCTCTGACGGCCGCGCCCCGCGGCGGCCGGCGTCGGAGGGTCTAGGCCGTGTCCGCCGGGCGCCGGTAGAAACCGGCCAGCGCCGCGGTGAACGCCTGCGGCTGCTCCACCCACGGGTAGTGCCCGGCGCCGGCGATGGTCACTGCACGACCGTTCGTGAACAGGTCCGCGACGGCCAGCACCGGGGCCAGCCCGGTCAGGCCGTCGTCGGCGCCCGCGACCACCAGAACCGGGCAGTGCACCTGCGCCAGGCCGATCAGGATGCCCGCCGGGTCGGCCCCGGCGAAGAACAGGTCCTGCGCCGCGGGATGCCAGGCGCCGGTCGCCTCGTGCTCCCGGGCCTGGGCCGTCCACCGCGACCAGGCGATCGGGGCGAGGTAGGGGAACAGGTGGTTCAGGTCGGAGGCGGTCGTCGCCGCCGTCGCCGCGATCCGGTGCGCGACGTAATCGGCGTACCAGGGCTCGGCGCGGTGCCCCGTGATGATGTGCGAGCTGTCGTCGGGGACGGTCACGAGCCACTGCGCGGGCGGGGTGAGCAGGCACAGGCTCGCCAGCCGATGAGGGTGGCGGGCCGCATAGGCGAGCGCGACGCGGGTGCCGGCCGAGTGGCCGAGCAGCTCGATCTCGGCCAGCCCCAGATGCCGGCGGAGCGCCTCGACGTCGTCGGCCAGGGCGGGCCAGGATGCGGCGGGCGCGGTGGGCGATGGCGACGACGCCCCCACGCCCCGCTGGTGCAGCACCACGAGGGTGCGCAGGCGGGTGAGCCCGGCCAGATCGCCCAGGTACTCCGGATGCCGGGCCGGCCCGCCGGCCAGCACGACCAGCGGCGGGCGCTCAGGCGCGCCCGCCGCATCCGGGGTCAGAACGTCGTAGTGCAGAACGGTCTCATCGTGCGACGCGAAGCTGGGCATGACCCCACCGTACCGAGCCGCCCACGCTGAGACCGGGTTAGAGCTCGAAGGGGAAGCCGAGGTCGTCGGGGTAATCGCCGAGCGCGGTGAGCTGGGCGGCGGCGCGCTGCAACGCGGCGAGGGCCAGGCCGAGGGTACCGGGGCCGAAGCTGACCCTGGAGACGCCGAGTTCGGCCAGCCGGGCCAGGGGAACGGCGCCGGGGTTCCCGATCACGGAGATGCGGCCGTTCACCTCGTCGAGGGCGCGCTTGACCTTGTCTTCGTCGCCCAGGCCGAGGAAGAAGATCACGTCGGCGCCGGCGTCGAGATAGGCGTTGGCACGCTGAACGGCCTCGGCCCACTCGCCGCCGCCCGCGAGGGTGTCGACGCGGGCGTTGATCACCAGCGGCACCCCGGCCGCCTCGGCGCCCTCCCGCGCCGCGGCGACCCGGGCGGCCGCGGTGGAGATGTCGAACTGCGGCGCCTTGGTGGCGCCCACGGAGTCTTCGATGTTGATGCCGGCGGCCCCGGCCTCCTCGATCAGGCGGCGCACGTTGCGGGCGACCCCCGCGGCATCCGCCGCGTAGCCCTTCTCGAAGTCGACCGAGACGGGCAGGTCGGTCGCTCCGGTGATAATGCGGGCGGCGATGATGGCCTCGTCGACGGTGAGGCCCTCGCCGTCCGGCAGGCCGCGCACGTTGGACACCGAGTGCGAGGCACTGGCGAGGGCTTTCACGCCCGGGGTCTCGGAGACGATCTTGGCGGTGATCGCGTCCCACACGTTCGTGACGATCAGTGGCGTGCCGGGCACGTGCAGGGCGTTGAGGAGTTCGGCCTTGTTCAGCAGTGTGGTTGTCATCGGTCCAGTGTGCCGGGTGCGCCGGTGTAAACGCTGGAGGGTTTCAGACAAAGACAAAGACGCAGCGCTGTCAACCGTGTATACACGTCGCCGCTTTGGTCTTAGCGTGAGATCTACACCGAGGGAGATGTCATGCAGGCTCACACCCTCACGGTCGGCGAGCGCCTGTTCCGATTGCGCAGCTCGTGCGACGTGACCGCGCTCGTAGCAGCCCTCACGGCCGCCGTCCGGCAGGGTGGCGGAATGGTCAGGCTACCCGTCGTCGGCGATGTCGGTGTGGAGGCGCTCGTGTCACCTGGCGTCAGCGTGGTGCTGGAGACCTTCGAGGTGGATCCGCTCGCGCTTCTGGACCCGGCGGTGCCGGTGCCGTGGTTCGCCGTCGACGATTTCGACTACTAGTCCGGGTGTGAACAATCCGGCCGCTAGGGTTTCGGTAGTGACACGGGGTGCCCTGCCAAACGGCCGGGGCTGAGAAAACACCCGTTGAACCTGATCTAGTTCGTACTAGCGAAGGGATGTCCCGGATGACCATCCGTCTGACACCAGAGAATGCTGCCCATCTGCTCGGCCGTCTGCGCGAGAGCCAACCTCTCGTACAGTGCCTCACCAACGCGGTGGTGACCAACTTCACCGCCAACGTGCTGCTGGCCCTGGGAGCCGCGCCCGCGATGGTGGACGTGCCCACCGAGGCCGGACCGTTCGCCGGGGTGGCCTCCGGAGTGCTGGTGAACGTGGGCACCCCGCACGCCGAGCAGCGCAGTGCGATGCTCGAGGCCGCGTCGGCCGCACACGCCGCCGGCACCCCCTGGGTGCTCGACCCCGTCGCGATCGGCGTGCTGCCGGTGCGCACCGGGCTGGCTCGCGAGCTGCTGCACTTCCGGCCCACGGCCATCCGCGGTAACCCGTCGGAGATCATCGCCCTGGCCCAGCTGGGCACCGGCGGCCGAGGCGTCGACGCCACCGACTCGCCGGAGGGCGCCGCCGACGCCGCCGCCCTGCTCGCCCGCAGCACCGGAGCGAGCGTAGCCGTGTCCGGCGCGGTCGACCTCATCACCGACGGTTCGCAGACCATCCGGGTGGCCAACGGTCACGTGCTGCTCACCCGGGTCACCGGCGGCGGATGCGCGCTCGGCGCGGTGACCGCCGCCGTGCTCTCGCTCGTCGACCGCGACGAACCCGGCGCAACGCTCGCCGCGACCGCCGCCGCCACGCTGCTGTACACCGTCGCCGCCGAACTCGCCGCCGCCGACGCGGCCGGGCCGGGCAGTTTCGCGGCGCACTTCCTCGACCGGCTGCACTCCCTCGACGGCGCCACCGTCATCGACCGGGCGCGGCTGGCGTGAGCGATCTCTCGCTCTACCTCGTCACCGACACCGCCCTGTGCGGTGCCAGGGGCGTGCTGAGAACCGTGATCGACGCCGTCGCCGGCGGCATCACCACCGTGCAGGTGCGCGACAAGACCGGGTCGGACGACGACGTGCTGCGCCTGCTGCTGCAGGTGGCCGACGCGGTCGGTGACCGCGCCACCGTGGTCGTCAACGACAGGGTCGACGTGTACCTGCGGGCGCTCGCCGAGCGCGCCGCCGTGCACGGCCTGCACGTGGGCCAGGGCGACGAAGCCGTGGCCAGAGTGCGCGACAGGGTCGGCTCCGACGCGATTGTGGGCATCACCGCCAACACCCCGGCCGAGCTCGACAGGGTCTTCGCGCTGCCCGCCGGCACCGTGGACTACCTGGGCGTCGGCGTCATCCGGGCCACCAGCACCAAACCCGACCATCCGCCCGTGCTCGGGGTGCCCGGCTTCGCCGCGCTGGCCGCCACGAGTGCGCTGCCCTGCGTCGCGATCGGCGGCATCGGGCTCGCGGATGTCTGGCCGTTGCGCCGGGCCGGGGCCGCCGGGGTGGCCGTGGTGTCGGCCGTCTGCGCCGCTCCGGATGCCCGTGCCGCCGCCAGCGCCCTGCACCGGGAGTGGACCCGATGACCGGGCCGAGGGAGATCCCCCGGGTGCTCAGCATCGCCGGCACCGACCCCACCGGCGGCGCCGGGATTCAGGCCGACCTCAAGAGCATCGCCGCCAACGGCGGTTACGGCATGGCCGTGGTCACCGCGCTCGTCGCCCAGAACACCCGCGGGGTGCGTTCGGTGCACATCCCACCGGTGTCCTTCCTCGTGGAACAGCTCGACGCGGTCAGCGACGACGTCACCATCGACGCCGTGAAGATCGGCATGCTCGGCCAGGCCGACCTCATCGAGACCGTGGCCGCGTGGCTGGCCCGGGTGCGGCCATCCGTGATCGTGCTCGACCCGGTGATGATCGCCACCAGCGGCGACCGGCTGCTCGACGCGTCCGCCGAGGCCGCGCTCCGCGCCCTGGTGCCGCTGGTGCACCTGGTCACCCCGAACCTGCCCGAGCTGGCCGTGCTCGTGAACGAACCCGAGGCCGCCGACTGGGCAGCGGCCCTCGAGCAGGGCGAGCGGCTCTCCCGCGCCTGCGGCACCCGGGTGCTGGTCAAGGGCGGCCACCTGGCCGGTCCGGCCTGCCCGGATGCCCTCGTCGACGCGGCCGGCACCGAGCCAGGGCGGGCCCGCATCGTGCAGGTCTCCGCGCCGCGCATCAACACCGTGAACACCCACGGCACCGGCTGTTCGATGTCGTCGGCCCTGGCCACGCTGGCGGCCCGGCACCGGGACTGGCCGCGGGCGTTGACCGAGACGAAGGCCTGGCTCAGCGACAGCGTGGCCTCCGCCGACCGGCTCGAGGTGGGCGGCGGGCACGGCCCGATCAACCACTTCCACGCGCTCTGGGCGGCGGCCGGAACGCATCCGGAGCCACCGCCTCGAGGGCTCAGCCCATCTGGTTCTGCCGGGCCTTGACCGGCAGCAACAACAGCAAGCCGATGACAAGCACCAGCACGATGCCCAGGATGCCCCAGTAGGTTTCGCCGAAGATGGTCACGGCCAGTGCGAACGCCGTGGGGGCCAGGAAGCTGGCGGCACGACCGGTGGTGGCGTACATGCCGAACACCTCGCCCTCCCGGCCGGCCGGGATGATCCGGGCCAGGAAGGTGCGGCTGGCCGACTGGGCGGGCCCCACGAACAGGCACAGGGCCAGGCCGGCGGTCCAGAAGACGATCTGGCCGCCGTCGTGCAGCAGGAACACCAGGCTGCCGCTGACGATCAGGCCCACCAGGGCGGTGACGATGACGGGCTTGGCGCCCAGCCTGTCGTCGAGCACTCCCACGCTGATGGTGGCGACTCCGGCCACCACGTTCGCGGCGATCGCGAAGATGATCACCTCGCCGGGGGAGAAGCCGAACGCCGACGCGGCAAGTACCCCGCCGAAGGTGAAGACGCCGGCCAGGCCGTCACGGAAGATGGCGCTGGCGAACAGGAAGTAGACGACCTGGCGGTTGGTCTTCCAGAGCTTGGCCACGTCGCGGCCCAGTTCGACGTAGGACTGGAAGAAGCCGACCTTGGCGCGCTTCGCGGCATCCGGCGCCCGGTATTCGGGCACCCGCAACAGCAGCGGCAGCGCGAACAGGCCGAACCATGCGGCGGCGATGAGCATCGTCACCCGCACCGCCAGCCCGTCTTCGCTGGTGACGCCGAACAGGCCCACCTCGGGGCTGATGAAGCCGAAGTAGACGATCAGCAGCAGCACGATGCCACCGATGTAGCCCATGCCCCAGCCGAAACCGCTCACCTTGCCGATGGTGCGTGGCGTCGAGACCTGCGCGAGCATGGCGTTGTAGCTGACCCCGGCGAGCTCGAAGAACACATTGCCGGCGGCCAGCAGCACCAGGCCGAGCAGCAGGTACTCCGGAGTGGGCAGCACGAAGAACATGCCGGCGGTGAGCCCAACCACGATGAAGGTGTTCACGCCGAGCCAGAACTTGCGCCGGCCGGAGGAGTCCGAGCGGGCGCCGGTGACCGGGGCGAGCACGGCGATCAGGAACCCGGCGATCGCGAGTGCCCAGCCGAGCTGGGCGGCGACGTCGCGCTCGTCGCCGAATGACGAGCCGGTGAGGTAGACCGAGAAGACGAACGTGGTGACCACGGCGTTGAAAGCGGCCGAGCCCCAGTCCCACAGGCTCCAGGCGACGACGGCGGCGCGGGCGGGAGTGCGGGCCGCGGGGGCGTGGGCGGCGCCGTTGCCGTCGAGTGTCTCGGTCATGCGTTCACCCTAGGGCCGTGGGGTGAACAATGGGCGACGGATATTAGGGCAGTAGTCAGGGCAGCAGCGATCTGTGCATCACGTGCAGGCCCACATAGCCGTGCACCGGATGACGGAAGGCGCCGGGCACCGTCGTGAGGATGCTGAAGCCCAGATTCTGCCAGAGGCTCACGGCGTTGTGGTTGGTCTCCACCACGGCGTTGAACTGCATCGCGCGGAACCCCGCGTTCGCGGCCTGCTCGAGAACATGCTCGGCCAGGGCGCGGCCGATGCCTCGACCGGCCGCCTGCGGGGCCACCATGAAGCCGGCGTTGCACACGTGACCTCCCGCCGCCGGCTGGTTGGGGTGCAGCTCGGCGGTGCCGAGCACCCGGCCGTGGTCCTCGGCCACGAAGACCCGGCCGCCGGGCTTGCCCAGCCACCACGCCTGAGCGTCGGCCTCGCTGGTGTCCCGTGGCCAGCAATAGGTCTCGCCGGCCGCCACAACGTCCCGCAAAAAGGGCCAGATCGCGCCCCAGTCGCCCTCCCGGGCTTCCCGTATCTCCATTCCCCCAAATTACCGCCCCGCGAGCCGTGACTTTCGCACCGAAAACCCGAGGTTTTAGCGCTCAACGCACAGTTCGCGGAGGGGTGGCGAGGGTGGACTGGCGCAACACGAGCCGGGTCGGCAGCTCGATCCTGTCGAAGTGCTCCCCGCCGCGGGCGCGCATTTCGTGCACGAGGGCCACCGCGCGGGCGGCCATCGCCCCCAGCGGCTGGTGCACGCTGGTCAGCGGAGGTGACGCCACAATGGAGCGCGGTTCGTCGTCGAAGCCGATCACACTGATGTCCGCGGGAATGCGCAGCCCGGCCCGCCGGGCCGCGGGGTACACCGCCAGGGCCATGGCGTCGTTGCAGGCGAAGACGCCCACCGGGGTGCGGTCACCGGAGAACAGGTCGGGGATCGCGGTGCTGAGACCAGCGCCGTCCCAGCCCACGTCCACGCGCGTGACCGGGGCGCCGGGCGCGTGCTCGGCGATCGCGCGGCGGAAGCCCTCCTCGCGAGCCTTGCCGAACCTGAACCGCGGGGTGCCGGTGATCACGGCGAAGCGGCCGAGGCCCGTGGCGGCCAGGTGCGCGCCGGCGTCGTAACCGCCCTGGTGGTCGGTCGTGCCCACGCTGGCCAGCTCGCCGTTGGGGTCGGACCGCGGGTCCAGCAACACCAGGGGGATCCTCAGCCCCCGCAGCTCGGTGAGTTGCCGACGGGTGGGCCTGATGAGGCCCAGGATCACGCCGGACGGCCGGCGGGTGGCGACCCGCGCGGGCCAGTCGTCGGCGGGGTCGTCCCGCTCGAGGGTGAGCACGAGGTCGTAGCCGTGCTCGAAGGCACTGCGCCGCGCACCCGCCGTGACCTCGTCGGTCCAGGCATCGTCGAAGGAGCCGAGCACGAGCTCGATCAATCGCGTGTCCAGGGTGCTGGGCCGTCCGCGCGACGACGTGCCCCGGTCGTAGCCCAGCGCGGTCGCGGCCGCCAGAACCCGTTCCCGGGTGGCCAGACCCAGTTCGCCGCGCCCGGCCAGGGCGCGTGAGGCCGTGGCGATGGACACTCCCGCTCGCTCGGCGACATCACTGAGTGTCACCCGTGCCGTTTCGCCCATCACCCTGCCTCCTCCCACCATTTTTGCGCAAAAAAGTGCCGGGGTGGTGCTGGTGCTGCCATCCTCGCAGAGGACAAGCGTCCGACGATGGTGTCGACTGAAGGAGCGCGAATGGCAGACCAGACCCCGCTGCGGGTGGCGTTGATCGGAACCGCGTTCATGGGCGCGGCCCATTCGCAGGCCTGGCGCACGGCGCCGAGGTTCTTCGACCTTCCCCGAGAACCCGAAATGGCGCTGCTCGTGGGCCGGTCCGCTGACACCACCGCCGCGCAGGCCACAAAACTGGGCTGGCAGGAGTGGTCGACCGACTGGCGCGAAGCCGTCTCCCGCGACGACATCGACGTCATCGACATCTGCACTCCGGGTGACACCCACGCCGAGATCGCCCTGGCCGCCCTCGCGGCCGGCAAGCACGTGCTGTGCGAGAAGCCGCTGGCCAATTCCGTGGCTGAAGCCGTGGCGATGGCCGACGCCGCCGAGCAGGCCGCCCAGTCCGGCGTGCTGTCGATGTGCGGCTTCAGCTACCGCCGCACGCCGGCGCTGGCGCTGGCCCGCCGGTTCATCGCCGAGGGCCGGTTGGGCGCTATCCGGCACGTGCGGGCTGACTACCTGCAGGATTGGCTGAGCGATCCGGCGGCCCCGCTCAGCTGGCGGCTGGACAAGGCCAAGGCCGGCTCCGGGGCGCTCGGCGACATCGGCGCCCACAGCATCGACACCGCGCAATGGCTCACCGGCGAGAGCATCACCGAGGTCTCTGCGACCCTGCGCACCTTTGTCACCGAACGTCCGCAGCGCGGCGCGGCGGCCGGACTCGGCGGTGTCGCCGACCCCGACGCGGCCCGCGGGCCGGTCACGGTCGACGATGCGATGGCGTTCACCGCCACCTTCTCCGGCGGGGCCCTGGGAGTGTTCGAGGCCACCCGGATGGCCACCGGCCGTCGCAACGCGAACCGCATCGAGATCAACGGTGAGAGCGGATCGATAGCCTTCGACTTCGAGCGGATGAACGAACTCGAGTACTTCGACGGCCGCGGTACCGACCCCGAGGCCGAGGGTTTCCGCCGCATCGTCGTCACCGATCCCGTGCATCCCTACGTCGCCAACTGGTGGCCCACCGGGCACGGCCTCGGCTACGAGCACCTGTTCACCCACCAGATTGTCGATTTCGTGACCGCCATCGGCGCCGGAACCGCGCCCTCGCCGGGCTTCGTCGAGGCGCTCGATGTTCAACGGGTACTCGCCGCGGTCGAGGCGAGCGCCAAGGCCAGATCCCAGACGACGCCCGTGGAACGGAGAACCGCATGACCCAGCACAACGCCCTGATCGTTCGAGGAGGCTGGGACGGCCACCACCCCGTCGCCGCCACGGCGATGTTCCTACCGTTCCTCGCCGCACACGACTACTCGGTGCAGATCGAGGAGTCACCCGAGATCTACGCCGACGCCGAGCAGATGGCCCGGTTCGACCTCATCGTGCAGAGCGTCACGATGAGTGAGATCAGCGGCGACCAGGTCGCGGGACTTCGCGCGGCGGTGGCCGCCGGCACCGGTCTCACGGGCTGGCACGGCGGCATCGCCGACTCCTTCCGGGCCTCCGCCGACTACCTGCAGCTGATCGGCGGACAGTTCGCCACCCACCCGGGCAAACCGCCCGCGGACCGGGTCGATGGCGCGCAGGAGAACAACTACCTGGACTACACGGTGCAGATGACGCCGCTCGGCCGGGAGCATCCGATCACCGCCGGCCTCGCCGACTTCGACCTGTGCACCGAGCAGTACTGGGTGCTGCACGACGACCTCATCGATGTGCTCGCCACGACGACCCATCCGGCGCCCGACTGGGAGCCCTGGCACCGGCCCATCACCTCGCCGGCGGTGTGGACCCGGCTCTGGGGCACGGGTCGCCTATGCGTCAGCACCGCGGGGCACAGCCCGGAGGTTCTCGCCGACCCCAACGTACGCACCATCATCGAAAGGGGCATGCTGTGGGCCACCCGCACCGCCTAGGAATCGTAGGCCTGGGCAACATCTCGGCCGCCTACCTCGACACTCTCGCCGACAGCGCCCAGATCCGGATCACGGCGGTCGCCGACCTCGACACGGCCCGGGCCCGCACCCTGGCCGACCGGCTGCCGCACGCGCGAGCCCTGTCGGTGTCCGAGCTGGTCGCCAGCGACGAGGTCGACACCGTGCTGAACCTCACCATCCCGGCCGCGCACGCCGAGATCGCGCTGACCGCGATCGGCCACGGCAAGAACGTCTACGGGGAGAAGCCGCTGGCCGCCCGGATGGCCGACGCCCGCGAGATCGTTGCCGCGGCGCTTGCCGCCGGGGTGGGCCTGGGCAGCGCGCCGGACACCGTTCTGGGTACCGGGGTGCAGACCGCTCGTCACGCGATCGACGACGGCCTGATCGGGCGCCCGCTGGCCGCATCCGCCGTCATGGTGACAGCGGGGCACGAACGCTGGCACCCCAGCCCCGACTTCTACTACCAGAGCGGCGGCGGCCCGCTGCTGGACATGGGCCCGTACTACGTGGCCGCCCTGGTGCACCTGCTCGGGCCGGTGCGCTCGGTCACCGGCGCGGCCAGCCGGCTGCGGGGCACGCGCACGATCACGCAGGGCCCGCGGGCCGGCGCGGTGATCCCGGTCGACGTCGACACGCACATCACCGGGGTGCTCGAGCACGACAGTGGCGCCCTGTCCACGATCACGACGAGCTTCGACGGCGCCGCCACCGACGCGGCCCCCCTCGAGGTGCACGGTGAGAACGGCACCCTCTCGGCGCCAGACCCGAACCGGTTCGACGGCGAGACGCGCTTCTTCGAGCTCGGGGCCACCCAGTGGCGGCCCCTGCCGACGGCGGCCGGTTACCTGGACAGCGCCCGCGGTATCGGCCTGCTCGACTTCATCGCGGCCGGCCCCGACCGTGCGGCCCGCGCGAACGGTGACATCGCGCTGCATTCCCTCGACGTGATGACCTCGCTGCTGCAGTCGGCCGCCGAGGGGCGCCGGCTCGAGCTGACCACGACGACCGAGCGTCCCCTCGCGGTGCCGCTGACCGCCCGGGAGGTCTGGTCGCCGCGCGAGTGACACCTCGCGGACGGTGAGTCAAGCCCCGAAACCCTCTGGTTTCGGGGCTTTTCTCTCAGCTCGCGAAACTGGTGGCGGCCAGGACCGTGCGGCCGGCCTCGTGTGTTCGGGGGAGCATGTCCACCAGGGCGATTTGACCGAGGGTGAGGGACTGGCCGGGGTGAAGGCGGGCGGGCGGCTTGTGCGTCACATGGGCGCGGAAGCCGTCGCCGGTGAAGGCCGGTTCGTCTGGAGCGGCGGCGAACGGCCGCAGGGTGTCCACCAGGGTGTGGTGCAGCCGGGTGAGTCCCTCGTGCGGGAGCAGCATTGTGACGGGGATGGTGTGCCGCCGCCCGAACAGCGCGTCCTCGCCGGCGACGACGGTGAGCGGCGCCTGGTTCTCGACGGCGAGACGGATGGCGTGGCCGACGTCGCCGGGGTCGGCATCCGTGAGAAACGGCGCCAGCACCGTGACGTGCAGGGGCCATTCGGCCACGGCGAAGCCGGCGCCCACGCGCAGCGGCACCACGGGGAGCACCACCACCAGTCGGGGCATCACGGGCGCCGGGTGCCCGGGGTGGGCAGGGTGACTGTGAAGGCGGTGCCCGCGGGGGAGGACCGCACCCGGATGGTGCCTCCGTGCGCCTCGGCGATCGACAGGGCGATCGCCAGGCCCAGGCCGGTGCTGCGGGGGCCGCCGGACACCTGGGTCCTGGAGGCATCGCCGCGCGCGAAGCGTTCGAAGATCACCGGCAGCAGATCCGCGGTGATGCCCGGCCCGTCATCCTGCACGCTCAGCTGCACCGGCATGCCGGGCGAGCCCACCCGCAGCCGGGCGGTCACGCTGCTGGCGGGCGGGGTGTGCACCCTGGCGTTGGAGAGCAGATTCGCCACCAGCTGGTGCAGGCGTTCCCGGTCGCCGCGCACGACCACGGCAGTGTCCGGCACCTCGGCGAGCCAGCTGTGCGACGGCGCGGATGCCCTGGCGTCGTTCACCGCGGTCAGCAGCAGGTCGGCGAGGTCCACGTCTTCCACGTGCAGGTCCTGGCCCTCGTCGAGACGGGCGAGCAGCAGCAGGTCACTCACGAGCGAGCTCATCCGCCGAGCCTCGGATTCGATCCGGGCGAGCGAGTACTCGGTGATCTCGGGCAGCTCGGCGCTGTCCTGCCGGGTCAGTTCGGCGTAGCCCTGGATGGCCGCGAGCGGGGTGCGCAGCTCGTGGGAGGCATCCGTGACGAACCGGCGCATCCGCCGGTCGGTGGCGGCCCGCACGCTGAGGGCGGTGTCGACGTGGTCGAGCAGTTGGTTGAGGGCTTCACCCACCTTGCCCGTCTCGGTGCGGGGATCGGTGTCTGCGGCCGCGAGGCGGGTGGAGATGCCGTGGTCGCCCACGGCCAACGGCAGCGCGGTCACCTCGACGGCGGTCTCGACCACCCGGGCCAGGGGGCGCAGGGCGAGTCGCACGACCAGAATCGTGCCCAGCACGGTTCCGGCCAGCGCCAGCACCGTGAAGACGGCGATGGCCAGGCCCTGGCGCAACAACGCCATCTCGGCGGCCTCGAGCGGTACGCCGGCCACCAGCAGCTCGCCGTCGTTGACGGCTGTCGCGACGCGGTAACTGCCGAGGTCGCCCAGGTTCAGGCTTCGGTTCTCGCCGTCCGACTCCAGATCGGTGACGGCAAGCTCGATCGCCTCGATCGCGTCGGTCGAGAGCACAACGGCGCCGGTGCCCGAGAACAGGGCGGAGTCGGCGACCACACCATCAGCGACGACCGCGATCACTGTGCCACGCCCGTGCCCGACAAAATCGACGAAGGACTTGGCCACGCCGCCGCCGTGCCCGTGCCCGCCGACGGCGGGCGGACCCCGGTACTTGTCGACAGACTGGCTCAGCGCCGACAGCGACGCCGTGAGCTGGGCATCGGCCACGGTGTTCGTGGAGGTGCTCAACACGGCGATGCTCAGCAGGCCCATGCCCAGAAGCACCGCTGCCACGACGCCGGCGATTCCCACCACCAGTCGGCGGCGGAGCGTCCAGGGCGCCGCTCCGCGCTCGGGGGGAGCCGTAGACGAACCGACCGCGCTCACTCCGCGGGCCTCAGCATGTAGCCGACACCGCGCACGGTGTGCAGCATCGGGGCGCGTTCCGCATCGATCTTCTTGCGCAGGTACGACACGTAGAGGTCCACGATGCTCCCGCGCCCGGCGAAGTCGTAGTTCCAGACCTCGTCGAGGATCTGCGCCCGGCTCAGCACCCGCATCGGGTTGCGCATGAAGTAGCGCAACAGGTCGAACTCGGTCGTGGTGAGCATGATGTCGGCGTCGTCGCGACGCACCCGATAGCTGGTTTCGTCCAGGGTCAGGGTGCCCACCACCAGCGCGGCCTGCTCCTCGGGGACGGCCTGCACGGTGCGGCGCAGCAGCCCGCGCAGCCGGGCCACGAGTTCCTCGAGGCTGAACGGCTTGGTCATGTAGTCGTCACCGCCGGCGGTCAGGCCGATGATGCGGTCGTCCACAGAGTCCCTGGCGGTGAGGAACAGGGTCGGCGTGGTGGAACCGCCGGAGCGCAGGTGGCGCAGCACGCTCAATCCGTCGGTGTCCGGCAGCATGATGTCCAGGATCACGACGTCCGGCCGGTTGTCCCGGTAGGCCCGCAGGGCGGCCTGCCCGGTGTGGGCGACGTCCACGATCCAGCCCTCATAACTCAGCGCCAGGCTCACCAGATTGGTGAGGGTGTCCTCGTCGTCGACGAGGAGAACCCGGATGGCGGAGCCGTCGAGCCGGGAGATCCGCGGGAGCTTCGCCAGCACGGCGCGTCGGCGTACGGAGTCCGCGGCGGGATCGGGTGAGGTCGAGGGCGGCACACGTTATTGTCCCACTTCTTGTGAGAACGCTGGGAGTTGAGCCTCTCCGACTCAACTTTGGCGGCCCCGGCTTGACTTAGGTTTTTGGGCGGTGGCACACTTGAGCCAGCAACACTCAAGTCTTTGAAACAGGCCTTGAACCCAAACTTTGAAGGAGATACTCTCACATGGCTCGTGCAGTCGGCATTGACCTCGGAACCACCAACTCGGTGGTGGCCGTACTCGAGGGTGGAGAACCCACCGTCATCGCAAACGCTGAAGGCTTCCGCACCACGCCTTCCGTGGTCGCGTTCACCAAGGACGGCGAGGTGCTCGTCGGCGAGACCGCCAAGCGCCAGGCCGTCACCAACGTGGACCGCACCATTTCGTCGGTCAAGCGCCACGTCGGCACCGACTGGACCGTCGACATCGACGACAAGAAGTACACCCCGCAGGAGATCTCCGCCCGCATCCTCGCCAAGCTCAAGCGCGACGCCGAGCAGTACCTGGGCGACAAGGTGACGGATGCCGTCATCACCGTTCCCGCGTACTTCAACGACGCCGAACGCCAGGCCACCAAGGAAGCCGGCGAGATCGCCGGCCTCAACGTGCTGCGCATCATCAACGAGCCCACCGCGGCCGCCCTGGCCTACGGCCTGGACCGTGGCAAGGAAGACGAGCTCATCCTGGTCTTCGACCTCGGTGGCGGAACCTTCGACGTCTCCCTCCTCGAGGTGGGCAAGGACGACGACTTCAGCACCATCCAGGTGCGTTCGACCTCCGGTGACAACCGCCTCGGCGGCGACGACTGGGACCAGCGCATCGTTGATCACCTGATCAAGCGCTTCAAGGACTCCACCGGCGTCGACGTCTCCAAGGACAAGATCGCCAAGCAGCGCCTCAAGGAAGCCGCGGAGCAGGCCAAGAAGGAACTCTCCTCGAGCATGTCCACCAGCATCCAGCTGCCGTACCTCTCGCTGACGGAGAACGGCCCGGCCAACCTCGACGAGACGCTCACCCGCGCCCAGTTCGAGAAGATGACCGAAGACCTGCTCGACCGCACCAAGAAGCCCTTCCAGGACGTCATCCGTGAGGCCGGCGTCAAGGTCGAGGACATCGCGCACGTCGTTCTCGTCGGTGGCTCCACCCGCATGCCCGCCGTGTACGAGCTCGTCAAGGCCGAGACCGGTGGCAAGGACCCGAACAAGGGTGTCAACCCCGACGAGGTCGTCGCCGTCGGCGCCGCACTGCAGGCCGGTGTCCTGAAGGGCGAGCGCAAGGACGTTCTGCTCATCGACGTCACCCCCCTGAGCCTCGGCATCGAGACCAAGGGCGGCATCATGACGCGCCTCATCGAGCGCAACACGGCCATCCCCACCAAGCGCAGCGAGACCTTCACCACGGCCGACGACAACCAGCCGTCCGTGGCCATCCAGGTCTTCCAGGGCGAGCGCGAGTTCACCCGCGACAACAAGAACCTGGGCACCTTCGAGCTCACCGGCATCGCGCCGGCCCCGCGCGGCATCCCGCAGGTCGAGGTCACCTTCGACCTCGACGCCAACGGCATCGTCCACGTGTCCGCCAAGGACAAGGGCACCGGCAAGGAGCAGTCGATGACCATCACCGGCGGCACCGCGCTGGGCAAGGAAGACATCGAGCGCATGGTTCGCGAGGGTGAAGAGCACGCGGCAGAAGACAAGCGCCGCCGCGAAGCCGCCGAGACCCGCAACGGCGCCGAGCAGCTCGCCTACTCGATCGAGAAGCTGATCAAGGAGAACGACGAGAAGCTGCCCGACGAGGTCAAGACCGAGGTTCAGGCCGACGTCGACGCCCTCAAGTCCGCTCTCGCCGGTGACGACGACGACGCTGTGAAGACCGCGTTCGACAAGCTCACCGAGAGCCAGGGCAAGCTCGGCGAGGCCATCTACGCCTCCAGCCAGGCGGATGCCGCGGCCGGCGAGTCCGAGACCGCCGAGCCCACCGCCGAGTCGGGCAACCCCGACGAAGACGTTGTCGACGCCGAGGTTGTCGACGACGAGGACGAAGCGAAGAAGTAATGAGCGACGCCAACCGTCCGGACGAGAACCGTCCCGAAGACGAGTCTGCTGCTGCTGCGGGAGTGCCCGAATCGGGCGCCCCCGCGGCGGGCGGGCCGGACTCCGACGCGGCCGCTCCGGCCGAGTTCGTCGACGCGGCTGACGCCGCGGGCATCGAGGAGGACGAGCTGACCGTGCAGGACATCCTGGACGCGGCCGACCTCGAGGCATCCGATCCCTCCAGCGAGCACCTCGCCGACCTCAAGCGGGTCACCGCGGAGTACGCCAACTACCGTAAGCGCACCGAGGCCAACCGGGAGATCGAGCGCGAGCGCGTCACCGGCGAAGTCGTCAAGGTACTGCTGCCGGTGCTCGACGACCTGTACCGGGCCGAGAAGCACGGCGATCTCGAGGGCGACACCGCCTTCGCGACCATCGCGGCCAAGCTGCGCGCCAGCACCGAGCGCATCGGCCTCAAGCCGTACGGCACCGTCGGCGACGTGTTCGACCCCACCGTGCACGAGGCCATCTTCCAGATGCCCACGCCCGACATCGACGTGGAAACCGTCGGCGACGTCGTCGAGACCGGCTACTACCTCGGGTCCTCGCTGTTGCGGGTGGCCAAGGTCGTCGTGCAGGTACCGAGCGATGGCTAGCCAGGACTGGTTCGACAAGGACTTCTACAAGGTTCTCGGGGTGTCGAAGGACGTCTCCGCGGCCGACCTGAAGAAGGCATATCGCAAGCTGGCCCGCAAGTACCACCCCGACTCCAACCCGGGTAACCCCGCGGCGGAGGCGAAGTTCAAGGAGATCAGCGAGGCCCACTCGGTCATCGGTGACCCCGAACAGCGCAAGGAGTACGACGCCGTGCGCGCGATGGGCGGAGGAGCTCGCTTCACCGCCCCCGGGCAGGGCGGCCAGCAGGGCGGCTTCGACGACGTCTTCGGCGGCATGTTCGGTGGAGGAGCCCGTCAACAGCAGGGCTACTCCTACGAGCAGGCCGGCTTCGACGACATCCTCGGCGGAATGTTCGGCCGTGGCGCCCAGGGTGGTGGTGGCCGGTTCGGCACCCCCACCGGAGGTTTCCGAGGCGCGGGCGGGCCGACCAGGGGGCGTGACGTGGTCGCGTCGACCACGGTCGACTTCATCACGGCCACCCACGGCGACCAGATCACCCTGCAGACGCAGGAGGGTCGGTCGATCAAGGTCAAGATTCCCGCCGGCGTGGCCGACGGGCAGAAGATCAAGCTGCGCGGGCAGGGGCAACCCAGCCCGGACGGCGGCGAGAACGGTGACATCGTGCTCACCGTCACCGTGCGCAAGCACCCGGTCTTCGAACGTGACGGACTCAACCTGCGTGTGAACGTGCCGGTGACCTTCGCTGAAGCCGCCCTCGGTGCCACCATCGAGGTGCCCACCCTGGGCGGGCCGCCGGTGAAGCTGCGCGTGGCGCCCGGCACCCCCAGTGGGCGGGTGCTGCGGGTCAAGGGTCGCGGTGTGGTCACCCCGAAGGGCACCGGCGACCTGCTCGCCGAGGTTCAGGTGGCCGTTCCGTCGCACCTGTCGAAGGACGCCGAGGAGAAGCTGCTCGCGTTCAACGAGGCGCTGCCCAAGGAGAACCCGCGCGACGAACTGCTCGCCAGGGCCAAGGGCTGACACCGGTCATGGATGAGAACACCCGGGTCTTCGTGATCAGCACTGCCGCAGAGTTGGCGGGTATGCACCCGCAGACCCTGCGGCAGTACGACCGGATGGGGCTCGTCAGCCCCGGCCGCACGCCGGGCCGCTCGCGCCGCTACTCAATGCGCGATGTGGCCCGGCTGCGGGAGATCGCGGATCTGGGTGCCGAGGGTGTGAGCCTGGAGGGGATCCGGCGCATCCTCGCGCTGGAAGACACCGTGCGGGCCCTGGAAAGCCGGGTGGGGGACCTGGAAGCGGCCCTGGCCGACGAATTGCTCAACCGTCCGGGCCGCCGCGTCTTCGCGGCCGGCTCGGCCGGTGACGTCATCTCGATGCGCGCCGGCACCCGCACCCGCCGCTCGAACCAAGTGGTGATCTGGCGCCCCCTCGACAAGTAGCGAGACGCCGAAGCTCTGGGTGCTGCCGCACTGAGTTGTAGGGTTGCTGAATGGAACTGCGTCAGCTTGAACACTTCGTGACGGTCGCCGACGAACGTCACTTCACCCGGGCAGCCGAGCTGCTGCACATCTCCCAGTCGGGGCTGTCCGCGTCGATCCGGGCCCTGGAGATCGAGCTGGGCACCTCGTTGTTCATCCGCAGCACCCGCCGGGTCGAGCTCACGGCCGCCGGTCAGGCTTTGCTGGCGGATGCGCTTCGCACCCTGGCCAGCGCGGCAGCGGCCCAGAACGCTGTTGCCGCGGTACGCGGCCTCATGCGCGGACGCCTTACCGTGGGCGCCGAACCGTGCCTGGGCTCCGTGGACCTGCCCGCCGAGCTCGCCCGTTTCCGCACCGCGAACCAGGGGGTGGAGGTGCGCCTGCGCCAGCTGGGTTCCGTGGAGCTGATCGAGGGGGTGGCCAGCGGCACCACCGATGTGGCGCTGGTCGTGGTGACCGGGGACACCCCGCCCGGAGTGCGGCTGCACCGGTTGAGCAGCCAGAAGATGGTGGTGCTCTGCCACCCGGACCACCCCGTCGCGGCTCTGGCCGAGGCCGACCTGGAGACCCTGCGCACCGAACCGCTGATCGGCTTCCAGGCCGGCTGGGGCGCGCACATGCTCGCGCGGCGGGCGTTCGCCGCCGCCGGCTTCGAGTACCGGGCGGCGATGGAGGTCAACGACGTGCATCCGCTGCTCGAACTGGTGGGCTACAACCTGGGCGTGGCCATTGTGCCCACCAGCTTCGCGCTGAAGCGGCCCGACGACCTCGTTGCGGTGCCGCTGCCGGCGACCGTGCCCGAGTGGGCGGTGGCCGTGGCGGTCGCCGACGAGCCCAGCCCGGCCGCGTCGGCGTTCCTCGAGCAGCTGCTCGAAGACGTCGCCGCCGCGGCCGCCGCCCTCGAGCCTGTCGACGCTGTCGGCTCGGCGGCCTGACCGGCTAGAGGGTCAGCGGGATCCGGCCGGAGAAGACCGTCTTCACCGGCGGAGCAGCGAGAACCTCACCCAGACGACTGACACCCTCCGGCGTGGTGCGCCAGGCGGCGTAGGCGTCGTGGTCGGCGGCGGTGGCCCAGTGCTCGACGACGATCACGTGGGCGGGGTCGGCGTCGTCGACGATGACCTCGAGTCCCTCGTTGCCCGGCCAGGCGCGGGTCGCGGTGAGGACTTCGTTCAGCAGGGCCGGGACGGTCTCGAGCGCGGCCGGGTCGAGGCGCAGGTCGAGGTGCACGATGGCGGTCATGCCGTCACCGCGGCGTCGTTCAGAGCGGCCGACAGGGTGGCGAGTTCCTCGTCTGACAGGGTCAGGTCGGCTGCGCGGACCGAGTCACGGATGCTCTCGGGTCGGCTCGCACCGGGGATGGGAATCACCCGGGGCGACGCGGCCAGGTGCCAGGCCAGCGTGACGACCTGCGGGCTCACGCCGTGGGCATCCGCCACCCGCTGGAACGGCGCGAAGGCTGTGCCCAGGTCGGCGGCGGACTTGATGCCGCCCAGCGGGCTCCAGGACAGGAACGCGACGCCGAGCTCGGTGCAGAGGTCGAGCTCGGGCCGGCTGCTGAGGAACGCGGGCGAGTACTGGTTCTGCACGCTGGCGAGCCGGCCGCCGAGGATGTCGTGGGCCTCGCGGATCTGCGCCGGGTTGGCGTTGGAGATACCGGCCAGGCGGATGGTGCCGGCGTCGAGCAGGTCCCGGATGGCGCCGATCAAGTCGGCGTACGGCACCGCGGGGTCGGGCCGGTGGTGGTGGTACAGGTCGATCGCGTCGCCGCCGAGGCGCTTGAGCGAGGCTTCGGCGGCCTGCTTGAGGTACTCGGGTCGGCCGTCGACGTACCAGGTGCCGTCGCCGGGCCGCAGGTGCCCGCCCTTGGTGGCCACGATCACCCGCGACGAGTCGCCGCCCCACAAGGCGATGGCCTTTGCGATGAGCGACTCGTTGTGGCCCACCTCGTCGGCGTGCAGGTGGTACGCATCCGCGGTGTCGAACAGGGTCACGCCCTCCTCGAGGGCGGCGTGGATGGTGGCGATGGAGCGGGCTTCGTCGGGTCGGCCCTCGATCGACATGGGCATGCCGCCCAGGCCGATGGAGCTGACGGGACGGTCGCCGATGAGTCGGGTCTTCATAGGGTGTCCAATCGAGTGCTGCGGATGATCAGGAAAGAGTGGAGTGCGCGGTGACGAGCCCGTCGAGGGTGGCGTTCAGCGCCGCATCCACCACCTGCTGGTCGGAATGCGCGTCGTACCAGGCGATCGCCTCGCGGAAGCCGAGCGCGACCGGGGTGGTGCACACGAAGTCGGGCACGAGTGCGGTGACCTTGCTGTTGTCGAAGATCACCGAGTGAGACCGGTCGCCCAGCAACGGACCACTCCACTCGGGGTTGGCCGCCGCCATGGTGTCACTCGCCACGTGCACGATCTGCGGCGCCGGGGCGCCGGCGGCGCGGGCATACTCGGCGTAGATGGCGTCCCAGGGGAGGTACTCGTTCGAGGTGATGGTGAAGCTGTCGCCCACGGCCTGCGACCGGCCGAACAGGCCCACGAGCGCCTTGGCGAAGTCGGTGCTGTGGGTGAGGGTCCAGAGCGACGTGCCGTCGCCGTGCACCACCACCGGCTGACCGGTGCGCATCCGGTGGATGTCGGTCCACCCGCCGAGCAGCGCGATCTGGGTTCGGTCGTAGGTGTGCGACGGGCGGATGATGGTGACCGGGAAGCCCTGCTCCCGGTGCGCCGCCATGAGCACATCTTCGCAGGCGGCCTTGTCGCGGGAGTACGCCCAGAACGGGTTGTGCAGGGGAGTGGACTCCCGCACCGGCAGGGCGGCCGGCGGCTTCTGGTACGCCGAGGCCGAACTGATGAAGATGTACTGCCCGCAGCGGCCGGCGAACTGGGCGATGTCGGCGCGCACGTGCTCCGGGGTGAACGCCACGAAGTCCACCACCACGTCGAAACGACGCTCACCGAGCGCCGCCGCAACCGCGGCCGCGTCCCGCACGTCCACGGTGACCACCTCAGCCGCGTCGGGAACGCTGCGCAGGGCGGACTGGCCGCGATTGAGCACGGTCAGCCGGTGGCCACGAGCCACGGCCAGCTCGGCCGCGGCCGTGCTGATCACCCCGGTGCCGCCGATGAAGAGAACACTGAGTCCGGCGCTCACCAGGCGTAGTCTTCCGGCGCGGTGCGGTAGCCGGGAAAGATCTCGTCTAGGCGCTGGAGCGCGGCCTGGTCGAGCTTCAGGTCAACGGCGCGCAGGCCGGCCTCGAGCTGCTCCATGGTGCGCGGACCGATGATCGGTGCGGTCACCGCGCTCTGGTGCATCAGCCAGGCCAGGCCCAGGTCGCCGGGCTCGGTGCCGAGTTCGGCGGCGAAGTCCTCGTAGGCACCGATGGCCGCGCGGTTCTTCTCAAGCTTGTCGGCGTTGGCCCCGGAGACCCGGCGGCTGCCGTCGCGCTCCTTGCGCAGCACACCGCCGAGCAGGCCGCCGTCCAGCGGCGACCAGGGCAGGATTCCCATCCCGTTGGCCTGGGCGGCGGGGATGACCTCTCGTTCGATGTCGCGCTTGAGCAGGTTGTACAGCGACTGCTCGCTCACCAGCCCGCTGAAGTTGCGCTTGCGGGCCTCGGCCTGCGCGGTGGCGATGTGCCAACCGGCGAAGTTGCTGCTGCCGGCGTAGAGGACCTTGCCCTGCGCGACGGCGGTTTCCATGGCCTGCCAGATCTCATCCCACGGGGTGTCACGGTCCACGTGGTGAAACTGGAACAGGTCGATGTGGTCGGTCTGCAGGCGCTTCAGGCTCTCATCGAGTGAGCGGCGGATGTTGAGCGCCGACAGCTTGCCGTCATTGGGCCGGTCGGACATGGTGCCGTAGACCTTGGTGGCCAGCACGGTGTCCTCGCGCCGCTCGCCGCCCTGCGCGAACCAGCGGCCCAGGATGCTCTCGGTGGCGCCCCGGCCCTGCTTGGAGCCGTAGACGTTGGCGGTGTCGAAGAAGTTGATGCCCGCCGCCCTGGCAGCGTCCATGATGCCGAACGAGGTGGGCTCGTCGGTCTCGGGCCCGAAGTTCATGGTGCCGAGGCACAGGCGCGAAACGGACAGGCCGGAACGACCGAGGTGTGTGTATTCCATACCCTCAGGCTGCTCCGCTCGGAGCCCACTGTCCAACAGGAGAACCGGATGCGATCCAGCACTCCGCCTTCTCAATCCTGGTGAGACCGGTGCTCAGTCGGTGTCGAGGGCCCCGGGGCGGCCGGAATCACTCGGTTGCCGGCTGGCCGTGACGGCGAGCAGGTCGAGCGAGAGCCGCGGGTCCAGGCGCAGGGGCAGGTCGACGACGGCCCGGATTTCCCAGCGCACGTGCAGGTTGCCGATGGACAACGACGGTGCCGGCAGGCCCGCGGGTGTTTCGACCGTGAACGGCAGATCGACCACCGTGCCGGGGGTGAGCATCCCGGCGGGGCCCACCACGACGGCGGCCGTCACGGCTTCGGCGTGCCGGTAGCCCTCGGACTCGCTGGCGTCGGGGTCGGCGACCTGGCCGGGTCCGCCCCAGACCTCCTCGCAGCGCACCAGCTGCACGCGCACGCCCCGGGTCGAGATCTCGTCGCGGGGACGCACCCGCAGGACGCCCGTGAGCGGGGTGCCGGGTTCCAGCACCCGGGAGGACAACGCGATGAACTCCAGGGCGACCTGTCCGAGGTGTTCGCCGACCGGCGGATGGCCGATGTCGGTGGCGCTGGTCTGGCCCCAGGACTGCACGTCGATCAGTCGTTCCCGCTTGATGATCTGACCACCGGCGGCATGCAGGACGCAACGCACAGACCAGCCCACGTCGATCAGGTCTCCCCGCACCGAGGCCGGGCCGTCGGTGGGAATGCTCAGGCTGCCCGACAACACCCGGGTCTGGCCGGCCGGGATTGCACCCGGCGCTTGCACCGTGACCGTGGTGAGCAGCTCGGTGGTGCGTTCGCGGGCGGGGAACACGCCGCCGTAGATGTTGCCGCGGCCGTAGGTGTAATTGACCTTGCGGATCAGCGTCAGCTCGGCGTGCTCGATCAACGCAGGCCGGAGCGCGGTGATGCGTATGGTGACCCCCAGCGAATTACCCTCGATCACCACTCCATCCGTGGGAGTGAGTTCTACCGAGACTTGCACTGCCGTATCGGTTGTTGTGACCGCCATGTCGCACCAAACTTCCTGTTACCCGTTGCCAGAGACCCACTCAATGGGGACAACGTAGGCACAGTAAAGCCAGGGTCGCTGCAGCGTTCAAGGGGATTGACTTGCCCCACGCTGTCTGCATCGGTGCGGTGGAAGGGGCGGGTCAGCGCGCGAACAGCTCCGCCACCGTGGGCGGGTTGGCGCCCGCACGCGACACCGTGATCGCCGCGCTCGCCAGGGCGGTCTGGCCCAGGCGACCGAGGTCGGCGGCGCGGAGGGTGTTCTGCAGGATGGCCTCGGTGGCATCGTTCACGAGGATCGCGTAGAGCAGCCCCGACATGAACGAGTCACCGGCGCCGATGGTATCGACCACGGTCACCGGATGCGCGGCCAGCTCGGCCGTGGCCCCGCCGGCCCGCAGCAGGGCGCCGTCGCCGCCTCGGGTGATGGCGAACAGGGCCACCCCGGCCGCCACGTATTCCCGGGCAATCTGGTCCAGGCTCCGCCCCGGATAGAGCCACGCGGCATCCTCGTCGCTCATTTTCACCACGTGCGCGGCCCGGGAGAGCTCTTCGACGGCTCGCACCACGTCGGCACGGCTGCCCATGATGCCGGGCCGCACATTGGGGTCGTAGCTGAGCAGGGTGCCGGCCGGGGCGCCGGTGAACGCGGTCAACACGGCCCGGCCGCCGGGCTGCAGGATCGCGGCGATCGAGCCCGTGTGGATCAAGGCGCACGGGGCGGGCAGCGCCACCGATGGCAGCTCCCAGCGCAGGTCGAAGTCATAGGTGGCGGCGCCGGCCGCATCCAGGATGGCGGTGGCGCTCGAGGTGGCGCCGGTCGTGACCGACCCCGGCAGCAGGTCGACGCCGGCCGCGCGCAGGTGCCCCGCGATGATCTCGCCGAACGGGTCTGCCCCGATCTGGGTGACCAGGGTGGTCGGCACACCGAGCCGGCCGAGTCCGTACGCCACGTTCATCGGGCTGCCGCCCGCGTGACTCACCGGCTCGGCGCCCGGGCGCCGCACGATGTCGATGAGGGCCTCGCCGATGACGAGGGCGCGGGTGGATGCGGCGATCGAACGGTCAGGAGCACGGTCAGGCGTCATCGTCTGGTCCAATCTGGTGGGGCCGGGGGTGCCGGCGCAGCCCCAGATTATCGTGTGCGGTCAGTGCCGTACGCGATAGCCCAGGTACACCACGCCGTTCCGGAACGCGTACTCGTCCGTCAGCTCGAGACCGAGGTGCAGGCCGTCGGGCACGGCCTTCAGGCCGCCGCCCACCACGATGGGGGAGATGAACAGCTGCACCTCGTCGACCAGCCCGGCCGCGAAGGCCTGTGCCGCCAGGTGCGGACCGCCGATCGACAGGTTGGCGGTGGCCGAAGCCTTGAGCGCCCGCACCGCCTCCGGGTCGAAGCTGCGCTCGATGCGGGTACGCCGGCTGAGTGGTTCGGCCAGGGTCCTGGAGTAGACGATCTTCTCTGCCGCCTGCCAGATCGCGGTGTAGTCGCGCATCACGGCCGGCTGGGCGTCGTCGTTCAGGTGCATGGTTTCCCAGGCCACCATCACCTCATACAACCGCCGGCCGTACAGGTAGGTGCCCACCGAACGCTCCAGGTCATTGACGAAGGTGTGCACCTCATCGCTCGGGGTACTCCAGTCGAAGTTGCCCTCGGTGTCGGCCACATAGCCGTCCAGGGAGGTGATGAAGGTGCAGATCAGCTTGGCCATGGTGTGCTCCTCGCGCGGTGAACGGTCCACGGCGAATGCTCACCGCGGTGTGGCGCATCCATTCTGCGCGCCGGACGCCGTCGGGGCCAGACCCGGCGGCGCTCTGCGCGATAACCTCAATCGCGGTGCACCACCACCGTCTCAGTGAAAGGGCGCCCCATGAACACCGTCGAGGTCACGACAACGGCGGGGATCGTCCGCGGCGTCCGGCGCCCCGGGTCGACAGCGTTCCTCGGCATTCCCTACGCCGCCCCGCCGGTCGGGGAGCTGCGCTTCGCGGCCCCGGTGCCGCACCCGGCCTGGTCCGGCGTGCGGGATGCCGGCAGCCCCGGCGCCACCCCGCAACGAATCGACGGTGGCGACAGCACTCTGGTGCCCGAGCCCAGCTTCCCGGGCGAGTCGACGCTGAACCTGAGCGTGTTCACCCCCGACCCCGCCCCGGCGCCCGCCGGTGCCGGCCTGCCCGTGCTGGTCTACATCCACGGCGGCGGCTACACCTCCGGGTCGGCAGCGAGCCCGTGGTACGACGGCGCGAACTTCAACCGGCACGGTGTTGTCACCGTGAACGTGTCGTACCGGCTCGGCTTCGACGGCTTCGGGTGGATCGAGGATGCGCCGCTGAACCGCGGCGTGCTCGACTGGCTGCTGGCGCTCGCGTGGGTACGCGACAACATCCAGGTCTTCGGCGGCGACCCGGCCCGGGTAACGATCGCCGGGCAATCCGCGGGCGGCGGCGCCGTGCTCACCCTGTTGACGATGCCGCGGGCGCAACCGCTGTTCGCGCGGGCCATCGTCATCTCCGGGGTGGCCACCTATCTCGTGCCCGACCAAGCGGAGCGGACCGGTCGGCGCCTGGCCGCCCTGGCCGGCGTTGCGCCCACCCGGGCGGGACTCGGGGCGCTCACCGAAAACCAGATCCTCGCCGAGCAGCCGCGGGCGACGGCCTTCGCCGCCGGCACCCCCGCCGGCCCGCTGGGCGAGATCGCGAACGCCCTCGTCGCCGGTCTCCCGTTCGGACCGGTCGTCGACGGCGACCTGGTCCCGTTGGCCACGGTCGACGCCGTGCGGGCGGGCATCGGCGCCGCCAAGCCGTTGATGCTGGGCAGCACCGACCACGAATTCAACTTCGCCATAGCCGACCTCACCGACGAGTTGGCCGGCGAAGATGCCGCGGAAGTGCTCGGCCGTCTCGGCGTCGCCGCGCCGTCGGCGCGGGCGTACGCCGCGGCGCACGACAGGCTCGGTACCGCCGAACTGCTGGGCCAGTTCGCCTCCGACCGCGCCATCCGCGGCGTCATGCTGCGGGTCGCCGAAGCGAGGGCAGAGGCCGCCACAACGGATGCGGCGCCCAGCTGGCTCTGGGCGTTCGCGTGGCGCTCGCCCACCCTCGGCGGGGCGCTGCACTGCCTCGATCTGCCGTTCTTCTTCGATGCGCTGGACGCCCCGCGGGTGGCGGCGCTGGCCGGTCCCGCCCCGTCCCAGCGGCTGGCCGACGAGGTGCACGGAGCCGCGGTGTCCTTCATCAACGACGGAGATCCCGGCTGGCCCGCCTGGACCCCGCGCGCCTGGACCACGGAGCCCGGCGACCTGGACGCACAACCGGTGCGCCGCTTCGACGACGCCCCCGCCCCCGTCGACATCAACGCCGACGCCACCGGCACTGGCACTGGCACCGGCACCGGCACCGGCACCACGACGGTCGCCGCCACGTATGCCGACGCCCGCCTGGCGTTCGGTTCCTAGCCGCCCACCGCAACCACTATTGGATGGGGAACAGTCGGTGCTCGCTCACGGAGATCCGAGCCCGGGCTTTCAGGCCTCGCCAGGTGGGTTTAGTCTGGCTCGGTCACGTGCCAGGCACGTCAGGGTGGGCCGCGTGTCCGACCTTCTTGATGGGCCCGCCAGAGTTGGGAAGACACCATGGCCACCACTGCGCACACCCTGCAGGTCAAGTCGCACAGCACGCCTGACGAGCGTCGCGCGCCGGAGAAGACTCTGCTGGAACTGAACCACCTGGACGAGTTCTCGGTCGGCCGCATGACGATGCAGCCGGGCTGGACGTGGGCCGACAACATCAAGCCGACGGTGAACACCGATTCCTGTCGCCTCCTGCACGTGGGCTACTGCCTGTCGGGCACCCTGGAGGTCATGCTCGACGACGGCGCCACGGCCACCATCACCGTCGGCGATTCCTACCTCATTCCGTCCGGGCACAACGCCTGGGTGGTCGGCAACGAACCGTATGTGGCCATCGAGATGCACAGCGCGGCGTCCTACGGGGTGCCGAACTCCGAGAACGGTTAGGCGGCGGGCTTCAGCTCCGCCAGGCCGGACTCGATAGCCGCGATGACCTCGGGGGAGTCGGGCAGGGTGGTCGGGCGGAACCGCTGGACCGCACCGGAGGGCGAGATCACGAACTTCTCGAAGTTCCACTTGACCTTGCCGGCCTTGCCCGCGCCATCCGGCGTTTGGGTGAGCTCGGCGTAGAGCGGATGCTGGGAGCCACCGTTCACCTTCGTCTTCTCCATCAGCGGGAACGTGACGCCGTAGGTGGTGGAGCAGAATTCGGCGATCTTCTCGCTCGATCCGGTCTCGCCGAGGGCGAACTGGTTGCAGGGGAAGCCGAGCACTGTGAAGCCCTGGTCGGCGTACGTGCGCTGCAGCTGTTCGAGGGTCTCGTACTGCGGTGTCAGGCCGCAGCGGGAGGCGACGTTGACCACGAGCACAACCTTGTCGGCGTACTCGGCCAGCGAGGTGGTGGAGCCGTCGGCGGCGGTGAGGGGGATCTCGCGAATGTCCATGCCCACAGAGTACTTCGAAATTGAAGCAGATCGTCGGGCCCTCATCCAACTCTCAGCCTGACTGCGCTGTTCGGCTGTTAGTGCCGCAGGAACGCCGCCCGGGCCACCAGGTACAGTCCGAAAGCGATCAGGCCCGCAGCGACGACGTTGAGCAGGATCGGGCCCGATTGCAGGGTGAGCAGGTAGCGCAGCCCGGCGTCCAGGCCACCCACCCAGCGCACATCGGCGAACACGGCGGCGGCGAGCAGTAGCCCGCCGGTGACCAGGAACGCGATCCCCTTGGTGACGTGGCCGAACACTCCCAGGCCGAGCACGATGACCTTGGTGGGCCCCCAGAGGTAGCGCAGCTCCTCGCGGAAGTTGCGTCGCAGACCACGCCAGACGAGGCCGCCGCCGATGATGGCCACGGTGCTGCCCACGACCAGCAGCAGGAACAGGCCCACGGGGCTCTCCACGATGGCGTCGTCGGCGCGCCGCACCGTCTCGGCGCCGCCGGCCCTGGCGCCGAGCGCGACCGCGAACGTGACGGTGCCCAGCAGCGCGAAGCCGAGGGCCTTGCCGACGTTGAGGCAGCGGCGGAACACGAGGACCCGTCGATTGGGCGCCACGCTAAACGCGGCGTTGGTGCCCTGCCAGAGCGCCAGGCCCCACAACGACACCGTCGACAACCAGAGCACGGCAATGCCGCCGGGGCCGTTTGCGATGGCGCTCAGCGCGCCGAGCTGGTCGGCTTCGCCGGGCTGGCCGTTCGCGATGCGCAGGCCGATTCCTCCGATCAGGGCGTGCACCAGGCCGTTGGCGAGCAGCCCGAGCCGGGCGGAGGCCCGCACCGACCGGCTGCGGTGGGCGCGCCGAGCGGCCTGCTTGAGCCGCTCGCGGGCCTCGACGGCCTGGTCGACGGCGTGATCGACAGCCTGGTCGGCCGCCGGGCCGGCGGGAATATCGGTCACGTCTGGCGCTACTCGAGCAGTTCGCGGATGTCGGAGGCTGTGAGCCCCTGGCCGGTTCCCTGGGCGCCGCCATCGGTCATGACGCTGTCGAAGAGTTTGGCCTTGACGGCCTTGAGCGCCATCACCTTCTCCTCGATCGTGTCGGTGGCCACCAGACGGTAGACCATCACGTTCTTGGTCTGGCCGATGCGATGTGCCCGGTCAACGGCCTGCGCCTCGGCGGCGGGGTTCCACCAGGGGTCGAGCAGGATGCAGTAGTCGGCCTCGGTGAGGTTGAGGCCGAAGCCACCGGCCTTGAGGCTGATCAGGAACACCGAGGTGTCGCCGTTCTTGAACCCGTCGATCGCCGCGGCCCGGTTGCGGGTGCGCCCGTCCAGGTAGGAGTAAGTCACGCCGGCGGCGTCGAGGCGGGTGCGCACCTTGGCGAGATAGCCGGTGAACTGGCTGAAGATCAGAGTGCGGTGCCCCTCGGCGACGACGTCTTCGAGTAGCTCCATGAGCACATCCAGCTTGCTCGAGGGGATGTCGGCGTACTTGTCGTCGTACAGGCTCGCATCCAGGCTGAGCTGGCGCAGCATGGTGATCGACCGGAAGATCTCGAACCGGTTCTGGTTGAGGTCGCCGAGCAGTCCGAGCACCTTCTGCCGTTCGCGCTGCAGGTGCATCTGATACACCCGGCGGTGGCGCGGGTGCAGTTCGAGTTCGAGCACCTGCTCCTGCTTGGCGGGCAGGTCGCTGGCCACCTGGTCCTTGGTGCGGCGCAGCATGAACGGGCGGATGCGCCGGCGCAGCTGGCCGAGCCTGTCACCGTCGGCTTGCGTCTCGATGGGCCGCTGGTAGTAGTCGGAGAAGCGGGCGGCGCTGGGGAACAGGCCGGGGGCGGTGATCGAGAGCAGCGACCACAGTTCCATCAGGTTGTTCTCCAGCGGCGTGCCGGTGATGGCGAGCTTGAACGGGGCCTGCAGCCGCTTGGCGCACTGGTGCGCCCTGGACTTGTGGTTCTTCACGAACTGGGCCTCGTCGAGCAGCAGGCCCGCCCAGCTGACGGCGTCGTACTCGTCGAAATCGAGCCTGAACAGGGTGTACGAGGTGATCACGACATCCGCCGTGGTCACGGCCTCGGCCAGAGACGCACCGCGCTTGGCGGTGGTCTCGGTGATCGCGGCGACCGAGAGGCCGGGGGCGAACCTGGCGCACTCGGTGGCCCAGTTGTGCACCACGCTGGTGGGCGCGACGACCAGGAACGGGCGGCGTTCGCTCTGTCGTTCGCGGGCATCGACGATGAGAGCGATGGCCTGCAGGGTCTTGCCCAGGCCCATGTCGTCGGCGAGGACGCCGCCGAGGCCGGTGTCGTAGAGGAAGCCGAGCCAGTCGAACCCGGTCTGCTGGTAGGGCCGGAGCGATGCCTGCACGGCGGCGGGCAGCTCCCGGTGCGCGATCGTGGCGCCGTCGGCGAGGCCGGCGAGGGTGTCACGCCAGGCGGCGGCCTCGGCTTCGGCACTGCCGAGGTCCTGCAGTTCCTCCCAGAGGTCGGACTGGGCCCGGTTGATGCGCAGCGAGTCGTTCGGGGAATCCTGCAGGCCGCGGGCCTCTTCGATGAGGTGGCGCAGCTGTTGCAGTTCGGGCCGGTCCAGGCTGAAGTAGGTGCCGTCCGGCAGGATCATCAGTTCCTGGCCGGTGGCCAGGGCCCTGAAGACCTCGTCGAAGGGCACATCCTCGCCGTCGACGGTGACCCGCACCGAGAGGTCGAACCAGTCCCGGCTCTCGGCCCGCGCCGAGGTGGCGAAGGTGAGGGTGGGCGGCTCGGCGGCCTCGCGGTACTCCGGGGCGTCGCCGACGAACTGCACGAGCAGGTCGTCCGTGGCCTCGAGCACCGGCAGCACGGCCTCGAGGAACTCGATCATGCGGGCGCCGTCGAGGGTGGCGTCGGCGCGCAGGATGCCCGCGGAATCGGCAGCCCCGGCTGAACCGGTCAGCTCCGCGGCGAACAAGGCCGGCTGGTGGGCGGGGAATCCCGCGAATATGCCGCTGACGGCATGCAGGATGCGGGCCTCGTCGGCCGTGTCCCGGTAGCCGGCCGGGGCGTCGTCGGTGGCCGGGCCGTGCAGGGGCGCGATGGCCGGGGCGCCCGAGGCGCCGGCACCGCCGGTGTACTGCCACTCCCAGTGCAAGCCGATGCGGGCATCCGCGTGGGCGATGATCGACAGGGCCAGCACCGGGCGGGCGGTGTCGGGCAGTTCGAACGACTCGTCGGTGCTGATCAGCGAGAGCTGGCCGCGCAGGAACGGGTAGAAGTCGGCGAGGAAGACGTTCTCCTCGTCGGGCGGAATCGTGATGGGGGTGTGCGCCGAGGCGAGAACCCGCAGGTCGCGGCCGAGCTGGCGCGCGAGTGGGGCGATGGTGAGGCGCACGTCGGTGCTGGTGGTCGTCCAGGTGAACAGGCCGTGCGCCGGGTCACCGATGTAACCGAGGGCGCTGCGGTCGAGCAACTGGCCGCCGAGGGAGACGGTGGGGGAGAGGGTGAGGCCGCCGTGGTCGCGGCGGATGTCGAGCGACAGTTCGGCGGGTTCGTCCGAGACCGTCACCGGCTCCTGCCCGGGTGTGGTGCCGATGAAGGGGATGCCGGCCTCGCGGGCCTCGCCGAGCAGACCCCAGAGGGCGCGGTTGGCGAACCCGTCCAGGTGCAGCCACGGGTCGGTGGTCACGTGGTAACGCTGGCCGGAGGAGTAGAGCTCGAAGATGGCGGAGAGCACCCGCAACTGGGCGCGGTTGAGCATGCCGCGGGAGTAGGAGAGGTTGTCCCAGGTGAGGTTGCCGCGGATCCACTTGCCCTTCTTGCCGCGCACCATCGGGCGCACGCCCAGGCGGGCGAGCGACACGCTCGGGGCGGGCAGCCGCGCGGCGCGCGGCGGCGGCAGTAACTCGAACTGCAGGGCGAGGGCGGTGCCCGTCGGCGCCTCGGCCTCCGGCGCCCTGGTGAGCGGTGCCAGGGCACTCTGCCAGGTGGCGGGGGCACTGGTGTGGGGACGCTGGGAATCTGCCGAGCGTGCACGGGCGAGGTCGGCGGCCGTGGACCGGCTGGCCAGCAGCAGTGCGACGACGTGCTTGCAGTTCAGGCCCATCGGGCAGCTGCAGGTGCCGGATGCGCGCACCACGGTGCCGTTGGAATCCTGCTGAAATGTCACGGTGACGTCGTAGGGTCGGGCCTGGGTGCCGCCGACGGTGCCGAGCAGGCGGCTGCCGCCCAGCTGCCAGACCTGGTCTTCAACCCGGCCCTCCTTGGCGTAACGCACCCCACGCGAATATGCCTGTGGCCCGACGAGGCGCGCGATCTGCAGATCGCTGAGGTTGTGGGCCATAAGGTGCGGTGTCCGTGACGGTTGGGTGAAGGGGTCTCTTATTGTCCCACGCCGCACCGGCCTCGCTGAGCCGTTCGAGTCCCTGGCGGCTATTCTGAGCGGATGCCTGACTTTCCTTTCGAGCGCCTGCGCCGCTGGCCCGATGTCGAGGCGACCAATCTTTTCGCCGTCGACGCGAGCGACCGGCTGATCCTGGACGAGGCCGCGGCGGGACTGGCCGCGGCCGGTGTCGGCGAGGTCGTGGTGCTCGAGGACCACTACGGTGCCCTGACGCTCGCGGCGGCGGCGCAGCTGACCGCGCGGCTGGGAGCGCAGCCTGAGGTGCGCGTCTACCAGGACCCGCTCTCCGGCGAACACGCCCTCGATCACAACGCGGCCGATCTGGCGAGCAGCGTGCCCGACCTGGCCGGCCTCACCGGGGCGTACCGGCATGTGCAGCTGGGCGCCGAGCTGTTCACCGGGGCCCGCCTGGTGCTGCTGCAGCTGCCGCGCAGCCTGGCCGCCCTCGACGAGCTGGCCGGCACCATCGCCCGCTTCGCCGCCCCCGACGTGACCGTGGTCGCCGGTGGCCGCATCAAGCACATGACTGTGGCCATGAACGAGGTGCTGCGCCGGCACTTCGGCGAGCTGCACGTCACTCCGGCGCGGCAGAAGTCGCGTGTCCTGATCATTACGCAGCCGACGGTCTCGGACAGCACTGACCAGGCCGGCCCGGCGTGGCCGCGTACGGTCGAGCACCCCGACCTGGGTCTCACCGTCTGCGCCCACGGCGCCGCCTTCGCCGGCACCACCATCGACATCGGCACCCGCTACCTGCTCGAATTCCTCGACCGCATGAAGCCGGATGCCGTCACCGCCGTCGACCTGGGCTGCGGTACCGGGGTGCTCGCGGCCGCCCTCGCCCAGCGTCGCCCCGGCCTGCAGCTGGTGGCGAGCGACCAGTCCGCCGCGGCCGTCGCCTCCGCCTTGGCCACCATGTCGGCCAACGGCGTAATGGATCGGGTGCGGGTGCTGCGCGACGACGCGCTGAGCGCGCAACCCGACGCGTCCACCGAGCTGATCCTGCTGAACCCGCCGTTCCACATCGGGTCGTCGGTGCACGCCGGCATCGCCCTGAAGCTCTTCGAGGATGCGGCCAGAGTCCTGCGCCCCGGCGGCGAATTGTGGACCGTGTGGAACACCCACCTCGGCTATCGCCCCGCCCTCACCCGCATCGTGGGCCCGACCCATCAGGTCGGCCGCAACACCAAGTTCACCGTGACAGTGTCCACCCGTCGCTAGCCGGTCAGGCAGCCGCAACTGTTGCCCATGCGGACATATGCGCCCGGTGTGCCGGGACCATTTGTCCGCAGCGGGAACAGTTAGCCGGCGAGGGCCACGGCGTCGGCCTCGAGCGGCTCGTTGTTGATGACGGATGCGGTCCAGCCGGCCTCGGGGCTGAACTGCACGACCGACATTGCCGCGTTCAGGATCGGCGGGATGTCCCGCTCGAGGGCGGCCATCAGGCTGAGGCGAATCAGGGTGCCGTGGCAGACGACGATGATGCGGGCGCCCGGGTAGTCCTCGGCGAGCTGGCGCAGCGCACCAAGGCCGCGGTTGGACACGCTGAGCGCCGCCTCGGCACCACGGAAGCTGCCGGAGTCGCCGTCGGCCCGCAGGGCGTCGAGCGTGGGTCCGGCGGAGAGCCCCTCCGCCGGTCCGTAGTTGCGCTCGACGAGGCCGGGCAGGTGGCGGGTCACCTCGAGGTCCAGGTCCGCGGCGATGATGTCGGCCGTCTCGGCCGCACGGGACAGCGGCGATGCCACGACGAAGTCCCATTCGTACTGCGAGAGCGGTGCGACCGCCTCCGTGGCCTGGCCCCGGCCCACGTCGTTGAGGGGCACATCGGTGGCCCCCTGGATGCGCCCGATGGCGTTCCAATCGGTCTGGCCGTGGCGGACGAGGGCGAAGGTCGTTGTAGCAGTCACCTCCCTATTCTGCCTCGTGTGGCCGGGTCGCCCCGCAAACTGGTGGCGTCAGCGGGTGGCCAGGCCACGCGCTCCGGCGCGCTGACGCCCGATACGGATGCCGGCGAGCTCGCGAAGGCCGTGCGCCACAGGGCCAGGACCGACCAGCCGAGCAGCACCACGAGCAGAGCGTTGCGCACGGTGAGCAGCAGGATCGCACCGGCATCCCCGTGCACCAGGGGCAGGTAGAAGATCGGGAAGATCAGGGTGGTCAACCCGCCGATCACGATCGTGAGATAGGCCGGCACCCGCCAGACAACCCAGTCGTGGGCCACGCCGACGGCCACGACCGGGGCGATCCACAGCATGTACTGCGGCGAACCCACCTTGTTGAGCACCACGAACGTGGTCACCAGGGCCAATGCGCCCAGAAGCACCAGCTGGGCGTTGTCGCGGCTGCGACGCAGGGCCAGCAGGAGCAGAACGAAGATGCCGGCGATGACCAGGAACATCAGCGGGGTCATGGCGGCCGCCACGAAGCCGGCGCCGGGGCCGCTCACTTCGCGGGTGGCGATGGCGTGGTTCTGGTAGATCGTGGTGCCGTGCTGGCCCATCGCGGCCAGCCACACCCACGGGGTCGTCACCGGCGCCTCGAGCTGCAGGGCCCGGTCGGATTGCATGGTGACGAAGCCGGTCAGAAACCGCAGGCCTCCGGCCGCCCAGACGGCGCCGGCGATACCGGCCGTGATCACTCCGCCGGTGACGACCACGCTCACCCGGCGCCGGCTCGCCGCCACGACGGCGAGCAGCACCGCGGCCGGCCAGACCTTGATCCAGGTCGCCGCGGTGAGCAGGGCGGCGGCCAGCACGGGGCGGCGGGCCACCAGCACCAGGCCCATGATCACCAGTGGGGCGCTGAGCCCCTCGAGGCGCAGCAGTCCGACGGGGCTGAGCAGCAGGCTGAAGGCCAGCCAGAACCAGGCCGCCCGGTAGCCGGCCCGATCGCGGCCCCAGTCGGTGAGGATGCCGATGGCCGCGGCGTTGAGGGCCCCGGTCATCACGAACCAGAGCAGTTGGTACAGCAGTGGGCCGGCCGCATCCGCCAGCACGATCGGCACGATCGCGCCGATGGGATACACCCACTCGACGTCGATGCCCTGCCACACGCCGTTGGCCAGCGCCTGCTCGGCCCAGACCCGATAGAGCGGCAGGTCGCCCAGCACCCGGCCGGTGAGGATGGTCGGCAGCAGCGCGAACAGGAAGAGCAGGTGCAGCCCGAGGAAGCCGAGCAGCAGGGTGCGGGGACTCCGAAGCCAATCCCGCCTGGCGGGGGTGAGCAGCCTGGCCAGGCGGTGATCGACCAGTTCCACAAAATACGACATCGCACACGTCACTTTCCACAGTCAGACCTTGTGAAGCCGATCACTGGGGAGTGTACGAATCGAAGGTGAAAGGGAAACAACCAGAAGCTGTCCGGGAGGGGCGGCCGCCTGAGAGTGTGTTCAGCGAGGTGAGCGGATGGTGCCGGTCGGGCGGCTCAACTGCGCCGCAGCGGACCTCGGCACCTACATCGGAGCATGCTCAGAGAATTCGATGGCCTGCTGCACCGAGTCGATCCCGAGCACCAAGCACAACCAGACAGATGACAGCGCCAGAACCAGGATGACTGTCGCGGTCGTGGTCCGCCGCGCCTCACGTGGTTCGGCACGCGCGGACAAGACCGATGCCGCGGCAGCCAGCGCCGGAATCACCAGCGACACAACCATGACCCCGACAAGGCCGGGAACCCGAGCGGCGTAATAGGAGCTCGGATAATCGTCTGGGTCAAAATTGAACCCGGCGACACCGGCAATGAATGTCGATGCCAGCGACAGGCAGAACAGCACGAGAGCCCAGCCCAGCCAGGTGTCACCGCTCCACTTCCCCATGGCAGACAGTCAACCACGGCCGGAACGGCGCCGATCCCGAGACAAGACTCACGCGTCGCGGGAGGTGCCCTTGGTCAGGGTCTTGCCCTGGAAGAAGGCCGGGTCGACCCTGCGCATGATGAGCATCAGGACGATGCCGGTGAGGAAGAGGACCATCGCGAGGATGAACACCAGGCCGACGCCGCCGATCTCCGAGCCGCTGCCGTAGTCGGGATTGGTGCTGTCGATCAGGGTCGTGGCGAAGATCACGGCCAGGATGATGCCGCCCAGCAGCGGGGCGAGCAGCTTGAGCAGGAACGCCCGGGTGCTGGAGAACACCTCGCGGCGGAAGAACCAGACGCAGGCGAACGCCGTGACGCCGTAGTAGAAGCAGATCATGATGCCCAGGGTGAGGATGGTGTCGGTGAGCACATCGGTGCTCAGCACCCGCATCACCGCGTAGAACCCCCAGGCCACCACACCGGCGATCACGGTCGCGAAACCCGGCGACTTGAACCGCGGGCTGATCGAGGCGAACCGCTTGGGGAACGCTCGGTAGTGACCCATCGAGAGCATCGTGCGGGCAGGGCCCACGAAGGTGGACTGCAGCGAGGCCGCCGAACTGGACAGCACGGCCAGCGACATCAGGATCGCGAACGGGCCCATCACCGGGCCGGCCAGCGCCGCGAAGACGTTGCCCTGGATGTCTTCGTTGCCCAGACCCAGCTCGCCGGTGCCGACACCGGAGAACATCAGCGCCGACACCGCGACCAGGATGTACAGCACGAAGATGATGCCCACCGTGAGGGTCGCCGCCCGGCCAGGCGTCCGGGCCGGGTCCTTGGTCTCCTCGTTCATGGTGAGCGTGACGTCCCAGCCCCAGTAGATGAAGATCGACAGCGACACCCCGGCGGCGAATGCCGAGAACGACGGGGTGAGGAACGGGTTGAACCAGCTGGCGCTGAAGCCGAGGGCGTCGAACGCGGTGCCGTCGGAGAAGTGGATGAGCGCCGCGACGCTGAACCAGATCAACACGAGCAGCTGGAATGCGACGAGCACGTACTGCACCATCTTGGTGGCCTCCATGCCCCGATAGGAGACGTAACAGGCGCCGACCATGAAGACCAGACAGGTGAAGATGTTGATCCAGACGTTGCCGGCCAGGTCGGCCAGGCCGGGGTTGTCGAACAGCTGCGCGAGCATCAGGTAGAAGAAGTCCACGGCCACCCCGGCGAGGTTGGACAGCACCACCACCGTGGCCACGATCAGACCCCAGCCACCCATCCAGCCCAGCCACGGCCCGAACGCGCGGGTCGCCCAGGTGAACGAGGTGCCGGCATCCGGCATGGCGTTGTTGAGTTCGCGGTAGCCGAGCGCCACGAGCAGCATCGGGATGAAGCCGACCATGAAGATCCCCGGCATCTGGGTGCCCACGGCCGCGACGGTGGGGCCGAGCGAGGCGGTGAGAGTGTACGCGGGGGCGATGCAGGAGATGCCGATCACGGTGGCGCCGAGGAGGCCCACGCTGCCGGCACTCAGGCCCTTGGCGGACAGACCGCCGGCGCTGGATGAGGTGGAGGTGGTGGCCGGCGTGGCGCCGGAGGCGGATGACTGTGCCATGAACCTGTCCTTTGGTCGGATCAGCTACGGGTCGAAATCAGCGAACGGGTTGGATCAGGTGCGGGTGGCCGAGGTCGGGACGACGACGAGCGGCACCGGCAGGGCGTGCAGCATGCGGTGGGCGGTGATGCCGAGGAAGATCGTGCGCGGCGCGGCCAGCCGGCTTGACCCGACGAATGCGAGCTCATCGGGCCGCCAGTCGAGGGCCTCGACCGCGTCTTCGACGCTCTTGCCGGTGCCGACCTCGGTCGTGATGACGCCGTGGCTGGTCGAGTGCCGCTCGTAGTAGGCGAGCACGGCGTCGAGGTGGGCGGTGCTGCCCGCGGCGGCCGGTGACTGCTTCTCGCGGGCCGCGTCGACCTCCACCAGGGTCACGAAGCGCAGGTCCACTCTCAGCCCGTCGGAGAATGCCACCAGCGAGTCGAGCAGGGCTTCCCAGCCCGGCCGGGTGCCGATGGCGCAGGTGATCCGGGTGAGCTGGGCCGGCGCGCGGTACCCGTGTGGGGCGAGGGCAACGGGTACGGGGGAGGCATGCAAGAGGGCGTTGGCGACGCTGCCGATGGTGAACCTGTTGAACAGTCCGCCGCGGGCGGCGCCCACCACGATCCGGTCGGAATCGAGGTCTGCGCTGGCCTGGATCAGGCCCTCAGATGTGGAGTCGGCCCAGAGCAGATGGGTCGTGGACGTGACATCGGCGGGCACCCAGCCGGCGGCCTGCTCGAGCCACTTCGTGGCCTGGTCGGCCAGGAGAACCTCGAAGTCGCTGCTCGCGGCGTGGATCTTCGCCGGGGCCGCGGTGACGCGCTGCAACACCAGGCAGATGCGCAGTTCGGCCGCGGTGATCCTGGCCATCGCGATGCCCAGCTCGAGGGCCTCGCGGCCTTGGGCGGTGGCCTCGTAGGCCACCACATAGTTCGGTACTCGCGTCACGCTGTTCTCCTTGGTTCCGTGGCCGGCGCATCCGTGCTGTGTTCATTCGTGCTGTGTTCATCCGTGCTGTGTTCGTCCATGCTGTGTTCGTCCGTGCTGTGTTCATGGCTGCTGTGCTCGTGTGGGTGGTCGGCCATCCCGCCGTGCTCCATTCCCGGGGCGCAGTGCGCGGCGCTCGGTTCCACGTCCAGCGACGGGTTGCGGTCGAAGAAGCCCACCGGCTTCAACCAGAACGAGACGATGTCGGCCGGCATCACCGGCCATTCCTCCGGCCGGGTGATGTGGTGGATGCCGAAGGTGTACCAGAGCACCACATCGGTATCGCGTACGGCTCGGCCGGCCTGGATCCACTCGGGCAGGCCGTGGTCGACGCCGCTCTGGTTCACGAACTCGCCGCAGGGCCAACGCTGAGCGTCGTCGTTGGGAGTGACCCACACCGTGTGGCCGATCACCTGAGCCCGGGTGAGGGCAGGGGCTTCGGGGTGGAAGAACGACGGGATGGCGCCGCCCGGCACGAGCTTGTACGACACCGGGGTGCCGAGCCCGTTCAGGGTCTGCTCGTTGACCACCTTCCAGGCCCGCTGGGTGTTCCAGTCGAAGTCATCGAAGCCCTCGGTCTCGATCGGGGTGTTCTGTTGGGTGAGTGCCAGCCCGAGGGGGTTGGCAGCGTCGATCGGTTCGATGCGGGTCTCGCTGCGGTACACGGTGTTGGCCGGGCCGTCGATGTCGAGGTCCATCCGGGCCACGATGAAGTGCTGGTGGAACGGCGCGTAGGTGCGCTCGTCGACGAGGGTGCCGTTGGGGTGCGGCTGGCCGGGCTCGAGGTGGGTGACCACCATGATGCCGGTGGCGCGCACCTCACACTCGATGTTGCCGTCCTGGTAGAACCGCCAGTAGACGAGGTACTCGTAGTTGGCCACGGTCACGTGGAAGGACACCACCAGCCGGCGCATCCGGCGCACCTCCGCGCCGCCGTCGTGGTCGACGTGCTTCCAGAGCACGGCGTTGTCTTCCTCGTGGATGCAGAAGGCATTGGGGATCGAGTACGGCTCGCCGGCGCTGTTGTGCAGCACGGCATCGAGGTAGCGGATCTCGCCCAGGCAGTCGCAGCCGAGCTCCAGCGACGTGGTCATGAACCCCAGGCCCCACTCGCCGATGTCGAACGCGGTGCGGCGGAAGTGGTCGACGCTCGGGTCGCGGTACGGCACCACCATCTCGGCGAACGAGAGCCGGTTGGCGATCGGGCGCTCGCGGCCGGCATCCGTGTAGGTCACCCTGTGCAGCGTCATGCCCTCGCGATAGTTGAATCCCACTCGAAGCGACCAGTTCTGCCACTGCACCAGGTTGCCGTCCACGCTGAAGCTCGGGCCCTCCGGCTGCACGATGTCCAGCGGCTTCAACGGCGGCCTCGTGCTCGCGGTGCGGATGCGCTCCGGCACCAGGTGCGGCACGTACTCGCCCATCACGCTCGGCGGGTCCACGGCAAAGGTGTCCTCGATTTCGAGCAGGTTCATGGTGTTCACGTCGATCACGAAGTGCAGCCCGCTGACCGGTCCCGCGTAGGGGTTGGCGCCGGCACCGCTGCGCACCCAGACGTCGGCCCAACCCAGGCGCAGGCCGCGGTAGACGTCGGGGATCACGGCGTCGCCGTAGGTCCAGGTGTCGATGAAGACGTTCTCGAGGTCTGTGATGCCGCGTTTGGCCAGTGCGGCCACGACCTCCGGATGCGCCCGCAGCGCCGCGTCGGCCTCTTCCCACTCATCGACGGTGAAGTTGGCCTGCACACCCACCACCTGACCCCACTCGAGCAGGGCGTCGGTGCGCAGCGACACCACCGCCACCCAGGTGTGGTTCTGGGCGCGATGCAGCACCACCAGGCGCGCCCGGCGCTCCGGGGCGACACCGGTGGCCTCGAATTCGGCGATGGCGGCCTTGGCCGGCTCGACAAGTTCGATCGAGGCGAACCGCCAGCCCGCACCCACCCCGTGCTCACGGGCGAGCACGGCCGCCGCCTGGGTGAACTCGGGGCCGGTCAGGGGGTCGAGAGGATGGAAGCTCATTCGAGTGCGCTCATCACGTGCTTGATGCGGGTGTAATCCTCGACGCCGTACATGGACAGGTCCTTGCCGTAGCCGGAGTATTTGAATCCGCCGTGCGGCATCTCGGCGGTCAGCAGGATGTGCGTGTTGATCCAGACAGCGCCGAAGTCGAGGTCGCGGGAGACCCGCAGGGCCCGGGCATGGTCGCGGGTCCAGACGCTCGAGGCCAGCGCGTAGCGCACGTCATTGGCCATGGCGATGGCCTCCTCCTCGGTGCCGAAGCTCTGCACCGTGATCACCGGGCCGAATGTCTCGTCCTGCACGATCGCATCCGTCTGGCGCACCTGGGTCACCACGGTGGGTTCGAAGAAGAAGCCCGCCTCACCCACCCGGTGGCCGCCGGTGCTGATCACCGCGTGCGCCGGCAGGCCCTCCACCTTCTCGACCACGTCGGTGAAGTGCCGCACGTTGTTGAGCGGCCCGAAGTAGTTGTCGGCGTCGTCGGCGGACCCGGTGATGCGCAGCTCGGCCTCGGCCGTGAACGCGCCCACGAATTCGTCGTGGATCGACTCGTGCACGAGCACCCGGGTGATGGCCGTGCAGTCCTGGCCGGCGTTATAGAAGGAGAAGTCGGCGATCGCCGAGGCGACCTTGGCCACGTCGACGTCACCGAACACCACGGCGGGCGCCTTGCCGCCGAGCTCCAGGTGAGCGCGCTTGAGGGTGTGCGCGGCGCCGGCAGCCACGGCCATACCCGCGCGCACGCTGCCGGTGATCGAGACCAGGCCGGGCACCGGATGCTCGACGATGAACGCACCGGTGCTCGCATCGCCGAGCACGATGTTCATCACGCCGTCCGGCAGGATGCCCTGGCTGATCCGGGCGAGTTCGAGGGTGGATTCAGGGGTGGTGTCGCTGGGCTTGAGCACGAGGGTGTTGCCCACGGCCAGGGCCGGACCGATCTTCCAGATGGCCATGAGGAACGGGAAGTTCCACGGGGTGACCTGGCCCACCACCCCGATCGGTTCGCGGCGCACCCAGGAGGTCATGCCCTCGAGGTACTCGCCGGCCGACTTGCCCTCGAGCAGTCGGGCGGCGCCGGCGAAGAAACGCAGTTGATCGGCCCCGGCGGCCACCTCGTCGGCGGCGATGGTGGCGCGCGGCTGGCCGGTGTTGCGGTGCTGAGCCTCCACGATCGCGTCGCTGTTGGCCTCCACGGCGTCGGCCAGCCGCAGCAGCGCCAACTGCCGTTCGCCCGGGGTCTTCCGGCTCCAGCCGGGAAAGGCGGCCTTGGCGGCGCGCATGGCGTCGTCGACGTCGCCCGCTGTGGAGATCGGGGCCCGGGCCACGATCGACCCGGTCGTCGGATCGACGATGTCCAGCAGCGCGGAGCCCGTCGGTGTCACAAAGTGGCCATTGATGAAATTGGACAGTAGCGCGGTGCTCACGGGACTCCTCTTCGATGAGTGGTCATGCGGTGCGCGGCCGCCGGTGGCGTTGGCTCGGTCGGGGCGTTGCCGGGCCAGTATGGCACCTGGCCGGGAGAAAAGGCACCCCCATTCATTCGGAGCCGGCCGCCGCGCCGGCCCTCCCGACCGTCCGCGCGGGTGCAGGATCTTGCACTCACGCATCGCCCGCTGAGGGCGGCTCGAAGATACTGCGCCGCATCCCACTGTGACGTCGTGTTTCGTGCAGGGATGTGATCGTGCCGCGAAGAGGTGAGCATTGATCCATGCCCAGACAGATTCGCTTCAATGCCTTCGACATGAACTGCGTCGCCCACCAGTCCTCCGGCCTCTGGCGCCACCCCGACGACAGGTCGCAGAGCTACACCGACCTCGGGTACTGGACCGATCTCGCCAAGCTGCTCGAGAAGGGACGCTTCGACGGCATCTTCCTCGCCGACGTCCTGGGCACCTACGACGTCTACGGCGGCACCAACGAGGCGGCGATCCGCAACGGAGCACAGATCCCCGTCGCCGACCCGCTCCTGGTCATTCCCGCAATGGCATATGTCACAGAGCACCTCGGATTCGGTGTCACCGCCGGCACCGCATACGAGCACCCGTACCCCTTTGCACGCCGCATGTCCACGCTCGACCACCTCACCAAGGGGCGGGTCGGCTGGAACGTCGTCACCGGCTACCTGCCCTCCGCCGCGCGCAACATGGGCAACGAAGACCAGCTCGAGCACGACGACCGCTACGACTACGCCGACGAGTACCTCGAGGTGTTGTACAAGCTGTGGGAGGGTTCCTGGGAGGACGACGCCGTGGTGCGCGACACCGAGACCGGCGTCTTCACCGACCCGAGCAAGGTGCACTCCATCAATCACTCCGGCAAGCATTTCCAGGTGCCGGGCATCCACCTCTCCGAGCCGTCGCCGCAGCGTTCGCCCGTGATCTACCAGGCCGGCGCCTCCAGCCGCGGCATCGCGTTCGCTGCCGGCAACGCCGAAGCGATCTTCGTGGCCGCGTCGACCAAGGCCGTGCTCACGGGCACCGTCACCAAGATCCGCGATGCCCTCGAGGCGGCCGGCCGCGACCGGTACTCGGCCAAGATCTACACGCTGCTCACCATCATCACCGACGAGACCAGTGAGAAGGCTCAAGCCAAGTACCTCGACTACCTCAGCTACGCCAGCGAGGAGGGCGCCCTGGTGTTCATGTCCGGGTGGATGGGGGTCGACCTGTCCGAGTTCGCGCTCGACGAGCCGATCGGCAACGTCAAGAGCAACGCCATCCAGTCGGCCGTGGCCAATTTTCAGGCCGCGAACGACGACGGCTCCGAGTGGACCGTCGGCGACATCGCCCGGGCCGGCGCCATCGGCGGCCTCGGCCCGTTCATTGTGGGCTCCGGTGTGGAGATCGCCGACCAGCTCGAGGAGTGGGCGGCCGAGACCGACGTGGACGGGTTCAACCTGGCCTACGCCATCACGCCGGGCACCTTCGAAGACGTGGTCACCTGGGTGGTGCCCGAGCTGCAGAAACGGGGCGTCTACCCCACCGAGTACACCGAGGGCACCCTGCGGCAGAAGCTGCACGGCCGCGGCGACCGCCTGCCCGACGAGCACCACGGCGCGAATTTCCGCGTCGGCGTGCCCGTCGCCTGAGCAAGCGCAGCTCGCGAATGCGGCCGTGTGGTCACCTCATCCAAACGAGGCAACCACACGGCCGCTTTCGTGCGTATTAGGATCAGCGCACCGCGCCCCTCCGCTCCACCGAACGAGGAGAATCCCATGCCGATCCGCATCCACGTCACCAGCATCTTCGTCGACGACCAGGCGAAGGCCCTGGCCTTCTACACCGACAAGCTCGGCTTCCTGCCGAAGACGGATGTGCCGGTGGGCGAACACCGCTGGCTCACCGTGGTCGGCCCGGGCGAGCCCGACGGCGTCGAGCTGCTGTTGGAGCCGGACGTGCACCCGGCGGCGCAGGCGTACCAGCGGGCGCTGGTCGGGGACGGCATCCCGGCCACCTCGTTCGCCGTTGACGATGTGGCCGCCACCGTTCGTGAGCTGGAAGCGAAGGGTGTGAGAATCACCCAGCCGGCCACGCCGATGGGCCCAGTGGTCGTGGCCATGCTGGACGACACCTGTGGCAATCTCATCCAGCTGACCAGTCCGGTCTGATCGCCGAGGAACGTGCTGTATGGTTGTAGCTACAAGCATTTCGTAGCGAGACCGGGAGCCAATCATGAGCGACACAGCACGCGAGCAGATCCTCGACGCCGCCACGTCAATGGGCGCGGTAACCCTGCGGGTCGGTGACCTCGAGACCATGTCTGACTACTACTCCCGGGCCTTCGCGATGGAACCCCTCGAGGAGCGCAGTCGCAATCGTGAGGTGCACCGTGCGCTCGGCCGGGGAACGACGCCGCTGGTGCGGCTCATCCACACCCCGGACCTGCCCGGCGTCGACCCGCGCCAGGCCGGCCTGTTCCACACCGCGTTCCTCTTCGAGACCCCCGGCAGCCTCGCGGCGACGGTCTACCGCGCTGCGCAGGACCCGCGCAGCATCTTCATCGGCTCCAGCGACCACCTCGTGAGCGAGGCGTTCTACTTCACCGACCCGGAGGGCAACGGCGTCGAGCTCTACACCGACCGGGACCGCAGCACCTGGATCCACGACGGCGAACAGATCCGGATGGCCACCGAGTACCTCGACCCCAACGCCTACCTGCAGGGTCACCTCGATCAGGCAATCGTCGATGCCGGCTCCGCCCTGCCCGGCGCGGTCGGGCACGTGCACCTGCAGGTCGGCGACATCCAGACGGCGCGGGCGTTCTACGTCGACGCGCTCGGCTTCGAGGCCACCCAGGGCAGCTACCCGGGCGCGCTCTTCGCCTCCGCGGGTGGCTACCACCACCACATCGCCATGAACACCTGGAACAGCCGTGGCTCGGGCCCCCGCGCGGCGAGCCTCGGCCTCGGTGACGTGGCCGTGACGGTGCCCGCCGTCGCTGACCTGCACTCCCTCACCGCCCGCCTCACCGCCCGGTCGATTCCGTTCGCCGGAGACGGCCGCTCCGTGACGGTCGCCGACCCGTGGGGCACCCAGGTCACCGTGGCGCTGCCCGACCTCACCACCGACGAGCTGATCGCCCGATGACCCCGCAGCTGCGGGATGTGCGCTCGTCCGCCTGGCCGGCCGACGGCACCACCGAACCCGCGGTCGCGCTGCTCCTGCACGGCTATGGTTCGAACGAACACGACCTGACCGGCCTGATCCCGGCGTTCGGGCTCGCCCTGCCGTGGGCGTCGCTGCGCGCGCCGCTCGAACTCGGCACCGGTGGCGCGGCCTGGTTCCCGATCACCACGCCCGGAAACCCCGACGCCCGGCCTGTCGCCGAGGCCACCGAGACGATCTGGGCCTGGGTCGATGCGAACCTGGCTCCCGGCACCCGGGTGATCCCGATCGGCTTCTCGCAGGGCGGCCTGATGGCCAGCCAGCTGCTGCGCACCCGGCCCGAGCGGGTGCTCGCCCCCGTCGTGCTCGGCGGTTTCGTTCTGGCTGCAGAGCAGCCCGGCGACGCGACCCTCGCCGAGACGCGCCCGGCCGTCTTCTGGGGTCGCGGCGCCGAGGACCGGGTCATCGCTGAGGCCGCGATCACGCGCACCAGCGCCTACCTGCCGCGGCACTCCACCCTGGTCGAACGCATTTACCCGGGCCTCGCCCACGGAATCGACGACGCCGAGGCCGGCGACGTGCGCGACTTCCTCGCGCTCCACGCGGCCCGAAAGCCGGCCACCGCGAAGTAGGTGCCCTGGTAGCGTATCCGCCACCTCCAGTCTAAACTTGAGCCGAGTCCACTCAAGTATTCGCGGAGGATGATTTTTGATGGCCAACATGCAGGGCGCCCCTGGCACCGACGAGAAGCAGAAGACCGCGCTGGAACAGTACGGCGTGAACCTCACCGACATTGCCCGGAGCGGCAAGCTCGACCCCGTGATCGGCCGTGACGCCGAGATTCGCCGGGTGAGCCAGGTGCTCACCAGGCGCACCAAGAACAATCCAGTGCTGATCGGCGAACCCGGCGTGGGCAAGACCGCCGTGGTGGAGGGTCTGGCCCAGCGCATCGTCGCCGGTGACGTGGCCGACTCGCTCAAGGACAAGCAGCTGGTGTCGCTCGACCTGGCCGCGCTGGTGGCCGGCGCCAAGTACCGCGGCGAGTTCGAGGAACGCCTGAAGGCCGTGCTCAAGGAGATCAACGACGCCGACGGCCAGATCATCACCTTCGTCGACGAGCTGCACACCCTGATGGGCGCCGGCGGTGGCGAGGGCTCGGTGGCGGCATCGAACATGCTCAAGCCCATGCTCGCCCGCGGTGAACTGCGCCTGATCGGCGCCACCACCCTGAACGAATACCGCGAATTCATCGAAAAGGATGCCGCGCTCGAGCGTCGGTTCCAGCCGGTGATGGTGGACGAACCGAGCGTCGAGGACACCGTCGCCATCCTCCGCGGTCTCAAGGAGCGCTACGAGGCGCACCACAAAGTTTCGATCGCGGATGCCGCGCTCGTCGCCGCGGCATCCCTCTCGAATCGGTACATCACCGCGAGGCAGTTGCCCGATAAGGCCATCGACCTGATCGACGAGGCCGCCAGCCGGCTGCGGATGGAGATCGACTCCTCACCGGTGGAGATCGACGAGCTGCGCCGCAGCGTGGACCGGCTCAAGCTCGAGGAAATGGCGCTCAAGAAGGAGAAGGACGACGCCTCCAAGGCGCGCCTGGAGAAGCTACGCGGCGATCTGGCCGAGCGCCAGGTCAAGCTCGGCGAATTGCAGGAACGTTGGCAGAAGGAACGTGCATCACTCAACCGGGTCGGCGATCTGAGGAAGCGCCTGGTGAGCGCCCGCAGCCAGGCCGAGCTGGCCGAACGTCGCGGCGACCTGGAAAAGGCCTCCCGGCTGCTCTACGGCGATATCCCCGTGATAGAGCGTGAGCTCGCCGAGGCCGAGCAGACCGAGCAGGAGGGCGCCCGGATGGTCGGCGATCAGGTCACGGCGGAGGACATTGCCGCGGTGGTCGCCGCCTGGACCGGTATCCCGGTGGGCCGGTTGCTGCAGGGGGAGACCGACAAGCTGCTCAACCTCGAGGGGGAACTCGGCCACCGGCTGATCGGCCAGAAGCGGGCCGTGCGGGCCGTGGCCGATGCGGTGCGCCGGTCACGCGCCGGCATCTCTGACCCCGACCGGCCTACCGGCTCGTTCCTGTTCCTCGGGCCCACCGGAGTGGGCAAGACCGAGCTGGCCAAGGCGCTCGCCGAGTTCCTCTTCGATGACGAGAAGGCCATGGTGCGCATCGACATGAGCGAGTACGGCGAGAAGTTCTCCGTCTCCCGACTGGTCGGCGCCCCTCCCGGGTACATCGGGTACGAACAGGGCGGCCAGCTCACCGAAGCCGTGCGGCGCCGGCCCTATTCGGTGATTCTCTTCGACGAGGTGGAGAAGGCGCACCCCGAAGTGTTCGACGTGCTGCTGCAGGTGCTCGACGACGGCCGGCTCACGGACGGCCAGGGCCGTACGGTCGACTTCCGCAACACCATCCTGGTGCTCACCTCCAACCTCGGCTCGCAGTACCTCGTCGACCCCAGCCTCAGCACCGAGGAGAAGGAAGAGGCCGTGCAGCAGATGGTGCGGCAGGCCTTCAAGCCCGAGTTCGTGAACCGGCTCGACGACATCGTGGTGTTCTCGTCGCTCTCTACCGATGACCTCGCCCAGATCGTGGAGCTCTACGTCGACAGGCTGCAGCGCCGCCTGGGCGAACGTCGGCTCGAGCTGGCCGTGACCCCGGATGCCCGCTCCTGGCTGGCCGAACGCGGCTACGACCCGATCTACGGGGCCCGGCCGTTGCGGCGGCTGATGCAGACCGAGATCGACGACAGGCTGGCCACGGCGCTGCTGAATGGCAGCATCCGTGACGGTGAGACGGTTCTGGTTGACCTCGCCGAGGACGGCGACTCGCTCACCGTGGCCGTGGCCCCGATCGGGCACGCCTGAAACCCGGGCGGAATTGGTCCCCGAACACGGCTAATTCAGCCTGTCGACCTGCTTGAATTCAGGGGAGGGCCGGCAACTGAGCCTAAGACGCCTCGCGAACGTGAGGATCGTCGAGTGACGCAGGTAAGGGGTGGTCTCGTGCCGATGGTTCGGCCGCCGAGTATCCGCGAGTTTCCCTTGGCCCAGGCGCCGTTTCTGGCCGGTGTGGCGGTGCTCCTGGGCTTCGTGCTGGCCGGTCGGCCGGAGGCCCTTCTCGAAACGGGTTTCCAGGTGGGTCTGGGCCTGGCCGTCGTCGCCACCCTGCTGGGCCTGTTGGTGCCCTGGCCGCGGTTCGGGCACGAGTGGCTGGTCATGGTCCCGTTGCTCGACGTCGTGGTGGTCGCGTTCCTCCGTGACGGGGTGCGCGACACCTTCCCCGCCGTGGGGATGCTCATAGTGTTGCCCGTGCTCTGGCTGGCTTACGGCTTCGCCTGGTGGGCGCTGGGCCTGGCCCTGGCCGGGGCGGTGTTCGTGAGCGGCCTTCCGTTGGTGCAGGCCGGTGGATTTCCCACCGACGCTGTCGGCTGGGGAGCGGTGCTGCTCCTGCCCATCATCACCGCGTTCATCGCCGTCGCCGCCCGCATCGCCGCCAACGCTCTGCGGGCTCAGCAACGCGAGCTGGTGGCGGTGTCCGGCGAGCTGCGCACAGCCCTGCTCGAGGCAACCGACCGGCAGGCCACCTTCGAAGCGGTGATGGAGACCGTGGATGCCGGCATCGAGCTCTACAACCCGCAGGGCGAGGTGATCCTGAGCAACGCCGCCGCCCGCGCCCTCGCCCTGCGCACCGACTCGGCCACCGGCTCCTACGGCCGGGATGCGTCGCTCGTCTTCGACGTGGACCGCACCACCCTGGTCGCCCTCGACGATCAGATCGCCGCCAGGGCCATGCGCGGGGACCTCGTCGCCGGCCGGGTGTACTGGGTCGGCGGTGACGACGACCAGAGCGCCATCATCGCGTCCTCCGGTGTGGTCGAACGTGAGTCAGGGTATCCGCTCGGCACCGTCGTGGTGGCCACCGACGTGACCCCGCTGGTGGAGGCGATCGCCGTGCGGGACGGCTTTCTCGCCACGGTGTCGCACGAGCTGCGCACCCCGCTGACCTCGATCATCGGCTACCTGGGCCTGATCGACGCCGAGAAGCTCGGCATCACCATGGAGGTGAGCGTGATCGAGCGCAACGCCGAGCGGCTGCTCTCGGTGATCGCGCAACTGCTCAGCGCCACCGAAGGCCAGCCGCCGATTCACCGGGTCGACTGCGACCTCGGCGGGATCCTGCGCTCCAGCCTGGGCACCGCCCGGCAGCGCGCGCAGAGCGCCGGCATCACCATCAGCGCCCACGCCAACGCCGCGGTGACCGCCAGGGTGGACCCGCTGGCGATCGAGCAGGCCATCGACAACCTGCTCGCCAACGCCATCAAGTTCTCGCGGCCAGGGGGCTCGGTCTCGCTCAGCGTCGACCACGACGATACGCATGCGGTGGTGCGGGTCGCCGACGACGGCATCGGCCTCAGCGCCGAGGATCAGCGACAGGTCTTCGACAGGTTCTTCCGGGCCCGCAACTCCACCGAACTGGCCATCCCCGGCATGGGCCTGGGCCTGGCGATCGTGCGGGCCGTTGTGCACGCCCACCAGGGCACCGTGCAGGTCTCCAGTGTGCTCGGTGAGGGCAGCACTTTCACGGTGCGCCTGCCGCTGGTCAGCTGAGCGCGCGGTCCAAGTCGGCGATGAGGTCGGCCACGGCTTCGATACCCACCGAGAGGCGGATCAGGCCGGGGCCGATGCCCAAACGCTCGCGCAACTCCTGACTGAACGAGGCGTGCGTCGACGTGGCGGGGTGCAACGCCATCGACCTGGTGTCGCCGATGTTGGTCATGTGGCTGATCACCCGCAGCCGGTCGAGGAACCGGCCCGCCCCTGCTTCGCCGCCCCGCACGGTGAACGAGAACACCGAGCCGCTCCGGCCGCCGTAGAGCCGCTGGGCGAGGTCGAAAGCCGGATTACCGGGCAGGCCGGCGTAGTCGACGCTCTGCACACCCGGATGCTCGGCCAGCCAGGCCGCGATGGCCAGCGAATTCGACAGGTGCCGTTCCATCCGCAGCGACAGCGTCTCGATGCCCTGGTGCAGCAGGAACGAGTTGAACGGGCTCAGCGCCGGGCCGATGTCGTTGACGACGGCTTCGCGGGTTGCTCGCGCATAGGCCGTGCGCCCGAACTTCTCGGCGATGGACGGCAGGCCCGCCGCGGACTGCGTGATCAGTGGGTACTCCCGGTCGGCGGCGGCCCAGTCGAAGCTGCCGCCGTCGACGATGGTGCCGGAGATCGCCGCGCCGTGTCCGCTGAGGAACTTGGTCGACGAATGCACCACGACGTCTGCGCCGTGCTCGAACGGCCGGATCAGGAACGGCGACGCTATCGTGTTGTCGACCACGAACGGGATACCGTGCCGTTGTGCGACCGCGGCGACCCGGCCGATGTCGACGATGTCGTTCTTCGGGTTGGGGATGGTCTCGCTGAAGATGGCCTTGGTGTTAGGCCGGATGACACGGTCCCACTCGTCGTCGTCGAATTCGTCCCAGACGTAGTCGACCGTGACCCCGAACCGGGCGAAGCTGCGCCCGAAGAGGATGCGGGTGCCGCTGTAGATGCTCGCCGTGGAGACTATGTGATCACCGGACTGCGCGATCGACAGCAGCGCCGCGGTGATCGCGGCCTGGCCGGAGGCCACCACGATGGCCTCGGTGCCGCCCTCGAGCGAGGCGATCCTTCGCTCCGCGACCCCGCCGGAGGGGTTGCGCTGCCGGGAGTAGATGAGACCGTCGGCCTCGCCGGCGAAGCGGGCCTTGGCATCCGTGAAGGAGTCGAACCTGAACCCCGCGGTCATGTTGATGGGCGAGATGCGGGCGCCGCTGGTGAGGTCGTCGTACTCGCCGGCGTGCACCTGGCGGGTGTCGAAGGCGTAGCCCTCCCAGTCATACTCGGGCTGGGACGGACAGTCTGTGGTGGCGTCGAGGGTCACAGGGTCACTTTCAGTCGGTGCACGGCGGCGGCCATCTGCCGCACCGCCTGCTCGAGAATGGGGCGGGGCATGGCGAAGATCAGACGGGCATGGTTGGCGTACCCGGTGCCGCACAGGGCCCCGTCGGTGAGCGTGACCCCGGCCTCGGTGCGGAAGAAGTCGGCGATGGACCCCTCGAGACCCAACGCCGAACAGTCCAGCCAGGCTATGTAGGTGGCGTCCGGCAGCGAGTACCGCACCTCGGGCAGGTGCTCGTCGAGCAGGTCCCGCAGGGCCGTGCGGTTGCCGTCGAGATAGGTGATCACCTCGGCCAACCAGTCTCTGCCATCGGCGTATGCGGCGGTGGCGGCGATGACCCCCGGCGTCGACGCACCGTGCACCACGCTGAAGCCGTAGACCTGGTAGACCTCTTCGTCGGCCGGGTTCGAGGTGATGAACTGCGCGGTCTTGAGGCCGGGCAGGTTCCAGGCTTTGGAGGCCGAGGTGGCCGTTATGGTGTGCCGGGCCGTCTCGCGGGAGATCGACGCGTACGGGATGTGCGGGGTATTGCCGTAGCGGAGCGGCGCGTGAATCTCGTCGGCGAAGACCCGGCCGTTGTGCCGCTCGACGACGTCGGCGATGGCTTCGAGCTCGGCCAGGGTCAGGGCCACGCCGGTGGGATTGTGCGGGTTGCAGAGCACGAGGGTGCGGGCGCCGGCACGGAACGCCGCGTCGATGCCGGCCAGGTCGTGACTCCAGCGACCGTCGACGGTGTGGCCGGGAACCTCGAAGATCTTCCGGCCCAGGGTGGGCGTGAAGCTGAGGAACGGCATGTACGACGGGGTGGGGACGATGACGCCGCTGCCATCCGGCGAGAACCGGCGCACTGTCACGTCGAAGGCCGACATCACGTCGGACACCGGGTGGATGTTCTCCGGGGGCACGACCCAGCCGGAATCCTGCCGGAGCCAGTCCGCGGTGGCCTCGGCCATCAGCCGCGTCGTGGCGGGGGCTAGATAGCCCAGCTCGCCGGCGTTGACGGCTCGGTGCAGGGCGGCGGACACCGCGGGCGCCGTGCCGAAGTCCATCTCGGCCACCCAGGCGCCGATGGTGCCCGGGTGCAGGCTCCACTTGCGGCTGCTGGCACGGCTGAGCTCGTCACGAGTGATCTCGTCGAAACGTGAGTGAGTCATCGGGTACTTTCGCATCGAGCGTGCATGGGCCGTTTTCTGACCCTAGTAACCGGGCGGGGAGGGTGGAGTGACCTTTACGCCATGTGTCAGCGTGCGGGGAATGTCGTGACGTGGAAGGCTCGTCTCATGAGCCTTCTTCCCGACACCCCCGTCGTCCACGTGCTGCACGAGAACCCGGACTGGTTCGGACCGTTCCAGGCCGCGTTCGAGGCGGCCGGGGTGCCGTACCGGGAATGGCTGCTCGTCGACGGTGTGCTCGACCTCGACGAGGCGCCACCGGCCGGCATCTTCTGGTCGCGGATCAGCGCGTCGGCGCACACCCGCGGGCACGGCCTGTCGAAGGACTACACCCGCAGCGTGTTGAACTGGCTGGAGGCGTACGGCGCCCGCACCGTGAACGGCCGCCGCACCATCGAACTCGAGGTGAGCAAGGTCGATCAGCTCACCCGGCTGCGCGCGCAGGGCTTCGACGTGCCGCGCACCCGCGTGGTCGTCGGCACGCACCTCCTGGTGCAGGCGGCGTGGGACTTTCCGACCCCGTTCATCACCAAGCACAACCAGGGCGGCAAGGGCCTGGGCGTGCAGAAGTTCGACAGCGCCGCCGAATTGGCGGCGGCGATTGCGGCCGGCGAGTACGCGGAACCCGAGGACGGCATCTCGCTGCTGCAGGAGTTCGTGGTGTCAGCGCACGCCGAGGTCACCCGGGTCGAGATCGTGGGCGACGAGTTCATCTACGCGATCACCGCCGACACCGCCCGCGGCGGTTACCAGCTCTGCCCCGCGGATGCCTGCGCCATCGACCCGACCACCGGTGCACTGCTTCTGCCGCCCGGGGCAACCATCATGCCGGAGGCCGGGCAGCAGATCTTCGCCCTGCGGGAGGGGTTCGAGCACCCGATCATCGACCGGTACCGGGACTTCCTGCGCACAGAGGGCATCGAGATCGCCGGGATCGAGTTCATCGAAACCGTCGACGGCCGGGTGGTGACCTACGACGTGAACACCAACACCAACTACAACGCAGAGATCGAGGCTGTAGCGCCGAACAGCGGCCCCGGCGCGATCGTGGCCTACCTGGCCGGGGTGCTCGCCGCGTCCTACCCGCAGGTCGGCGGCAAGCCCTAACCTGCCCCCGTCGTCGGTCGAGCCTGTCGAGACCCAGTGACATGCGTGTGTGTCGTGTCTGAATCGTGCCGCGGGCTGGCTCGCGGGTCAGTAGTCGACTCGGCGGCCGAAGCTGCGCTTGGCCCGGGGGCGTCGTGAGCAGAAGGCCTCGCTGCCCAGGCGCACGAGCTCGTGCGGCTGGGTGCCGCTGTGGCGGCGAAGGCCTCGAGAGAGGGGAACGGTTGTACAGTCGCGCTGAACGGATCCGTTCTGACCGAGCGAGAGGAAGCGATCGCCATGACGCCCCCCGGCCGCGGCAGCGAGACCGGCGAGCGGACCCCGTGGCTGCCGCCGCGCTGGTTCGTCGTGCTGGCCTGGAAGGTTCACAGGGCCCTGTTCCGGGTGACCGGTGGTCGTCGTGGTCTGTGGCGTGCGCGGCCCCAGCGGTGGGGTGCGCTGCGATTGACCACGACCGGGCGCCGCAGCGGCCAGGAACGGTCCGTGATCGTGGGCTATCTGGAGGACGGCCCGAACCTGGTGACCCTGGCGATGAACGGCTGGGGCGAAGCCGAACCCGCGTGGTGGCTGAACCTGCAGGCGCGGCCGCGCTGCGAGGTCCAGCTCGCCGATGAGACCCGCCACGTCGTCGCGCACGCCGCGACCGGAGGGGAACGCTCCCGGCTGTGGGACCGCTGGCGGACGGTGGACAAGGACCTCGACGGTCTGGCCCGCCGCCGCCCGACCGAAACTGCCGTTGTGGTCCTCGAACCTGTTCCCGCCTCCCTCGAACCGTGAGTCAAGCACCGGAATCTGGCGGTTCCTGGGGCAAATCTCACGGTTCGCGGGCTGAGGGTTAGGCTTTTCGGATGCGTGCAACAGTTATTTACGGCGAGCGGGATGTCCGACTCGATGAAGTTCCCAACCCAGTCCTGTCCACCGGCGGTGACGCCATCGTGCGGGTGGTGGCGGCCTGCGTCTGCGGGTCAGACCTCTGGCCGTACCGCGGCGTGACCCCCACCGACGAGCCGCACCGGATCGGCCACGAGTTCGTCGGCATCGTCGACGAGATCGGTCCTGACGTCACCACCATCACGGTCGGTGACTTCGTCATCGCCCCGTTCTACGACTGCGACAACACCTGCGTCAATTGCCGGAACGGCGTCAGCACCTCCTGCCTCAACGGCGGCTGGTGGGGCTCGGACGACCAGCTCGGCGGCTTCGCCGACGGCGCCCAGGGCGAACGGGTGCGGGTTCCGCACGCCGACGGTTCGCTCGTCGCCACCCCCGTACAGCCCACGGATGACCAGGTCCCTGGCCTGCTCACCCTCGCCGATGTGATGGGCACCGGCCACCACGCTGCCGTCTCGGCCGGCGTCACCGTCGGCAGCACCGTCGTCGTGGTCGGCGATGGGGCCGTGGGCCTTTGCGCGATCATCGCCGCCAAGCGCCTGGGCGCGTCCCGCATCGTGGCCATGTCCCGGCACGCCGACCGGCAGGCCGTCGCCCGCGAATTCGGTGCCACCGACATCGTCGAGGAGCGGGGCGACGCGGGTGTCGAGAGCATCCTGGAGATGTTCGACGGTGTCGGCGCCGACTGCGTGCTCGAGTGCGTTGGCACCGAGGAGTCGATGGACCAGGCGATCCGCTCGACCCGGCCCGGCGGCATGGTCGGCTACGTCGGCGTGCCCAACGGCGGCGCCGAGCTGCCGATCAAGGCCCTCTTCGGCCGCAACGTGGGCGTGAACGGCGGCGTCGCATCCGTGCGCGGATACGTTGAGGAGCTGTTGCCCGAGGTGCTCAGCGGAGCGATCAACCCGGGGCGGGTCTTCGACCTGCAGCTGCCGTTGTCCGAAGTGGCGCTGGCCTACGCCGCCATGGACGAGCGCCGCGCCATCAAGGTGCTGCTGCGCCCGTAGTCCGCACCCCTCACATGACGAACGCCCCCCTCGCTTATGCGAGGGGGGCGTTCGTGTATTGCCCGACTTGCCACTTGCGGCCTCTTGGCGGCCCGGTTGAGGGCCTCAACTGGCAGGTCGATGCGGCGCAGTCGGATGAGATGGCAGTTGGCGCCCCTTCGAGGCCCTGAGGGGGCTCCAAGTGGCAACTCACATCCCCCGTTGTGCGGCGTCGAGGCCCGCGAGTTGCGGCAGACCCCTTCAGCGGACTCGAGGGGAACTCTGCGGAAATTCGGCGGATGGTGCGCCGCCCGAAACGGCGGCTGTTAGTCGTTGACCAGCAGGATCTCGGTCAGCGGCTTGCGGGTGCGCGGCGCGATCTCTCGTTCGAGCAGTTCGGGGCTGAGCGCCTCGGCGTCGCCGAGCACACCCAGCACGGTCACGGTGACGGCGTCCTGGTTCTCCTTGAGACGGAACGCACTGGCCAGCGCCTTGCGGTCGATACCGCCCAGCTGGTGGCTGAACAGTCCCTCGTGCTGGGCCTGGATGGTGAGGTGAGCGACGGCCTGGCCGAGGTCGTACTGCGCCCAGGGGTTGTCACCCTCGGCGATGTTGAGGATCAGCACCGAAGCCTTGTCGGCCCAGGCCTGGTTGAAGCCCATCAGGTTCGCGTGGATTTTGGCGAAGCTCTCGGAACCGCGGCGGGCGACGATGAACCGGGCCGGCTGGTTGTTGTTGCCGGATGGCGCCCAGCGGGCGGCCTCGAGCACCGTGGTGAGGGTGTCCTCGTCGATGACGGCGGTCGGGTCGAATCCCCGCGGGCTCCAGCGCTCGGCCATCGCGGGGAGGATCGGTGCCGTCGTATCGGCGGCGCGGCTGTGGGTGTCGGTGATGAGGGTCATGATGCCCGGCTTTCTCTGGTGCGTGTCTGTCGATTGGTGCGGGGCATCATCGTCCCAATCTGGTCAACGCGGTGCGGGCGCGGTTATTCCATGCGCCCGCATATTTGACCGGATGCCGTCGGTCAGGCGGTGTGCTCCGCCGCTTCGAGGTTGTCGCGCACCTTGCGGCGCAGCACCTTGCCGATCAGCGACCGGGGTAGGTCGTCGACCTCGACGATACGGCGGGGCACCTTGTAGGCAGAGATGCGGGTGCGGCAGTACTCCCGCAAACCGGCCACGTCGAGGGTGGCGCCGGCGATCAGCACCACGGCGGCCACGACATCCTCGCCGCCGTGCTCGCTCTTGAGGCCGACCACAGCGGCGTCGGCGATGTCGGGGTGCGAGAGCAGGGCGGCCTCCACCTCGGAGGGCGAAACGTTGAAGCCGCCGGTGATGATCAGTTCCTTGATGCGGTCCACGATGGTGACGAAGCCGTCCGGCGACACCGTGACGATGTCACCGGTGCGCAACCAGCCATCCGCCAGCAGGGTCTGGGCGGTTTCGGTGGGGCGGTCCCAGTAACCGGAGAACACCTGCGGGCCACGGATGAGCAGCTCGCCTTCTTCGTCGAAGCCGCGGTCGACCGCGGGGTTCGCGGGGTCGACGACCCGGATCTCGGTGCTCGGGAACGGGACGCCCACGGTGCCATTGCGCCGGCTCTCGCCCATCGGGTTGCCCACCGCGATCGGCGAACACTCGGTCATGCCGTACCCCTCGACGAGTACGCCGCCGGTGGCCTCCTCCCACAGCTGGACAGTGGACTGGGGCAGGCTCATCGCCCCGGAAATGGCGTACTTGGTGCCGCGAAGGCTGACCTTCTGCGCGTTGGCGGCCGTCACGAGCTTCTCGTAGATCGGGGGCACCGCGGGCAGGAAGGTGGGTGGGGTGCGTTTGACCGCGTTGAGCACCAGGCCCACGTCGAACTTGGGGAACAGCACCAGCCGGGCGCCGATCGACATCGCGACGGTGAGGCAGAGGGTGAGGCCGTAGGCGTGGAACATCGGCAGGACGCCGTAGAAGACCTCGTTGCCGCGCTCGAGCCCGGGCACCCAGGCTTCGCTCTGCTGGGCGTTGGCCTGCAGGTTGAAGTGGGTGAGGATGGCGCCCTTGGGCGAGCCGGTGGTGCCGCTGGTGTACTGCAGCACGGCGGTGTCGCCGAGCAGCGGGCGCGGATGCGCGGTGCGCAGCCGGCGGGAACCCACCAGGGCGCTCCACTCGATGGCGTCCTTGAGCGGCTGGGCCACGGTGAGGGCGGCGCGGGCGGTGCGGGACTTGGGGATCGGCAGGCGCAGGGCCAGCCGGGTGGTCAGCGGCATCGACTTGGTGACGTCGACGGCCACGACGGTGTGCAGACCCATGTCGCGGGGGAAGCCGCGCACCGTGGTGTAAACCTTGTCCCAGACGATGGCGACGCTGGCGCCGTGGTCCTCGAACTGGTGGCGCAGCTCACGTTCGGTGTAGAGCGGGTTGTGCTCCACCACGATCGCGCCGAGCCGCAGCACGGCGTAGAACGCGACGATATGCTGCGGGCAGTTCGGCAGCACCAGGGCCACCCTGTCGCCGGGCTTGACGCCGAGCCGGCGCAGGCCGTTGGCCACGCGAGAGATCTCATCGCCCAGCTGCCCGTAGGTCATGGTGCCGCCGAAGAAGTCCAGCGCCACCTTGTCGGCGAACCGGCGGGTGGAGCCCTCGATCATGTCGATGAGGGTCTCGGTGGGATCAGTGATCGTGTTGGGCACGCCCGCGGCGTATGAGCTCAACCAGGGCTTGTTCGTGAAGACGTTCATGCGCTGATCAGTTCCTTCTTCAGGGCGGCGACAAAATCGTCGACGTCGTCGGGGGTGGTGTCGAAGCCGCACATCCAGCGCACCTCGCCGGTGGCCGGGTTCCAGTCGTAGAACCTGTAGAACTCGCGCACCTTGTCGGCCACGCCGGCGGGCAGCACGGCGAAGATCGCGTTGGCCTGGGTGGGCTGGCTGAACGAGAGTCCGGTCACCGAGCCATTCGCCAGGCCCTCTTCGAGCGCGCCGCGCAGGCGTGCGGCCATGGCGTTGGCGTGGTCGGCGTTCCGCAGCCACAGGTCGCCGTCGAGCAGGGCGATCAGCTGGGCCGAGATGAAGCGCATCTTCGAGGACAGCTGCATGTTGAGCTTCCGCAGGTACTTGAGCCCGGTGGATGAGGTGGGGTTGAGCACCACAATGCACTCGCCGAGCATCATGCCGTTCTTGGTGCCGCCGAAGCTGAGCACGTCGACACCGGCGTCGCTGGTGAACTCCCGGAACGGCACCCCGAGGGCGGCCGCGGCGTTGGAGATGCGGGCGCCGTCCATGTGCAGCAGCATGCCATTGGCGTGCGCGTGGTCGGCGATGGCGCGCACCTCTGCGGGCGTGTACAGGGTGCCGAGCTCGGTGGTCTGGGTGATCGACACCACGAGCGGCTGGGCGCGGTGCTCGTCGCCCCAGCCCCAGGCCTCCTGGTCGATCAGGGCGGGAGTGAGCTTGCCGTCCGGCGTCTCGATCGGCAGCAGCTTGAGGCCGCCGACCCGCTCGGGAGCACCGCCCTCGTCGGTGTTGATGTGCGCGGTGCTCGCGCAGATCACCGCTCCCCAGCGCGGCAGCATCGACTGCAGCCCGGTGACGTTGGCGCCGGTGCCGTTGAACACCGGGAACGCCTCGACGCCGTCACCGAAGTGCCGCGCGAAAACGCGCTGCAGTTCGGCCGTGTAGACGTCGTCGCCGTAGGCGATCTGATGGGCGCCGTTGGCCCGCACGATGGCGTCGAGAATCTCCGGGTGGATGCCCGAATAGTTGTCGGACGCGAAACCGCGGGAGAGCAGGTCATGGAGGGAGGTCACCCCTCCATCTTGGCGTAAACCTGGGTGGCGAATCTGTGCGTCTGCTCCGGGGTGTCGCACGGATTGTGTGCCTGCACAACGTGTCAACACCCCGGGTCAGGCCCGGATTCGCGCTTTCGCGCCGATCAGCCGCGCAGGGCCTGCTTGATGGTGACGCGGCCGCCCATCCGCAGCAGCGAATTGCGGTAGATGCGCGAGCCCAGGATGATCACTCCGGCTGTGGTCACGGCGAGGATGATCAGCGCCAGCACCGGCTCCCACCACTCGGCCGAGCCCAGGAAAATGCGCACGGGCATCCCGACCGGTGCGGAGAACGGGACGTAGGACATGATGGCCATCACGAGCGGGTTGTCGTTGAAGAAGATCACCAGGAAATAGGGGATCATCACGAGGTACGTCACCGGTGCGGTGGTCGAGCCCACGTCTTCCTGGCGGGACACCATCGACGCCGTCGCCGCGAACAGGGCGGCGATCATCACGAAGCCGAAGGCGAAGAACACCGCGAACCAGCCGATGGCCGGACCCAGGTCGGCCAGCAGCACCCGTTGGCCGGTGACCGCCATGCCGATGCCCACGAGCAGGGCGATGGCCACGATCTGACCCAGCGCCATGATCGAGTTGCCCACCACCTTGCCCGCCAGCAGGGCGCGCACGGGGATAGCGGACATCAGGATCTCGACGACCCGGGTCTGCTTCTCTTCGACCACGCTCTGCGCGATGGTGGAGCCGAAGGTCAGCGCCGACATGAAGAACACCAGGCCGAAGCCGAGCGCCACGATGTAGACGAGGAAGCCGCCCTGCTCGGCCGGGTCGAGCAGTTCGACGGCGGGGGCGACGCTGAGCGCATTCATGACCGCGCTCGGCGGTGAATCCAGGGCGATCACGCTGACGCCGAGCAGGGAGTCGTCAGGCACCACGGCGGCTTCGACGGTGCCGTCGCGCACCAGGGCCTCCGCCTCTGCGACGCCGTCGGCGGAGACCATGGTGAGACCGGCGGCCTCGCTGACCACGGATCCGGCCGAGCCGACCACGGCCACCGAGGTCGTGGACGGGTTGGCGCTCATGATGCCGCCGGCGACGACGGAGCCGACCGCGATCAGCAGCAGGATGCCGGTGGAGATGAGGAAGGCCTTGCTGCGCAGGCGCGAGACGATCTCGCGGGTGGCGACCAGCCAGACGCTGGCCCAGAAATTGGGCGCGGGGGGTGTGGTGCGGGCTGCGGCGCTCTGGCGGGGTTCTGTTCCGGTGCCAGTGCCAGTGCCAGTGCCAGTGGCCGGTTCGGTGTCGGTGCTCATCGCACGACCTCCTTGAAGATGGTGGAGAGGGAGGGCCGGAGGTGGCCGAAGGAGTGCACGGCGCCGCGGGTGAGGGCCTCGCGGAGGACCTGCTGGCTGGCGGCGTCGGAGTCGGCTTCGAAGACGGCTTCGCCGCCGTCGAAGTCGATCACGGTGATGCCGGCGACCCCGCGGATCCAGCCGGCGTCGGCATCTGTGTGGATTTCGAACCTGGGGGTGCTGAACTGCTCGCGCAGGCGTTCGCGGGACCCGTTGGCGCGGATTTCGCCGGCGGCGATGATCACGAGGTCGTCGCAGAGCCGTTCGACGAGGTCGAGCTGGTGCGAGGAGAACAGCACGGGGGCGCCGGCGGCGGCACGCTCCTTGAGTACCGTGAGAACCACCTCGACGGCGATGGGGTCGAGGCCGGAGAACGGTTCGTCGAGGACCAGGAACTCGGGGTCGTGCACGAGCGCTGCGGCGATCTGGGCGCGCTGCTGGTTGCCCAGCGACAGGGCCTCGACGAGATCGTTGGCGCGCTCGCCGAGGCCGAGCCGCTCGAGCAGGTCGTTGGCGTTGCGCTTGGCGGCGCTGGTGCTCATGCCGTGCAGCCGCGCCAGGTAGACCAGTTGTTCGGCGACCTTCATCTTGGGGTAGAGGCCGCGTTCCTCCGGCATGTAGCCGAACCGGCGCCGGTCACCGGCGGTGAGCGCGACGCCGTCGAGCAGCACGCTGCCGGAGTCCGGCGAGAGCACCCCCAGAATGATGCGCATCGACGTGGTCTTGCCGGCACCGTTGGCGCCGACGAAGCCGGTCATGCGGCCAGCGCCCACACTGAAGCTCACATCGGTGAGCACCTGGTGGGTGCCGTAATGCTTGTTGATGTCCCTGATCTCGAGCATGTCTGCCCTTTCGTTGCGTACCGTCAACGCTAGGGATGCGGGGCCGTGGCCGCATCCGCCTGCGGGGTGAGTGCCTGCCTCCGCCCACAGGGTGAGGCGCTCGGCCCTACTCTTCGTCCCAGGGTAGTTCGGTGCCGAAGGGAATCGGGTTGAGCGGGATGATGATGACCGGACGTTGCTGGCCGTGGGCGAGGCGCACGGCCACCGATCCGGTGAAGAAGGACCGGAGCGTGTGCCGCACGGTGGGTTCGCGGGACCCGACGACGATCATCATGGCCCGCACGGTGCCGGCGAGATGGCCGAGCGCCCTAGCGGGCTCGCCGGCGAGGGCCCGGGTCGACCAGCCGACCCCGCGGCCGGCCAGCACCCGTTCGATCTGGGCGCGCAGGCCGGGGTCGAACTCGGCGGCCGCCTGCTCAAACGAGTCCGGGTCGAAGGAGGCGCTCGTCATGCTGCCGTCTGGCAGCTCCTCGAGCATGAAGCGACTCGGGTCCACCGAGGCGCAGATCAGCTCGGCACCGAATTGGGCGGCGAATTCCGATGCGGCCAGGAGCACGGCATCTGGCTGGCCCGCCGTGACACCGACGACAACGGGCGGGTGTGTGCGCACCATGGCTGCTCCTTCGCGACGCAGGACTCCGGCGCCGTTCCCCCGGTGCCGGGCTCTGCCTCGACCCTAGCGGGGATACCCGGCACAGAACGGCGGCGGGTCCTCGGACGCGGGCTGGGTTCGAACCGGCGCCGGCGCCGGCTGCGGATCAAGCGGAACCGTCCCGGACGCCGAGCGCCTGATACGGGATTGGCGCTGGTGCCGAGGCCGTTGGCGTGGCCGCCGAGTTGCTGGGGCCGGGCGGGCGGCTGTCGTAGCTGGTGGTGTCGAAGCTGGTGGGGTCGGTGTGGGTGGGGTCGGTGTTGGCGGAGGCTGAGGTGTAGGTCTTGGCAGGTTTGGTCGCGGGCGTCGAGGTAGCGGCGCATGTCGGCGGGCGCGGGGTGGGACGGCCGCATCGGTGCCGGCCGCGTCGGCCCCGGGCGCCGCGGTGTCGGTCTCGGAAGTGGTGGCGAGGTGGCTGAGCCGGTCGCAGATCGCCTGAGCGTCTTCGGCTTTGAGGTAGGTGTTCAGCCACGCCCGCCTGTGGAGGAGGGGCACCGGCAGGACATGACACAGGGGCGCGGCCGACTGGCCGCGCCCCTTCGCTGGTTGTGCTGGTTAGGCGGTCACGCGACGGCGACGCACGACCAGTACGGCACCGAGCATGAGGAGCACCGCCGCGGCTGTCAGCGGACCGGTCACTGAGGCGCCGGTCTCGGCAAGAGCGGTGCCGGTGCGCACGGCAGCAACTGCAGACGGGGCAACGTTCAGCGCCACGGCCTGGGTCAGACCTGAGGTCTGTCCGGTGATCACCAGGGTGTGTGTACCGGCAGGGAGGGAGCGCAGCAGCGCGGCGCTCAGCGGGATCTGCACGGCACCGTCGACAACCGCAAAGCTGCCCACCAGCGTCGGCTGTGAGTACACGTAGACGTCGACGTAAGAGTCGCTCATTTCCATCCACGTGATGTTCGCCGTGTAGGCGTTTGTCGGGTTGAGCGCGCCTGCCGGCAGTCCAGCCGACGTCTGCGGCTCAACTGTCACATTCGCAGCTGTCAGGTACTGGCTCAGCACGGCAGAATCGGGCGCCACCGCGGCCGGCTTCTGGGGTTGGGTCACCGTTGCCTCCATGAATTCGCGCACAGTCGTTGAGGTGAAGCCGTCGAGCGACCCAGTGACAGCCAGACCCATCGAGCCGTTGGCCTCGGCCGAAGTCAGGGTGTAGCTGATCGACGTGGCGCCTTCGACCTCACCGCCGTAGTAACCGAAACCGACGGTCCACTGGTACGTGAAGGTGGTTCCTGCCGGCCAGCCGGTCGTGGTGCCCGTGAGGGTGTTTCCCACGATCGGTTCGCCGGAGACCGTGACGGTGCCGGCCGCAAGAGCGGGGAGCTCAGGAGCTGCGGGCGCTGGAGTGGGAGAGGACGTCGGAACGTCGGAGGGCGACGGGGAGGGCGTGGCCTCGTCGGACGGTGCGGGCGTCGGCTCGACCTCGGGGGCGACGGCCTCTTCAGAGGGGACGGGTGAGGCCGTTGCGGCAGCCGGCTGAATCTCTTCTGCCTGGGCGGGGCTGGCGACCAGGGTCATTCCCCCGATGAGGGCCAGGCCGAGGCCGAACGCTGCCGTGCGGTTCGTCCAACTCTGTGTGGTTCGTGTGGTCACGGTTCGGGCCTCATTCAGTTCAGGATTGGAAAGCGGATCGCGCGGCAGGAGCTGCAAAGCTCGACCGCCTTCATACGCTACGGGCGCGCAACGAATCCGGGCCCCGACGCCGAGGATTTGCCCCCGGACTGGGGGTGAGTCAGGCGCGTCAGTGCGGGTTGGTGCTCTGCCGCTGCGCCGCCCCCGGCACGACGATGCCGTGTTCGTAGGCGTAAACCACGGCCTGGATACGGTCGCGTAAATCCAGTTTCTGCAGCACCTTCGAGACGTGGGTCTTCACCGTGGCCTCGCCCAGGTACAGCCGGGCGGCGATCTCGGCGTTGGCCAGGCCCAGCGCGATCAGCTCGAAAACCTCCCGCTCCCGGTCGGTGAGCATGCCCACCGCCTTCGGCTCCGGCCGGTGCGCGCCCTGCGCGAGCGCGACATCCGGTGCGGCGGCAAGCGAGGAGTTGGAGAAGGCGCCGGCGAAGCGGGCGATCACCCGACGGGTGATTTCGGGGGAGAGCAGGGCGTCGCCGCGGGCGAGCACCTGCACCGCCTCGACGAGGGACTCCGGCGAGGCATTCTTGAGCAGGAACCCGCTGGCGCCGTGCTGCAGGGCGGCGAACAGGTAGTCCTCCCTGTCGAAGGTGGTGAGCACGAGTACCGCGGCGCGGCTGGTCGGGTCTGCCACGATCGCGCGGGTGGCGGTGAGCCCGTCCATGCCCGGCATCTGCACGTCCATGCAGACCACGTCGGGCCGCAAGGCGCCGGCCTGGCGAATCGCGGCGGCGCCGTCCACGGCCTCGCCGACCACCACGATGCCCGGCTCGGACTCGAGGATGATGCGGAATCCGGCCCGCACCAGGGCCTGGTCGTCAACGAGGAGCACCCGGATCGGCACGCTCATTCGACGGTCTCCACGGTCTGGGGCGCCCGCATTTCGGCGGGCGGCACGGAGAGGGGCGGCTCGGTGGCCACAGCCGGACCGGTGAGCGGAACGCGGGCGCGCACCAGATAGCCGCCGCGCGGCCGGTTCGCCAGCTCGAGGGTGCCGCCGACGGCCGCGACGCGCTCGCGCATGCCCTGCTGGCCGAGACCGCCGGGGGCGCTCCGCTCGGCGGCGGGGTTGGCCGGGGCGCGCACGCCGCGACCGGTGTCGGTCGCCTCCAGCTCCACGGCATCCGTCTCGTACCGCAGGCGCAGGTCGGCCGTCGCACCGGAACCGGCGTGCTTGCGGGTGTTGGTCAGGGCCTCCTGGGCGATTCGGTAGAGGCTGAGACCGATGGTGCCGGGTACCGGGCGGGGCTCGCCGATCACCTGGAGCCGCACGGGCAACCCGGCGTCGGTGTTCTCCTGGGCGAGTTCGGCGAGCTGGTCGACACCGCGGGTGCTGGTGCTCTGGTGGGCGGGCTGCGCACCGTCGGCGTCATCGGCACGCAGAGCGCCGAGCATGGTGTTCAGTTCGTCCACAGCGGTGCGGGCGCTCTCCTCGATAACCGTGATCGCGCGCACGGCCGCGGCCGGGTCGCGGTCCAGGATGCGCCGGGCCGCGCCGGCCTGCACGCCCATCAACGACACGTGGTGGGCGACCACGTCGTGGAGCTCCCGGGCGATGCGCACCCGTTCGAGACTGACGGCCTGGGCCGCGGTGCGCTCCCGTTCGGTGGCGAGCTCACGGGTGAGACCCTCGAGCGCCGCCGAGCGCCGGGCCGCGTGCCAGGCGGCGCCGCCGAAGTAGTATGCCGCCCAGAAGTAGACCAGGTTGAGCAGCACCTGCAGCAGTCCGTAGGCGGCATAGGGGGAGAAGAACCCGTCCCTGGACAGTTCGGGGATGACGGTGGCCTGGTTGGCGGTCTCCAAGAGGCTCCAGAACAGCCAGATGAACATGCCCGCGATGATGCCCAGCCGCGTCCACCGGGCGATCGTGCGGTGGTGGCTCCACGCGCCCACCGAGTAGATGGCCACATAGAGGCAGATGTTGGAGAAGAGGCCGTCGGTGATGCCCATGCTGGCGGACACGGCGAAGACCAGGGAGACGAGCAGTGCCACGGCCTCCGGCCAGCGGCGGCGGGCCGCCAGCGGCAGAGCGATGAGGGCCACCCAGATCACTACCTGCCACCACGGCGCATCGCCCATGAGCCCGGTGCCGAGGCTCAGCGAGATGCTCAGGGCGGTGCCGCCGGCCAGCGCCAGCGCCACCCAGGCATCCACCCGGTACGCGGAGCGGGGGCCGCGCGGCCGCCGCCATCCGTCGGCCAGCGGGTCGGCCAGCAGGTCGGTGACCGGTTCGGTGCGGGCTTCGGCAGTCATGCCCCCACGCTAGCGCCGACGCGTCGCGGGCGAATCAGCCCCCAGGGGGAGGTTCGATGGTTGCGCCGGCCGGGGCTGCCGGTCCGGGGGTGAGGATGCGGCGGGTGTTGTTCAGGGACGCGGCGGGCCAGTCCCAGAGGGCCACGACCTCGGCGGCCAGCCGGGGCTCGAGTCCGTCGAGGGCGCGCACGACGAAGATCACGGCCGCGGCGGTGTCGCCGGCCTTGGCGAAACCGTGGCCCACCGACCGGGTCCAGGTCTCGGCGGCGGCTTTGGCGCTGGCGTAGTTGGCGCCGCCGGGGGTGGGCGCATCCACCGACACCGACGACACGATCGCCAGCCGGCCGGTGAACGAGGCCAGCAGATCGGCGTTGAACGCGCGAGTGGTGTTGCGCAGCGTCTGCACGACGCGTTGGTGCAAAAAGTCCCAGTCCTCGTCGGTCTGACCGTCGAGCCCGCCGCCGCCACGCCAGCCGCCCACCAGGTGCACGAGCCCGTCGACGGGTCCGTGTTCGGTGTGCACGGTGGCGGCGAGGGCGGTCACCGCCGCAAAATCGGTCAGGTCAGCGACGTAGACGGAGGCTTGAGGCGCCACCTCGAGCACCCGCGCCAGCCGTTCCTCGTTGGAGCCCACGGCCAGCACCCGGGCCCCGGCACCCGCCAGGGCGGCCGCGACGGCCACCCCGGCGGTGCTGGTGGCCCCGGCGATCAGCACGGTGTGCCCGGCAGCCCCCGGCTGGCCGGGATCGCCGGACGGGTCGACCAGCGTGAGCCTACGCATCCGCCGTGATGCCCCTGGTCGACTCGATGACGGGTTTCATCTTCTTGTCGAGCGCCTCGAAGAACATCGAGAGCGGGAACTCGTCGTCAAGGACGAGGTCGGTGTACCCCTTCGGCGCGCCGGCGAGCACCTCGAGCGGCAGCCCACGAGCCCACGCCGACGCCGGGTTGGGCGTGAGCGTCTTCGTCAGCATCTCGTAGGCGGCCAGCCAGTGCGCCTTCTTCGGCCGGTCGATCGACGCCCAGTAGAGCTCGTCGATCTGGGCGCCGAGCGCGATGACCACATCGGGCACCGTCTCCCAGTCGAAGGAGAGCGCCGTGTCGGTCCAGTGCAGCACGTGGTGCTGGTGCAGCCAGGCGAACAGCAGCTGGCCGCCGAGGCCGTCATAGTTGCGCACCCGGCTGCCGGTGATCGAGAACCTGAAGATACGGTCGAAAATGACCGCGTACTGCACCAGCTTCGCGTGCCGGCGGGCCTCGGGGCTGGCGGCCTCGTCTCGTTCGATCTTCACCGACTCGCGGAACGCCGTGAGGTCGCAGCGCAGCTCCTCGAGTGAATAGAGGAAGAACGGCATCCGCTGCTTGATCATGAACGGGTCGAAGGGCAGGTCGCCGCGCATGTGGGTGCGGTCGTGGATGAGGTCCCACATCACGAAGGTCTCTTCGGTGAGGTGCTGGTCGTCGAGCAGCGCGGCGGCCTCCGCGGGCAGCTCGAGCCGGGTGATCTCGGCCGCGGCGCGCACCACCCTGCGGAACCTCGCGGCCTCCCGGTCGGCGAAGATGGCCCCCCAGGTGAACGTGGGGATCTGCCGCATCGCCACGGTCTCGGGGAAGAGCACCGCCGAGTTGGTGTCGTACCCGGCCGTGAAGTCGAGAAAGCGGATGGGCACGAACAGCTTGTTGGTGTACTCGGTCTCGAGCTCGGCCACGAACTCCGGCCAGAGCACCTCGATGAGCACCGCCTCGACGAGCCGGTTGGGGCTGCCGTTCTGGGTGTACATCGGAAACACCACCAGGTGCCGAATGCCGTCCTCCCGGTGCTGCTGCGGCTGGAAGGCCAGCAGCGAGTCGTAGAAGTCGGGCACGCCGAAGCCGCCGGCCGCCCAGCGGTCGAAATCGACCACAACGGCGGCCAGATAGTCGGCATCGTGCGGGAAGTGCGGCGCCAGCTCGGTGACCGCAGCGGTGATCTCGGCGACGGACGACCGCGCATCCGCGTGGGCGCCGGCCTCGGGGATCGAACCGTCCTGGGCCTGCACGGTCTGCAGGGCGGCGGCGGCGTTCTTGAGCCGCAGCCAGGCGGGCGAGCCGGTCAGGTCGGCGACCAGGGTGTCCTCGAGAACCTCGGGCTCACCGACCAGTGCATCTGCAATGTAATTCGACATGGGAACCTCCCGTCCTCGTGAGTGCCGCGGGCGCGACGTGCGTGCGGCGCACTGAACTGGAATACACCGGTGTGCGCCGCCCCCAGCGTAACCGGGGGTTGACGGCGTTTTCATGCGGCCCTCCGCAGTGAATCGCCGTCTTGACCCGGTTTGGCGCGTGATTGCACCGACCGAACGGTTAGCTCGACGTCGCCGATGTCGACCGGGCACGCAGGTGGATGCGTTCGCCCTGCTTGCCGAACATGGAGAGGATCTCCACCGAATCGGTGCCGGTGGAGCCGAACCAGTGGGGATTGCGGGTGTCGAACTCCGCCGCCTCACCCGTGCCCAGGACCACATCGTGCTCGCCGAGGATCAGCCGCAGGCGACCGGAGAGCACATAGATCCACTCGTACCCGGTGTGGGTGCGGGGTGCGGGCTCCCGATCGGTGGCGGGGATGACGATCTTGAAGGCCTGGGGCTCACCCTGGTGCTGTGAGAGGGGCGTGAGGGTGCGGCCATCCGCCCGCGTGGGCCGCTGCGGTACTCGCGGGTCCTGCACCCTGGGCGGGCTGACGATCTCCTCGAACGGCACCGCCAGAGCGGCCACGATGGGCAACAGGAGCTCGAGATTGGGCTTTCTCTGCCCGGACTCGAGCCTGGACAGCGTGCTCTTGGAGATCCCGGTTGCGGTGGCGAGTTCGGCCAGCGTGACGTTCTTCTTTTCGCGGGCGCGGCGCAGGCGCGGTGCGATCTGACTCAGCTCGTCGTTGATCCGGGGAGTGCTGCTCATGCGGACAGCTAAGCAGCGTGTCCCACTTTTGGCAACGATAGTCTCAGGAATTTCGCGACGGCCGCACTGTAGGGGGACGAGGTCGTGATCATCGGCCGCTCATCTCTCGAAAGGAAGACCCAGTGTCACTACCCCCAGCTCCCCGCGGAAGTGCCGCACCCCCGTCTGTGCACGTGCGGGCCGTGATCACCTGGATCGCCATCTTCCCGTTGGTGACGCTCGGATTCTTCGCGATTGCCCCGTTCGCCACCGACTGGAATCCGGTTCTGCGCGCCTTTGTGCTCTCGGTGGTCGTGGTGCCGGTCGCCGTGTACCTTGTGGTGCCCCAGCTGATGCGCGCCTACGGCGCGATCCGCACCACGCGGCGCTGATCGGCCGCCCAGGCGCTAGCCTGCTGCCATGACGGATGCCGGGCGCGTTTCGGGCAGTGCCACCGCGGCCGAGGTGCGGGCGGCGCTCGCCGCGATCGCCGATCCGGAGCGCGCCACCGGGGCCGCCCGGTACTTCCAGACCGGGCAAGGGCAGTACGCCGAGGGTGATGTGTTCATCGGCGTCACCGTGCCGCAGACCCGAGCGGTGGTCACACGGTTCGCCACCCTGCCGCCGCACGAGATCGACCTGCTCCTGGCCGGCCCGGTGCACGAGCACCGACTCGCCGCCCTGCTGATCCTGGTGGCGCAATTCGCCCGGGCAAGCGCCCCGCGCACCCGTGACGACCCCCGGCGCCGGGTTCTCGCCGAGTTCTATCTCGCGCAGCTGCGAGCCGGCCGGGTGAACAATTGGGACCTGGTGGACTCCTCCGCGCCGGGGCTGCTCGGCGAGTACCTGTTCGACCGGCCGCGCGGGCTGCTGGCTGAGCTCGCCGCCAGCGAGGTGCTCTGGCAACGGCGGGTGGCGGTGATCGCCACCTCGGCGTTCATCCGGCGCGGCGACGCCACCACCACCCTCGACTTGGCCGCGCGGCTGCTGGGTGATCCCGAGCCGCTGATGCACAAGGCCGTGGGCTGGATGCTGCGCGAGGTCGGCGCCCGCGTCGACCGGGACCTGCTGCTCCGCTTCCTCGACCTGCACGCGGGCCGCATGCCCCGCACCATGCTCAGCTACGCCATCGAGCACCTCAGCTCCGAGCTTCGCGCGCACTATCGTGGCCTGCCCCGCTGAGCGCGGCGGGCGTCCAGGCGGCGGATAGCATCGCCGCGTTACGACTTGGTAACCAACCCAACCAATAGTTTGTTCTCCCTTGCGCGCATTTCGTTCGTAAGGTTTACTAACAAACATGACAGCAACCGGCGCCCCGCGGACGATCCAGGACCGAGCCCTCCGCCCCACCGCGAAGGTCTTGCCCGAGCACATCCGCCTGAACAACCGCACCCTGGTGCTGCAAACGCTGTACCGCGCCGGCCTGCAAAGCCGCGCTGACTTGGCCCGGGAAACCGGCCTGACCCGGGTGACGGTCTCCGACCTGATCAGCGAGCTGATGGGGGAGAACCTCGTCATCGAACTGGGCCAGCGCCAGGAACCGCGTCCAGGCAAGCCCGCCACCCTGCTCGACATCAACCGGTCCGCGTTTCAGATCGTCTCACTCGACCTCTCCGGTCACACCCGGTTGCGCGGCGCGGTGCTCAGTCTTGACGGTGCGGTGCTGTCCAGCTCGGGACTCGACCTGGCCGGCGCCCGCGGCGAGGCCGCCTACGACACTGTCGCCGAGCTGCTCGCCCAGGTCATCGCCGCGGCCACCGCCCCGATCCTCGGTGTCGGAATCGGGTCTCCGGGCATCGTGGACCGGGCGGGAGTCGTGCGCAACGCGCCCAACCTCGGCTGGCGTGACCAGCCGCTCCAGGCCCGGCTCCAGGAGCTGACCGGTCTGCCCGTTCGGGTGGTCAACGACGCCAACGCCGCCGTGCTCGCCGAACACAGCTTCGGCGGCGCCGACCACGATCTGCTCCTGGTCAAAGTGGGCCACGGTGTCGGCGCCGGGCTGCTGATCGGCGGTCGCGCAATCTTCGGTGAGCGCTTCGCCGCCGGTGAGATCGGCCACGTCGTGGTCGGCACCGACGACGGCCCGCTGTGCGCCTGCGGCAAGTCCGGCTGCCTCGAGGCCTGGCTCTCCGTACCGCGGCTGACCGCGGCGATCCATGACGCCACCGCCGCGGCGGCTACCCCGGCGGATGCCGAGCGCGCCACCTCCGACATCCTCACCGAGGCGGGCCGCCGGCTCGGCATCATCCTCGCCCCCGTCGTCGGTGCCCTCAACCTGCTCGAGATCGTGTTGAGCGGGCCCCCCGAACTTCTCGACGGCGCCCTCTCCGCGGCCACCGTCGAGACCCTCCGGTCGAGGACCATGGCCACCGAAACCGGCGATCTCACCCTGCGGATGACCGCGCAGGGGGAGGACATCGTTCTGCGCGGCGCGGCCGTCATGGTTCTCTCCGCACAACTCGGCGTTTCCTAGCCGACGGATTTCCCCTGCACCAACGATGTGGCGCCCGCCAACGTCGGCAATCCACGAAAGGAATATCTCATGAAGAGAAAGCTCGCATCTCTCGCCGCGCTGGCCACTGCGTCCGCGCTCGTGCTGGCGGGATGTTCGTCCGCCACCGATGAAGGCACCGACGCCTCCACCGACAACGGCGACAAGACCATCACCCTCTGGCTCGCCGGCGGCGACACCCCCGATGAACTGCGCGACTACCTGAAGTCCGAATTCACCGCACAGACCGGCGCCACCCTGAACATCCAGCAGCAGGACTGGGGTGACCTGGTCACCAAGCTGACGACCTCACTGCCGGACGCCAACAACACCCCGGATGTCACCGAGCTGGGCAACACCCAGTCGTCGACCTTCACCAACGTGGGTGCGTTCCTCGACATCTCCGACATGTACGAGGAGCTCGGCGGCGCCAACCTGCTGCAGTCCTTCGTCGACGCCGGCATGGTGGGCGACAAGAACTACGCCCTGCCCTACTACTTCGGCTCCCGCGCCGTATTCACCCGCGCCGACGTCTGGGCGGCAGCCGGAGTCGAGCAGCCCACCACCCTCGAGGAGTTCAACGCCGGCGTCGCCGCGATCAACGCCGCCAACCCGCTGAACATCCCCGACTTCTCCGGCTTCTACCTCGGCGGTCAGGACTGGCGCAACGGCATCTCCTGGATCTTCGCCAACGACGGCGAACTCGCCACCGTCAAGGACGGCACCTGGACCTCGACGCTGGCCTCGGAGAACACCCTGACCGGCCTCGCCCAGCTGCAGGAGCTGTACAAGTCAGCCTCCAACGCGCCCAACGACGCCAAGGACTCCAACCAGTACATCTACCTGAACGACAGCGACGAGATCAAGGATGCCGAGGGCGCCGTCACGTCGAACACCTCACTGTCCGCCGCCACGATCATGGCCCCCACCTGGGCGCACTGGTCGATCGGAACTCTCGGCACCGACGCCGACGGCAAGGCCACCCGCACCTGGGATGACACCAAGAACGCGGTCTTCGCCCTGCCAGGCAACGACGGCAAGCCCGCCCCGGTCTTCGCCGGCGGATCCAACATCGGCATCTCTGCGACGAGCAAGAACCCCGAGCTGGCCAAGAGCCTCCTCAGGATCGTCTACTCGGAGGAGTACCAGATGATGCTCGGCCAGAACGGCCTCGGCCCGGCGAACAGCGACTACGTGGACTCGCTCGGCGACGACCAGTTCGCCCAGGCGCTGATCGCCTCGGCCTCGAACTCGAAGCTCACCCCGGCAGCGCCCGGCTGGGCCACGGTCGAAGGCTCCCTCGTGATGGAAGAGTTCTTCAGCAAGATCGAGGGCTCCACCGACCTGAAGGCACTCGCCAAGGAATACGACGACAAGCTCACCCCGATGCTGAACGGCGAATAGCCGGCAGCCTGTCGAACCAGACGAATCGAACAACGAAAGGAGGGTCGGCGTGACCACGCAGAACCTCGTGCTCGGCCAGGCCGATCCGCCGCGGCCGGCCAGGCCCCGAAAAAGGGGCAGATCAACGCCGTACCTGCTGGTCATCCCGGCCTGCGCCATCCTGATCCTGGCGCTCGGCTATCCGCTGGTCTGGCAGTTCATCACCTCGATGCAGAGGTTCGGACTCTCCCAGCAGTTCGGCCAACCCCCGGAATTCGTCTGGTTCGACAACTACGTGACCCTGTTCACGGACCCGTACATGTGGACCGTGGTGGCTCGGTCGCTGGCCTTCTGCCTGGTCACCGCCGCGGTCACCATGGCCATCGGCACCCTGATGGCGCTGCTGATGAACGCCGTGCACACCAGCGTGCGCATCACCCTGCAGATCTCGTTGCTGCTGGCCTGGGCGATGCCCGTCGTCGCGGCGATGACGGTCTGGAACTGGCTCATCGACTGGCGCCGGGGGGTGCTGAACTCGGTTCTGACCGGTATGGGCCTGGACTTCCAGAACCACAACTGGCTGGCCAACCCGCTGTCGTTCTTTTTCGTGGCGATGGTCATCGTGGTCTGGATGAGCGTGCCGTTCGTGGCGTTCTCCATCTACGCCGGCCTCACCCAGGTGTCCACAGAGGTGCTCGAGGCCGCCCAGCTGGACGGCGCCACGCTGGCCCAGCGGCTCCGGTACATCATCGTGCCGATCATCCGGCCGGTGCTCGCGATCATCCTGCTGCTGCAGGTGATCTGGGACCTGCGGGTGTTCACCCAGATCCGCCTGCTGCAGGACGTCGGGTCGATCGCCTCGGAGACCAACCTGCTCGGCACCTACATCTACCAACTCGGCGTCGGCTCCAGCGACTTCGCGATGGCCAGCGCCGTCTCGATCTTCGTGCTCGTGCTGACCGTGGCCCTGAGCTGGTTCTACGTACGCAGCATGCTCAAGGAGGACGAATCATGACCTCGACGGTCCAATCCACCGGCGCATCCGCCCCGCCGGCCGGCTCGCGGCCCCGGCCCGACCTCCCGCCGACCGGCCGGAAGGGCGGCGGCGGCAACCGGCGCATCCGCCCTGGCCGGATCGCGCTGGGCGTGATCGGCATCGTGGTCTCCCTGATCTGGGTGTTCCCGGTCTATTGGATGCTCAACTCGTCGCTGCTGCCCAACGTGGTGCTGCAGAGCACCACCCCGACCTGGCTCCCGTTCGGCGGCTCCCTCGACAACTTCGTCGCGGTCTTTTCGGGCGGCACCTTCCTGCCCGCCCTGGGCATGAGCACGGCCATCGCCCTCATCACCGTGGTGTTCTGCCTGCTCTTCGCTTTCCTCGGGGCATTGGCGATCAGCCGGTTCAGATTCCGCGGGCGCAAGGCGTTCGTCCTGGCCGTGCTGCTGATCCAGATGCTCCCAGCCGAGGGGCTCTTCATCGCTCAGTACAAGCTGATGGGCAGCCTGAACATGCTCAATTCGATCGTGGGCGTGAGCATCATCTACATCGCCGCGGTCGTGCCCTTCACGATCTGGATGCTGCGCGGCTTCGTCGCCGGCGTCCCCGCCGACCTCGAGGAGGCGGGCATGATCGACGGCCTGAGCCGCACCCAGGCGTTCATGCGCATCACCTTCCCCCTCCTCGCCCCCGGCCTGGTGGCCTCGGGCGTCTACGCGTTCCTGCAGGCCTGGAACGAGTTCACCGTGGCCCTGGTGCTGTTGCAGGACAACTCCAGCCAGACGCTTCCGCTCTGGCTGCGCGGCTTCATCCAGGCCAGCGCAAGCCGGGCCACCGACTGGGGCCAGGTGATGGCGGCGTCCACCATGGTGGCCATTCCGGTGATCATCTTCTTCCTCTTCGTGCAGGGCAGAATGACCAGCGGACTGGTCAGCGGGGCGGTCAAGGGATGACCGGCGGCCACGGCGACGACTCCCCGGTGCGCAGGAACATCCGGGCGACCCTGATGCCGGGCTTCGTGGGCACCGTGCTGCCGGACTGGTTGCGCCTGCGCCTGCAGGACGGACTCGGAGCCGTGTGCCTGTTCGGGCAGAACATCGTCTCGATCGCCCAGCTGCGGGCGCTGACCGACTCGATCCGCGCCGCGAATCCGCTCGCGGTCATCGCGATCGACGAGGAGGGCGGCGACGTCACCCGGCTCTACTTCTCCTCGGGCTCGCCGTATCCGGGCAACGCCATCCTCGGCCGGATCGACGACCTCGGCTACACCGAGGAAGTCGGCCGGCAGGTCGGCTGGGAGCTGCGGAAGGCCGGCTGCACCCTCACCTTCGCGCCGGACACCGACGTCAACTCCAACCCCGACAACCCGGTGATCGGCGTGCGCAGTTTCGGCGTCGACCCGGTGCGGGTGGGCCTGCACTCCGCCGCCTGGGTGCGCGGGTTGCAGTCCACCGGGGTCGCCGCCTGCCCCAAGCATTTCCCGGGCCACGGTGACACCGCCCTCGACTCCCACCTGGCCATGCCCGTCGTCGACCTGCCGCCGTCGACCCTGCGCGAGCGGGAGCTGGTGCCCTTCAACGCCGCGATCACCGCCGGCGCGAAGACCATCATGACCTCGCACATCCTGCTGCCCCAAATCGATCCGGAGAACCCCGCAACACTCTCGACGCGGGTGCTCGGCGGCCTGCTGCGCACCGAACTGGGCTTCACCGGCGTCATCGTCAGCGACGCCCTGGATATGAAGGGTGCCAGCGGCATCCTGGGCATCCCGGGGGCCGCCGCCGCCGCCCTCGCCGCCGGCTGCGACCTGCTCTGCATCGGCACCGAGAACACCGCCGAGCAGCTCGACCAGATCGAGGCCGCCATCCTGGCCGCCGTCGACGCCGGAACCCTCACCGAGGCCCGTCTCGCCGAGGCGGCCGGCCGGGTGCACCGCCTCGCGGCCGGAATCCGCGACGACACCCTGGACATCCAGCTCCCGGCTGCCGCGCTGACGATGCCGGAACCCAGCTTCGATACCGGGCGGATCCGTGCCTCCTTCGCGATCAACGACCACGCGAAGCGGTGGCTCGCGGCGGTTCCGGAGACCTTCCCCGTGGTTCGCCTCGACACCGTCACGAACATCGCCGTGGGCTTGGCGCCCTGGGGGCCGTTCGCCGAGGTGGCCGCGCATCCGGAGTCGGACCTCGCGACCGTGTGGCTGGCCAGGCCTCTCCTCGCACGCAGCGCAGAGGACAGCGGGGCGCTGGAGCTCTCGGCCGACTCTGCCGTGGTCGTGATCGGCAAGGACAACCACCGGCATCCGTTCATTCGTGACCTGGTGGATACGCTGCGCGCCGACCGCCGTGATGTTCTCGTGGTCGACATGGGCTGGCCGTCGGACGACCTGCGCTACGCCGACATCGCCACCTTCGGTGCGTCGAGGCTGGCCGGGCGGGCGCTGCTGGAGCTGCTGGCGGCGGTGCCCCCGACCGCGGTGCCCCTGACCGCCGAGCCGGTGACCGCCGAGCCGGTCTAGCTCACCAGGTCGCGCGCCCGCAGCGCGCCGCCGAGCAGGCCGGCGTTTTCGCCGATCGACGCCGGTAGGATCACCGGACGCCGGTGGAAGCTGAGCAGGGCGCTCACCCTCTCACGCAGCGGCACGAACAGCTGGTCGCCCGCCTGCGCCAGGCCGCCCCCGATCACGATCGCTTCCGGGGCGAGGATCGCGGCCAGCTGGGCGATGCTCAGGGCGAGCGCATCCAGTGCCTCGCTCCAGATCAGCGCCGCCGCGGGGTCGCCGGTGCGGGCCAGGGCCAGAGCCTCGCGGGCCCCGCTCAACCGGATGCCGGTGACCTCTTCGTAGCGGCGCACTATCGCGCCGGCCGAGGCCACGGTCTCCAGGCAGCCCCGGGAGCCGCAGCCGCAGAGCGGACCTGATGGGTGCACTATCGAGTGGCCGATTTCGCCCGCGTAGCCGCCGCCGGTGTGCGCCCGGCCGTTGATGAACAGCGACCCGGCGATCCCGGTGCCGATGACCAACACCACCACGTTGCGATAGGGGCGGGCGGCGCCGAGCCTGAACTCGGCCTCACCGGCGGCCCGCACATCGTGCGAGAAAGTGGTGGGCAGGTGGATGAGTTCTTCGGTGAGTTGTTTGAAGGGCACGTTGGACCAGTGCAGGTTGGTGGAGAGCACGCCGATGCCCGCGTCGTCGTCGACGAGGCCGGGGGCGAGCAGGCCCACCGCCCGGGGCCGCACCGCGGGAAAATCCGCGGCGAACTGCAGCGTGAGCTCCTGCACCCGGGCGATCACCGAGAAGGCCGTGCGCTCGCCGTCCAGCGGTGTCGGCGTGCGACTGAGTCCGAGCATCCGGCCGGAGGTGTCGAAGAGCGCGGCCTTGGTGTCGGTGCCGCCCACATCCACGGCGATCACCGGCTCGCCGGCGCCGAGCGGGAGGGCCTGGGCGAGAACCGAAGTGAGGGTCACGGCGGTCATGGCTGGGGCTCCTCAGCGGTCGGCGAGTGTCGCGGGGCAAGAAACCGGCCACGAGGGTGCTCATGCTGTATCAACTGCCTGTGAGGACATTGTCCCACGCGCCGACTCTGTTTGTAAAGGATGGTAACAATTAGCGGGGAGCGGGTGAACAGCCGCGCAGGTTAGGTTTGAAGGACGCGTGCGCGCAAGCGGCGCATTGACAGACATATAGAGGTAGGAACCGAGCAGTGGCTGAAGCAACCGTGACCCCGGGCACCGAGGTGTCCCCGAAAGAGGTCGAGGCTCAGGCCGTGCGCCGGCGTACCTTCGCCGTCATCTCGCACCCCGACGCGGGCAAGTCCACGCTCACCGAGGCGCTGCTGTTGCACGCGCGGGCCATCACCACCGCCGGCGCCACGCACGGCAAGGCCGGCCGGCGCGGCACCGTCTCCGACTGGATGACCATGGAACAGGAGCGTGGCATCTCGATCACCTCCGCCGCCATCCAGTTCGAGTACCGCGACAGCGTGATCAACCTCGTCGACACCCCCGGCCACGCCGACTTCTCCGAGGACACCTTCAGGGTGCTCTCCGCGGTGGATGCCGCCGTGATGCTCGTCGACGCCAGCAAGGGCCTCGAGGTGCAGACCATGAAGCTCTTCGAGGTCTGCAAGCAGCGGGGCCTGCCCGTCATCACCGTGATCAACAAGTGGGACCGGCCGGGCTCCGCCGCCCTCGACCTGATGGACGAGATCCGCACCCGCACCGGCCTGATCCCCACCCCGCTGACCTGGCCGGTGGGCATCGCGGGCGACTTCCGCGGTGTGATCGAGCGGGGCAGCAGCGACTTCATCCGCTTCAACCGCACCGCCGGCGGCGCCACCCGCGCCGACTCCGAGCGCACCACCGCCGAAGAGGCCGCCGCAGTCGAGGGTGACGCCTGGGTCGCCGCCGCCGAGGAGTCCGAACTGCTCACCGAGGAAGGCCAGAACCACGACGAGGAACTGTTCCTCGACGGCGTGACCACCCCGGTGCTGTTCTCCGCCGCGGTGCTCAACTTCGGTGTGCAGCACATCCTGGACACCCTGGTGGACTTCGCCCCGCCTGCCGAGGCGCGCCTGGACGCCGACGGCGGCCACCGCCCGGTGACCAGCCCGTTCTCCGGCTTCGTGTTCAAGGTGCAGTCCGGCATGAACTCCTCGCACCGCGACTACGTCGCATTCGTGCGGGTCTGCTCCGGCCAGTTCCGCCGTGGCATGGTCGTCACCCACTCCGCCACCGGCCGGCCGTTCGCCACCAAGTACGCCCAGCAGCTGTTCGGCAAGGACCGCGAAGTGGCCGAGGAGGCCTGGCCCGGCGACATCGTCGGCCTGGTCAACGCCTCCGCTTTGCGGGTCGGCGACTCCATCCACGAGGGCAGCCCCGCGGTCACCTTCCCGCCGCTGCCGATGTTCGCCCCCGCGCACTTCCGCGCCGTGCGCCCCGCCGACACCAGTAAGCACAAGCAGTTCCGCCGCGGTATCGACCAGCTCGACCACGAGGGTGTCATCCAGGTGATGCGCTCGGACCTCCGCGGCGACCAGGCCCCGGTGCTCGGCGCCGTTGGCCCGATGCAGTTCGAGGTCGTCGAAGAGCGGATGTCGCACGACTTCGGCGCCGCCATCCGCAGCGACGTGCTGCCGTACCAGCTGGCCCGGCGCACCGACAAGGAAAGCGCGCTGATCCTGGGCCACGACCGCCAGGTGGAGGTGCTCCGCCGCAGCGACGGCACCTTGCTGGCCCTGTTCAGCACCCCGTGGCGGCTGCGCAACACCGTGCGCGACCACCCCGAGCTGTTGCTCGAGGACCTCGCCGGCGGCGGCCCCATCGACGAGGTGCGGTACTAGCCCAATCCGCACATCACGTCGCGCCGAACTACACTCGGAAGCCTCAGTGACCAGGGAATCGCCCCGGTGGCAGCAACGACAGGGGAAAACGTCATGAAGTCATTCGCGTGCGGAGATGTGGTGCCAGGGTGCACGGCGAGTTGGGTCAGTTCCACCGATGACGAAATTCTCGTTCTCGTCGCCCAGCACGCGAGCGCGGTGCACGGCATCAGCACCGTGAGCCCCGAGCTGGTCCAGAGCGTCACGGACCGGATCGTGGTCGTCTCCTGACGACACCGCTCCCCGCCACCGAGTGGGCCGCCCTGCTGGACGCTGTCAGCGCCGGAACGGGCGTAACGGCGGCGTTCCAGCCGATCGTGGACACCGCCCGCGGGATCGTGGTGGGGTTCGAGGGCCTGGCCCGCTTCGAAATGCCCGCGGGGATCAGCGTCGAGGACCTGTTTGCCCAGGCCCGCGCCACGAACCGGTCCGCGGAGATCGAGGCGCGCTGTCTGCGGGTCATCCTCGCCGAGCGCGGCTCGGTGCCGACCAACTGCTTCATCACCGTGAACGTGTCACCGCACGTGCTCGGCCATGACGCGATCCGGCAGGTCTGGCGGGACCAGGCCGACCTCACCGGGGTGTTCGTCGAGCTCACCGAACAGTCCGCCATCGACTCCGCGGCCGACCTCGAGCCCGAGCTCGACGCCATCCGTGCTGCCGGCGGCCTGATCGCCGTTGACGACCTCGGCTCGGGCTACGCCGGTCTCAGCCGCCTGCTGGCGCTCAAACCCGCACTGATCAAACTCGACAGGGAACTCATCCAGGGCATCGACACCGACGAGGCGAAACGCGCGCTGGTCGAGATGATCGGCACCTTCGCCAACCGCATCGACTCCTGGGTGCTGGCCGAGGGCATCGAAACAGCGGCGGAGTACGACACCATCACCGCCCTCGGGGTGCCGCTCGCGCAGGGCTACTACCTCGCCCGGCCCGGTCCCGCCTGGCCCGACCTGGCCAGGCCGGTGGTGCCCAGTGCGGAGCGGCAGCCCGTTCCCGTCGTGCGCGATCTGCTCGACATCGCCCCCGGCGCGGAGTCGGTGGCCGCCGCAGCCCGGATCTTCACCGATCACGCGGAGGTGCGCACCGTGGTGCTCATCGACCACCATGGCCGGCCCGTCTCGGTTCTCGACAGTGAGAGCGCCCACCTCGGGGTCACGACCGGCGCCGTGCGGGTGAACCTGGACACCCCGGTTCGGGATGCCCTGCTGCGCGCGATCACCCGTGACAGCACGCATCGCTACGATCCCCTGATCGTCACCGACAACGCCGGCCGCTACGCCGGCATCGTGCGCCTGGAACGCCTCATCACCACCGCTGTTCGGTAGGCCGGTCAGTCGCATCGCCACGACACCAGCGCGCCTGCCCCGTGCCGGTGCGTGCGGGCTCAGGGGTCGAGAAGTTCACGCAGCCGCTCGAGGTCGACGCCGTCGCTGGTGTCGAGGAAGAACGCGCCCTGCCACGCCTGGGTGCGGATGGCCTGGGCGTTGCTGGTGCGCGACCACGGTGGATAGACCCTGAAGCCGCGTTTGCCGCCCTGGCCCGCCACCGACACGATGCCGTGACGCTGCAGCGCGGAGCGCGGGAATACGAACTGACCGGAGTGCAGCCCCTCCCGGGTGAGGATGACCAGGTGGTCGACGTCGTCGACCGGGAAAGGTTCGGTCGAACCGGTGGGCGATCGCTGCCAGACGGCGACGAACAGGCCGACCTTGCGGGGCGTCACCCGGCCTACCCGGAACCGCAGGCGTCGAGTTCCGATCCGGGCAACGGCGCCGCCGTAGTCCACGTTGTCGATGTCGTTCTCGGCGGCCGCAGTCTCCGAATGACCGCACAACGACCCGAACAGGGCCATGGCCCCTGACACGTCCGGGTGGATCACGACGACGTGGTCCGGTCGGAGGGCGCGGTGGGGTACAGCGTGGCGGCGGCCGTCGCAAACGAGAACCAGACCGGGGAGCCCACGGCGGCGTCGAGCTGCGCGGCCTCCTTCGGGCTGACGTCCGCGGCCAGCACGGCGCTCCGTGCCCGAACAAAGTCGCCCCGGGGCTCGAGGTCGATCAGTTCGGCTCGCACGCTGCTGAGCTGCGAATCGGCCGGCGGGTCGATCGACACCGACACTGCGCCCGGACGGACCGCCAAAGACAGCGGTGCCCCGTCGGCCACGCCCGGCTCGGGGATGTTCGCGACTGGGGCCGCGGCATCCGCCGTGATCAGGTTGGTGCCCCGGCGCACACCGGTGAGCAGGTTCAGGCCCGCCAGACCGGCCGCGAAGGCGCTGCGCGGCCGGTCGAAGACCTCGGCCGGGGTGCCCTGGTCGACGATCCGGCCGCCCTCGACGATCACCACGCGGTCGGCCAGGGTGTAGGCGTCGAGCACATCGTGGGTCACGATCAGCGCGCTGCGGCCGGCCAGCACGCGGCGCAGCATCCGCCGCACCGCCGGCGCCACCGAGATGTCCAGGGCGGCCAACGGTTCGTCGAGCAGCAGCAGGCCGGGGTCGGATGCGAGGGCCCGCGCCACCGCGATCCGCTGAGCTTGCCCGCCGGAGAGCTCGGCCGGGCGCCGGGCGGCCAGCTGTTCGGCATCCACTTCGCGGAGCCAGTGGGTCGCGATCTGGCGAGCCCGGCCCGAGGGCGCTCCCGCGCTGCGGGGGCCGAAGGCGACGTTGTCGAGCACGCTCAGATGCGGGAACAGCAGCGCCTCCTGGGCGAGCAGGGAGACACCGCGCTGGTGTGGGGGCCGCCAGGTGCGGGGGCCGCGCCCGGCGCCCGGCAGGTCGAACAAGACGGTGCCGTTCAGCTCGCAACGCCCGGAGTCGGGGGTGACCAGCCCGGCGATGGTGCCCAGCAGGGTGGACTTGCCGGCGCCGTTGGGCCCCAGGATCGCGACGGTCTCGCCGGCCGCCACGTCCAGGTGCAGGCTGACGTCGCGGTCGGCGACGTGCAGGTCGAGGGAGAAGGTCACGAGAGCGCCCGTGCCCGACGGCGGGAGGGCTCACCGGTGCGATGGGCGAGGCTGACGATGATGACGGCCACGACCACCAGCACCAGTGACAGCGCCACGGCGGTGTCCGGGTCGGTCTCCCGCTGCAGGTAGATCTCCAGCGGCAGGGTGCGGGTGGTGCCCTGCAGGCTGCCGGCAAAGGTGAGGGTGGCGCCGAACTCGCCCAGTGCCCTGGCGAACGACAGCACGGCGCCCGACAGCACGGCCGGCAGCACCAGGGGCAGGGTGATGCGGCGCAGCACCGTGGTGGGGCTGGCGCCGAGGGTGGCGCCGACGGCTTCGTACCGGCTGCCCACCGTGCGCAGGGCGCCCTCCAGGCTCAGCACCAGGAACGGCAGGGCGACGAAGGTCTGCGCGATCACGACGGCGGTGGTGGAGAAGGCGATCTCGATGCCCAGGAGTTCGAAGGTCTTGCCCAACAGTCCCCGGCGGCCGAAGGTGTAGAGCAGCGCGATGCCGCCGACGACCGGGGGGAGCACGAGGGGGAGCAACACCAGCGAGCGGAGCACCTTCTGCCCCCAGAAGTCGGTGCGGGCCAGGACCAACGCCATCGGCACGCCGAAGACTACACACAACGCGGTCGCCGCCAGCGAGGTGCGCAGACTGAGAAGCAGCGCGGCGACCGAGGACTCCGAGCTGATCAGCGGCACGAACTCGGTCCAGTTCACCCTGAGCACCATCGCCACGAGCGGCAGTAGCACGAAGACCGCGCCGAGGCCGGCCACGGCGAAGACCCAGCGGGGAACCGTCATGAGATCACGCCGCCCCGAAGCCCGCGGCGCGCAGCACGGCGGCGCCGGCGCTGCCGGTGACGTAGTCGACGAACGCCCGGGCCACGTCAACGGATGCCGAGCCGGTCACGGGCACGATCGGGTAGGTGTTGACGGCGCTGGCGGCCTCGGCGAACTCGATGCCCTCGACCGCGGCGCCCGCGGCGGCGACGTCGGTGACGTAGACCAGGCCGGCGTCCGCTTCACCCGAGGTGACCTTGCCGAGCACATCGGTGACGGATGATTCTTCGCTCACCGGGCTGAGCGTGACCCCCGCGCTCGCGGCCACGGTCTCGGCCGCGGCGCCGCAGGGTACCTCGGGGGCGCAGGCGACGAGCCTGACGTCGGGTCTGGTCAGGTCGGTGAGGTCGGTGATACCCGCGGGGTTGCCCGGCGGCACCGCGATGGTCAGGACGTTGGTGGCGAAGTCCACGGGCTCGCCGTCGCCCAGCGCCGCATCCGTGAGCCTGGCCATGTTATCGGTGTCTGCCGAGGCGAAAACGTCGGCCGGGGCGCCCTCGATGATCTGGGTGACGAGGGCGGAGGAGCCGGCGAAGTTCAGCACCACCGTGGTGCCCGGGTTGGCGGCTTCGAAGGACGCGGCCAGCTCGGTGAAGGTGCCCTGCAGCGACGCGGCGGCGTAGACCGTGATGTCGCCCCCGAGCGCGGCGGCGGAGCCGGTCGGTGACGGGGTCGCGGACCCGCATCCGGTGAGGGTCAGGCTGATCACGACTGCGGTCGCGAGGCTGCGGGTGACGCGGGCCACGGTCAGACTCGCCCCTGGGGTGTTTCGACGATGACCGTCGTGGCCTTGACCACGGCGATGGCGACCGAGCCGAGTTCCAGGCCGAGTTCGCGTACGGCTTCACTGCTCATCAGCGAGACCACGCGGTGCGGGCCGCACTGGATCTCAACCTGGGCCATCACGGTGTCCATCACGATGTCGGTCACGAGGCCCACGAACCGGTTGCGGGCGGACCGGCCGATTCCGGACGGATCCTCCGGGAGCACCGCGTTAGTGCGCGCCAGCTGGGCCAGCGCCAGGCCGTCGACCACGGTGCGGGACGAGGCGTCCTTCGAGCTGGGCAGCACGCCGTTGTCGATCCACCGGCGCACGGTATCGTCGCTGACACTCAAGAACGCGGCCGCGTCTTTGATGCGTATCTGAGGCATGAAAAACACTCTAGCTCCGATTTCGCGGAGTGACGTGCGGCTGTGACCCGCATCCGCAATTCGGTGGGGACTAGACGATTCGGCGCGGGGCTGCTGCCTAGTTGGAGCGACGCGGGCGGCGGCGGCGAAAACGCGGCTTCCTGCGGGGCTGGGCGGCGGACGGCTCGTCCCCGCCCGGGCGCGGAAGCAGGACGGGCAGGTGCGCCACCGACGATGTCGCGGAGCCGGGGCCGATGTTCAGCGCGTCGACGATCACCAGAGCCGTTTTGAGGGTCGCCTGGACGATCCTCCGCGCGACGCGGACCGCCACGGCGGTGACGGAGCCGCGGGCACGATTCCCGGTCATGGTCGTGCCGATCTAGCGACCACATCGTAGATGGCCGGCTCGAGTTCAGGCCAGGCAAACCGGTATCCGGCGGCGACCAGGCGTTCCGGTTCCACCCAGCGGCTCTTGAGCACCAGCTCGGGTTCGGTGCGCAGCAGCCACATGGCCGGTTCCAGCATCCAACGGAACGCCGGCAAGCCGAGCCTGGCGCCTACCCGGCGGCGTAGCGTCGCCATGAGCGTGCGGTTGTCGCTGGGGTGCGGCGCGGCCAGGTTGACCGGCCCGGCGAGTCCGTCGTGGGCGACGATGAACCGAATGGATGCCATGACATCGTCGATGTGGATCCAGCTGAAGCGCTGCCGCCCGCGGGAGTGATGGGTCGGCGCCGTGCCGTCTCCGCTCGGCTGAGTGCCGATGCCGCGGTAGCGCCGGTGCGGGAACCACCACCCGTCGACCTGCGGCCCACCCAGCCCGAGGCGTGCCAGGCGCGCGAGAATCGCGGTGGCGGGACCGTCACCGAGCACGATGGCCATCCGCAGCGCCACCCGGCGGGTGCCGGGCAGGACACCGGCGAAGAGCTCGTCCTCCCAGTTGCGGGCGATGTCCGCCGAGAAGCCGGAGCCGATCTCGCCGTGGGTCTCGATCATCGGGCGGTCCATCGCGTATCTGTAGATGGTGGCGGTGCTCGCGTTCAGCCACACCCGCGGCGGCCGCGCGCTCGTCTGGATGGCCTCGCGGAGCTGCCGGGTGGTGTTGACCCTGGAGTGCAGGATCTCGGTGCGGTTGCGGTCGGTGTACCGGCAGTCGACACTCTTGCCGGCCAGGTTGATGACCAGGGCGGAACCGTCGATCAGCTCCCGCACGGCGGTGTCGTCGTCCCAGCGCGCGTCGGGCCCGGTGCGGCCGATGCGGGCGACCTCGTAGCCCTGGTCGCGGAGCTCGCGAACGAGTCTCTGGCCGATGAACCCGGATGCCCCGGCTACCACTGCGCGTTCTCTGGTGTCCCCCACGGGTTCAGCCTACGAGGTGCGGGTGCGGGCCGGTCGCCACGATCTGCGGGTGCCGCGCCGGTATGCGGGTGGCGCGCCACCCGCATACCGGCGCCTGCCCCGCATAGTTCGGTGGGCACCCGCACGGACCGGTGCGCAAGCCGCGGTGGGTACGATTGCGGCATGACCGAGACCCGTATCCCATCCGTTCTGTTCGTCTGCCAGAAGAACGGTGGGAAGTCGCAGATGGCGGCCGCACTGATGAGGGCAGCGGCGGGGGACGGTGTCGAGGTGTTCTCGGCGGGAACGAAGCCCGCGGCGGCCCTGAACGCTCAGTCCGTGGAGTCACTGGCCGAGCTGGGAATCCGCGTCGGAGACGAGCAGCCGAAGGCCATCACCGCGTCCATGGTGGCCGCTGCCGACGTCGTCGTGATCCTCGGGTCTGAGGCGCAGGTCGATGAGGTGGCCGGAACGAGGTTCGAGACGTGGATCACGGACGAGCCCTCCGAGCGCGGCATCGAGGGCATGGAGCGCATGCGACTGGTCCGTGACGACATCCGCGCCCGCGTCGACGAGCTCCGCGCCCGCCTCTAGCCCTGCGCGTCGGCCTTGGCGAGCAGGACGTCACGTTCCCGCGTGTTCGCGGTGAGGGCGGCGGCCGTGAGGAACTCGGCCCGGGCCTCCTGGGCGCGGCCGAGCCGGGCCAGTAGTTCGCCGCGCACACTCGCCAGCAGGGCCGAACCACGCAGGGCGCCGTCGTCGGCGAGGTCGTCGACGATGCGCAGTGCGGATGCGGGACCGGTCGCCATGGCCACCGCTACCGCCCGGTTGAGCTCAACCACCGGGTTCGGCGCGATCCGGCCGAGTGCCTCGTAGAGCAACACGATCCGGTCCCAGTCGGTGTCCGCCACGCTGGGGGCCCTCGCGTGGCACTGGGCGATCGCGGCCTGCAGGGCGTAGCTGCCCCGGCCGCGGCCCAGCGCGTCGGCGCGGGCGAGGGCGGCCTGCCCACGGGCGATCTGGCCGTGGTCCCAGCGGCGGCGGTCCTGATCGGCCAACAGGATGGGCGTGCCGTCGGCGCGCACCCTGGCGCCGAACCTGGAGGCCTGCAGCTCCATCAGGGCCACCAGCGCGTGCGCCTCGGGCTCCCGCGGGGTGAGACCGGCGAGTACCCGAGCAAGCCGCAGCGCCTCGTTCGCGAGGTCGGTGCGCAGCCAATGGTCGCCGGACGTGGCCGCGTAACCCTCGGTGAAGATCAGGTAGACCACCCCGAGCACGGCGCCGAGCCTGGACCGCCACTCGCTCGGGTCAGGCACCTCGAAAGGCACCCCCGCCGCGGCGAGGGTCTTCTTGGCCCGCAGGATGCGCTGCTGGATGGTGGCCACCGGCACCAGGAACAGCCGGGCGATCTCCTCGGTGGTGAGGCCGCCGATCAGCCGCAGCGTCAGCGCGACCTGAGCCTCGCGGGCGAGCACCGGGTGGCAGGCGATGAATACCAGCCGCAGCACGTCGTCATCGATCGGTTCCCCAGCATCCGCGGCGGTGCCGATGCCCACCAGATCATGGGCCATCGCCCGGTACCTCTCATCGAGGCGTTCGCGTCGCCGCCAGGTGTCGATGGCCTTGCGCTTGGCGACGGCCGTGAGCCAGGCCCCGGGGTTCCGGGGGATGCCCGCCTCCGGCCATTGCCTGAGCGCGTCGACCACCGCTTCCTGGGCGAGATCCTCGGCCAGCACCACATCGTTGGTCATCTTCGCGAGCGTGGCGACGATCCTGGCGCCCTCGATGCGCCAGACCGCGTCCACGGTGCGCCGCGGATCGGCCATGACCCCAGCCTGCCGGCCGAAGCCCGCTAGACCTGGCCGCTCTCGGCGCGCCAGAGCTCCTGCTGCGCAAGGATCGGGTTGTCGGCCGCCTCACCGAAATCGCTCATCTCGGTGACCCGGCGTACCTCGAGCTTCGACCCCGGTCCGAGCGGGCACCGGCTCGCCCACTCGATGGCCTCCTCCTTCGACGCGACCTGGATCATCCAGAAGCCGCTGAACAGCTCGTGGGTTTCGCCGTAGGGGCCGTCGGTCACGATGGGTGGGTCTGCGGCGAAGTCGACCACAAAATTGTCGGCCATCGAGTCGGCCAGACCGTCGCCGGCGAGCATTACGCCGGCCTTGACCAGGGCCTCGTTGTATGCACCCATCTTCTCGATGATCTGATTGATGTCCGCCGTGTCGTAGTCCTGACGGGCCGCTTCGGTTGCTCGCATGATCAGCATGTACTTCATCGGGTTCTCCTCACTCGTGGAGGGCGCCGAGTGCGTCCCTCTACATGATGCGTCGAACGGGGCGGGCCTGGATCGACAGGACGGGAAAGAAATTCAGCTCGACAGCACCTGCCGGGTGATTGAGTGCAGCAGTTCCTCCCCGGCCAGGATGCCCCGCCGGGCGGTCACGGCCAGGTTGTGCCTGGTGAAGGCCGCGTCATGCAGCTCGCCGTGCGCCGGCCGGAAGGCGAAGTGCGCCTCCTCCAGCATCCGCTGGTCGAGGAGCGAGTCGCCGGCGGCCAGCACCGTGGGGGCGCCGAGCCGGCGGTGCACCTCGGCTACGGCGGCGCTCTTGTTCACGGCTTCCGGCACACAGTAAAGCTTGCGTCCCTGCACGGAGACGGTCCAGCCGAGCGCCCGGCACCGCACGTGCAGCCCGGCGATCCAGTCCGCGGGCATCGCCTCCCGGTCGATGATCGCGTAGGTGAACAGGTCCTCCGCGGTGTGCACCCGCACAATCCACTCCCCGGCGGCCGGATCCTCGAGCAGGGCCCTGACCTCGGCCAACGGAGCCGCTTCCGCGCCCAACCGGGCCTGCAGTGTGTGCGACCACGCCGGATCGACCTCACCGTCGACCAGGATCGTGCCGCCGTTAGTGGTGATGGCGAAGCGCGGCACCGACCCCGGCAGCTGCACCCGGCTGTACTGGGCGACGGTGCGGGTGGTGACCGGCACGAACGTGGCGGTCGCGGCGAGGTCGAGCAGAAGCTGCTCGGCGGCGCGCGTCATGAACGAGATCGGCACGCCCTGATAGACCTCGGAGACGACGATCGGTGGAGCCTGGGCGTCGGTCGTCTCGAGCCAGAAGGCGCGCGATGAGTAGATGAGGGTGCGGTCGAGATCGCAGGCGACCAGGGGCATGCCGGTCACTGTGCACCCGCAATCCCGCGACCGGGCCGAATGAGCCCGACACAGCTGTACGGCAGGTCGGGAACGACCTCGATCGGGACGCCGCGCTGCTCGGCCAGCAGCAGCACGTGCGCGACATCCGCCACGGCATCCGCCCGCACCAGCACCTTCCAGGGCACCCGGCGCAGCAGGACCCGGGTGGTCTCGCCGACTCCCGGCTTGACCAGGTTCACATCGTTGATGCCGTACTCGGTGCTGATCTTCTCGACAGCCTTCCAGCCGACCCACGACGGGGTGCGGTCCTCGCCGCTCGCCGCCGCGACTCCGGCGGCGACGTCGGCGGCGACATCGGTGAAGTAGCCGCAGACGGTGTCGAGAAAGTCGCCCGAGACGTCGTTGGGGCTCAGCTCGGCGTAGAACTTGGCGCCGTGGAACTCGTCCTCGCCGATCAGATCCCGGTTGAAGACGGTGCGGGACACGAGCCCGGACACCGTGGAGTTCAAGCAGGCGGACGGGATCAGGTAGTCCTCGCGGGTGCCGTGGATGGTGACGCAGTGTCCTGGGTCGGCCAGCACTGCCAGGTCGTCCCTGAAGAACACACCGTCGGTCCGGCCGAACAGGGCGATCGCCGCGGACAGCTCCCGCGCGATGGCGCCCTTGCCGGTCCAGCCGTCGACGAAGATGATCTGCTCCGGATCGTGGTGGGCGGCGAGGTAGCGCAGGGCGGTCTGGTCCAGCCCCACGCCGCGCACGATGCTCATCGTGTAGTGCGGCACGTCGATCCCGCGCGCCTGCTGGGCCCAGCGCCGCATCAGGATGCCGATCGGGGTGCCGGCCCGGGCGAGGGAGACGAACACCGGCCGGTCACCGCGGGCGGCGAGGGCCAGGTCGGTGACGACGCCGACGGCTACAGCGAGCCGGCGGCCGGAACGCTGAAGCGCCTCGCGGTAGAGCGCCTCGTATTCCGGCGACGGCAGGTACTCGATGGGTAACGACTCGGCGTAGTTCGCCGCCCCGGTCTGGATGGCGTGCTCGCGTTCCTCGGCCGGTGCCTCGAGGGCAACGCCCTGCAGGTCCTGCAGCAGCCAGCTCACGTCCTCGGCGGCGTATGAGCCGAAGGCGGGGCCGCTGAGCGGATGCGGCAGCACGGCCGCCGGCGGGAGAGGGCTGGTGGTCACGGGGTGGGTATCCCATCGGTGGGGGCTGAAGCGGTCAGGAGCACGACCACGATGCGGTCGCTCACGCGGCGGAGGGCGTCGATCACGCCGTCGGCACCGGTCAGTCGGGCGGGGTCGGTGCCGGGTTCCGGCATAAACACCACGGTGCCGAACCGGTGATGGCCGGCGGTGAGGTTGTAGGCGAATCGCACGCCGGCGCCGTCGGAGGTGGTGTCGTGGCTGCGGAAACTGATGGCGCTTCTGATCGGGTAGTCGGCCGCATCGAGGGCGGCGATCGGCGATCGGGTGCTGGTGGAGAACCTGACGAACAGCGGCGTGGCGGCGCGTCCGAGCTCGTCCGCGGTCAGCATCGGCAGGGCGATGAACTCTTCCGAGCCCAGGACCAGGACCCCGCGGTCGTCCGCGGTCGCCTCCCCGGCGGGGAGCAGGGCGGCCACACGATCGGCGACCGCCGCGGCGAGGGCGGCGTCCGCGGGTGCCGTGGTGCCGAATCGGGCGCTTCGCAGCGGGGCGAGGTCGGTGCAGTCGAGCAGGTGCACCTCGCCGGCAGCGGCGGGCGCCGGGGTGATGACGGGCATCGACTCGATCATCCGGCCGGCACGGGGAAGCACGTCGGCGGGGAGCCCGATCGAGCCGGCGGCCAGGCAGACCACGGAGATGCGGGTGCCGAGCGTGGTCGCCAGCTCGTCGAAACGGCCGAGGTCGGCGGGGGACCGCAGGTCGATCAGCGAGGCGATCACCCAGTGCGATTGCGGGATGAGGGCATGCAGCGCCGTGATCGTGTTGATCACCGTGGTGCCGGTGCTCAGTTCGTCGTCGACCAGAATCGTCGTGCCGCCCGCGCGCAGCCAGTGCGGGTCTGTCGGCAGCAGGGCATGGTCGGTGGCGTGGGAGTGTTCCTCGGCGAAGCCGGCGAACGGGGTCGCCCCGGCCGGCGCGTGCCGGGTCGAGTGCAGGTAGTAGGCGCCGAGGGCGTCCGCGACGAGCTGGCCGAGGCCGGTGGCTGTCTCGGCGTAGCCGAACGTCACGACGTCCGGTTGCGGCGCCGTCGCGGCGCGGATGTCGCGGCGGAGGTCCGTCAGATTGCGGTGGGCCTGGGCCAGGGATTCGGCATCCGTCGACTCGGCCTTCTCGGCCAGCCGGGCCACCAGAACAGCGAATCGGTCGCCCAACTCGTTCGCGGCCGGAGGGTAGCCGCCGGTGATGACCGCGGAGACGAGCAACCCGAGCAGTTCCCCGGCCGCCAGGGCGATGCCGGGCACCGTCGGCACGTGTTTGGCGAGCACCGTGGAGACGAGCAGGTGGGCGCGCTTGGGGTTGTGGCGGAGGGCGATGCCGACGAGTTCGTCGACGCCGAGGATGCTCCGGGTGTGGTCGGTGGCCACGTGGATGTCGAGGGCCGTTGCCACCGTCACCGCATGCTCGCTTCGAGGAGGTCGACGAAGGTGGTGGACTCCGAGGCCACCCCGAAGGCGTCGGCGCGCAGCATCGTCTTGTGCGCCCACGCGGAGTGCGGCTTGGCCTCGTTCATCTTGTTGCCGTACGGGGACGCGCTGGCTCCGCCGCCCACGTTGTCGAGAATGACCGCGGCGTCGAGGAACTCCTCGTGGCTCACGACAGACAGGGCGTGCACGACCGACACGTGGGTGGGGTGGATCACGGTTTTACCGAGGAGCCCGTTGGCCTGGTCGAGGGAGATCTCGCGGATCAGCCCGTCCAGGCCGCCCAGCATCAGCCGGTGCCGGAGTTCTCTCTCGTTGGCTTCGACGAACGGGGTCATACGCAGCTGCGGTCGGAGGATGCGCTCGGTCTCATAGTGCTCCCACACCGTGCCGGTGATCACAAAACTGTCGTCTGACCGGCCCAGCACGTTCACGATGTCGGAGATCATCGAGGCGACCACCTTGACGTCGTACACCGTGAGGTCGCGCGAGCGGCGCAGCCCGAAGGCGCTGGACAGGTCGGTCGCGCCGATGCGCGCGGCCAGCACGTCCTCGCGGTTGTCGTGCAGAATCGTGCGGATCGACGCGAGCGCCGAGGTACGCGTCTCGCTGTGGATCATGTTCGGAGACTCGAGAATGGGCATCAGTCGCAGCCGTTGGCCGCCCCGCGAGCCGTCGGCGCCGCTCTGCCGCTGGATCTCGCGGAGCGCAACGAAGAAGCCCTCGGCATAGCCGGTTTCGTTCTCGAACTTGGGGACCACGAATCCGCTGAGCAGAGCCAGGCCCGCACCGCAGGACTCGGCCACCCGCAACATCTGTTCCGGGGTGCGCACCCGCACGAAGAGCAGGGGGAGGGCGGTATCAGGCTTGTCCGTCGCGGTGCGGTGCAGGGCTCTGATCGCTTCGGCGACGTTGATCTCCGCGGCATCCACTGCGCTGTCGGCAATCGAGTCCTCGAGGCAGAGCACCATGCTGACGCAGCCGCGAGAGGCCTGTTTGATGACGTCGTCGGCGATAGCGGGACGGTCGCCGGGGCAGTAGAGCGTGGCGCCGAGGAACGCGGCGAGGAGCGGGGCGGGCGAGTCGACCGAGATTTCCTGGGGCCGCCGGTGGAACAGCTGGTCGGTCTGGGAGTCATCGAGGAAGGCGAAGTGGCGCATGGGGGATTATCGGCTCCGGGACTCTCGAGTAGCGACGTGGGGGGTGAGGGTGAAACCGAACTGGCTCAGAATCGCTTCGTCAGACGCCGTGCGGTCCACGGGTTCCGCCCGCAATTCGATGAGGTTACCGACCCTCAGCAAACAGAGGATGAACATCCGTGAGTCGTCACCCCGAGCGGTCGTGACCGTGGAGCCGTCGAAGATCTGCACGCCGAGGGTGTGCGGTCCGCGTGCGATGAACAGGGCGCGTCGCAGCCTCTGCAAGTGGCGCAGGGAGACGATCGCATCGGCCTCGTCGAATCCCACCAGCGGCCGATTGCCGGCTGTCGTCACGGGAGTGCCGGCGGTGTCGCCTGCAGCGCTCTCCGAGCCGGTCACCCGGTCGGCGTCCTCCCACGCGGCGAGGTCGGCGCCGCTCACGATGAGGCTGCCCACAGCGGACTCGCGGGCGTTGAGCCGGAGTACCGGCTCGTTCTCGCCCAGCTCGCGAACCTCGTCGATCGAGGGGGCCGGGAAGGGAAGCGAGTCCGGCGAGACGGTGGCCGGCGCCGTCGCGACGGATCCCGGGCGGGCCGGTGAAGCTGCTGTGCCGGTCGTCGCGGGGGCGAGAGACAACCCGGCGGATGCGGCCCGACGAGGTTCCGGCTCGGTGGCGGCGGCATCGCGCGCGACGGCGGTCGGCGCTGCGGGCTTGACGCGGCGGCGCAGGAACCCAATGTCGGTGCGGACCGGGGAGCTGTTCAGTGCCACCGGTCAGAGGTCGATCCGGAAATCGGCGGCGACCCCGCGCAGGCCCGTCGAATAGCCCTGGCCGAGGGCACGGAACTTCCAGTCGTCACGGTGGCGGTAGAGCTCGCCGAACATCAGCACGTCCACGGTGCGGTACTCGCCGGCCGGGAGAACAAAACTCACCAGCTCGCGGTTGTCGCGGGTGGCCACCCGGACGTACGCGGAACGGACCGAGGAGAAGTTGCCGGCGCCCCGCACGTCGGGGTCCACGTAGACGACGAACACGATCTTCGCGACCTCGGCGGGCACCCTGGCGAGGTCGACGTCGATCTCTTCGGTGTCCAGGTCGTCGCGGAAACCGACGGAGCCGTCCTGGCTGACGATCTGGTTGAAGAACACGAGATGGTCGTTGGAGAGCGACTTGCCCTGGGCGTCACACAGGATGGCCAGGGGCACGAGCTCGGACTGCGGACCGCGGCTGGGGATGATCTCCCATCCGAAGCCGATCATCAGCTCGGTGAGCCCCGGGTTCTCGGCGGTCAGGGCGGCGTTGGCCCCCGGAATCAGTGAGGTCATCGTCCGTCCAGCGTGAGGGTGGGAGCCGCGAACTTGTCGGCCAGGAAACGCCCGTGGGTGGAGAGCTCCGCGATGGCGCCGATGCGAATCTGGTTGAGCAGGTCGCCGATGGTTTCTTCGAGGATCCCGAGTTGGGCCGAGAACTGCAGGGTGGCAGCGGAGGTGTTGGTGCGTTCGGGCTCTGGCAGGGCGAGGTAGGCCCGCAGCGGGGTCGGCAGGTAGTCCCGGATCATCGCATCGAGCAACACGCGCTGCTCGGTCGAGGCGTTCTGGGCGGCGACCATTTCGATGACGCGACGGAGCAGGTCGTCGATCTGGGCGAGCCTGGAGGTGAGCAGGGTGGGCAGTTCGCCCCCGGAGCTCCGAACGGCTGCGCGCAGCTGGTCGAGGGCGCGCCGTGTCGCTTCATCCTCGGATTCCACGACGCCGGCCGGCTCCACGGCCGCGGAGGGGGCATCCGTCGTCGCCGGACCCTTGAACAGAGAGTCTACGAACTTGCCGAACGCCATGCCCTCACCGTCCTCGTTACGTTGCCCGATTGTCTAGCGTAGCTCGCGCTGTTCCCCCTGCTTGCTGCGTTCCAGGTACGGCTTCGCCTTCTGCAGTCCTGTTTCGAGAGCCGAGACCGTGCCCTCCATGTTTTTGGCGGCAGCGGCGCGGAAGGTGTCGATCGCGTCCATGGTGGCGAACACGTTGTCGAAGGCCTTCTGCAGCGTCTCGACACTCACTCCGGAGTTCGACGCCTGCTCGTGGATGCGCACGGTCTGGTCCTTGAGCATCTCGCTGGTCTTGAGGATCATGTTGTTGGTGGTGGTGTTGATCGCGTCGATCTGGTCGAGCACCATCTTCTGGTTGGCCAGGGCCTGCGCCACGATGACGGCCGTGCGGAGCGCCGCGATGGTCGTCGTGCGCGCCCGGTCGACACCCTTGATGAGTTCCAGGTTGTTCTTGCGGATGAGGTCCATCGCCAAGTAGCCCTGCACCGACACGGCGAGCTGGGTGAGGATGTCCTGGTGCCGCTGGCGGATCGGGAAGAGCACGTCGGCCTCGAGCTTCTGTGCTTCGTCGATGCGACCGGCGGACCGCGAGGCGTCGATCTTCTCGACGGTGGCGTTGTCCAGGGCTTTTGCGAAGACCGCGTACTCGCTCAGCGTCTGCATGGTCTCCCAGAGCTGTACCTTCTCACCGGCCAGCGACGCGTTGTCCTTGAGGAGTTCGTCCTGCCCGCTCATCAGCGACTTGATGATCGCGTCGAGCTGGGTCTGCGCTGACTCGTACTTCTGGAAGTACTTCGCCAGCTTGTTCCCGCCGGGGATGAAGCCCAGGATCTTGCGTCCCATTCCGAGGTCGGCGTCGTTGGGCGTGAGGTCCTCAACGGTCGAGCGCAGCTCACCGAGAGTGTTCGCCACGGTGATCTGCGCGCTGTTGCCGGTGCGCTTGGCGCCGGCGACCGAAGTCGACGAGCGCTCGAGCATGCGGGTGGAGTAGCCGCTGGACTGCACCATCTCGGCGCTCGCGAGGCCGGAGATGCCCTCGATCTTCGCGCTGAACTCGGGGGTCCGCGGATCCAGGGACGAGACATCCGCCACGAACTCCCGCGCCTGACGGGCGATCTCCTGCTGCCGCTCGGCCGGAACCGGCACCATGCCGGGCGCGTCGTCCGCCACCACGATGTCCGGTGCATCCGGCGCTTTCAGCACCAGGGCCAGCTCGGAGGCGTCCGGGGGAGAGAGGGGTGAACTCATGCGTGGTCCTGTCTGATTCTGGTGCGGCGGGCGGCGACGAGCGTGGGCCGGTTAGTCGAGGGAGATGCCGAAGTCGGTGGCGATGCCCGCGAGTCCGGTGGTGTAGCCCTGGCCGACGGCCTTGAACTTCCAGTCGGTGCCGTTGCGGTAGACCTCGGCGAACAGCATGGCGGTCTCGGGTGCCGCGTCCTCGCTCAGGTCGAACCGCACGATTTCCTGATCGTCCTGGTCGACGATGCGGCAGTACGCCCCGCGCACCTGGCCGAAGTTCTGGCGGCGTGCGTCGGCCTGGTCGATCGAGACCACGATCACCACGCGGGAGACGTCGCTGGCCACCTGACGCAGGTCGATGTTGATCTGCTCGTCGTCGCCGTCCCCGGCTCCCGACCGGTTGTCACCGAGGTGCACAACCGACTTGTCTGCCGAGGCAGGCTGGTTGTAGAAGATGAAGTCGGCGGAGGAACGCACCTTGCCGTTGTCGCCGATGAGGAGCGCGGAGGCGTCCAGGTCGAAGGCTTCGCCGCTGGTGGTGCGCGGGTCCCAACCCAGGCCGACAGTCGCGACGGTGAGTCCGGGGCTGACCTTGGTCAGCGAGAGGTTGTTGCCTTTTGCGAGTGTCAGACCTGCCATGGGAATTTTCTCCTTGTGTGTATGGGGTGGGTGAACGGCCGTGCGGTGGCGCGGTTAGAGGACCTTCGCCGCCGCGGTGAGCAGGTCCATGGCCGAACGGCCGGTGGCGCGCTCGCCGATGGCCTTGAAGGTCCAGCCGGTGCCGTCGCGGGAGACCTTCGACATGATCATGGCGGTGTGCGGGCCGCTGTCGGTCAGCTGGTAGCGGGCGACCTCGGGGGTGCCGGCGGACGAGTCGTCGACGAGGCGGCTGAACGCGTTCTCGACGAGGTCGAAGGTCTGCTGGCTGTAGCTGCTGATGACGAAAACGATCTGCGAGACCGCCGCGGACACCTGGGCGAGGTCGACGAGGATGGTTTCGTCATCGCCGTCGCCGGCCCCGGTCAGGTTGTCGCCGGTGTGGCGGGTCGAGCCGTCCTTGCTGCTGAGCTGCTGGAACCAGACGGTGTCGAGGACCTTGCCGGCGGCGTCGAAGAAGATCGCCGAGGCGTCGAGGTCGACCTCTGCGGCCTTGCCGCGACCGAACAGACCGCGCTTGACGGGGGCGGCGCTGTCCCAGCCGAGGCCCATGCGGACCTTCGAGAGGCTGCCGCCATCCGCCTTGGTCAGCGAGAGCGACTGGCCCTTTGACAAGCTCAAACCCATTGTGTACTCCTTCGTATGACGTTTTGTGTTGGTCAGCGCCAGTGCGCGCCCAGTCTAGAGGCCACCGGCACGGAAAATCCTGTATGGAGCGGGCGGCGAGGCGGCGACAACCGCGCGTCGCCGCCCGCTCCGGGGGTGGTGCTACTGCGCGACGCCGGCGTGGGCGTTGTGCGCCTCGGCCAGCAGCGCCTGCAGCTCTTCGTCTTCGGCGGCACGAGCCCGGTGCTTGGGGGTGAGCAGGCCCAGGGCGCGTTCGTGGGCGACGACGAGAGCGTAGGTTTCGTCGCGCGTCTCACCCTTGCCGCTGAAGTCGCCGGTCAGGTACTTCTTGGCCGAAGCCTTGCTGAGCGCGATCGCGCTGTGCGCGCGGCCGGCCGGGCTGACGAGCGAAGCGATGACCGTGACCGTGAGAACACCGATGATCACGGCGAGCGAGACGCCGGTGCTGATCTCGAAGACCGGGACGTGCTCGCCGCCGTTGATGAACGGCAGCGTGTTCTCGTGCAGGGCGTGCAGCACGAGCTTGATGCCGATGAAGCCGAGGATAGCGGCCAGGCCGTAGCTGAGGTAGATCAGGCGGTCGAGCAGGCCGTCGATGAGGAAGTAGAGCTGGCGGAGGCCCATGAGCGAGAACGCCGTCGCGGTGAAGACGATGTAGACGTTCTGGGTGAGGCCGAAGATCGCGGGCACGGAGTCCAGCGCGAACAGGAGGTCGGTGCCACCGATGGCGACCATGACGAGAAGCATCGGCGTCATGACCTTCTTGTCGTTCTCCATGGTGAAGAGCTTGTCGCCGTCGTACCGCTCGGTGGTGTGGAACAGGCGCTTCGCCAGCCGGATGATGAAGTTGTCGGCCTCGTCGCTCTCGGCTTCGGGCTTCAGCAGCTTGACCGCGGTGTAGATGAGGAATGCGCCGAACAGGTAGAACAGCCAGGCGAACGAGTTGATCAGCGCCGCGCCGAGGAAGATGAACCCGGTGCGGGCGATCAGCGCGAAGACGATGCCGAAGAGGAGCACCTTCTGCTGGTCGGCGCGAGGCACCTTGAAGCTGGCCATGATGATGAGGAAGACGAAGAGGTTGTCGACCGACAGCGCCTTCTCGGTGATGTAACCCGCGAAGTACTCGGTACCGAGCGTGGCGCCGCCGAAGAAGAGAACACCGAGCCCGAAGACGATAGCGATGCCCACATAGATGGCGGACCACTTGGCGGCCTCGGGGAGGGTCGGCTCGTGAGCCTTGCGCACGTGGAAGAAGAAGTCGAAGGTGAGCAGGGCGACGATGCCGAGGATCGTGAGGAGCCAGACGTAGCCGGGTATGTCCATGGGTGGTGTTCTCCGCGGGGGTAGTGGTGTGATTAAGTTGGGGTCGCCCAACCATTCGCATCCCAACCGAAAGGTAAGGTAGCTCCACTATGTTAGTTGGATCCGTCCAACTATTCGCACAGCCTCCGAAAAGTCAGGAAACTTTCAGCCATGGTGCACAGCCGGGAAACCGCTCCAACGGTCGGTGAGGCTCTGGAATCGGCCCTGTCGACCATCCTCCGCTGGTCGACGCGCGCCGACAATAAACGGATGCTGCACGATTCGAGCGGTGCCGCCCTCTCCAGCACGGACTCCTGGTTGCTGGAACGCGTCGTCGTCGCCGGGCCGCTGCGGATGTCGAAGCTCGCGGGCTGGATGGCGGTGGACAAGTCCACCATGACCACCGAGATCCGGCGGCTGGAGAAATCCGGACTGGTGAGTCGGCGATCCGATCCGACCGATCGGCGGGGCGTGCTCATCACCGCGACGGAAGAGGGGCGTACCGCCATCGCCCGGCACCGCCAGCTCGCCCAGGACGTGTACGGAACCCTGGTCGGCAAGTGGACTGAAGAGGACCGCACAGAGTTGGCCCGGTTGCTCGGTCGTTTCGTCGACGAGCTCTCCTGGGTGACCGATGCGGTCGCCAGGCACAACGAGTCGATCTGACCTCGCGCTGGGCTACCCGCCCAGGCCCAGCCAGAGGCCCAGGAAGGCGCAGCCCACCGCGAGCGCGAGCATCCCGAGCCCGTTGACCAGCGCCGGAAGGGACCGCCGGTCCTGCGCCAGCCGCACGGTCTCGTAGCTGGCGGTGCTGAAGGTGGTGAAACCGCCCAGCAGGCCGCCGCCGAGTACCAGGTGCCAGGCCTCCGGCAACCACAGCGCCAGGGTGAGGCCGGTGATGAGTCCAAGCAGCAGGGAGCCGACCACGTTGATGAGCAGGGTGCCGACCGGCAGCGTGGTGCGCACCCTGGACTTCACGACGCCGTCGACGACCAGCCGCAGGGTCGCGCCGAGACCGCCGGCCAGCGCCACGGCGACAAAGAGCAGCGGGGTCATCGGGCCGCCGTCCCGCTAGGATTCGGCCGCCGGCCGCGCAGGGCCCCGGCCGCGCCGATCCCGGCCCACGAGGCGGCCGCGCCGATCAGAACCGTGCCCAGCGCGTAGAGCAGGGCGGCGCCGAGTCGACTGTCGGCCAGCAACAGGCCGGTGTCGGTGGCCAGGGCGCTGTAGGTGGTGAAGCCGCCGAGCACGCCGGTGCCCAGCAGCAGCCGCAGCTGCCGGCGTCGGCCTTCGTCTGGGCCGCGGCGGGCCAGGGTCTCCAGCAGCAGCCCGAGCACGAAGGCGCCGACGATGTTGATGCCCACGATCACGACAGCCACCCCCGCGACCGGCGGCACCGAGATCGCCAAGAGCTCGCGCAGCGCGGTGCCGACGGTACCGCCGGCGAAGACGAGGGCGAGGTGCGGCCAGCGCAGGTGTACGGGGCGCGACGCGCCGGTCGGGACTGCCATCAGGTGCCGCCGTCGAGGGTGAGGGCGAGCGCGGCCGCCTCGGCACGTGGGGCATCGAGGTACCGCCGGCCGCCGGCCTGGTAGACCAACGGATGCCCGGTGGGCAGATTGAGTCGGTGGATGGCCGATTTGTCGAGGGTCTCGAGCACGGCGCAATACGCGCGGAGGGAGTTGCCGTGCGCCACGACCAGCACGGTGCGCTCATCCGCCAGGAGCGGCAGCACCCGCTCGGTATGGATCTCGGCCACCCGGGACATCACGTCACGTAACGACTCGCTGCGGGTGAGCGCCCGGGCGGGCAGGCCACGGAACAGGGCCGTGTCGGCGAAGCCGCCAAGCTGCTCGTCGGACATGGCCGGCGGCGCGGTGTCGACCGAGCGGCGCCAGGCCAGGAACTGGGCCTCGCCGACCTCGGCGCGCACATCGTCCTTGTACCGTCCGGTGAGGGCGCCGTAGTTGCGTTCGTTCAGGCGCCAGTCGGTGTGGACAGCGTCGGCCGGCAACTCCAGCGCGGTGGCCACGATGGCACTGGTCTGCCTGGCGCGCTGCAGCGGGGAGACGAGGACGGCATCCGGGACCAGGTCGTGCGCCGTGAGCAGGTCTGCGGCGGCCAGCGCCTCGTCGGCGCCGGACGGTGACAGCTCGGGGTCGAGGATGCCGGTGAAGAGGCCGGCGGCGTTCGCGGTGCTCTGGCCGTGGCGGAGCAGGACGAGTGAAGCACCGCTCGGCCAGCTCGTCACCGTCACCCACCAGTCTCGTCGGCCGGAACCATCAGCGCAGTCGGCGGTTCGAGCGGGTGCTCAGGTGGGATCCATCACCACGCAAAAGGGTACACCGCTCACTCGGACTCCCACGGCACGTCATCGTCGAACGACACCGGCGACAGGGGGACGACGACGACGGGACGGTGCTGCCGGTGCGCCAGGTGCATCGCGATCGAACCCGCGAAGAACTCCTGCAGGCTGCCGCGCACGGTGCCGTCCCTGGTGCCGACCACGATCATCACGGCCCGGAGCGTCTCGGCGAGCTGCCCGAGCGCCCTGGCCGGGTCGCCGGAGAGCTGGCGGGTGCTCCACTCGATGTCCTGGCCGCCCAGGATGCGGGTCAGGCGGGCGGTGAGGTACGGGTCTATGCCCGCGCCGTTGCCCGGCGCGGGTACGTCGGCGTGGTCGGCCCGCGGATGCCGGCCGGGGTCCACCCAGGCGCACACCAGCTCGGCGTCGAACCGCGCGGCGAACACCGCGGCCTGCAGCACGACGCCGTCGGCCTGACCTGGATAGACGCCCACCACCACTCGGGCTCGGATGCTCATGGCGCCCAGAGTGACAGAAGACCCTGCACCGCGGTAGGCCCCTAGCCAGGACGACGCCGCCGTGCCGTTGACGCCGTCCGCGTCGACGCAGCACTGTCGACTCAGTGCAGCTTGATGGTCCCACCGTCGACCATGAGCGTCTGCCCGGTGATGTAACTCGAGTCGTCAGAAACCAGGAAGGCGACCGCGGGGGCGACATCGGTACCCGGGTCCCCGAAACGACCGAGGGGGATATTGGCCAGGGTCGACTGGTAGAGCTCGGGGAACGCCTGTGACCAGGCCTGCACACCCTCGGTCATCGCCATGGGGCACACGACGTTGACCCGGATGCCGTCTGGTGCCCATTCGTTCGAGACGACGCGGCTGAGGCCCCGGATGGCTTCCTTCGCCGCCGCGTACGCGGCCTGGGTGGGCTGACCGTCCAGGCCGGCACCGGAGCCGAAGTTCACCACCGATCCCGTGGTCTTCTTCAGTTCCGGGTAGGCGGCGCGCATGAAGTTGATGGTGGCGCGCAGCCCGGTGGAAAAGGAGAACGGCAGGATCGGACACGTCGCCCTGCAGGAACACCGCGGTGTCGCCGAGCTCGGCGGCCAGGGCTTCCCCGGCCTCCCGGGCGATATCCACCACGACGACGCTGGCACCGCGTTCCACGAAGGTGCGGGTGATGGCGCCGCCGATGCCGGAGGCCCCACCGGTGACGATGACGCTCTTCTTGCCGAGTTGCAACGGGGTTACCAGGTGCTGTCACCGCGCAGGACGGCGTCGTAGCCGCCGTCGATGAAGATGACCTGGCCGCACAGGTGCGAGTTCTCCTCGTCGGCCAGCCAGACGAGCAGCTTCGCGGCGACGTCGGCGTCAAAGGGCCCGTTGAGCGGCATCGGCACCTGTTCGTTCAGCTTTGCGCGGCCCTCGGGGGTGGCGACCAACTCGGTCGTCATCGGGGTGAGAACGACACCCGGCGCGATCGCGTTGAGCGGAATCCCGGCGCCCGCCCACTCGGAGGTGGGTGCGGTCGTGCGCAGCCACCGGGCCAGGGCCCGCTTGCTGGACGAGTAGATCTGGTGCCCGGTCGCCGGGGTCGTGGCGAGTTCGGCGGCGCGGGCCAGGGCATCCTGTTCGGTGCCTTCCAGCAGAAGTCGCACCAGCTCCTCATCGAAGGGTTGCAGCGATGCCATCGAGGCGACAGCCACGGCGCGCGGGGCTGGGGACCGGGTCAGCAGCGGGCGGAGGCCCTCCAGGGTTGCGACGGTGCCGTAGTAGTTGACCGCGGCGGTGACCGGGATCGGGTGGCTGAGACCGGCGACGGCGATGACGCCGTCCAGCACGCCGCCGGAGAGTTCCTCGGCAGCGTGGATCAGGTGCTCGCGTCCCTGCACCGTGGACAGGTCGGCGTTGATGTCAAAGTCCTTGAGGTCGGCGCCGATGACGTTGTGGCCCCTGGAACGAAGGAGCGCGGCGGTGGCCTTGCCGATGCCGCTGGCGGCGCCGGTCACAAGGTAGGTGCGGGTCATGATCGATCTACTTTCTGGTCGGTGGTGGGTTCAGGTGTCGGTGCCTCAACGCTGATGGCGTACGCGAGCGCGTCATCTCGGAATCGGCGGAGGAGCCGGTCGAAGTCGTCGCGGTCGTCGTCTGACCACTGGCGCATCAGGTCGGCCATCATCGCGTCGCAGGCCCGGGTCAGCGCCGTCGTGGCGGCTGTTCCTGCGGGCGTCAGCCGCACCAGGGTGGCCCGGGAATCGTCGGGGTCCTGACGCTTCTCGATCAGGCCGTGCGCGGTGAGCCGGTTGCTGAGCTTGGAGATCGCGGAGGCACCCACGCGCAGGCGGGAGGCGAGGGCGGATGCGCGCTGTTCGCCGTCGCGGGCCAGAACCGTGACGGCCACGATCGAGGTGGCGTCCAGATCAACGCCGGCCTCGACCGCCAGTCCCCGGATGAAGGTTGCGGAGGACCAGACCGAGAAGACCTCGAGCAGTGCCCCGAGTTGTTCATGACGGTACGGCTGAGCGGACGTTCCTTGTGATGCGGCGTCGGCCTCGGGGGGCACAGTGGCACGTCCTTTCACATCCTCAAGCCTTTACTGTCTTCAAGACAGCATATATTCGAGGAGGTCGTGGTGCAAGCCCCGTTTCGCCGGCGGTGTCGCTAGGAGACGGGCAGGATCACGCCGATGGGTTCACGCTTCTCGGCCTGGAACCTGTCTTCGGTGCGGCCCTGCGCCCAGTACCCCGATAGGGAGAGCTCAGATCTCTGCACGCCACGCGCCGTGAAGACATCGCGCAGTGCCTTCATCGCCGAGCGCTCGCCGTGCGCGAAGATCTGCGGCCGGCCGGGCAGCCAGCTGGCTGCGTCCACCGCGGAGGACAGCTGCGCCGGGTCGGTGCCGAACAGCCATCGGATCTGCACCGCACCGGGCGCGGTCAGCTCCAGGATTTCGCTCGCGCTTGCCACTTGGATGAAGGCCAGTCCCGCTGCCGTGGCCGGCAACGACTCCAGCGCGGCCGCGATGGCGGGCAGCGCGGACTGGTCGCCGGCGAACAGGTGCCAGGCCGAACCGGGGTCGGGGGCGTAGCCGCCGCCAGGGCCGGAGAACGAGAGCAGGTCACCCGGTTGGGCCGCGTCGGCCCACGGACCGGCCAGACCCTCGGTGCCGTGCACGACGAAGTCGATCGTGAGAGTGCGTGCGTCGAGGTCCACCTGGCGCACTGTGTAGGTGCGGGTCACCGGAAGGTCTTCAGGGGGGAGGATCTCCCGCAGGGCCGTGATATCGAAAGGCGGCGTGAGACCGAGCTCCCGCTTGGCGAAGTGGATCTTCACGTATTTGTCGGTCGAGTCGTTGGTCACGAACCTGTCGAACTGCTCGCCGGAGAGGACGATGCGTACCAGATGAGGGCTCACCTGTTCGCGGTGCACAACGTGAAGAGTGATCTGTGGACGCACGGGACGGGCCGGACTGGCGGTGAGAGTAGTCATCCCGACTCACTCTAAGTTAGGTAACCCTCACTTGGCAATATCCCGGGTGCGGCTAGCCGAAGCGCAGGATCCGGAAGCCTGCCGCGTCCAGGGTGGTGAGGCCGAACCGCTGCCGGAGGGTGCGCTCCTTCTGGCCCGGCACGACATTCGAGAGCGCGAGGGCGACATGGAACAGGATTTCCGAAGCGACCAGGCGCTGCAGCTTCGGGGGAGCGAGCCTGGATCTGGCGCTCTGCACCACGACGATCCGCACGGCGTCAGGTGCGATGTGGTTCTCCAGCTCGCGAAGCAGCGTGGCGGCCTTCACGAGCGAGGATCGCCGGGCGTCCCGGTCGATGGCCAGCACGACCACGCGGGCCGGGCGCGCCGCCAGTGCGTGGTCGGTCACCGGGATTCCCGCCGCTCGCGCGCCGGCGCGCAGCACGGTGAGGAGCTCGTCGGCATCCCCCTCGAGCAGGATCGGAGCCGTCAGGACGTGCGCTGCGATCGCCCGAAGTTGTTCTGCTCGCTTCTTCTTCGACATGCCGCCCCTCTCGTGGTCCTCCCATTCTCCGGCACGGCGGCCAAGGGGCCTACTGGTGGGCGCTCTGGGTCGAGGCGGCCAGCCTGGCGGCGGCGGGCTTCAGCCCCGGAATCCGGGGATTTTCGGTGCTTATCTCACGGTTCGCGGAACCTCGCTAGCCTTGAACCATGGCCACCCTGGGCAGATACCCGAAAGGCGTTGCGAAGCGCGCCGAGATCCTGGAGACCGCCCTGGCGCTCGTGGCGCGGCAGGGCTTCCGTCAGACCTCGGTACGGGACATCGCCGCCGCGGTCGGGCTCACCCAGGCCGGCCTGTTGCACTACTTCGAGTCGAAGGATGACCTTTGGGTGGCCATCCTCCGCACCAGGGACGAGATCGACGCGTCGAAGGATCCCCAGGACCCGGACCCGGCGGCCACCTTCGCGGCCCTGATCCGGCACAACGCCGAGGTGCCCGGGCTCGTGCAGATGTTCGCCAACCTGTCCGCCGCGGCGGCGACCGACCCTGAGCATCCGGCGCACGAGTACTTTCGGGAACGCTACGCGCACTCGCGCAGCACGATCACGGCCGGGCTGCGCCGCATGCAGGCATCCGGGCGGCTCGACGACTCGGTCGACCCTGAGATGTTGGCGTCGATCCTGATGGCGGTCAGCGACGGTATGCAGGTGCAGTGGATGTTCGACGACAGCCGCGACATGGGTGCACACGTCGAGGCCGTGATAGCCCTGGCCCGCACGCGAACTGTGAGCTGAACCCGAAAAACCCGCGTTTCTGGGGCTTAGGTCACAGTTCGCGGTGCGGAGCGCGCTACAGGGTGGCCGCCGCGGGATCCCAGTCTTCGGCGAGCGGCGTGGGCTGGGTGACGCTTGACGCCACATCGACCGTGGTGCCGGTCTCTGCGGCCTCGGACACAGCCAGGAGCACATCGAGCACGTGCGCCGCGACCGCGCCGCTGGCCCGCTCGGGAACGCCGGCCCGGATCGACCGCGCCAGGTCGAGCACGCCGGACCCGCGACCATAGGTGGACCCGACCGCGGCGATCGTGGTCGGCTCCTCGTGGCCGAACCGCCACAGGGTGGACTCGCCCTCGAAGGTATTCGGGTCCGGCAGCACCAGGGTGCCCTCGGTGCCGCTGATCTCCACGAAGCCCATCCGGGGCAGCGCGTTCTGGAAGCTGAAGGTGGACTGCGCCGACTGACCGCCCTCGAACGCGATGACCGCGGCGTGGTGGGTGGGTACCTCGACCGGGAACTCGGTGCCGGCGCGTGGGCCGCTGCCGATGGTGCGGACCGCGCTGGAGGTGGACGACACCGCGCCGACCCGGCTGGCGGCGCCGAACGCGTGCACCAGCGTCGTGACGTAGTACGGACCCATGTCGAAGAGCGGCCCGGCGCCGTACGCGAACAGGAACTCGGGGTTCGGGTGCCAGGCGTCGGGGCCGGGAACGTGGAACATCGTGGTTGCCGTCAGCGGCTCGCCGATGTCGCCGCGGTTGATGGCCCGCATGGCGGTCTGGATGCCCGCACCCAGCACGGTGTCCGGCGCGCAGGCGACGCGGAGTCCCGCGGCGTCCGCCGCGGCGAGCAGTGCCGCGCCGGAGTCGTGGTCAAGGGCGAGAGGCTTCTCGCTCCAGACGTGCTTGCCGGCGGCGATGATGCGCTCACCCACCGCGGTGTGCACGGCGGGGATGGTGAGGTTCACGACGATTTCGATGTCGTCCCTGGCCAGCAGGTCCTCGACGGACCCGTGTCCGGGCACCCCGTAGGCCTCGGCCTGAGCCTGGGCGCGATCGAGGTCGAGGTCAGCGACAAACAGCACGTCGAGGTCGGCGAACGCCGTCATATTCTCCAGGTAGGTGCCGCTGATGACGCCGGCGCCGATGACACCGACGCCGACGCGTCCGGTGCGGCTCACTTGTCGTTCTCCGCGAGCCAGGCGAACGACGCCGCGATGCCCTCGAAGACATCACCCGCGTAGCCGTCGAACTCCACCACGCGCAGGGCGTGCGGCGCGGCCTCGAGGATGGCGGCGACGCCGACGTCGCCGCTGCCGGCCGGCAGCTGGCTGCTGAAGGCGGTGACGAGCGCATCGGACACGTTCAGGGCACTGTCGCTGCCGGGCAGCGTCGTGACGATGTCGCCCTGGACCGGGCCGTCCTTGATGTGCAGGAACTGCACTCGGTCGCCCAGGCGGCGTAGCAGCTCCGGGGTGTCCGCGCCTCCGACGGTCGACCAGTAGGTGTCGAGTTCGAGGACCACGTCGGGGGAGAGGCCGTCGAGGAACAGCTCGTAGATGCTGCGGCCGTCGACCTTGTTCGCGAACTCCCACTGGTGGTTGTGGTAGCCGAAGCCCAGGCCGACAGCGGCCGCCTGCACCTGGAGCTCGTTCACGCGGTCGGCGATCCTGGCGGCGTCGTCAGCGGTCTGCCACCGATCGCTCGGGATGAACGGGTCGATGACCGTGCCGATGCCGAGCTGTGCGGCGGCGTCGAAGGTGCGGGCCGGGTCGTCGGAATCGATGACGGGTGCGTGTCCGGACGGCGCCGAGATGCCGGATGCCGCGAACGCCTTCTCGAACTCATCCGCGCGGTCGACGAACGCGTACGGCTCCACCTTGGTGAAGCCGATGTCGGCGACGCGGGCGATGGCCCCCTGGAGGTCTGCGGAGATGGCATCCCTCACGGTGTAGAGCTGGACCGAGGGCGTGCTGGACATACGTGCTCCTTTGGAAGTAAGTGCCTGATTCTTCTGCTGGAACAAACCTAACGGTGCAAGGTTTTATCCGCCAGACCCGGCGGCGGGTGATCCTGTGCGTTTGTACAGGGAGCGGCCCTAGGCTCGAGTGACTATGGATGACCCTCCCACGCATAAACCCTTGCTCCCTGCCCGCCCCGAAGCTTTTCGGACACAGAACTTCCGGGCACAGGGAGCCACCTCGTGAACGAATGGATCATGCTGGGCCTCGGGCTCATCCTGACGTTCGGCACCGGCGTGTTCGTCGCAGCCGAGTTCGCCCTCGTCACACTCGACCGCAATGAGCTCGAGGCCCGAGCGGCCCGCGGCGAGAGACGTCTCGGCCCCACCATCAAGGCCTTGCGGATCACCTCGACGCACCTCTCCAGTGCACAGCTGGGCATCACGTTGACGACCCTGCTCACCGGATACACCTTCGAGCCGGCCATCAGCTCGCTGTTACGCGGCCCGATGACGGACCTCGGGGTGCCGGAGGGCGTCGTGCCCGTGCTCGGCACCGTGATCGGCATCTCGCTGGCCACCCTGTTCTCCATGGTGATCGGCGAGCTCGTGCCCAAGAACTTCGCCCTGGCCGTTCCCCTGGCCACGGCCAAGTTCGTCGTGCCGATGCAGGCCGCGTTCACGGCGGTGTTCAAGCCCGTGATCCTGCTGTTCAACAACACCGCCAACGCCCTCATCCGCCTGGTCGGCATCGAGCCCAAGGAGGAACTCTCCGGCGCGCGCAGCGCCGAGGAGCTCGGCTTCCTGGTGCGCCGGTCGGCCCTGGAGGGGCTGCTGGACGCCGACCACGCCGAAATGCTGGGCCGCACGCTACGGTTCGCCGAGCTCTCGGCCGCCGACGTGATGACCCCGCGGGTGCAGATGTCGTCGGTGCAGGCCGGCGACACCGCCGAGAACGTCGTGACCCTGGCCAGCGCCACCGGCTTCTCCAGGTTTCCGGTGATCGGCCGGGACACCGACGACATCCTGGGCGTGCTGCACGTCAAGCAGGCCTTCGCGGTGGCCCTGGGTCGCCGCACCCTGGTGCGGGCCGACGAGCTCATGCTGCCCGCCCTGCGGGTACCGGAGTCGATGGGCGTCGACCGGCTGCTCGGCACCCTGCGCCAGCAGGGCCTGCAGATCGCCGTGGTGTCCGACGAGTACGGCGGCACCGCCGGCATCGTCACTCTCGAGGACCTCGTGGAGGAACTCGTCGGCGAACTCGAGGATGAGCACGACAGGGCCAAGCCCGGCATCGTGCGCACCGGCCGCTCCATCGTCTTCGACGCGGGCCTCCGCCCCGACGAACTGCTCGAGCGGATCGGCGTCACCGTTCCCGAGGACGGCGACTACGACACCATCGCCGGATTCGTGACCGACCGGCTCGACCGGATGCCCGAGCTGGGCGACACCGTGCCCATCGACGTGGGCACCCTGCGGGTCGAGCGGATGGACGGCGCCCGCGTCTCGCGCATCCGTCTCACCCCCACCGCAACCACGGCCGACCTCGACCCGGTGACCGCTGCTAGTGAAGGGAGGCCGACCCATGAGTGAGTACCTTCCCGGGCTGCTCTGGCTCGTTGTGCTGCTGGCCGTCAACGCCTTCTTCGTCGGCGCCGAGTTCGCCGTGATCTCGGCCCGACGCTCGCAGATCGAGCCGTTGGCCGCGCAGGGCAGCAAGGCCGCCAAGACCACCCTGTGGGCCATGGAACACGCCACGCTCATGCTGGCGACCTCACAGCTGGGCATCACGGTGTGCTCGCTGGTGATCCTCAACGTGTCCGAACCGGCGATCCACCACCTGCTCGAGATCCCGCTGGGCCTCACGTCGCTCTCCGCAGAGGCCATCGGTGTGATCGCGTTCGCGGTGGCGCTGGGCCTGGTCACCTTCCTGCACGTGGTGCTGGGCGAGATGGTGCCCAAGAACATCTCGTTCTCGGTGCCCGACCGTGCCGCGCTGATCCTGGCGCCGCCGCTGGTGTTCGTGGCCACGGTGTTCAAACCGGTGATCTTCAGCCTGAACTGGCTGGCGAACGGGGTGCTGCGGCTGTTCAGGGTGACCCCCAAGGACGAAGCCACCAGCGCGTTCACGCTCGACGAGGTCGCCGGCATCGTGCGGCAGTCCACCCGTGAGGGCATGCTGATGGATGCCTCCGGCACGCTCTCGGCGGCGTTCGAGTTCACCACCAAGCGGGTCCTGGACGTGGAGGTGCCACTGTCCGGCATCGTATTCCTGCCCGAGCATGCATCGCCGGCGGACCTGCAACGGGCGGTGGCCGAGCACGGTTTCTCCCGCTACATCCTCACCGACGGGGCCGGGTTGCCCGCCGGCTACCTGCACCTCAAGGACGTGATGGACCTCACCGGACCGGACGCCTTCGCGCAGCCGGTGCCCGTCAAGCGGGTGCGCAAGCTGGCGACAGTGCTGCGAGACAGCGACCTCGAGGACGCCCTCGCGGCCATGCGCCGCACCGGCTCGCACGTGGCGTGTTCGTTCGACACGAGCGGGGTCGCCACCGGGGTGCTGTTCCTCGAGGACATCATCGAGGAGCTCGTCGGTGAGGTGGAGGACGTCACCAGCGTGTAGCCGGCGTGGTGGGTGTGCCCCGGAGGCAATCGCACCGTTTTATTAGGAAATAGTGCGTTTATTAGGACCGAATCGGGTGGGGTGACCCGGTGCTTCCGGACAGTGTTCCTATTTGATTGGATGAAATCATGGGAGCAGTCAGGAAGTCCGGTCCCCGTCGGAGGTTCACGGACAAGGAACGAAGGAACGCTGTCGAGATGGTGACGTCGACGCGGCGGCCGATCACGCAGGTGGCCGCGGAGTTGGGCATCTCGGATAAGACCTTGTGGGCCTGGGTGAACCAGGCCCGGCTGAACAAGATCGACCCGGAACGGGCGTTGACCCGGCAGCAACGAGAACGGATCCGGGATCTGGAGAAAGAGAACGCGCGGCTGCAACGGGACGTGGAGTTCCTAAAAAAAGCGAACGCCTTCTTCCGGGAACTCGATCGCGAGGACAACGGTTCGTTGTGATCGACCGGTTGAAGGCGGACCTACCGGTGTCGTATTTGTGCGAGAAGCTGGGGGTGTCCCGGTCCGGCTACTACGACTGGGCCGGGCGCGAACCCTCACCGAGAGCTCAGCGTCGCGACGAGCTCGCTGCGCTGGTGATCTGCGAGTTCGCGGCGTCGGAGCGGTCGGTGGGGTATCGCAAAGTGACCGCCGCGCTGCATGCCGACGGTGTGGCCGTTGACCGTAAAACGGTGGCTGCGCGGATGCGCGAACTGGGGTTGATCCCGCTGTTCGCCGAGGCGGCGTTCAAGAAAGCCAACCAGCGCAGCAGTCGTGAGGTTGATCCGGTCGACCTGGTGAACCGGCTCTTCAGCAGCCTCACCCCAGGAGCGATCCTGGTCGGCGACATCACCTACGTCCATACCCGTGAGGGGTGGCTCTATGTTGCGACGGTAATCGATCTGGCTTCGCGGGCGGTGCTCGGATACGCGACCGGGAAACGCCAGACCGTGGGCCTGATCATCCGGGCCTTGGACCGGGCGCGAGCGAGCGGCCACGTCGCGGCCGGGACGATCTTCCACTCTGATCACGGCTCGCAATACCGGGCGAAAAGCTTCGCGAGGTACTGCGGTAAGCACGGCATCCGCCGTTCGATGGGCGCGAACATGCAGTGCTGGGACAACGCCGTCGCCGAGTCCTTCTTCTCCAAACTCAAGAACGAACGACTCACCTGGCTCACCTTCACCACCCGCCGCGCGGCGACCCATGAGGTCGTGAAATACATCGGGCACTACAACACCCGGCGCCGGCACCAGAGCCTCGGCTACAAAACACCAGCCGAAGCCCTCACCACGTTCGCCAACACGGCAAAAACAGCCAACGCCACCCCGGCAGCGGCCTAATAAAATGATCAGGAACAGTGTCCAGGACGCACGGGTCACCCCAGGGCTTGGGCTCAAGGGGTCAGCGCAACACTCTGACTTCTTGGAGTGATGATGCGTATTCCTGTTTCCCGTGCTGTGCGTCGGGTGTTCTGGACAGCGATTCGGGACGGAGCTACGACGCAGGACGCTGCCGCGGTTGCGGGCATGTCATCGCAGGAGGGTGACGTGTGGTTCCGCAATGCTGGTGGCATGACACCGTTGTCGTTGAATCCGCCATCCGAACGGTTTTTGTCGATTCGTGAACGCGAGCTGATTCTGGCCGGGATCAGCGCCGGCCTGTCGATCAGAGCGATCAGCCGGTCGATCGGACGCAATCCGTCGACGGTGCTGCGGGAGTTGGAGCGAAATCTGCCTCATCAATACCGACCGCGGTCGAGGATGGGGCGGCCCCGTTCGACGCCGGTGAAGTACTCGCCGTTGTTAGCGCAGCGTCGCGCAGATCTGAGGATGTCCCGCCCGAAACCAGCGAAACTGGCCCTGAATGACAGGCTCCGGGACGAGGTTCAGAATCGGCTATCGGAGAAGGCCAGCCCGGAGCAGATCATGCGACGATTGCGGTTGGACTTCCCCGACGATCCGGAGATGCGGGTGTCACACGAAACGATCTACCAATCCCTGTATGTTCAGGGCCGCGGGGCGTTGCGCCGCGACCTGACAGTGGCGTTGCGCACTGGGAGAGCGCTCCGTAAACCGCAACGCCGGGCCACCCAACGCCAGGGCCGGATCCGCGACATGGTGCTGATCAGCGACCGGCCCGCCGAGGTCGAAGACCGGGCAGTTCCCGGACACTGGGAGGGTGACCTGATCGTCGGCAAAGACAGCGGCTCCGCGATCGGCACCCTGGTCGAACGCACAACCCGGTTCGTGATGCTGCTGCACCTGCCCGACAAACACGGCGCCGACGAGGTCCAGCAGGCGATGATCGAGACCATGGGCAGGTTGCCGGAATTCCTCCGCAAATCCGTCACGTGGGACCAGGGCAAAGAAATGGCCAATCACGCGCAGATCCGAATCGCCCTCGACATGGACATCTACTTCTGCAACCCGCACTCACCCTGGCAGCGCGGCAGCAACGAGAACACCAACGGTCTGCTGCGCCAGTACTTCCCGAAAGGCACAGACCTCTCCGGCTACCACCACGACTACCTCGACTACGTCGCCAACCAGCTCAACGACCGCCCCCGCAAAACCCTCGACTGGAAAACCCCGAAAGAAGCCCTCAACGAGCTACTCTCGAAGCCACAACCGACCGGTGTTGCGCTGACCGGTTGAATCCGCCGGGCAAAGCATCCTATTAAACGAACTTTGTCCTAATAAGCGACCGTTGAGTGCCTCAACTGAGCGTGGGTGCCGGGCGACGCAGCAGCGACCAGGCCACCACCACCGCGACAAGGGCCATGGCGGCGACGCCGAGGCCCGAGTAGCCCACCAGCAGCAGGACAGGGCCGGCGAGGGCCCCGCCGAGGGCGCCGGCGGCGTTCATCGACAGGTCGGAGAAACCCTGTAGCGCCGACCTGTCGTGCACCCCCACGGCCTCCGTGATCAGCGCCGAGCCGGCCACGACGGATGCCGACCAGCCGAGCCCGAGCAGGATCAGCCCGACTGTCATGGCGGTGGCGTTCTCGCCGGCGAGCCAGAACAGCACGAGCGCGGCCAACAGCAGGGCCTGGCCGGCCAGGATCACCGGCACCCGGCCCAGCCGGTCGGCCAGGGCGCCGAACAGCGGCGACAGCGCGTACATACCGGCCACGTGCAGGCTGATGGTGAGGCCCACGATGGTGAGTGAGGCGCCATGCTCGGAGAGATGCACCGGGGCCATCGACATCAGCGCCACCATGGTGGCGTGGCTGAGGGCGATGACCACCACGGCATAACGGGCCAGCGGGTTGGAGCGCACGATGGCCAGGCCGCCGTGCTGCCGGGTGCTTGTCGGCCGCGCCTCGCGCACCGACAGGGCGGTGAGCAGCGGGTCGGGGCGGAGCCCGATCGTGTAGACCAGTGCGGCACCGACCTGCGCGGCGAGGGAGAAGGCGAATGCCCCGGTCAGCGGCGGCAGGCCGAGCTGCGCGCCGACGACCTCGCCGGGACCGAACAGGTTGGGGCCGAGGACCGCGCCGATGGTGGTCGACCACACCACGATCGAGAGGTCGCGGGCGCGAGTGGTGGCGCCGGCCAGGTCGGTGGCGGCGAACCGGGCCTGCAGGTTGGTGGCCGAGCCCGCGCCCAGCAGCATCAGGGCGAGCAGCAGCAGCGGGAAGGTGTCCAGCGCGACGGATGTGATGGCCAGGATGGCACCGACGCCGGCGATCCCGGCGCCGGTGGCGAGGGACCGGCGCCGGCCGCTGGCCTGGGCCAGTCGGGCAAGCGGCACGGCCACCACGGCCGCGCCCAGCGTGCTCATCGTGGCGGCCATGCCCGACCAGGCGTTCGAGCCGGAGAGCTGGGCGGCGAGCAGGGCGCCGAGCGAGAGCGTGGCACCCATGCCGATGCCACCGAGGATCTGGCCGAGGATGAGCACCCGAACGACCTTCCGCTGCAGGCGGGGGTGCGCGCTCGCATCCGTTCCGGCGGGACGGCGGGGTGTGGTCATCGGGATCCCTGCTGGTTGACTGTGTGGTGCGCTGCGGTCTCGATCAGCCTACGGCCGGTGACGTAAAGGCGGAATTTTTCGCCGAAACGCCGGCCGAGCACCCCGCGCAGACGGCGTTTGGGGAATTTCTCCGCCTGTGCTGCTGCCGGTCGAGCCTGTTGAGGGAGTATCTTCGCGCCAACGGTGACGGCGGGAGATGCGCGGATGACGTTCGAGGCAGTGGTCGAGGCGGCCGTGCGAGTGGTCGAGGTGGTGGGTGCGGCCATCATGGTGTTCGGCGGGCTGGCGGCGCTGGTAGCCGGCATCCCGCGGATGCTGCGCGCGGACACCCGGGCGACGGCGTACCAGACCATGCGCCGGGAGCTTGGCCGGGCCATTCTGCTGGGCCTGGAGGTGCTGATCGTGGCCGACATCATCCGCACCATCGTGGTGGAACCCACGGTGGAGAGCGTGCTGGTGCTCGGGGCGATTGTGATCATCCGGGTGCTGCTGAGCTTCTCGCTCGAGGTGGAGATGGACGGCGTCTGGCCGTGGGCCAGGTGGCGGATGATGGGAAAAACTGAGACGTCGAGCCCGCCAGGCTAGGACGCGGTCGGGCCCGGCGGCCGGTGGGGTCGAGCGGATCAGGCCCGGCGCAACCGCCAGAGCGAGGTGACCTCGGCGGCCCTGGCCGCATGCAGGGGGTCGGTCGTGTCGGCGACCTTGTGATGGGTGGGGCGGGTGTCGAGGCGCGCGATCACCGTGAGGCCGGCGTCGTCGATGAGGTCGAGCAGCGCGCCGCGGGAGCGCAGCCCGAGCAGCTCGGCCAGGTTGGAGAGGATCAGCCAGCCCTCGCCGCCATCGGTGAGGTGCCCGGCGAGCCCGGCCAGGAAGCCGCGCAACATGCTGCTGTCGGGGTCGTAGACGGCGGCGTCGGTGCTCGTCGCGGCCGAGGCCGGCAGCCAGGGCGGGTTGCAGACCACAAGGTCGGCCCGACCCGCCGGGAACAGATCGGCGTCGAGAACGTCGACCCGGTCGCCCAGGCCCAGGCGTTTCAGGTTCTCTCCGGCGCAGGCCAGCGCGCGCGCCGACGTGTCGGTGGCCACCACTTTGTCGATGCCGCGGCGGGCCAGGATCGCGGCGATGACGCCGGAGCCGGTGCCGATGTCGAACGCCGACCCTGTCGCGGGCAGCGGAGCGGTGGCGACGAGGTCGAGGTATTCGCCGCGGACCGGCGAGAAGACGCCGTAGTGCGGGTGGATGCTCGCACCGAGCGCCGCGACCGGCACACCCTTGACGCGCCACTCGTGCGCGCCGATCACGCCGAGCAGTTCGCGGAGCGAGGTGACCGACGCGGTGGTGCTGGGGCCGTACGCCTCATCGCAGGCCTGACGCACGTCGGGGGCGCGGCGGAGGCTCAGGGTGTGGTCGGCGTCGAGGGACACGAGCACCAGGCCCAACAGCCGGGCGCGGCGCATGGCCTCGGTGCGGCCCACCTCGAACGCGGCCTTGAGCGAGTCGCTGGGAGTGCGTCGGTGCCGGTCAACGCGACGGGCCATCGCCGTGAGCAACTGCCGGGCGTTCTGGAAGTCGCCCTGCCAGAGCAGGCCGGTGCCGGACTTCGCCAGCCTGTACGCGGCATCCGCGGTGAGGGTGTCGTCGACGACGACCACACGCTTGGGGGCCGGCCAGCCGCCCTCGGAGTGCCAGCGGGCGGTGTGCTCGGTGTCGCCGTCACGCCAGTGGATGTCTGCGGGGGTGTTGATGCTTCCCGATTCGGTGCTCTGGGCGCCGTCGGGGGTGTTCGTGCTGGACATGGTGTCCGATCTTGTGCCGCTGGGTTTCGTATCCGCCCGAGTCGTGCACGCGGGACTCTCGGTCGGAACCAGCCCTGGCAGGCTGTCGCGACCTGTTCGATTATCGCATCCGTCGCCGCCCGACACCGAGAAGGGGCGGGCGGGCGACGGGCGAGCGCTACAGCAGGGCCGGCATGACCTCGCGCTCGAACAGCTCCAGGCCGGACCTGTCGTAGGCCGCCTCGGGGAAGTAGTGGATCGCGTAGCCGAGGCCGCGCTGCTTCATGCCGTTCAGGCGCTCCACGATCTGCTCGGGCGTGCCCACGCCCTGCGCCTCGCCGCTGCGGTACTCGGCCATGAAGCTCGCCGCGCCCTCGACGCCGAGATACGGGGTGACCCGGGCCTCGATGGCATCCAGCCGTTCGGCGACCTCGGCCTCGTCGCGGCCGATCACGGTGTTGTAATTGGCCGAGCGCACGATGGCGTCGAAGTCGGTGCCGAGGGTGGCGCAGTGCTCGCGCAGCAGGTCGCTCTTGTGCGTGAAGCCCTCTGGGGTGCCGTCGAAGTTGGTGTAGTTCGCGTACTGCGCCGCGATGCGCAGGGTGACCTTCTCGCCGCCGCCGGCGATCCAGATCGGGATGCCGCCCTCCTGCAGCGGCAACGGCCGCACGATGGCGCCGTCCACCTGGTAGTGCTCGCCGTCGAGGGTGGCGGTGCCGGTGGTCCAGGCCTGCTGCATGATCTGCACACCCTCATCGAGACGGGAGAGGCGTTCGCCGGCACGCGGGAAGCCGTAACCGTACGCACGCCACTCGTGCTCGTACCAGCCGGCGCCGATGCCCATCTCGACGCGGCCGCCGGAGATGATGTCGATCGTGGAGGCCACCTTGGCCAGGTACGCGGGGTTGCGGTAGCTCATGCAGGTGCACATCTGGCCGAGCCGCACCCGACTGGTGGTGGCGGCGAAGGCGCTCATCAGGGTCCACGCCTCGTGGGTGGCCTCCTCGCTGGGCACCGGAACCGTGTGGAAGTGGTCGTACACCCAGATCGATTCCCAGGCGCCGGCATCCGCGTGCGCGGCGAGGCCGCTCATGGTGGCCCACTGCTGGGCGGGGTCGATGCCGACGAGGTCGTGACGCCAGCCCTGGGGAATGAAGAGTCCGAAGCGCATGGGCCCAGCCTAGGGGTGGCGGCGGCGCGGCCGCGGAAACGGCGTCAGGCTGGCAGCACCGCGAACAGTGAATGGATGTTGCCCTCGGGGTCGGCGAAGAAGCCGGTCAGGTGCCCCCAGTCGCGCTCCGCTGGTGCGGCGATGGCCACCGCTCCACGCTCGACGAGCTCGGCGAACCGGGTGCGCACCTGGTTCGGGGTGCCGCACTGGAAGTTCAGCTCCACGGCCTGGCCGCTTCGCGGCGCCACGAACGACGGATGGTCGTGGGTGTGCGCTCCCATGCCGGCGCGCCGGAAGATGGCGAGCCGCACCCCGATGGGGCCGCCGAGCGCCACGTAGTCCGGCTCTCGCACGGTCACCTCGAACCCGAGCGCATGCTCGTAGAAGTCGGCCATGCCGGCCACGTCGTCGGCCAGCAAGGTCACCCCTTCGAGCATCATCGTGTCCATGCCTCAGACGGTAGCATCGCCCGGGTCGACTTACAGCCTGGTGTCGGGGTCCTCCGGTGTGGAGGAACTGGTGGAGGCAGCGGCGCCGGCCTCGGCGGGCTCCGCATCCGGGCGGCGCAGGTGCACGCCCATCACGGTGAGGATCGCCAGCATGATTGCGCCGGCGAAGATCGCGATGTCGGCGACGTTGCCGATGAACAGGTTGCCGTAGCCGATGAAGTCCACCACGTGGCCGCGGGCGAAGCCGGGCTCGCGGAAGAGCCGGTCACCGAGGTGGGTGGTGGCACCGCCGAGCAGCAGGCCGAGGGCGACCATCCAGCCGCGGGACTCGACCCGCCAGGTGAGCATGGTGATCCACACCACGGCGCCGGCGGCGAGCACCGCGAACACCCAGGTGAAGTCGGAGCCGATCGAGAATGCGGCGCCGGGGTTGTAGACGAGCACAAAACGGATGATGTCCCCGATCACCGGAATGACCCTGCCATCGGCGAGTTCGGCCTCGGCCCACCACTTGGAGGCCTGGTCGATGAGGATCACCAGCAGGGCGATGCCGAAGGCGGGCCAGGCCAACCGGGAGGCCCGCCGCGAGCGGGTAGAGGCCGGCAGCGGAGTCTGGGAGGCAGCAGTCACCCCTCCATCATCCCAGCGATCGGGTGCCAGGCGCGGCGCGGCTCACAGAACCCTTCCCAAGCGAGGCGTGTAGCGTTGGTGCACCCGCACGCTGAGCCTGCCGGCTGCCGCGGGATTCACCCGAGCGGAATCATCCGCTCATCTGCCTGAGGAGAGCGCGCATGTCGACACCGTCCGACATCCCGACCGACATTCCGACCGACGACCCGATCGACGACAAGACCGCGACCGCGGATGCCGCGCCCGCCCGGGAGAGCGCAGCCGGACTGGCCGCCGTGGTTTACAACCCCATCAAGGTGAACCTCGACGACATCAAACGCGCCGTCGCCGCCGAAGAGGCCAAGGCCGGCTGGGGGGAGACCCTCTGGTTCGAAACCTCCAAGGAAGACCCGGGGCAGGGCGCAGCCCAGGCCGCGATCGATGCCGGCGCCACCATGGTGATCGCCGCCGGCGGCGACGGCACCGTGCGTGCGGTGGCCGAGGTCGTGCACGGCAGTGACGCGGCGTTGGCCCTGCTGCCGTCCGGCACCGGTAACCTCCTGGCCCGCAACCTCAACCTCACGCTCGACAACCTCGAACACTCGATCGGCACGGCCTTCAGCGGCAAGGACCGCAAGGTCGACATCGCCCGGATCGAGATCCGGCACGAGGACGACAGCGTCAGCAAGCACGCGTTCCTCGTGATGGCCGGCCTGGGCCTGGACGCCAAGATGCTCGCCAGCACCAACGACGAGCTCAAGGCCAAGATCGGCTGGCTCGCCTATGTGGGCGCGATCATCACGGCCCTGCGTGACCGCAACCAGTTGCGCCTGCGCTACAGCCTCGACGGCGGCCCCACCAAGTCGGTGCGCGCGCACACCGTGATCGTGGGCAACACCGGTACCCTCACCGCCAACGTGCTGCTGCTGCCGGAGGCCGTCATCGACGACGGGCAGTTCGAGATGCTGATGCTGCGCCCGGAGGGCTTCGTACACTGGGTGCAGATCGTCGTCAAGGTCTTGTGGGAGAACGGCGTGCTGCGCCGCACGCCGCTCGGCCGGCGCATGATGACCAAGGAGGTCGAGGCCCTCAACTACGTCAAGGGCCGCCAGATCACCGTGAAGCTCAGCCACCCCGAGGAGATCGAACTCGACGGCGACGGTTTCGGCACCGCCACGGCGTTCAAGGCGCGGGTGCTGCCCGGCGGCCTGCGCGTGCGCGTTCCGCAGGAGTGACCGATGCTCCCGATGACCCGCAGGTCCCCACGACGACCACGTCGAGCAAGCGGAGACGGTCGCGTGCGTGAGCTGCTGCTGCCGGAGAGCGGCGCATCCGTCACTGTGCGCTCGACACCGGGTCCGGAAGCGCCGGATGCGCCGGTGTTCGTCCTGGTGCACGGCATCGGCATGTCGCACCGTTACTTCGACCGGATGCACGCCGAGCTGGCCGCCACGGGCGCGGTGCACTCGGTGGACCTGCCGGGCTTCGGCCGCTCGCCCAAGCCCGCGGACGGGGTGTCGATCGAGCAGTACGCCGACTACCTCGGCGAGTTGCTGCCGATGCTGAGCGGGCGGCCCGTCGTACTGGTCGGGCATTCGATGGGCGCCCAGTTCGTGACCGAGACGGCCGTGCGCCACCCGACAGTGGTCGCCCACCTCGTCTTGATCGGTGGTGTCACCGACCCCACCCGATCTTCGGCGCTGCGCCAGGCTCTTGCCCTCGGCCGGGACACCCTGAAGGAACCTGTCAACGGCACCATGATCGTGGTGCGCGACTACCTTCTGTGCGGTCCGCGCTGGTACCTCGCCACCCTGCGGCCGATGCTCGCCTACCGCACCGACCTGCGGCTGCGGGAGGTGTACGCGCCGACCCTGGTGATCCGGGGAGAGGACGACCCGGTGTCACGCCACGACTGGGGCGTGCACCTCGCCGCGCAGGCTACACGCGGGAAGCTGCTCGAGCTGCCCGGCCGCCACCTCGTGCACTTCAGCGCCGCGGTCGACACGGCGGCCGGCATCCGGGAGTACGCCCGCACGGCCGCTCCTGATGGTGAGCCAGTCACGCCATGACCCGCAAGCCTGGTCGGTCGGCGCGGGGCCTGCTCTGCGTCGGCCTGCGGAACGCCGGCTCCTGGCTGCTGGACTACCGGTACGCCGTTCTCGCCCAGGTGCGTGGTGCCCTCGCCCGCACGCACCCCGACGACTACGCCTCGGGCGAGGCGGCGCCGGTGCTGATCATCCCGGGGATCTACGAGAGCTGGCACTTCATGCGGCCGCTGATCCAGGCGCTGCATGACGCCGGGCATCCGGTGCACGTGGTGACGCCGCTGCACACCAACCGGCGGCCGGTGGTGCCGTCGGCCGAGATCGTGGCCGAGTACCTGCGTGATCGCGAGCTGAACCGCCTGGTCATCGTGGCGCACAGCAAGGGCGGCCTGATCGGCAAGTACCTGATGACGCAGCTTGACCCCGACGATCGTGTCGAGCGGATGGTGGCGGTGAGCACCCCGTTCTCCGGCTCGCGATACGCCAGGTACATGCCCACTCCCAGCCTGCGCGCGTTCGCCGGCACCGACCCGCAGCTCGCCGCCCTCGGCGCCGATGCCCGGCTGAACGACCGGATCGTGTCGGTGTTCGGGCGGTTCGATCCGCACATCCCGGATGGCAGCATCCTGACGGGCGCCGAGAACGTGCGAATCGACACCGGCGGGCACTTCCGCATCCTCAGCCACCCCGACACCGTTCGCCAGGTGCTCGCGGCGGCCGCCCGCCCCTGACCCGCGCGAGCGGTGCTGCCCGCGAGAGCGGCCGTGGTGCTGCCTCGGCGGGGGTGGCAGCCACACGACCGCTTTCGCGGGATGATGGCTCGGCGCGGGCGGCGGCCACGATCGACTGGATGCGGCCGGGCACGGTGTCGTCCTGCAGCGAGGTGACGTCGCCGAGCGGGCGGCCGTCGACGATGTCGCCGAGCAGCCGGCGCATGATCTTGCCGGAGCGGGTCTTGGGCAGGTCGGGCACCAGGAACACGTCCCGGGGCTTGGCCACCGCGCCGATCTCGTGGGTGATGTGCGCCCGCAACTGCGGGGCCAGCTCGGCCGCCAGCGCCAGCCAGGCGGCCGGGTCATCCGTTGCCGGGGCCACCGCGGGAATCACGAACGCGGCGATGCCCTCGCCCGTGGTGGCATCGGTCACGCCCACCACGCCGGACTCGCCGACCGCCGGGTGCGACACCAGTGCCGACTCGATCTCGATGGTGGACAGCCGGTGCCCTGACACGTTGATCACGTCGTCGACCCGGCCGAGCAGCCAGATGTCGCCGTCATCGTCGTACTTCGCGCCGTCGCCGGAGAAGAAGTAGCCCTGCTCGGCGAACCGTGCCCAGTAGGAGTCGCGGTAGCGCTCCGGGTTGCCCCACACCGTGCGGGCCATGCCCGGCCAGGTGCCGGCCAGCACCAGATAGCCGCCGGTGCCGTGCGGAACCGGCTGACCCGCGTCATCCACCACCAGGGCGCTCAGGCCCGGCAGGGCGCGCAGGGCCGAACCGGGCTTGAGCGTGCTCACCCCGGGCAGCGGCGCCATCACGGCGGCGCCGGTCTCTGACTGCCACCAGGTGTCCACGATCGGGGCGTGGCCGGCGCCGATGTTCTCCCGGAACCACACCCAGGCCTCGGGGTTGATCGCCTCGCCGACCGAGCCGAGCAGACGGATGCTGGACAGATCGTGTTCGCTCGGCAATCCAGTGGGGAACCAGGTCATGAACGTGCGGATCAGCGTGGGCGCCGTGTAATAGGTGGTGACGCCGTAGCGCTGGATGATCTCGAAGTGCCGGCCGGGGTGCGGAGTGTTCGGGGTGCCCTCGTAGATCACCGAGGTGGTGCCGTTGGAGAGCGGGCCGTAGTGCACGTAGCTGTGCGCGGTGACCCAGGCGAGGTCGGCGGTGCACCAGTGCACGTCGTCGTCCTTGGCGTCGAAGACGGCCCAGTGGCTCCAGGACGCGTGGGTGAGGTAACCGCCGCTGGTGTGCACCAGGCCCTTCGGCTTGCCGGTGGTGCCCGAGGTGTAGATGATGAACAGCGGCGTCTCGGCGTCGAAGAACTCCGGCTCATGGGTGGCGGACGCCGTGTCGACGGTGTCGTGCCACCACACGTCGCGACCGGTCGTCCAGGGGGTGTCCGGGGTCAGGTCGCCGGTGCGGCGCACCACGAGCACGTGCTCGATCTGGTTCGTGCCCGACACGGCTTCGTCGGCGGCTTCCTTCACCGGCACGGCCTGGCCGCGGCGGAACTGGCCGTCGGTGGTGACGAGCAGCTTGGCGCCGGTGTCCTCCACCCGGAAGCGCAGTGCCTCGGCCGAAAAGCCGCCGAACACCAGGGAGTGGATGGCGCCGAGGCGGGCGACCGCGAGGGTGATGATGATCGTCTCGGGGATCACCGGAAGGTAGATGACGACCCTGTCGCCCTTTTCGATGCCGAGGGCGGTGAGCGCGTTCGCGGCGCGGGCGACCTCTCTTTCGAGGTCGGCGTAGGTGAGGGTGCGCCGGTCGCCGGGTTCGCCCTCGAAGTGGAACGCGACCTTGTCGCCGCGGCCGGCGGCCACGTGCCGGTCGACGCAGTTCACCGCCACGTTCAGTTTTCCGCCGGCGAACCACTCCGCTCGCGGCACGCTCAAGACGCCGTCGGCATCCGGGGCGGGCGGCTGCCAGGTGTGGTCGGTGTGCCAGGGCTCGGCCCAGTCCAGGCGCTTGGCCTGCTCGGTCCAGAAGGCGACCGGGTCGGCTGCGGCTTTTTCGTACCAGGAGGCGTCGACATTGGCCCGCGCGGCGAACGCGGCCGGCGCCGGGTAGCGGCGGTGCTCGGTGGAGAGGTTGCGGATGGTGGCGCTGGTGTCGGTCCAGTCCGCGGTGGCAGCGCGGGTGGCCGGGGGGTGGGTGTCCGTGTTGGCGTGAGTGCTGGTGCTGGTGTCGAGGTTCGGCATGGGCACACTCCGGCGGCTGGTTCTGATGGCGGACTATCGGGCGCTTTCGACGCTACGCAGCGCGGGCATCCATTGCAGGCAGCGGCGCAATGCGGCGTAACCTGCGCGGCCGGGCGGGTGGCCGCTCGGGGCAGGTCTTCGTCGCGGCGGCACAGGCTCTACCGCGTGCCGCGGCGCCTGATGCGTGCCGCGGCGCCTGCCGCGTGCCGCGGCGCCTGACGCGTGCCGCGGGCGCCGGTCAGGCCCACTTGGTGATGGCCCACTTTTCGAACACGCCCAGGATGGCGTCGGTGAGCTTGCCGAGCAGAGCGAGCAGGATGATGGCGAGCAGGATGCGGTCGATGCGGCCGTTCGTGCCCGAGATGGAGAGCAGATAGCCCAGCCCCATCGACGCGCCGAGCAACTCCGCGGCCACCAGGAACAGCCAGGCCTGGGCCAGCGCGAGCCGCAGCCCGGAGATCACCGACGGGATCACGGCGGGCAGCTGCACGGCGGTGAACAGCCGCACCCCGCGCAACCCGAAGGCGCGGCCGGCCTCCACGAGCTGGCGGTCCACGTGCCGCAATGCCTGCGCGACCGTGGTGTAGACCGGGAAGAAGGCGCCGATGGCGACGAGAACGATCTTGGATTCCTCGCCGTACTTCAGCCAGATGATCAGCAGCGGCACCCAGGCCAGCGACGGCACGGCCCGGATGGCGCCGAGGGTGGGCGCGAAGAGCACATCGGCGGCGCGGGAGAGCCCCACCAGCGACCCGGCGGCCAGGCCCAGCGCGGCGCCGATGGCGAACCCGATGAGGACTCGCTGGGTGGAGATGGCCACGTAGAGGGTGAGTTCGCCGCGGTCGAAGAGGTCGACGGTGGCGATCCAGACCATGGCCGGAGACGGCAGTTGGGACACCGTGACCAGGCCGAGGGCGGTGCTGAGTTGCCACAGGATCAGGATCAGCACCGGCAGGAGCAGCCCGCCGAGGATGCGTGCGCTCCGCCGCGACGTCAACGGCCGGCGCACGACGGGCGCCGTGTCCGGGGCGAGGGTCTCGGTCATCGGTGGCCTTTCGTGCGGGATGGGTGTGGCGGTGAAACCGAGGCGGTGAGGCGGACGCCGCGGCGGCCTGCGTGCGGCCGGCGCGGCATCCACCGGGCTACTCGATGATCGTCGGGTCGGCCTTCGTGGCGAAGGTGTCGTTCACGATGCTGTCGAGGGCGTCGTCGACCTGGCTCTGCTCGAGCACGTCGCCGGTCTCGACGAAGATCGGGCCGATCGTGGTGAGGACGTCGATCTGGGCGTCGCCGGGGACGTTGTCGACGTCGAGGTTGGAGCGTTCGGTGATGACCTTCGTGGCGACCGCGAGGTCGAGTCCGGCGACGTCGGCGAGGATCTGTGCGGTCTCCTCCTCGTTCGCCAGCGCCCAGGCGCGGGCGTGCTCGTAGACGTCGACGACGGTCTGGGCCACATCCGGCTTCTCGGTGATGAAGGCCTCGGTGGCGTTGAGGAAGCCGTAGCTGTTGAAGTCGACGTTGCGGTAGATGAGCTCCGCACCGGCGGCTTCGGCACCGGCCATGATCGGGTCGAGTCCGGCCCAGGCTTCGACCGAGCCGTTCTGCAGGGCGGCCCAGCCGTCGGCGTGCTGCAGGTTCTGCACGGTGACGTCGTCCAGGCCGAGGCCGGCCTCTTCGAGCGCCTGCAGCAGGAAGAAGTACGGGTCGGTGCCCTGGGTGGCGGCGATCTGCTTGCCCTTGAGGTCTGCGACGGAGGTGATCTCGGAGCCGTCCGGGACGACGAGGGCGGCCCATTCGGGCTGCGAGTAGATGTCGATGACCTGGATGGGCGAGCCGTTCGAGCGGTGCAGCAGCGCGGCGGAGCCGGCCGTGGAGCCCACGTCGATGGCGTTGGCGCGGAGGGCCTCGTTGGCCTTGTTCGAACCGGCGGACTGCACCCAGTTGACGGTGATCTCCTGGTCGGCGAGGGCCTCTTCGAGCCAACCCTTCTCCTTGATCACCAGGCTGAGCGGGTTGTAGGTGGCGAAGTCGATGTTGAGCTCGCCGCCCTGGGTGACGATGCCGGCGTCGTCGTCGGTGCTGACGGCTGCCTCGGCGGCGGGCTGGTTCTCACCGGCGACGCAGCCGGTGAGCAGCAGGGCGGCGGCCGCGGCGGAGGCGATCAGGGCGGTGGCGGTGAAGCGTTTCTTCATGGCGAGTCTCTCGTTGGGTGCGGGCGGGGAACGGGCATCCATGCTGTGGATGTGGTGCGGTGGAACGTGGAGGGGGTCGGGCTGGTCAGTAGGGGAAGTGCGGGATGCCGGTGTTCGAGGCGACACCTCGGGCCTCGCCGTGCCGGTCGATGCCGAGGCCCGCGAGGAGGCGCCCGCGCAGCTCGGCGAGTTCCGCCGAGCCGCGGTCGCGGGGCCGGTTGCCGGGCACGGTGAGTTCCTGCACGATCGTGGCACCGGGTGTCGTGGCGCCGCCGACGGCCTGTGCGGCACCCGTCGTGGCCGGCTCCTGGCCGAGCAGGATGATCCGGTCGGCCAGCTGCAGAGCCTCGTCGACGTCGTGGGTGACGAGCAGCACCGTGGTGGGGGCGGCGGCGTGCACGTCGAGTAGGAGGTCCTGCATCTTGAGCCGGGTGAGGGCATCCAGTGCGCCGAAGGGTTCGTCGAGCAGCAGTACGCCGGGGTTGCGGGCCAGGGCGCGGGCCAGCGACGCGCGCTGCGCCATGCCGCCGGAGATCGCGGCGGGCCGGTGCCCGGCGAAGACCGTGAGGCCCACGAGTTCGAGCAGCTCGGCGACGCGGGCGCGGCCGGCCTCGCGTGCGGTGCCGCGCGGCAGGCCGAGGGACACATTGGCCGCCACCGTGCGCCAGGGCAGCAGGCGCGGCTCCTGGAACCCCACCGCGAAGCGGGTGTCGAAGGCGGTGCTTGGCGTGCCGTCGATCTGCACCGAGCCGGTGCTGGGGGAGTCCAGCCCGCCCGCGATGCGCAGCAGGGTGGACTTGCCGCAGCCGCTGGTGCCGAGGATCGCGAGGACCTCGCCGGGACGCACGGTGAGCGACACGTCGCGCAGCACCGGGCGGGCGGCACCGGATGCCACGGTGCCGCTGCTCGGCGCGAAGGTGCGCCCCAGCCCGGCGAACTCCACGGCGAGGGCCGCCTTGGTGGTCGCCGGCCGGACGGTCCGGTCGCGCTCCGACACGCCGCCGAGCCCCGCGGCGCGGCGGGCGGCGGTGCTCGTGGCGGTGCTGGCAGACATGGGCGTCCGATCGGTTGGGAGGTCGACGTTTTCTCGACGCTATCCAGCCGGCCGGGCCGGCGCACGCCCCTCTGCAACGCAACGTAGTAATCGGGTGTCGGGCGCGCGGGCGAGGACGCCGGCCTTCACGCCCAGGAGTTGGGATGATTGACCCATGACTCGAACCGTTTCCGGAGCCCGCGTGCTGATCACCGGCGCCGCCATGGGCATGGGCCGCCTCTACGCCGAGCGGGCCGTCGCCGAGGGCGCACGGGCCGTGATCCTGTGGGACCGGGACGCCGCCGCGCTCACGGCGACCGCCGCCATCCTCACCGAACGTGCCGGCGGCAGCACCCAGATCGCCCCATACGTCGTCGACATCGCCGACCTCGGCGCGATCGCGCAGACCGCCCAGCGGGTGCGCACCGAGGTGGGCAACCCCGACATCGTGATCAACAACGCCGGCATCGTGCGCGGGTCGTTCTTCTGGGAGCACGACAACGGCGACGACACCCGCGCCACGATGCAGGTGAACGCCCTGGCCCCGATGTACATCACCCGGGAGTTCCTGCCCGCCATGATGCGCAACCCGTACCGCGAATCGCGCATCGTCAACATCGCCTCCGCCGCCGGGATGCTCTCCAACCCGCGAATGAGCGTCTACGCGGCCTCCAAGGCCGCCGTGATCACCTGGAGCGATTCGCTGCGCCTCGAGCTCGCCCAGCAGGGCTTCGACCACGTGCGGGTGAGCACCATCGCGCCCAGCTACATCTCCACGGGCATGTTCGACGGCGCCCGCGGCCCGTTGTTGACCCCCGTGATGACCCCGGAGTACGTGGTCAACCGGGTCTGGCGGGCGATGCTCGCAGGCTCGCCCCAGCTGCTGATGCCGTGGACCGTCGGCTTCTCCAAGAAACTGCGCGGCGTGCTGCCGCTGGCGGCCTGGGATGTCGTGGCCGGCCGGGTCTTCGGCGTGTACAGCTCGATGGACACCTTCGTCGGGCGCCGCTGACCGGATCTGCGCAGTCCACCCGGGTCGGATCAGCCGGCCCGGTTGACACGTCTTGTTCCGCGACGTACGATGGAAACGATTCCATGGAAACGATTCCACGGGTCGCCGGAGTCATCAGCAATACCAAGCACGCACACACAAGGGAGTGGCTGTGGAAGCCGTAACGATCAAGGACGTCGCCGCCCTCGCTGGCGTCTCGGTGGGCACGGCCTCCAGGGTCCTGTCGGGCAACCCGGCCACCTCGGCCGACACCCGCGAACGCGTCGCCGCCGCGGCCGCCGAGTTGGACTACCAGCCCAACGCCCAGGCCCAGGCCCTACGGTCCACCCGGTCCAACTCCCTCGGCCTGCTGGTACCGGATGTGCGCAACCCCTTCTTCGCCGACCTCGCGCACGCCGCCGAACAGGCCGCCCTCTCGGCCGGCTACGTCACCCTGCTCGGCAACGCCAACGAGCGTAACGACCAGCAGGACCGCTACCTCGACACCCTCATCTCCCGTCGGGTCGACGGAGTGATCGTCGCCCCCGTCGGCGACGACGGCGGCCGGCTGCGCGCCCTGATCGAGCGCGAGATTCCCACGGTGCTCGTGGACCGTACCGTTCCCGGCCTCGACCTGCCCAGCGTCACCACCGACAGCGAGACCGGCATCCGCCAGGCCGTGCGGCACCTCGCTGAACAGGGCCACACCCGGATCGGCTACATCTCGGGCCCACAGGCCACCTCTACCGGCCGGGACCGCTTCGCGTCCTTCACCCGCGCCGTCGCCGAGGCCGGCCTCAGCCAGGACCCGGAGCTGGTCTACTTCGGCGACTACCAGGCCGCCAGCGGCTCGGCCGGCGTGCACACCCTGATGGACCTCACCAACCCGCCCACCGCTCTGCTCGCCGCCGACAGCCTGATGGCCGTCGGCGCCATCAGCATCCTGCACAGGCTCGGTCTGCGAATCGGCACCGACATCGCCCTCGTCGCCTTCGACGACATCGAGTGGTTCGCACTGCTCAACCCGGCGCTGAGCGTCATCGCGCACAGCGTCGAAGACATGGGCCGGATCGCCGTTGACCTTTTGTTGCAGGTGATCGCCGGGCACACCCCGGAGTCGGTGGTGCTACCCAGCGAACTGATTGTGCGGGCCTCCTCGGCCACGCCCATCCGCCCCACGACACAGCCTGAGCAAAGGAGCCAGCAATGACCGTGAAACCCCTGATCACTTTGCAGAACGTGACAAAGACCTTCGGTCAGGTCACCGTCATCCAGGACGTGACCGTGAGCGTCTACCCCGGCCAGGTGCAGGTGCTGCTCGGCGAGAACGGCGCCGGCAAGTCCACCCTGATCAAAATGGTCGCCGGCGTCTACCAGCCCGACGGCGGCCAGATCCTCGTCGACGGCGCCGTGACCAGCCTTCCCAGCACCCGCGCCGCCGAAGAACACGGCATCGCCACCATCCACCAGGAACTCAACCTCGTGGCCACCATGAGCGTGGCCGAGAACGTGATGCTCGGCCGGATGCCCACCAAGCTCGGCATGGTCGACCGCAAGGAACTCCGCCGGCAGGCCCGCGCGGCACTGGCGCTGATCGGCCTCGAGATCGACGTGGACACCCCGGTCGGTCAGCTCGGCATCGCCCGGCAGCAGCTGGTGGAGATCGCCAAGGCCCTGAGCATCAACGCACGTGTGCTGATCCTCGACGAACCCACCGCCGCGCTCACCCGGCACGAGACCCAGGCCCTGTTCGCCGTGATGGCCGACCTCGGCCAGCGGGGCGTCGGCATGCTCTTCATCAGCCACCACCTCGACGAGATCGCCGAGGTCGGTGACACCGTCACCGTCATCCGCGACGGCCACTTCATCGCCGAGGTTCCCGCCTCCACTCCCGAAGACGAGCTGGTCAAGCTCATGGTCGGCCGCAGCATCGAGGACCAGTTCCCGCGCCGCGCCGACGAGACTCCCGCGCTCACCGAGGTGCTCACGGTGACCAACCTCACCAGCGCCGGCCACTTCGACGACATCAGCTTCACCGTGCGCGCCGGCGAGGTGCTCGGCATCGCGGGGCTCGTCGGGGCCGGCCGCACCGAACTGATCCGCGCCATCGCCGGCGCCGACAAATACGACACCGGCTCCGTCGCCGTACGCGGTGCGCAGCTGCCCAAGGGTGACATCCAGGCGGCCATCCGGGCCGGCATCGGCCACGTGCCCGAAGACCGCAAGGGCCAGGGCCTGGTGCTGGACGCCTCGGTCAACGACAACCTCGGCTACGCCACCCTGGCCTCCAGCGCCAAGCTCGGCCTGGCCGACTTCACCGGCCAGCGCCGCCGCGCCGAGGCCGTGGCCGAGAAGCTGCGCATCCGGATGCACACCATCGACCAGCCGATCCGCTCACTCTCCGGCGGCAACCAGCAGAAGGCCGTCTTCGGCCGGTGGATCATCGCCGCCTCGACGGTGCTGCTGCTGGACGAACCGACCCGCGGTGTGGACGTGGGCGCCAAGGTCGAAATCTACGAACTGATGAACTCGATCACCGCAGCCGGTGGAGCCATCGTCATGGTCTCCAGCGAACTGCCCGAGATCCTGGGCATGAGCGACCGCATCCTCGTCATGCGCGACGGCCGGCTGGCCGGCGAACTCAGCGCAGCGGATGCCACCCAAGACACCGTCATGACTCTTGCTGCCCGCGACGTCGCCGCGCAGCGCTGAAACCGAAGGAACTGAAACCATGTCCACGACCACGCTCGCGCCCACCCGACGCTCCTTCGACTACAAGACCTTCCTGGCCAACAACGGCGCCCTGGTCGGCCTGGTGGTGCTCTGCATCGCCCTGGTCATCGCCACGCCGGACTTCCTGACCGGCCAGAACCTGCTCAACATCGGCATCCAGGTGTCGACAGTGGCGGTGCTCGCCTTCGGCATGACCTTCGTCATCGTCGCCGGCGGCATCGACCTGTCTGTCGGCGCCGTCGCGGCCCTCTCGGCCATGGCCTCCGGCTGGTTCTTCGTCAGCGCCGGCCTGCCCGGCTGGATGGCGCTCGTCGGCGGCCTCGTCGTGGGCCTGCTCGCCGGCGTCATCAACGGCGCCGCGAACGCCTACGGCAAGCTGCCCTCCTTCATCGCCACCCTGGCCATGCTCAGCGTGGCCCGCGGCCTCACCCTGGTGATCTCCGACGGCCGGCCGATCAAGACCGCCCCTGAGGTGTCGTTCCTCGGCGGCAACATCGGCCCGGTGCCGATGCCCATCGTGATCCTGGTCCTGGCCGCGCTGGTGGCCTCCTTCATCCTCAACCGCACCGTGCTCGGGCGCTCCATGTACGCCGTCGGCGGCAACGCCGAGGCCGCCCGGCTCTCCGGCCTGCCGGTGAAGCGCATCATCGTCACGGTCTTCGCCCTCGCCGGCCTCTTCGCCGCGCTGGCCGGACTGCTCCTGGCCGGCCGGCTCGACTCCGCCCAGCCGCAGGCCGCCGCCGGCTACGAACTTGATGCCATCGCCGCCGTCGTCATCGGCGGAGCGTCCCTCTCCGGCGGGCTCGGCAAGATCTCCGGCACCTTCATCGGCGCCCTGGTGCTCGTCGTCATCCGCAACGGACTCAACCTGCTCAACGTGTCGTCGTTCTGGCAGCAGGTGGTCATCGGGCTGGTCATCGCCCTCGCGGTGGGCGCCGACGTGCTGCGCCGCAAGACCCGTAACAGCTGAGCCTTTTCCCTACTTACCTCACACCGACCCACCACAACAAAGGAAACACAATGAAGTCATCCTCCTTTCGCCGTATCGCCGCCGTCACCGCCACGGCAGCACTGATCCTCGCCGGCACCACCGCCTGCGGCCGCGGCGGCGGCGACGAGGCCAGCGGGCCGAAGATCGTGCTCGCGATCTCCACCCTGAACAACCCGTTCTTCGTCGAGCTGCGCGACGGCGCCCAGGCCGCCGCCGACGAGGCCGGCGTCGACCTCTACATCGTCGACGCCCAGAACGACTCCGCCACCCAGGCCAACCAGCTGGCCACGGCCACCGCCGGAAGCACCAAGGCCGTCATCGTCAACCCGGTCGACTCCGACGCCGCCAGCGCCTCGGTGAACGCGCTGATCGCCGCCGACATCCCGGTCATCGGCGTCGACCGCACGGTCAACGACGCCGACCTGACTTCCCTCGTCGCCAGTGACAACGTCGCCGGCGGCAAGCAGGCTGCCGACGAGCTCGCCGCAGCCATGGGGGAGAAGGGCACCGTCATCTCCCTGCAGGGCGTATCGGGCACCTCCGCCAGCCGCGACCGCGGCGCCGGCTTCGACGAGGGCATCGCCGCCTACCCCGACATCACCGTCGTCGCCGAGCAGACCGCGAACTTCGACCGGGCCTCCGCACTCGACGTCACCACCAACCTGCTGCAGGCCAACCCCGGTGTCACCGGCATCTTCGCCGAAAACGACGAGATGGCCCTCGGCGCCATCCAGGCTCTCGGCGCTCGCGCCGGCTCCGAGGTGTCCGTTGTGGGCTTCGACGGCACCGCGGATGGCCTGACCGCCATCTCGGACGGCTCGCTCTACGCCACCGTCGCCCAGCAGCCCGCCGAACTCGGCAAGCTCGCCATCGAACTGGCCGTCAAGGCCATCAACGGTGAGGATGTCGAAGCGACAGTCCCCGTCGACGTCGTTGCCGTCACGAAGACGAACGTGGGCGACTTCTCCAAGTGACCCCGCCAACCCCGCACCCAGACTCCGCGGCGACCCTGACCGGGGTTGTCGTGGTCGGCTCGATCAACGCCGACCAGGTCACCACCGTCGCGCGTCATCCGCTGCCGGGCGAGACTCTGATCGGCACCTCGATCACCGTTCTGCCCGGCGGTAAGGGCGCCAACCAGGCCGTCGCCGCGGCCCAGCTCGGCGCCCGGGTGAGCATGGTCGGCGCGGTCGGCCTGGACGCCCTGGCCTCCTCGGCCACGGCCATCCTCGAATCCGCGCAGGTCGACCTGTCCAGCGTGCGGGCCGTGGACGGGCCCACCGGCCTGGCCCTGATCACGGTGGCCGCCGACGGTGAGAACACCATCGTCGTCATCCCCGGGGCCAACGCCGCGGTGGATGCCGGTGTCGTCGGCCAGAGCGCCGGCCTCATCGCCGGGGCCGCCGTGGTGGTGCTGCAGGGCGAGATCCCCGCAGCAGGAAGCGCCGCCGCCGCCCGGCTGACCCGCGGGCGCCTGGTGCTCAACCTGGCCCCGGTGATCGAGCTCGACCCCGCCACGATCGCGGCCGCCGACCCCCTGATCGTGAACGAACACGAGGCCGCGCTGCTCCTGGCGCAGCTCACGCCCGGCACAGCGCCGCCCGCGACCGACGCCGAGGCGGTGGCCCGGCTGCGCGAGTGGGGGGTGGCCTCTGTTGTGCTCACCCGCGGTGCGCTCGGCGCGATCGTCTCCGACGCCGAGGGCACCGAAACTGTGGCGTCCCCCGTCGTGGAGGCGGTCGACAGCTCCGGCGCTGGCGACGCCTTCGTGGGCGCTGTGAGCGCCCGGCTCGCCGCCGGGGACACCCTGCGCGAGGCGGCCCGGCTGGCCGTGCGGGTGGGGGCGTTCGCAGTGCAGTCCCGGGGAACGCAGCCGTCCTATCCGCACGAGGGCGACAGCCTTCCCAAGGTCCGTCCCGATGCAGCCGCCGATTCGGCGATCGACTCCGCCACCGAGAAGAACGAGGCACACCCGTGAAACGCGCCGGCATCCTGAACGCCGACCTGAACGCGGCCCTCAGCCGCCTGGGTCACGGTGACATCGTCCTCGTCGCGGACTGCGGCATGCCCGCACCCGCCGGCGTGCCGGTGATCGACCTTGCCCTGGTGCACGGCGTGCCGCGCTTCGAGCAGGTTCTCGACGCGCTGCTGGGCGAACTCGTCGTCGAGCGTTGCGTGGCCGCGTCGGAGGCACAGGGCACGGAGGCCGGGGACTGGCTGAGCGGGCGCTTCACCGACATCGAGTACATCGGACACGGTGACCTCAAGGTGCTCTCGGCGTCTGCGCGGGTGTTCGTGCGCACCGGGGAAGCTACCGCGTTCGCCAATGCCGCGCTCGTGTGCGGGGTGCCGTTCTAGGCGGCAGCCGCAGACCACAGCTGGGCACTGCCGCCGATTAGGTTAGCCTTTCCATCCTCTGATCAGGGGGATTAGGCAAGGCTTTCCAGGCTGGCGGAGTCGGCGGGGGGTGCCTATGGTGACTCTATGGCCATCCTCTCGCCCCCGCTGTTCAGGCCCTTTCACGCCGCCCCGGATGCCGCACCGCGCGCCCAAACAGAGGGCGCTTCGCTGGGCGGCAGCCTGGCCACCCGGCTCAACTGGCTGCGCGCCGGCGTGCTCGGCGCCAACGACGGCATCGTGTCCGTGGCCGCGATCGTGGTCGGCGTCGCCGGTGCCGGCGCCTCCACGCCGGCCATCGTGGCGGCCGGCGCGGCAGGGCTCGTCGGCGGGGCCATCTCGATGGCGCTGGGCGAATACGTCTCGGTGAGCAGCCAGAGTGACAGCCAGCGCGCCATGATCGAGAAGCAGAAGCGCGAGCTGCGCGACGACCCGGCCGGCGAACTCGACGTGCTCACCACCCTTTACGAGGAGCGCGGGCTGGCCCCGGCCACCGCCCGCCAGGTGGCGCTCGAGCTCACCGAGAAGGATGCCCTCAAGGCGCACCTCTCGCTCGAACTCAACATCGTCGAAGAGGATGTGGCCAGCGCCTGGCACGCCGCCGCCGCCTCGGCCCTGGCCTTCACGCTCGGAGCGATCCTGCCGTTGCTGGCGATCCTGCTACCGCCGGAGAACGTCCGGGTCCCGGTGACGTTCCTCGCCGTGCTGGTGGCCCTGGCCCTCACCGGCGCGCTCGGCGCCCGACTCGGCGGCAGTCGCCTCGCCCGCGCCACCGTGCGCGTGGTCACCGGCGGTGCCGCGGCACTCTTCGTCACCTGGCTGGTCGGCACCCTGCTCGGCACCAGCGTCTTCTAGGGGCGCACGCGCGCGGCCGGGAGTGCCCGTTCGTGAGTTGCCGCACAGTGCCCCCTCCGGGCGTCTGAGGGGGCGTTTTGCGGCAAGTCGAGACGTTGCGGCTAGACCAGGCCGAGCAGTCTCGCCGCGCCGACGAGGCAGGCGCCGGCCACGGCGAAGAACACCAGCACCCAGAACAGGCCGGGCAGGTGGCTGAGCCGGGCCAGCTGGTCGGCGTCCGAGGCGGTGCCGCCGCGGCGCGACCGGGTGACCTGCAGCTCGACGACGGTGCGCAGGGCGCCGAGCAGCAGGAACGCGGTGACCAGCACGGCGAAGATGCTCTGCACGGTGGGCGAGCCGAACCAGGTGACCGCGAAGACCACCGCCGCGGTGACCGCCACCGACCACAGCCCGAACCAGTTGCGGATCTGCACCAGCAGCAGCGCCAGCGCCGCAAGCAGCGCCCAGAGCAGGCCGATGTCATGGCTGCGGCTGAGCATCCACGCCGCCCCGAGCCCGAGCAGGGCCGGCGCCGTGTACCCGGCGAGCAGGGTGAAGACCATGCCGGGACCGCGCGGCTTGCCGCGGCTCACGGTGAGGCCGGAGGTGTCGGAGTGCAGCCGGATGCCCTGCAGGCGGCGGCCGCCGAGAGCCGCGACGAGCCCGTGGCCGCCCTCGTGCACGATCGTGATGCCGTGCCGGGTCAGTTTCCAGGCCGGCGGCACCAGCACGAGTAGGGCGGCCGCGGCGATGGTCACCCACACCGTCAAAGCCGGCAGGGGAGCGTTCGTGGCCGAGACGCGGGTCCAGAATTCGAGGAGCAGGTCCATCTCAGCCCTGCGCGGCCAGGACCATTTCCAGGTGCCGCTCCGAGGTGCGGTGCGGGTCCGTGATGTAGTCGCCGGTGGGGCGGGCGCCGTTCTTCTCGTAGAAGCGGATGGCGCGGTGATTGCTCTCGTGAACGTGCAGGTAGATCCGGTCGAGGTGCTGCTCGTCGGCGACCCAGGTGCGGACGGCGCCGAGCAGTCGCGTGGCCACTCCGGTGCGGCCGCGATAGGAGGGGTCGACCCAGACGCCCACCAGGTTGGCGCGAACCGGGCCGCCGATCGGCGGCTCGCCCGGCCGGTAGCTCGGCGGACCGGAGGACACAAAGGCGGCCATCGTGCCGACCCACTGTTCGCCGGGGGTGCGTGCGACAACCTGGAAGCTGGTGGGTTCGGTGTTCCGGGCGCCGCGCTGACGCCAGTCAGTTTCGGTGAGCGCGAGGACGGCGGCGAATGATTCGAAGAAGCCCAACGGGAAGTTCGCGATGGACCGGAGACGGATATCGCGCAGGCCTGCCCAGTCGTCAGCGGTGGGACAGTAGAGCTCCACAGCGCGGGGCGCGGCGGGTGTTCGTGTTTCGGCCATCCATGGAGGCTAGTCGTGTTCTCTGACCAACGGGTCAATCGTTCCGACGGCGCCCGAATCGTCGGCGAGGGTTCGCGCCTGATGGACCCGCTTACCGCACCAGGATCGTCCCCATCATCCCGGCGTCCTCGTGGTCGAGGATGTGGCAGTGGTAGACGGTGCGTCCGGCGAAGTCGGCGAAACTGATGCGCACTGTGGTCTGCCCGCGGGCCGGCACGTTCACCACATCGCGCCACACGACTGCAGCCTCGGCGGTGCCGCCCCGATCGACGATCTGCATCGGCCACACGTGCAGGTGCACAGGATGGTCCATCTCGCTCGTGTTGCGCAGCGTCCACTCCTCCACGCTGCCGGCCAGCACTGTCGTGTCGAGGCGCTCCGGGTCGAACTCCTGCCCGTTGATGGTGAAAGTCATCATCGAGCCGCCGCCCATACCCATTCCCATGTCGAAGCTGAGTTCGCGCCGAGCCGTCACGGTCGCACCGCGCAGGTCGAGCGGTGCCGGCTGGCGTGGCACGGCCCCCGGCGCCGCCACCGGGTCCCCGGTCACCGTGACAGTCGCGAGGGCGACCTCGGTGCCCGTCGCGGCCTGACCGGAGCCGCCCATCATGCCGCCGGAGGTCGCGGTGCCCCGGTCGTAGGCCAGGGTGCGCAACTCGGTTCCGCCCTGCACCGCGGTGACGAGGACATCGGCCCGATTGCCCGGCGCGAGCAGGATCTCGTCCACCTCCGCCGGTCTTTCGAGGCGACCGGAGTCGATGCCGAGCAGCTGCAACCGTTGACCGTCGAGGCGCAGTCGGAGGTATCTGGAGACGCAGGCGTTCACGATCCGCCACCTCTCGCGCTCGCCGGGTCGTAGCGCCAGGACAGGCGCCAATTGACCGTTGACCAGCACAAGCTCGCCCTCCCGGCCCTGCATCCGGTCCGCGGCGGATGCGTCCGCGACCGCACCGACGCCGTCGAGCGTGACGTCCGAGATCACCAGGACCCGTTCCCGGCTGCTCTCGATGGGCACCGGGTCGTCGATGACGATGGTGCCGTACAGGCCGCCGAAGACCTGGTCGGCGACGGTGCCGTGGTGGTGCGGGTGGTACCAGTACACGCCGGGCGGGTGGTCGGCCGGCAGCCGGTACTCGTAGTGGAAGGACTCACCGGTCTTCACCATGACGGCCATGTTGTCGCCGTTTCCCTTCGGCGACACGTGCAGGCCGTGCACGTGCAGGTTGGTCGGGCCGGCCAGGCCGTTGACCAGCGTGACCCGCAGCCGGTCGCCGGGAACGAGCCGCAGCGTGGGGCCGGGCAGGCCGCCGTTGTAACCGAGCACCCTCGCGCTGCGCCCGCCGATCACGGTCGTGGCCGGTGTGGCGGAGAGGGTGACATCGAGCAGCCCGCCGCTGCTCGTCAGCTCGTCGGGCTGGTGCAGGTCGTCACCGCCGACGAACCCGGCTGTGCCCGACGGCCAGGTCGCCCAGAGCGAGGCCGCTCCGCCCGCCACGGCAATGACGCCCAGCCCGCCCAGGGCCAGAACGGTGCGCCGGCTGACGGGGCGGGCCAGGGCTGGCGGTTCCTGATTCCGGGGTGTTGCCGGAGGCGCCCGCATCAGGACACCGGTCTCGGCGTGGCGTCGGGGTGGCGGGCGCCGAGCACCCGGGCTGTGCTCACCTGGGGCCGCAGGTCGAGGCGCCGAAGCAGCTGCGCGTTCACGGCCACCACCACCGTCGAGGCCGACATCAGCAGCGCACCCACTTCCATCGGCAGCACAAAGCCGATCGGGGCGAGGACTCCGGCGGCCAGCGGCACCGCGAGCAGGTTGTAGCCGGCGGCCCACCACAGGTTCTGCGTCATCTTGCGGTAGCTGGCGCGGGAGAGCTCGATCACCGAGAGCACCGATCGGGGGTCGTCGCTGGCCAGGATGACGCCGGCGGAGGCGATCGCGACATCCGTGCCGGCGCCGATGGCGATGCCCACGTCGGCTTGGGCCAGAGCCGGGGCGTCGTTGACCCCGTCGCCCACCATGGCCACCCGGTGACCTTCCTGTTGCAGCTGCACCACGGCGGCGGCCTTTCGGTCGGGGTGCACGCCGGCGAAGACCCTGTCGATGCCGAGCTGGGCGGCCACATTGTGCGCCACGGCCTCGGCGTCGCCGGTGATCATCACCACCGCGATGCCCAGGGCGTGCAGGGCGGCGACGGCCTCCGTCGATTCCGGCCGCACCTCGTCGGCGAGGCCGATGGCGCCGATCACGCGGCCGTCTTGCAGCACGTGCAGCACGATGGCGCCCTCGGCGGCCCAGGCGTCGGTGTGCTCGAGCGGCTCGGCGTGATGGCGGCTGAGCAGGCTCGGCCCGCCCACCGCCACCTCGTGGCCGGCGACCGTGGCGCTCACGCCCACGGCGGTGGCCGCCCGGAACCCGGTGGCCGCTGGAACGGATCGGCCGCGGGCCGCGGCGATGATGGCCGTGGCCAGCGGATGCTCGCTGTCGGCCTCCACGGCGGCCGCCAGGGCGAGCACGTCCTCCTCGGTGTGACCGGCGGCGGCGTGCACGTGACTGACCACGGGTTCGCCCCGGGTGAGAGTGCCGGTTTTGTCGAACAGCACGGTGTCGACGGTACGCATGCTCTCCAGGGCGAGCCGGTCGGTCACGAGCACCCCGCCGCGGGCGGCCCGCTCGGTCGCGATCGACACCACCAGCGGAATCGCCAGGCCCAACGCGTGCGGGCAGGCGATTACCAGAACGGTGATGGTGCGCATCACGGCATCCTCCGGGCTGCCGAGCAGGGTCCACGCGATCGCGGTGAGCAGACCGACACCGAGCGCGAACCAGAACAGCCAGCCGGCCGCCCGATCGGCCAGGCGCTGCGCCCGCGACGACGAGGCTTGCGCCTCGGCGACGAGCCGGCGGATGCCCGCGAGCGCGGTATCGTCGCCGACCGCGGTCACCCGCAGCCGCAGGGCCGTGTCGGTGGCGACGGTGCCGGCCACGACCGCGGCGCCGGGGCCGCGGCGCACCGGACGGGATTCGCCCGTGATCATCGACTCGTCCACATCGGCGGTGCCCTCGGTGACCTGTCCGTCGGCGGGGATCCGGGCGCCCGGTCGCACGATGACCAGGTCGCCCACCTCGAGGTCGGCGGGAGCGACAAGAGTGACGGTGCCGTCATCCACCCGCTCGGCCTCGTCGGGCAGCAGCGCCGCCAGCGATTCGAGCGCGGACGAGGACTGCGCCAGCGAGCGCATCTCGATCCAGTGGCCGAGCAGCATGATCACGATCAGCAGCGCGAGTTCCCACCAGAAATCGAGCTCCATGGCCAGGATGCCCAGGCTCGCGCCCCAGGAGGAGAGGAACGCCACGGTGATCGCCAGTGCGATGAGCAGCATCATGCCGGGAGAGCGTTGCCTGAGCTCGGCCACCGCGCCGGTGAGGAACGGGCGGCCGCCCCAGACGTACATCACCGTGCCCAGCAGCGGCGAGACCCAGGCGACCCAGGCGGCGTGGGGCAACTCATAGCCCAGGAGCATGGAAAACATGCCGCTGAAGACCACGACGGGAACGGCAAGCACCAGCATCAGCCAGAACAGTTGGCGGAATCGGGCGACGTGATCGCCGTGCCCGGCATGTCCCATGGCCCCATGGTCCATCGAGGTGTGGTCCATCGATTCGTGGTCCGTGTCGGCGTGATTCATCGCGGCCTGATCCGCCGGAGAGGCGCCGTCGGTGGGCTGGTCGATGTGGTGATCCGGGTGGGAAGGCATACCCTTACGCTATACCCCCTAGGGGTACCAGGCAAGGGCAATGAGACTACCGTGGGGGTCACGATCACTTGTGCTCGTCAGGAAAGGAACCTGGATGATGTGGGGATACGGAATGAACCCGGCCTGGCTCTGGCTCTACGGGTTGCTATCGCTGGGCGCGGTCGTGTTGCTCATTGTGTGGACCGTGCGGGTGTTCCGCGACGACTCGCCCGGCCCGGTGGGCCCGCGTAGGAGCAATGCCCGACGGATCCTCGACGAGCGCTACGCACGCGGCGAGCTCACGGCCGAGCAGTACCGCCAACAGGTCACCGAGCTCGGCGAACAGCCCTGAGCGGGTTCCGGCGCGGCCGAGCGACTACCTAAAGGCGGAGAATTTCGGGACTCGCCGGGCCGGCGACCACGACACGCCGACACGGCCGGAAGATCTCCGCCTGGACCGCAGGCGCGGACGGCAGGTCAGCCGAGATTGATGATCGCGGCCAGCAGATCGGGCTTGAGGGGCCGGTCCGCGAAGATGAGCCGTTCGAGCGCCGCGGTGGCGGGCTGGTCGGACGCCGTGCCGGCCACCCCCTGCCCGCGCCACACCAGGGTGAGCCCGATGCGCTCGAGCACCCGCACCGAGGCGGGGTTGCCGGCCAGAACGCGGGCGGTCACCGGATTCGCCGAGGCCTGCGCCGCGGCGAGGGCCACCGTGGCGGCCTCGGTGGCCAGTCCGATTCCCCAGCTGGCCGGGGTCAGCCGGTAGCCGAAGTTGTGCGCCCCGCAGTCCATCAGCGTCGCCGAGGCCACCCCGATGAGCATTCCCGCCGCCAGGGTGGTGCCGGGCAGTGCAGTGCTGGGCAGGTCGTGCCGCAACCGAATCGCCCAGCGCCCCAAACCGGATGCGGCCCAGCTCTGCTCGCTCTCGTCGACCATCCGCTCGGCCTGTGCGAGGGCCGTGTGGCGGCCGGTCGGCAGGTGCAGCCAGGTTCCCGGGTCGGCGTAGATGGCGTGCACCTCGGCCACATCGGCCGCGGCGAGAGGTGCCAGTCGCAGGCGGGTCGTGCTGAGGAACTCGGGGGCGCTGGATTCGGGCACCTCCCCATGCTTCCACGATGCGCGGCGCCGGTCATCCGCAGGAGTTGCACCCCGCGCCCCGCACCGGTTGTGACGGGCTGAGCGCGGGGCGCTGTGGGGAGCGGTTAGCGCAGCGCGGAGATCTTCAGCGCCGCCGTCTTGAAGTTCTGGATGCGCTGCTCGTACCGCGCGGCGAGCACGATCAGCAGCACGCCGCCGATACCGAGCCAGAGCCACCACTGCACCGAGACGTAGAGCAGGGCGATCCACGGCCAGAGCTGGGCGAGCGCGTGCAGCAACAGCACCGTGGCGCCGAGCACGAACGGAGCCTGCAACCGCCGCGCGGTGCCGAGTAGCAGCACCGCGATGGCGACCACGCCGAGGCCCACCACGCGCCAGACCGGGCTGACGCTCAGGTCGAGCAGCAGCGACGGCACCAGCAGGAGGAGCAGGCCGGGGGCGAGCGCGGGCCAACTGCCCGCAGCGGGCACCCGCCGCAGGTGCACCAGCCCGGCCGCCACGAGCGCCAGCGCCAGCGGCACGGTGACGATCTCGACGGGGTCCGGCACGTCGTGGAACAGGCCGGCCACGAGCATCCCGGCGGTACCCGCGAGGGCCGCCCCGGCGATGAGCCGGCCCAGCGGGCTACGGTCGCCCCAGAACGCGGCCAGGAACACCGCCGCGAAGACCCAGACCACCAGCACCACCCGCACCGTTGCCAGCGGTGGGTAGCCCAGGGCGACCACTTCGGCGAGCACGGTGCCGAGCAGGGCCGCGACGACGAGGCCATACCCACTGCGAAGCGGCAGGCTGGTGGCGTCGGCGGAATCGGTGCTGCGGGCAACCCAGACCAGGCAGGTTCCGGTGGCCACCAGGAGGGCGGCGGCCGGCAGCAGCCAGGCCTCCAGCTCGCCGCTCGGTCCGGCCGGGGCTCCGGGCAGGGTGAGGATCCGCAGGCCCGCGGCGGTCAGGACGGTGAGGGTGCCCACCAGGCAGGCCGGCCAGGCGAGCAGGGTCCAGCGTGGATGGGTTGTCTGCAGGGCGCCCAGGACGGCCAGGGCACCGCCGATCGCCAGGCTGAGCACCGCACGCACCGGGGTGCCTTCAGCGCCGAGGAGAGCGCTGGGCAGCACTAGCGCCGCCAGGCCCACGACGAGACCGGACTGCACCAGACGGGCCGAGGGGACCGGGAACGAGGTACCCCGCGCCCGGCCGATGACCCGCGCCGAGATCAGCTGACCGACGACCAGGGCGATCCCCAGCGGCACGGTGCCCACCTCGACGGGGTCGAGCAGGTCCCGGCCGAGACCGGCGACCAGCACCAGGAAGCCGGCGGCCACGAGCAGCCAGGCCAGCAGGACGCCCGCGCGGCTGCGGTCGAACCAGCGCACGGCGACCTGCAGCACGGCGAACAGCGCGATCAGGGCGATCACCCGGCCCGCGGCGAAGGCCGTATAGGGCAACGCGGCGGTTTCGGTCCCGAGGATGCCGGTGAGGGCGACGATGACGAGGCCGTAGCCGAGCAGACGGCGCGGACCGGCCGGGTCCACGGTCACCGTGACAGCGGCATCCATCGCGGCAGCATCCGCGTGAACCGGCCGTACCAGCGCCGGGGATCTGGCGATGATGACGTAGCCCGCGCCGATCAGCAGCAGGGCGGCCGGCAGGAGCCAGGCCTCGAGCCGGCCGTCCGGGCCGGCCGGCGAGCCGAGCAGCGGCCGGATGCGTCCCGACGCGGCGACGGCGACGGCCACGGCACCGACCAGGACGCCGGGCCAGGCCACAACCCGCCAGCGCGGCCGGCTGATCAGCAAGGCTCCGCCGACCGTGAGGATGCCGCCGACGGTGAGCACCAGTACCGGTCGCAGCAGGGCGCCCTGGGCACCCTCGACCGCACTGGGCAGCAGTACCAGACCCAGCCCCACGGCCAGCCAGGCCTGCAGAACCGGACCGGCGGCAGACTCCCGCAGGGACGCCGGGTTCCGCGCCGGACCGAGAAGCCCGGCGGCCAGGAGCTGCCCGAGAATCAGGGAGAGCCCCAGCGGACCGGTGGTGAGTTCGAGCGGGGTGGGCAGGCCGAACCCGAGGCCGGCCAGGAGCGCGACCAGGCCTGCGGCCCAGCTGAACCAGGCGAGCACGGTACCCGCGGGGCTGCGATCGAACCAGCGAAGGGCCACGTGCAGCACGGCGAACAGAGCGACCAGGGCGATCACGCGTCCCTCGGCGTACGGACCGAACGGCAGTGCCGCAGTTTCCGCGCCGAGGATGCCGAGCAGTGCCAGGCCGACGAGGCCGTAGCCGAAGCTCCGGCGCACGGTGCGGGTATGGGTCGCCGTCGGAGCCGTCGCAACGGAGACGATGAACGGCGTGTGCCGGATGATGATGCCGCCGGTGACCACCAGCAGCAGCGCCGCGGGCAGCAGCCACGCCTCGAGGCGCCAGTCGGCGCCGGCCGCCGGCACCGTCACCAGCGCCAGGATGCGCCCGGTCGCCGTGACCACGACGGCCGCGGTTCCCACGAGCAGGCCGGGCCAGGCGAGCAGGCTCCACCGGGGGCGGCCCAGTAGTACGGCGCCCGCGATGGCGAGCAGGCCGCCGAGGGTCAGGGTGACCAGTTGGCGCACGGCGTCGTCGGTGAGGCCGGCGGTACCGAGGGTCGTGGCGCCGGGTGTGGCCGCCACGACGGCGCTGGGCAGCAGCGCCAGCGCTAGTCCGGCGCCGGTCCAGGCCCACGCTCCGGTGGGCCGGGCGCCATCCGTGGCCCGGAGGCGGGCCGTAACGAGCTGACCGGCCACCAGAGCGAGTCCGACGGGCACCGTCACGAGCTCGAATGGCTCCACAGTGCCGGCGACGAGCGCGGCGCCGGCAGCGAAGCCGGCCAGGGCGGCACAGGTCCACGCCGCGATGGTGCCCAGTGGCACCTGCGGCCGCCAGAGCGCCAGCACATGCCCGACGGCCAGAACGCCCACGAGGGCGATCGCGCGGCCGGCCGCCAGAGCCGAGGTGTCGAACGAGGCCGTTTCCAGCACGGTGAGGGCGCCGAGGGCCACGACCAGGAGCACGACGGAGGCGCGGTCCCTGGCCAGGCGGGTGCGGGCATCCGGGTGGCGCACCAGCAGGAACGCCGCGACGGCCGTGATGACCACGGTGGGCAGCAGCCACGCCTCGAGCAGCGGTCCCGTGGCGCCCGCGGTGTCGAGCAGGCGCAACGAGCGGGCGATGCCGGTGCTGAGCAGCCCGAGAGCACCGGCCAGCGCGGTCGCGGCCAGGTAGGCCGAGCGCGGCGGCGCCCAGCGCACGAGCGTGGCGCCGATGAGCAGCACCGCGGATGCCGCGCCGACGATGACCGGACGCACCGGCGACCCGGTCTGCATGCTGAGGGCCAGGGGCAGCAGGGCCACCGAGAGCCCGGCCAGGGTGAGCAGCGCGGCGCCCCGGCTGGCGGTGACGGCGCGGTCGATGCGACCGTAACGCCAGAGCAACGCGGCCAGCAGCAACAGCAGTCCGGCCAGGGGGAGCACGTAGGCCTCCACCGGGGTGGTGCCGGCGCGGGCCAGGCCCCACCAGAGCCCGGCGGTGGCCGCGACGAGCGAGAGCCAGCCGACATGGCGGCGCCAGGAGGCAGAGGCGAAGAGACCGTCGGCGTCGATCGCGGTGAGCAGCAGGACCACCGCGGTGAGCAGCAGCACCAGCCAGCCCAGCTCGGCGAGTCCGGGCCGCAGGAAGACGGAGGCGAGCACCACGGCGGCGCCGATCTCCAGGCCGGCCGACGAACGCGCCCGGCTGCCGGTGGTGCCGCCGATGGTGCGTGCGAGAGTGCGGAGGACCAGGGCCAGTGCCACCGTGAGCAGAGCGGCGATCGGCGCGGCGAGCACCGACACCGTGCCGGGCGCCTCGGTGAGGGAGATGAGGTTCACCGTGAGTGCGAGCACGGCGGGGGCCACGAGCAGCGCGGCGGTGAACCGCTCCCAGCGCAGGCCGCCGCCGCGGGTCAGGGTCCAGAGCAGCATCGCGGCCGCGATCAGCGCGGCGGCCAGGATGCCGGCGACAGGGACGGCAGGCGGCATCATCGCCCGGTCGGCACCGCTCAGGCCGTCGATGATGCGCCCGGTGGGCAGTAGGACGCCCAACAGAGTCGGGGCGAACAGGGTCCAGAATCCTGCTCGGCGTTCTACGGCGGTGAATCCGCCGATCCGGCCCTGGGCCAGGAACAGCTGGAGCAGACCGGTGGCCGACGCCACGGCGAGGGCCACCAGCAGCCAGAGCACGGCCGGAGTGGGCGGCGCGGCCAGGGTGAGCGCTTCCGGAGCGGCGGCGGCGCCGACGAGGGTGAGCGCGATCGCTCCGGACAGCAGAGCACCGCGGCCGCCGGCCTGAGACTCGCGGTTCAACAGCAGCCGGGCGACGAACACTGTCAGCACCGCCGACAGCGTGCCGAGCCACCAACTGGCGCTACTGGCCCAGCTCACGGTGTAACCGAGCGCCTCGCTGGCGATGAAGAGTGTCACGACAATCGGCCGGTAGCCGCCCAGTGTCAGACGCCCGGCGCGGGCGAGCAGGAGCACGGTGAGGGCGGCGGCGCCCAGCAGCAGATACAGCGGAAGCACCAGCCAGAGCGCCTCGGTGAACGGCACGGCCAGCAATACCATGACCAAACCGAACCAGGCGAGTATCCGCAGGCGTGGGGCGAGCACCGCACCGGCCCGCCAGAACCCGGCCATCAGCACGGCGACGCCGGTCAGCGTGGCCAGCGCCCAGACGCTCATCTCGTTCACCGAGACGAGCGGATCGCCCGACGTCGTGAACGTCGAGAGCAGGGTGGAGGCCAGCGGCGCGGCGGCTGTGGCCAACGCAACCGCACCGATCGCGGCCACGAACGACGCGGCGGTGAGCGCGGCGGTGAGCAGGGCGATGCGGGCGGGGCCGGTCGCCCGGCGCCGCCAGGCGAGTTCGAGGCCCAGAGCGAGAGTGGCGATGGCCGGCAACGGCAGGGTCACGAGCAGGGTGTTGTCGTCGGTGCGCCAGACGAACACCTCGATGCCGAACACCACCGCCAGCGTGGCCAGGCTGGCGGATGCGTAGGCGAAAGCCCGGTAGAGGGCACCCGGTGTGCGCCCGGTCAACGCGACGACGGTGTGAGCGAGAGCGCCCGCGGCGACGGCGCCGAAGGTGAGCAGGGGAATCAACGTCTCGGCGGGAGCCACGAATCCGGCGGTCAGCGTGGCGGTGGCCAGGGCGAGGGCGGCCAGCGCGAGCAGGGCGATCCTCTCGGCCGTGCGGTCCACGGCGGGCCAGAACGAGGCCGTTCCCGGCCGGGTGAACCGGTGCAGGAGCGCGCCGGCTGCGACGCCCAGCGCGGCCAGGAACACCCGGGTGACCGGCTCGGCATCCGCGGCCAACCCGGCCGCGAGAAGACCCACAGCCGGTGCGGCCGCGGCGAAACCGGCCACGCTGGCCACCCGCAACGACGACACCGCGTGCCAGAGCAGGAACAGCGCGGTGCACACCGTCAGCGTCACGCCCCAATAGAGGAGGCCGTCGACGGTGCCGAAGCCGAACAGGTCGTTCTCCCGCAACGCCCAGGCGTCCAGGAGCACCAGCACCACGGCGAGGGCGCCGATGCCCTCTGCCGTGCTGACCAGACCCTTGCGCCGCAGCAGCCCCGCCGTGATCAGCATGGCCACGGTGAAGAGCCCCACGATGGCCGAGCGTACGGCCAGGCCGGCGACGACGAAGGCCACGGTGAGGAAGACGATCGCCGCGACCGACACGAGGGTGACACCCACGAGCAGCAGCACGACCTGCACGCTCGAGCGCTTGTGCGGGGTCGGCCCCGTCGGCATCGCCGGTGCGGGGGTGCTCGGCGGGGTCGGCGGCGTGTGGGCGGCCGGGCGAGCCGCCGGAGAAACACCGGGCAGGGCGAACGGGGGAACGGGCTGGGCGGACGGGGCGGGTTCTGCGGGCGCGGCGACGGTGGGCGAGGCCGGGGCCGCGGCGGCGACGCTGACCGGGGTCTGCGCGCCGGCCTGGGTGGCGGCGGATGCCTGTGCGAGGGCCGGCGCGGCGGCCTGTGCGGCACGCGCAGCCTCGGCGGCGCGCTGGGCTTGTGCCTGCGCCTGCGCCTGAGCCTGGGCCTGTGCCTGGGCCTGTGCCTGGGCCTGGGCCTGTGCCTGTGCCTGTGCCTGTGCCTGCGCCTGCGCCTGCGCCTGTGCCTGGGCCTGGCGCTCGGCCTCGTCGGCCCGTGCGGCCACCAGCTGCACCGCCAACAGCTGCTCTGCCGCAACGGCCCTGGCCGCCTCCGCCTCAGCAACTTCGAAGCGGATCTGACCGATCAGCTGCACCCGCCTGTCGAGGGCGGTGGCGGCATCCGTCGACGCAGTGAGCAGCTCACGGGCGGCCGGATGACGCAGGTCGAGCCCGCAGGACGGGCAGACCGGCGCCGGCAGCGTGGCCGCGCAGGCCGGGCAGCGGGTGGTGTCGGTGAGTTCGGCCGCGCTGAGCGGCCAGCGGAATCGCCCGACGTACTGCGCGAAGTCGCGAATGGCGCTGCTCGATGACATCAATCCCCCTGATGAATGGTGCGGCTTCCACAGGCTAGTGGTTCGACGGCGGGACGGAGAGTCCCCTAGCGGCGCACTCCCCAGTTCGGGGCGATTGACGCGGTGTCATTGACGCTGTGTCAACGGCGGGAGTAGCGTTCAAGCATGAGCACCCCGACGGCCTCCCCTCGCCAGAGCAAGCAGCCCGACGAGCGCCATGACGAGATCGTCGCCGCGACCAGGCAGCTCTTCGCCGAACGGGGCGTTGCCAAGGTCTCCGTCACCGAGATCGCCAAGCGCGTCGGCGTCACGCGGGGCCTGATCTACCACTACTTTCCCGACCGGGACGCTCTGATCGACCTGATCTTCGAGGACCACATCACTGAGTTCGTCGACGCCGTCTCCCGCTGGGACGCCGACCGGGAGCCCGGCAATGTGGCCAAGGCGCTGCTGGACTGCGTGGTCTTGTTCCGCCACCACCTGCACGCCAAGGACATGTTCCGTGAAGACCTCGGCCACCCCGAGAACGCCGGACTGTACAACCGGTTTGTGGACCGCGCCGTGCGCGCCATCGTCGAGCGCCTGCGGGTGACCACCGTCGAGGCCTACGCGCGGGCGCACCACATTGACATCGAACACGTCGGCGAGGTCTTCTACGTCCTGGTCTACGGACTGATCGGCCTCGTGCGCTCGTCGCCCGACGTCGACGACCAGGTGCTCGTCGCCATCGTGCGACAGACACTGCACCTGGACATGGGCACCACGAACACCACCCCGTGAAGACGCACCACCCGTAAGACGCACCACCCCACAAAGAAAACCGAATAAGGAGAAACGAAGATGTTCCTGTACGAGTCAATCCCCTGGTACTCCACGCTGATGTGGGTTGCGGTGGTGGCGGGCCTCATGCTTGCCAACGAGATCGCCCGGGCCAGCAAGTGGGCCGCCCTCGTGTTGTTCATCGGGCTACCGGTGGTGCTCACCATCTTCGTCTGGCCCCACACCGCGGGCGCCGACTCCAGCACCGGCACCTGGTTCCACTGGGTCAAGGTGTACTCCGCGCTGGCCGGCTGCCTGGGCTTCATGGCCATCCGCTTCATCCCGAAGCTGGCGAAGAACAAGTACTGGCTGATGTTCCCGGCGGCGATCCTCGCGCTGAACATCTTCGAAGCGGTCATCCGTGACTTCCAGGTCTACGGCATGCAGGGCATGGTCGACGGCGTCTTCATGGTCGGCGGCCCGTGGAACATCATGAACGGCATTGCCGGGCTGCTCAACCTCGTCACCATCTGCGGTTGGGCGGGCATCATCATCAGCCGCGGCAAGAAGAAGGACATGATCTGGCCCGACATGCTCTGGTTCTGGATCATCGCGTACGACCTGTGGAACTTCGCCTACGTCTACAACGCCGTCGGTGACCACTCCTTCTACGCCGGCGCCGCCCTACTGATCTCCTGCACCATCCCCGCGTTCTTCATCAAGCGCGGCGCCTGGCTGCAGCACCGGGCGCAGACCCTGGCGTTCTGGATGATGTTCACGATGGCCGTGCCCACCTTCGTGACCAGTTCGAAGTTCGCCGTCGAGTCCTCGCACAACCCCACCGCCCTGTTCATCGTCAGTGCGATCTCGCTGGCCGCCAACATCGCCGTGGTCGTCTACCAGGTGCGCGTCATCGTGCGCACCAAGCGCAACCCGCTGAAGGACGAGCTGTTCGTGGAGCTGCCCGCCTACCAGAAGGTGCTGGCCGACAACCGGCCGCTGGATGCCGCCCCCGCCGTCACTGGCTCGCCCCGAGCCGCCGCGAGCGTCTAGTTCCGCACCGCACCATCCCGCGAAAGCGGTCGTGTGGTTGCCTCGAGCCTCTCGAAGCAACCACGTGGCCGCTTTCGCGGCCGTTAAAGGGCGTTTTCGGTGAGCCAGTCGAGCAGCACCCGCTGCACATCGGCCGCTTGTTCCACGTTCGGCAGGTGCGCGGTGTCGCGGAACACGCATCCACTGGCCTGGGGCAGCGTCGTCACCAGGTACTCGTACGCCGCGAGCACCTCGGACATGTCGTACTCGCCCACCGTCACCAGGGCGGGCACCTCGATGTCGACGACCCTGTCGAACGCGGGAGGTTCGAGCGGCAGCGACACCGGGCGCTCCTCCGCGTGGATGACGTTCACCCGGTTGAGCGCGTAGGCGGTGGAGACGAATTCGGGGTCGAGGTCCTCCTCGCGGCGCAACGGGCCGAAATCCCAGATCGCGGCCTCGAGGCGAGCCAGCCGGTGCCAATCCTGGGCGGCGAAGGCCTGGTCGATCTCGTCGAACCGGGCATCCTCCACCTCGGTCAGCTCGGTGTCGGGGAACCCGCTCGGGCCCGCCCCGATCACGATCAGCCCGGCCACCCGGTCAGGGCTCTCCACCGCAAGATCGATGGCGATGGTGCCGCCGCGGGAGCACCCGATCAGCGTCGCGCGGGCCACGCCGAGGTGGTCGAGCACGGCCAGGGCATCCGCCCGGTTGGAGAACTCGACGTCCTCGGTACTGGTCTGGCCGAAGCCGCGGGTGTCGAAGCGGATGACGAAGTGCTCTGCGGCCAGCGCGTCGATCTGCGGGTCCCACATGCGCAGGTTCGCGATCCCCGCGTGGATCAGCAGCAGCGCCGGTTTGGAGGCGTGTCCGTCGCTTTCGTAGTAGAGGCGTGCGCCCGGAACATCGAGGTTAGGCATGAGTCGAGCGTAGGGGAGCGCATCCGCCGGCGAAAGAGCCGGGCTTACGAACCGGCACAAGTGTACGTTAGAGTACACATGTGGTCGGGGAGATGAGTAGGCGCAGTGCCGAGCGGGCGGATGCCGTTCTGCAGGCCACGACCGACCTCCTCGCCGAGGTCGGGTTCTCGGCGATGACGATCGATGCCGTCGCGGCGCGGGCGCACTCCTCCAAGGCCACCATCTACAAGCGCTGGCCCACCAAGACCGCCCTGGTCGTGGCCGTCGCGGCCAAACTCGGCCCCATCGACATTCCGGTCCTCGACGCCTCACACACCCTTGCCGAAGCGCTGACGGCGATCACCGCCGCTGTGCGGAGCATCACCGTGGGGCGCTTCGGTCAGCTCGTGCTCGCTCTGGATGCCGCCGGCCGGTCCGACCCCGCTGTCATGACGGCGGTGGCCGAGCACCTCGCGGAACCGCTGCACCTGGCCGTCAGCGCAGCCCTCGACCTGCTCAAGCAGACCGGCCGGATCGACGACCAGGCTGACACCTTTCTCGCCGCCCGCATGATCCTCTCCGCGATCGTGGATCGAGCACTCGCCCGCAATGATGTGGTCTCGGCAGACGAACTGGCGAGCATCGTCCGTGAGTGGCTGCTTCCGGTGCTGTCTCCGCAGCGCCGCGGCACTCGCACCCCCGGCCCGACCGCCGGTCCCGGCTAGCCGCCGCCGGTCCCACCCCGCACGCTTCGGCATCCCGCGTCGGAGCGTTGTCCGTCGTGCGCGCACGCACACCATCCCACCTCCCGCACCACCGTTTGGAGTACCACCATGTCCACATCCACCCCCACTCGGCCGGCCACCGGCCGCCGATCACTCCGGGGCAACCCGGGCCTGTCCCTGGCCGCGGTCTGCTTCGGCCTGTTCATGGTCGGGCTGGACGGCACCGTCGTCTCGGTCGCGAACCCCGCCATCTCCGACGCCCTTGGCACCTCGTTCACCGAACTGCAGTGGATCACCAACTCCTACCTGCTGGCCCTGGCGGTCTTCCTCATCCTCGGCGGCAAGCTCGGCGACAGGTTCGGGCGCAAGAAGATGTACCTCATCGGCGTCGCGGCCTTCGCGGTCACCTCGGTGGCGATCGGCCTGGCCGGCACGACCGAGGGCGTCATCGCCTTCCGGGCACTGCAGGGGCTGAGTGCCGCACTGCTGATGCCGCAAACCCTTGCCCTGCTGCGAGCCACCTTCCCGCGGGAGAAGTTCGGCATGGCCATCGGCATCTGGGGTGGCGCGTCATCCGTTGCCATCGCCGCCGGGCCCATCGTGGGCGGCGCGCTGGTGGGCACCCTCGGCTGGGAATCGGTGTTCTACATCAACGCCCCCATCGCCGTGATCGGCTTGATCCTGGGTGGCCTGGTGCTCAAGGAAAGTTCCGCGACCAGCCGCGCACGGTTCGACATCGCGGGCGTCGTTCTGCTTGCCCTGGGGCTGTTCGGCATTGTGCTGGCCGTCGTCCAATCCGAGTCCTGGGGCTGGACCAGCCCGCTCACCCTCGGCGTTCTGGCCGGCGGACTGGTGCTCGTCGCGGTCTTCGTGGTCGTGGAAAACCGCGTGGCGGCGCCGCTGCTGCCGATGGGCCTGTTCAGGAACCCCACCATCACCGTGGGCGCCCTGGCCGTAGCCGCGAACTTTTTCGCCCTCTTCGGGGTGACCTTCTTTCTGGCGCTGTTCCTGCTCAACTTCCGCGGTGAGGAGGGCATCGCGGCCGGCCTGATGTTGCTGCCGCTGAGCGCAGTGTCGATCATCGCCTCGCCCATCGGCGCCGCCCTGGTGAGCAAATTCGGCATCCGTCTCACCATGTCGCTGGGTCTGGTCCTTGTGGGCGGCGCATTGTTCGGGCTCACCCCGATCAGTATCGACTCGCCGTACGTGGCCATGGCGGTGCCGTTCGTCGTTCTCGCGCTCGGGGTGGGCCTGGTGATGACCTCGGGTGCCGAGGCCATCGTCGGCAGCACACCCGTGCAGCTCGCCGGCGTCGCCGGGGGACTGCAAGCCACCTCCCTGCAGCTCGGCGGCGCGCTGGGCACCGCGGTGCTCGCCGCCGTGGTCTCAGCCGGAACGGCCGCGGGACTCGGCTCCACCACCTTCGCCGGTGCGGAGGCCGTGGCCCAGGGAATCATCCCCACCGGTCTGGACGCCGCGACAACGATACTGGCCAGGGACGCCTTCACCGGCGGCCTGTCGAGCGCGTTCGTCGTGGCCGGATGTGTGGCCATAGTGATCGCCATTGCCGCTGCGGTCTTCGTGCGGAACCCGAAGGCGCACCACACTGTGGAAGAGGTCTTGCTTGAGACCGAGTCCGGAACCTCGGGATCCTCGGCGGACGCGCTGCTGCGCTAACCGGCCCGGTTCCGGTCAGGGCCACCGCCGCAGCCGCGTGCGAACCCGGCACCGGCGGTGGCCCTAGGGTCGAAGAGTGGGCGGTGTACTGGTCGGGTTCTCGATCATCGGGTTTGTGATCCTGGTGGGCTACGTCGTCGAGCGCACCGGCGTGGCCGGCGAGGACGCCGGCCGGGTGCTCAACCGCATCGCGTTCTTCGTGGCCACCCCGGCGCTGCTGTTCACCGTGCTCGCGCAGGCGGACGTGCGGGTGCTGTTCTCCGCGTTCCTTGCCACGGTGCTGTGCAGCGTGATCGTCGGCATGCTGCTGTATGTCGTGCTGGCCAGGATTTTCTTTCGAAACCCGCTGCCGGAGACGGTGCTCGGCGCCACCAGCGCCACCTACGTCAACGCCAACAACATCGGTCTGCCGGTGGCCATCTACGTGCTCGGCAGCGCCCAGTATGTGGCGCCGGTGTTGCTGCTGCAGCTGCTCGTGCTCGCGCCGATCACCCTGAGCATCCTCGACGCGTCCACCCGCGGACGGGTGTCGGTGCGCAGCATCCTCACCCAGCCGCTGCGGAACCCGATGATCATCGCCTCGGTTCTCGGCGTGCTCGTCGCCGCCTTCGGCGTCCCGGTACCCGACGCCGTGATCGCGCCCCTGGACATCATCGGCGGTGCCGCGATCCCGCTGGTGTTGATGTCGTTCGGCATGTCGCTGCACGGCCAGCGACTGCTGCAGGCCGGCACCGGCCGCAAGCAGGTGGTCGCGGCGTCGGTGATCAAGGTGGCGCTGATGCCCGTGATCGCATACCTGTTCGGCAGGTTCGTGTTCGCTCTCGAGGGCCCCGAGCTGTTCGCCGTGGTGACCGTGAGCGCGTTGCCGACCGCGCAGAACATCTTCAACTTCGCGTCCCGCTACGACCGGGGCGTGGTCGTGGCCCGGGACACCGTGCTGGTCACCACGATCGGCGCGATCCCGGCGCTGGTGATCGTCGCGGCGCTGCTCGCCTGAGCGTCGGGCCGATCAGGCCTTCTTTTTGGGCGCTTTCTGCAGCCATGGCCGCAGCCGGCGGGTGATGAACGGCATCACCACGTAGGTCATCATGGGCGCCATCACGAAGGTGGTCAGCAGGATCCGGAGCACGGTCGGGATGTCGTTCCAGTGCGGGTCCACCCCGGTGACGAGGTAGGTGAAGATCACGTTCAGCGGAAAGAAGCCCAGCCCGATGGCCACGGCCTGCTTCCAGCGCGGCGGCTGGACCGGCGCGGACGGACCGGCGTTGACCTGGGAGTCGTCGAACCAGCCCTCGATGCCGGTGCGCCGCACCACGTGGGACTCGAGCACCAGGCCCTCACCCTCGAGCAGCCAGCTGGTGCGGGCGATCGAGTGCTCCCATGCCTCCAGCGAGGCCGCATCCTTGAATTTGTAGAGCATGTGCCAGTGCGCGGAACCGGCGTGCGCGCGCACCCAGCCGGAGCCGAGGAAGCCCGGGTATTCGTTGGCGAGGTCCATCCCGGTCTGCACCCAGTGGGTGGCCTCGTCGAACCGGGCGGGGTCGACCTTACGGCGGATGGAGACGGTGACGGGAACGTCGGCGGGGGCTTGTGGCGCCGCGTCGTTCCCGGATGCAGCAGGAGACATGCGTCAAGTATGGGCGACACCGCTTGCCTCTCGCCGGGTCTCGACAAGCTCAACCAGCGGGGCAAGCTCAACCAGCGGGGCCTAGAAGATCATCGGGCGGTCGTCGTCCTCGTCCTCGGTCTCGATGTCCACCAGCACCGGAACGTGGTCGCTCGGGGCGTCGCCCTTGCGCTCGTTGCGGTGGATGCTCGCATCCGTCACGAGCTCACCGAAGGCCGGTGAGCCGAGGATGAAGTCGATGCGCAGGCCCTCGTTGCGCGGGAAGCGCAGCTGCTTGTAGTCCCAGTAGGTGAAGCCCTCCGGCACGATCGGGCGCACCACGTCGGTGAAACCGGCCGCCTCGAACGCTTCGAACGCGCTGCGCTCTGCCGGCGAGATGTGGGTGGACACGCCGGGTACCAGGGTGGGGTCACCCACGTCGGAGTCCAGCGGGGCCACGTTCCAGTCGCCCATCAGTGCCATCGCCAGCCGGGGGTTCTTGGCCAGCTCGTCGGCGGCGTGGGTCTTCAGCCGGGTCAGCCAGTCCAGCTTGTAGACGTAGTGCGGGTCATCCAGCGAGCGGCCGTTGGGCACGTACAGGCTCCACAGGCGCATCTCGTTCACGGTCACGCCCAGCGCGCGGGCTTCCAGCGGCAGGCCGGGACCCTCTTCACCCTTGAGGAAGCCGGGCATCTCGGGGAAGGCGGTGACCACATCCGTCATCTCGTGGCGGCTGGCGAACGCGACGCCGTTCCACTGGCTGAGGCCGTGGATGGCCAGTTCGTAGCCGGCGTCCTCGAAGGCCTGCGCGGGGAACTGCTCGGGCTTGCACTTGATCTCCTGCATGGCGAGCACGTCGATGTCCTCTCGCACCATCCAGTCGACCACTCGGTCGACGCGGGCACGGATGGAGTTGACGTTCCAGGTGGCGATGCGCATGGCTCTAAGCCTATTTGGCGCGGGCGCTCCAGAAACCTCGCCGACACACGCGAGTGGCAGGATGGCAGTATGTCGGAATTGCAGATCGGTTACGCGGCCATGTTGGAGCAGTTCGCCCCCGCCGAGGCGGTGGCGCTCTCGGCCTATGCGGAGGAACACGGCTTCTCCGGGGTGATGGCGGCCGATCACTTCCAACCGTGGGTGCCCGCCCAGGGCGAATCCTCCTTCGTGTGGAGCGTTCTCGCCGCGATCGGTGAGCGCACCAAGGGCGACATGGGTCCCGGCGTCACCGCGCCAACCTTCCGCTGGCACCCGGCCATGGTGGCGCAGGCCTCCGCCACACTCGCCTCGATGTACCCCGGCCGGCACTGGCTGGGCCTGGGTTCCGGTGAGGCGCTCAACGAGCACATCGTCGGCGGCTACTGGCCCGAGGCGCCCGAGCGCATCAACCGTATGTTCGAGGCCATCGAGATCATCTCGAAGCTGTTCACCGCCAGCATCGCCGGCAAGGACGTCAAGCACTCCGGCCAGTTCTTCAAGCTCGAGTCCACCCGGCTATGGACCATGCCTGAGGTCGCGCCCGAGATCCTCGTCGCCACCGCCGGCCCGGTCACCGCCAAGCGCGCCGGCCGGCACGCCGACGGCCTCATCACCGTCGGCGCCCCGCTCGAGAAGATCTCGATGCTGTTCGGCAAGTTCGACGACGGCGCCCGCGAGGCCGGCAAGGACCCGTCGACCATGCCCAAGGTGCTGCAGCTGCACATGAGCTGGGCCGAGACCGACGAGGAGGCCATGGCCAACGCGTTGCACGAGTGGCCCAACGGCGGCATGAAGTTCCCCAAGGGCGACATCCGTTCGCCGTTCGAATTCGAGCAGATGGCAAAACTGGTGCGTCCGGAGGACTTCGAGGGCCGGATGATCATCTCCGCCGACCCCGACGACCACCGTGCCTACATCCAGAAGTTCGTCGACCTCGGCTTCGACAAGATCTACCTGCACAACGTGGGGCGCAACCAGCGCCAGTGGATCGACGTCTTCGGCCGCGACGTGCTGCCGAAGCTCGCCCGGTAGCGATGCATTCCGCGGCCGACGGTGCGCGCCACCGGCTCGAGGTGTTCGTGCTGCCCGGAATCGGCGAGGTCCGGGCCGGCGACGACCTGGCCGCGACCATCCTGGCCGTCGCTGGTCCCGCCGCGTCCCGTCTGGCCGACGGTGACATCCTGGCCGTGACCAGCAAGATCGTGTCCAAGGCCGAGGGCAGGCAGGTGGCCGCGACCGACCGGGAGCAGGCCATCGCCGACGAGACCGTACGGGTCGTCGCGACCCGTGCGCATCCGGGCGGGGTCACCCGCATCGTCGAAAACCGGCAGGGCCTGGTGATGGCCGCCGCCGGTGTCGACGCCAGCAACGTCGAGCACGGCACTGTATTGCTACTGCCCGTCGACCCGGATGCCTCCGCGCGCGGCCTCTGCGCAGCCCTCCGCGCCGCCACCGGGCTGCATCTCGGGGTGCTGATCACCGACACCGTTGGCCGCCCGTGGCGGGACGGCCAGACCGACATCGCCATCGGCGCTGCCGGCGTGGCCGTGCTCGACGACCTACGTGGCAGCATGGATGCGCACGGTCGCCGCCTCGACGTCACCGTCGCCGCCGTCGCGGACGAGATCGCCGGCGCCGCCGACCTGATCAAGGGCAAGACCAGCGGCAACCCCGTCGCCGTGCTCCGCGGCCTCGGCCACTTGGTGGGCGCGATCGACGCGGGGGATCGCGGCGCGCGCCGGCTGTTGCGCGACACTGCGAACGACATGTTCCGCGTCGGCAGCGCCGAGGCGTACGCGGAGGGTTATGCGGCCGGGCTGGCGGCTGCCGAGGCGGACCGTGGGACGGATAGCGCACCCACGAACGCTGATGAGGCGGGGACGGCCAGGGCTGCTGATGACAGGACCGCGGCCGCCGACTTGCCGGAAGATGCCCCGACAGCGCCTCTAAGGGGGCACATTGCGGCAACTCGTGAGATTCCTGATGCCGACTTGCCGCAAAAGTCCCCTATCGGGCCCGCGAGGGGGCACTTTGCGGCAACTCGTGAGATTCCGGATGCTGCCGCCGACGACCACCTTGGTGAGTTGCCGGTTGAGGCCCCCACCGCGCACGGCACAGGGCCTCAAGTGGCAACTCGAGAGGATTTGGCTGGTGAGTTTCCGGTTGAGGCCCCCTCGGAGCGCAGCAGTGGGCCTCAAGTGGCTTCTCGCGGAACCGCATCCGCGTGAGATGGGTGTGCGTGGTGCCCGTCAAGGGCAGTGCGAGCGCCAAGAGCCGCCTGAGCGCGCTGCCGGAAACCTTCCCGGCCCGCGGGGAGCTCGCCGAAGCATTCGCGCTGGACACCGTGGCCGCACTGCTGGCCGCCGGGATGGTGCAGGAGGTGTTCGTGGTGACCGCCGACCCCGCCGCCGCCGCGCCGCTCAAGGCGCTGGGCGCCCAGATCGTTCCCGAGGTGCCGCACACATCCGCTTCGGATGCCGGGACGGGCGCTTGTGTGGCAACTCGGGACCCGCTCAACGCGGCCATCGCCGAGGGCATCCGGGTGGCGCATGAGCAGTACCCGCTCTGCAGCGTCGCTGTGCTCACCGGAGACCTGCCCGCGCTCACCGTCGCTGACGTCGAGTCGACCCTCACCGCCGCAACCGCCCATGACCTGGCCATGGTTGCCGACGAGGAGGGCACCGGCACCACCACGTTGCTCGCCCGCGCCGGCATCACGCTCACTCCCCGGTTCGGGCCCGGCTCCCGTGCTGCGCACGAGACTGCCGGCCACGTGCCGCTCGACCTGCCCGCCACGGCGTCGATCCGCCGCGACGTCGATACCGTCGACAACCTTGCCGAGGTGCTGCGCCGCGGTGTCGGTGCGCACACCAGCGCCCTCATCGCCCGTTCGCAGCAGGTGCCAGGCCCAGAGGGGCGCTGATAGACACCAGCCAGTGAGCCAGCGCCGGCCACTGCGCTAGCGTGCAGTCATGGGGAACACCGACGCCCGGATGCACCTGGGTCATGCCGCGCGCTTTGCCGGCACCGTGATGCTCACGGCGGTCATCGGCGCTACCGTCGCCACCCTGATCTTCATGTTCAGCCGAGACGCGACGGTGGCTCAGGCCTGGGACCTGATCGTCGGTGGCCTTTCGCTGCTGGCAGCGGTCGCCGCCCTCGCCGGCACCGCCACACTCACCCTGCTTCTGGTGTTCTCGCCGCCGACCGGTCGCTGGGGCCTCGGCGGGCGCAGCGTGCTCGCCGGGTATGCAGGAGTGATCTTCGCGGCGCTGTCATTGCTCCTTGCGGCCGAGTGGATTCCCGGTGAACCGGGCGCTGCCGGCGGTCCCGCGGTCCTCGCAGCCGCGGTCCTCGGCTTCACCCTGGCCGGTGGCCCGCTCTGGATCGGCCTCATCGCGGTGCTCCTCGGGCGCACGGCGCTCCTCCCTCGGGGCATCGGGACGCAGCGGCTGTCCGCCTCCGAGCGTTCACGATTCGGTGCCGTCCTCATCGCGGCCGGCCTCTGTCTTGCCGCTATCGCCACCTCCGGCGCGTACCTCGTTGCGGTGCACGGCGGCCTGGACTACGCCTGCGCCGTGGAGGGGCCGTTCTCTCCCCTCGCCGAGCTGTCGGAGCGCGCCGGCGTCGTCAGCGGCAGCTTCTCCTGGTGGCCGCTCGGCCGTAGCTGCACCTGGGCCGCAGCCAGCGGAGGCACGGTCCTCGCCACCTCGGGCTGGAGTCACACGGCACTCGTCCTGGCTTCGCTCGGCCTCGCCGCGGCGGGCATCGCCCTGCGAACAACCAGGGCGGGTCAGAGGGATGCGCCGGCCGGCAGCGCGCGGTAGCGCCGCATTCACTCGGGCGGCGGCGGCCGACCGGGCCGACTCGGCCGAACTCGGTACGTAAAGGCGGAGGAATTCGAGAAACGCCGCGTTGCGCAGGCGCGCGCGGCGGTGTTTCCCGAAAAAGTCCGCCCCGACGTGCGGTCCAGGACGGGGGTCAGTGCGCGGCGGGAGTCGCCGGCCGCACCGAGGACGCCAGTGCCGCGAGCACGTCGGCCGGGGTGGCCGCCATCTCGATCGAGGCGCGGAACGAGGGCTTCATCAGGCTGCGGGACAGCTGGGCGAGCACCTTGAGGTGCTCGGTGCCGGCGGCGGCCTCCGGCACGGCGATCATGAAGATCAGGTGCGCAGGGGCCTCGTCCAGCGAGTTCCAGTCAACGCCGTCTCGGCTGCGCGCGAACGCGAGCACCGGGGAGGTGGCGCCGTCGGACTTGGCGTGCGGAATCGCGATGCCCTCGCCGATGCCGGTCGTGCTGATCAGTTCACGGTCCATGGCCGCCTGCACGACGGCGTCGACGTCGAGTACCCGCCCGGTGGTCTGCATCAGACCGGCCAGACGACGGATGACGGCGTCCCGGTCGGTCTCGTCGATGTCGAGCACGATGGTGCGTTCGTCGATGTAGTCGAGCACGGTCTTCGGGGCGGGGGCCACCGGCTCGGCGGCAGCAGGCGCGGCAAGAACCGGCGCCGCAGCCACGGGCGACACGGCACTCGCCGCAGCACCCGGCGCGGCAACCGGCACGGCGGCATCCGCAGCGGCACCGGCGACCGCAACCGCGGCAGCATCCGCCGGCACGACCTTTCGCACCGAGATGCCGATCAGCAGCACCGACACCAGAGCGGTGACGGCCACACCGGAGAGAATCGCGACGAAGTACATCGGCACGCCGCTCACGGCACCGAAGACGGCCACGATCGGGCCGCCGTGCGGCACGGCGTTGGTGACCCCGGCGATCGCGGCGATGGCACCGGCGACGGCGCCACCGAGCACGTTCGCGGGGATGACCTGCAGCGGGCGGGCCGCCGCGAGCGGGATGGCGCCCTCGGTGATGCCGAAGAAGCCCATGAACAGCGCGGCGATGCCGGCCTCGCGTTCCACCGGGGTGAAGAACCGGCGACGGATGACCGTGGCCAGCCCCATGCCCAGCGGCGGCACGGCGATGGCCGCGGCGACCATGCCCATCGGGGCCGGGTTGCCGGAGGCGATCAGCGCGGAACCGAACAGGAATGCTGTCTTGTTGATCGGGCCGCCCATGTCGAACGCGACCATCGCGCCCAGGATCAGGCCGAGCACGACGACGCTGCCGCCGTCGAGGCTGGAGAGGAAGTCGGTCATCGAGGAGAACACCCAGGCGATCGGCTGGCCGAGGGCGAGCACGAACAGTCCGCCGACGACGAGGGTGGTGATCACGGGGATGACCAGGATCGGCATGATCGGCTTGATGAAGCGGTGCACGGGGATCTTCTTGATGCCCAGCGCCACGAAGCCCACCAGGAAACCGGTGACGATGCCGCCGATGAAACCGGCACCCGATTCGGAGTTGTAGAAGGAGCCGGTCGTGGCGATCCAACCGCAGATCATGCCGGGTGCGAGCCCGGGCCGGTCGGCGATCGCGTAGGCGATGAAGCCGGAGAGGATCGGCACCATCAGGGTGAAGCCGAGCACGCCGATCTGGTTGATGGTGAACCAGAAGCTGTCCTCGGGGATCACGAGTCCCTGCGGGGTGGCCTCGCCGCCGATCGACAGCGAGATCGCGATGAGCAGCCCGCCGACGACGACGAACGGGATCATGTACGACACGCCGTTCATCAGCGCGCGGTAGATGAAACCGCCGATGTCGCGTTTCCCGGCGCTCGCCGGGGCATCCGTGGTCACGGCGGCGCGGCCGGTGGGGGCGGCGGCCAGCGCCTCGGCGATCAGCGCGGCCGGGCGGTGGATGCCGTCGGAGACGCGGGTGGAGACGATGCGCTTGCCCCCGAAGCGGGACAGGTCGATCTGGGTGTCGGCGGCGACGACGACAGCGTCGGCGCGGTCGATGTCGGCCTGACTGAAGGTGCCTTCGACTCCGACGGACCCGTGCGTCTCGACCCGGATCTCGTAGCCGAGTTCGGTGGCGGCCGCGTCGAGTTTCTCGGCAGCCATGTAGGTGTGGGCGATGCCCGTTGGGCAGGCCGTGATCGCCAGGATCAACACCGTGGGCGGCGCGATGGTGGTGTCGGTCGGGGTGTCAGGCATGGTGCGGTGTCCTTCCAGGACGACGCCGACGACCGGTGGCCCGTCGGCCATGGAGCGCGTGCTCACCCGGTGAAGAATGCAGCAGCCTGTCCAGCGTACAGTTCGGCGCCCGGTGCATTCGAGAGTCTTTCGGCCCTGCCGGCCGCTAGGGTGGGACGCGACACGGGGTGCCTCCGCCGGATGCGGACGCTGAGATCCAAACCCGTCGAACCTGACTAGTTAGCACTAGCGAAGGGATGTCGCCATGAACGTTCACGCCGCCGAATCACGCGGGGATGCCGACCCGGATCTGCGGCCGGAGCCGGGCCGCACCGAACCGTTCAGCAGGCTGCTCTGGGCCGACATCGCCGAAACCCGCACCGCCATCGATGCGTTGCCCTTCATCGCGGAACTCGGCGACGGCAGCCTGTTCGCCGGCCACTTCGCCTACTACCTGGCCCAGGATGCCCTCTACCTCGCCGCGTACTCCCGGGTGCTGGCGCAGGCGAGCGTCCTGGCGCCCACCCCCGCCGAACGGGAATTCTGGGCTACCGGCGCCGCCAACTGCATCGAGGTGGAACTCGAGCTGCACCGCACCTGGCTGACCGGCCATGACACGCGCCCGGCGCCCGGCCCGGTGACCCGGTCCTACGTCGACCACCTGGTCGCGGTCAGCGCGGCAGGCAACTATGCGGTGCTGCTGGCCGCGGTCCTGCCCTGCTACTGGCTCTACGCGGATGTCGGCGAGCGCCTGCACGCCGGCTTCACGGCGAGCCGGCGCGACGCGGCGCATCCGTACGCCGACTGGCTGGAGACCTACGCCGACGAGGGGTTCGCGGCCGCGACCCGGCAGGCAATCCTGCTCACCGACACCGCGGCGGCCACCGCGACGGCCGTCGACCGGGCGCTCATGCGCGCCGTGTTCGCGCGGTCGGCGGCCCTTGAGTTGCTCTTCTTCGACGCGCCCCGGCTGCACGCGCCGGGGTAGCAGACCACAACCATCCGCACCCGCGGATGCATGACTCCTGCGATTCCCAGCCGCCGACCGGCGATCGCCCCGGAATGACGAGGCGGTCGGCCACGCCGGCGGAATCGAGCACGAGTTGTGCTTCGGCGGCGCCGGATCAGGTCAGCGCCACGGTGCGGAAGCCCACGTTGCCGGCCGCGGAATCCGCGGTGTTGGAGGCCCGAGCGGAGTTGCGATACCGGTTGCAATAGGAGTCGTGGCAGAGGTACGAGCCGCCGCGCATCGAACGCTGCTCGCCCGTCGCCGGGCCGGCCGGATTCTCGGCGGGGGAGTGCGCGTAATAGCCCTCCGCCCACCAGTCGGCGCACCACTCCCAGACGTTGCCCACGCTCTGCCAGAGGCCGTAGCCGTTCGGCGCGAACTCCCGCACCGGGGCGGTGCTGAGCCAGCCATCGGCCAGGGTGTTCACCGCGGGAAACCGGCCCTGCCAGATGTTGCAGCGCTGCCCTTCCTCCCACTCGTCGCCCCACGGGTAGCGCCGGCCGGCCAGCCCGCCGCGCGACGCGCACTCCCACTCGGCCTCGGTCGGCAGCCGTCGCCCCGCCCAGGCGCAGTAGGCCAGCGCGTCGTTCCAGCTCACCTGCACCACCGGATGCTCGGCCAGCCCGTCGAGCGACGAACGGGGGCCGGCCGGATGCGCCCAGTCCGCGCCGCGCACCCCCAGCCACCAGGGTGTCTGCGGGGGTTGGCCGACCACGTCATCGATGTCGGCCTGCAACGCGAGGTGGAACACCGCGGAGTAGCCGAACAGCTCCGACTCGGTGCGATACCCGGTATCGGCCACGAACCGGGCGAAGGCGGCGTTGGTGACCGTCGTCGTGTCGATGGAGAAGGCATCCAGCCGCACTTCGTGCACGGGGGTCTCGCCGTCGCCGGGATTGCCCGCGCCGTCGGCGTCGCCCATGGCGAAGACCTGCGCCGGCACCAGCGCCTGGTCGAGGTGATGCCGGACGAGTGAGCCGGGAGCGGCCGGTGCCGGGGGGAGCTGGGACATGGCTGTGCCCGGGGGTGCCTCCGCATCGTCTACGCCCACGGCCAGCCGGGCCTGGCGTATCACCTCGTGTGCGGGCGCGCAGCACCCGTGCTCATCCGTCGTCACGCGCAGACCCTAGCGCTCCTCCGTCGCCGCGACCACCCTGCCGGCGGGACCAGGCTCGCCCCTCCTGATGGCGACTCACGGCATCTGGCGAGTAGAAGCTGGCGCCCGATCAGGGGCAGGGGGTACCGCCAGATTGGACGGTGGCCCATACTGGGCTCCATGGTTCCCCGCTCCGCCCCGAGTTATCGCACGCTCGCCTCGATCAGCAGGATCACTTTGCTCCTGCACCTGCAGCGTCGCGGAACCATGACCGTCGGCGACCTCGCCGAGGCGGCCGGGCTGCATCCCAACACCGCCAGAGAACATCTGCAGCGCCTGGTCGACGATGGTTTCATCACCTGCCAGCCGGAGACCCGCGAGACCAAGGGTCGCCCCCGCATGCTCTACAGCGCGGCGGCCGGTTCCGCCGAGCCCGGTTCGGTGCGCGCGGCCAAGGCCGAAGCCGCACAGCGCCGCGGTGACCTCGTGCGGAGGCTCCTGCCCCTCGAAACCGTCGACACCTCCCCGCGCCAATGCCAGATGGACGCGCTCGACGACCACCTCGACGCCAGCGGCTTCGATTCCGACCACGACTCTGACGGCACCCACGTGCACCTGCACGATTGTCCGTACAGCGAGATGGTGAAGCTGCACCCCGAGGTGTGCACTGTGCACTTCGGCCTGATCAAGACGCTGCTCGAACAGACGGATGGCCCGCTGCGGGCCGACCGGCTGCATCCGTTGGTCGGGCCGGACATCTGCACCCTCGACCTGCTCGAGCGGGTCCTGGAGCCGGCCGCGGCGGTGCCGCCTGTGGTCATTTACGCTCCCGCTGATTATTAACGGCGTTTCCCGGTTGTAGCGGTTTTCCGCACTCGGGAGACTTGCGCAGAGGGCATCGCTGACCGTGGCGACGCCGGCAGCGCTAGGAGATCTTCGTGAAATCAGTCAAGAATTCTGTCTTTTCACGAAATGGCCGAGCCGGGGCCACATCCGCCAAACCCGGCAGCGACGGTCCCATCACCGACTCAATCCTCAACCTCGGCCGGTTCCTGCGCCGCGGTGAAACCTCCCCAGACCTGCGTTCGTTGTTCCTCGAGGGCGGCCGCGACGCCGACTCGTTCTACCGTGACCGCTGGACCCACGACAAGGAGGTGCGGTCCACCCACGGCGTGAACTGCACAGGCTCCTGTTCCTGGAAGGTGTACGTCAAAGACGGCATCATCACCTGGGAGACCCAGCAGACCGACTACCCCTCCGTGGGTCCGGACTCGCCAGAGTACGAGCCCCGCGGCTGCCCCCGCGGCGCCGCGTTCAGCTGGTACACCTACTCGCCCAACCGGGTGCGCTACCCCTACGTGCGCGGTGTGCTGCTCGAGCTGTACCGCGCGGCCAAGGCCCGCACCGGCGACCCGGTGCTCGCCTGGGCCGAGGTCACCGGCAACCCGGAGAGCGCCAAGGCGTACAAGAGTGCCCGCGGGCAGGGTGGCCTGGTGCGCGCCAGCTGGGACGAGGCCGCCGAGATCGTCGCCGCCGCCCAGGTGCACACCATCAAGAACTACGGACCCGACCGGATCGCCGGCTTCTCGCCGATCCCCGCCATGTCGATCGTCTCCCATGGAGTGGGCAACCGGTTCATCACCCTGCTCGGCGGCACCATGCTCTCGTTCTACGACTGGTACGCCGACCTGCCCGTCGCCTCCCCGCAGGTGTTCGGCGACCAGACGGATGTGCCCGAATCCGCCGACTGGTGGAACTCCAGCTATCTGATCATGTGGGGCTCGAACGTCCCGGTGACCCGCACCCCCGACGCGCACTTCATGGTCGAAGCCCGCTACCGCGGTCAGAAAGTTATCACCGTCTCGCCTGACTACGCCGACAACTCCAAGTTCGCCGACGAGTGGCTGGCCGTGCACCCCGGCACCGACGGCGCCCTGGCCCTGGCCATGGGCCACGTCGTGCTCAAGGAATTCCTCGTCGACCGGCGCACCCCGCAGTTCGTGGACTACATGAAGAAGTTCAGCGACTCCGCCTACCTGATCACCCTCACTCCGCGCGGCGACGCCTACGTGCCCGGTAAGTTCCTCACCGCGGATGCCCTGCCCGACACGGCCTCCACCGTCGCCAGCGCCACCTTCAAGCCCGTGCTGCTCGACCAGGTCGGCCACGCGGTCGTGCCCAACGGCTCACTCGGCCACCGGTTCAGCGAAACCGACGCCGGCAAGTGGAACCTCGACCTGGAGGGCGTCGACCCGCTGCTCTCCATCGCCGACAGCCCCGACCACGACGGCCGGAGCGCCGCCATCGACATGCCCCGCTTCGACGTCTCCGCCCTCACCGGCGAAGAGGGCGAGGAGCACACCGGCGGCGCCGGCGTCATCCGCCGCGGCGTGCCCGTGCGAATGGTAGCCGGCCAGCTGGTCACCACGGTCTTCGACCTGCTGCTGGCCCAGTACGGCGTCAGCCGCGACGAACTGAACCTGCCCGGCGTCTGGCCCACCGGCTACGACGACGCCTCCTCGCCCGGCACCCCCGCCTGGCAGGAGGAGATCACCTCCGTGCCGGCGCAGGCCGCGGCCCGGATCGGCCGGGAGTTCGCGCAGAACGCCGAAGACTCCGGCGGCCGCTCGATGATCCTGATGGGCGCAGGCACCAACCACTGGTTCCACTCCGACACCATTTACCGCGCCTTCCTCGCGCTGACCACCATGACCGGCTGCCAGGGCGTGAACGGTGGCGGGTGGGCGCACTATGTGGGTCAGGAGAAGGTGCGCCCGGTCACCGGCCAGGCGCAGTACGCCTTCGGCCTGGACTGGGTACGCCCGCCGCGCGCCATGATCGGCACCGCATTCTGGTATCTCGCCACCGACCAGTGGCGTTACGACGGCCTCAGCGCCGACACCCTCGCCAGCCCGTTGGCCACCGGCACCTTCACCGGACGCACCACGGCGGACTGCCTGGTCGAATCGGCCAAACGCGGCTGGATGCCCAGCTACCCCACCTTCAACCGCAACTCGCTCGACATCGTCGACGACGCCGATGCGGCCGGGGTCGCCCCGGCCCAGTACGTGGTCGATTCACTCAAGGACGGCAGCCTCGGCTACGCCTGCGAAGACCCGGATGCGCCGGAGAACTTCCCCCGGGTGCTCGTCGTCTGGCGGGCCAACATCCTCGGCTCCTCCGGCAAGGGCAACGAGTACTTCCTCAAGCACCTGCTCGGCGCCCAGAGCGCGGTGCGCGCCCCGGAATCCCCGGAGGAGAAGCGCCCGCACACCATGAAGTGGCATGAGTCGGCCCCGGAGGGCAAGCTCGACCTGATGGTCACCAGCGACTTCCGGATGACGTCCACAACCATCTACAGCGACGTGGTGTTGCCGCCGGCCACCTGGTACGAGAAGCACGACCTGTCCACCACCGACATGCACCCGTTCATCCACTCGTTCAACCCGGCTATCGACCCGCCGTTCCAGTCCAAGACCGACTTCGACATCTTCCACCTGCTGGCCCAGAAAGTGTCCGAGTTCTCCGAGACACACCTCGGTGTGCGCCGCGACCTCGTTGCCACGCCGCTGATGCACGACACCCCCGACGCCATGGCCACCCCGCACGGCATCGTGGTGGAGAATCCCGACCTGATTCCCGGCATCACCATGCCGCGGCTGGTCGTGGTGGAACGTGACTACCCGGCCTTCGCCGCGCAGCTCGGCTCCCTCGGCCCGCTCACCGCCAAGCTCGGCATGACCATCAAGGGCGTCAAATACGACCCCGACAAGGAAATCGAGTACCTCGGCACCAAGAACGGTCTCGTCGAGTCCGGACCGGCGGCCGGCCGGCCGAAGCTGGCCACCGACATCCACGCCTGCGAGATGGTGCTCGCCTTCTCCGGAACCACCAACGGGCGCCTCGGCACCCAGGGTTTCCGGCAGCTCGAGGAGCGCACCGGGCAGAAGCTCGCCCACCTGGCCAGCGACAACGAGGGGCGCCGGTTCACCTTCAAGGATGTGCAGGGCGCTCCGGTTCCCGTGCTCACCTCGCCGGAATGGTCGGGCAGCGAGCACGGCGGACGCCGCTACAGCGCCTTCACTATCAATGTCGAACACCTCAAACCGTGGCACACCCTCACCGGGCGGCAACATTTCTACCTCGATCATGACTGGATGATCGAGCTCGGCGAGCAGCTGCCGATCTACCGGCCGCCGTTGGACATGCACAGACTGTTCGACGACTCGGTCGTCGGCTCAACGAAGTCCACGGGCGCACCCGGCTCGAAGGGTCGCGCCGAGGTGGCCGTGCGCTACCTCACCCCGCACTCCAAGTGGTCGATCCACTCCGAGTACCAGGACAACCTGCTGATGCTCTCGCTCTCCCGGGGCGGACCGACCATCTGGATGTCGCCGCAGGACGCCGACAAGATCGGCGTGCGCGACAACGAGTGGATCGAGTCGTACAACCGCAACGGCGTTGTCGTGGCCCGGGCGATCGTCTCGCACCGGATGCCGGAGGGCACCGTGTACATGTACCACGCCAAAGACCGCACCATCAACGTGCCCGTCGCCGAGACCAGCGGACTGCGCGGTGGCACCAACAACTCGCTCACCCGCATCCTGCTCAAGCCCTCGCACCTGATCGGCGGCTACGCCCAACTTTCATTCGCTTTCAACTACCTCGGCCCGACCGGGAACCAACGCGACGAGGTCACCGTGATCCGTCGACGCAGCCAGGAGGTTGAGTACTAAATGCGCGTTATGGCTCAAATGTCGATGATCATGAATCTCGACAAATGCATCGGCTGTCACACCTGCTCGGTGACCTGCAAGCAGGTCTGGACCAACCGCACCGGCGTGGAGTACGCCTGGTTCAACAACGTGGAGACCAAACCCGGCGTGGGCTACCCGCGCCAGTACGAAGACCAGGAGAAGTGGAAGGGCGGCTGGGTGCGCACCAAGCGCGGCCGGCTGAAGCTCCGCGCCGGCGGTCGGCTGAGCAAGCTGCTGCACATCTTCGACAACCCCGACCTGCCCGTGATCGACGACTATTACGAGCCGTGGACCTACGACTACGACATGCTTACCACCGCGCCGGCCGGCACCCAGAGCCCGGTCGCGCGGCCGAAGTCGCTGCTGACCGGCAAGAACATGGACATCAAGTGGTCGGGCAACTGGGACGACAACCTCGGCGGCTCGCAGGAGACCGCCGCCGACGATCCCATCCTCGCCACCATGAGCGAGCACGTGAAGATGGAGTTCGAGAACACCTTCATGTTCTACCTGCCGCGTATCTGCGAGCACTGCCTCAACCCCGCCTGCGTCGCGGCGTGCCCCTCCGGCGCCATGTACAAGCGCGAGGAAGACGGCATCGTGCTTGTCGACGAGGACGGCTGCCGTGGTTGGCGCATGTGCGTCTCCGCCTGCCCCTACAAGAAGGTGTACTTCAATCACAAGACCGGTAAAGCCGAGAAGTGCACGCTCTGTTACCCGTTGATCGAACAGGGCAAGCCCACCATCTGCTCGGAGACCTGCGTGGGGCGGCTGCGCTACCTCGGCCTGATGCTCTACGACGCCGACGCTGTGCTCGCCGCCGCGTCGATCGAGAACGACCAGGATCTGCTGGATGCCCAGCGCGGGGTCTTCCTCGACCCGTTCGACCCCGAGGTCATCGCCGCGGCCAAGGCCGAGGGCATGGAAGACGACTGGATCCTCGCCGCGCAGAACAGCCCGATCTACAAGCTCATCGCCGAGTACAAGATCGCGCTGCCGCTGCACCCCGAGTACCGCACCATGCCCATGGTCTGGTACATCCCGCCGCTGTCCCCGGTGGTCGACGTGGTCTCCACCACACAAGCCGACAGTGAGGATGCCCGCACCCTGTTCGCCGCGATCGACCGGTTGCGCATCCCGGTGCAGTACCTGGCCGGCCTGTTCTCGGCCGGTGACGTGCGGCCCGTGGAGGCGTCGCTGAAAAAGCTCGCCGCCATGCGCTCCTACATGCGCGACATCAACCTGGGCCGGCCGGCGGACGAGCGCATCGCCCGCGCCGTCAACATGACCGGCGAGACCATGCAGGCCATGTACCGGCTGCTCGCCATCGCCAAGTACGAGGACCGTTACGTGATCCCCAAAGCTCACGTGGAGACCGCCCGCGAACTCGACGAGCTGGCCTGCTCGCTCGACACCGACGGCGGACCCGGCATGGGTGGACCGGGCCAGAACGCCGGACCGTTCGGCCAGGAGCCCGGCATGCCGCTGGCCGGCACCGTATCCAACTACAACGAGATGACCGGCAAGGGCGGCGAGAAGACCAAGCCCACCACCCCGGGCCGGGTCAACCTGCTCAACTGGACCGGCGGCACGGTGCCGCCGGGCATGTTCCCGCCCAAGCCGAGCCCGGAGGCCACCGCATGAGAATGCCCAAGCTCGCCCCCCGGCGGGTGGCCGCTCTCGCGCTCGACGATCAGGACCGGCGCATCGCGCACATGGCGGCGTCCCTGTTGCTGGACTACCCGGACGAGGAGCGCCGCGCCAAATTCGCGGTCGTCGCCGCGTCGCTGGGCGACCTGCCGGATGCGTTGCGCGCCGCGTTCGCCGCGTTCCTCGCCGCCGCCGACGAGCTGAGCCAGCAGCAGCTCGAGGTGCACTTCACGGCCACCTTCGACCTCAAGCGCAAGTGTTGCCCATACCTGAGCTACTACGCCGCCGGCGACACCCGCCGGCGCGGCATGGCGCTGGTGCGGTTCGTCGAGGCGTACCGGGCCGCCGGCTGGGAGGTCGACGCCGACGAGCTGCCCGATTACCTGCCGATGGTGCTCGAATTCTCCGCGCTCTCCGATTCGCCGATCGCCGGTCAGCTGCTTTCCTCGCACCGGGACGGTATCGAGGTGCTGCGTGCGGCGCTCGAGAAAGTCAACAGTCCCTACGCGCACCTCGTCGAAGCGGTCTGTCTGTCGCTGCCGCCCATCGACGATGAGACTCGCAAGCGTTACCTGGACCTCGTCAACGAGGGCCCGCCCACCGAGACCGTCGGCATGACCTACCTCGGCAATCTCAAACCGTTTTCCGCGCATGGCGCGTCCAGTGAGGAAGTACGCCGATGACCCCGCTCGATTACCTGTTGTGGGTGGCGTTCCCCTACATCGCCGCCGCCACCTTCGTGGTCGGCCACATCCTGCGCTACCGGTTCGACCAGTTCGGCTGGACCTCCCGCTCCAGCCAGACCTACGAGAACCGGCTGCTGCGCTGGGGTTCGCCGATGTTCCACTACGGCATGATCATGGTGATCGGTGGCCACGTGGTGGGCCTGTTCATCCCCAAGCCATGGCTGGAGTTCTTCGGCGTCACCGAGCACATCTACCACCTCGGGGCCACCTGGATGGGCAGCGTCGCGGCGGTGCTGACCATCGCCGGGCTGATCATCCTGATCATCCGCCGGCGCCTGGTCACCCGGGTGCGCCTGGCCACCACGGTGATGGACAAGGTGATGTACATGTTCCTCGGCGGCACCATCGTGTTCGGCACCGTCGCCACCGTGCTGCACCAGGTGCTCGGTGCTGGCTACGACTACCGCGGCTCGATCTCGCCGTGGATCCGCAGCCTGTGGGGCCTGCAACCCGACCCGTCGCTGATGAGCGACGTGCCGTTCTTCTTCCAACTGCACGTGCTCACCGCCACCGCGTTGTTCCTGCTCTGGCCGTTCACCAGACTGGTGCACGTGTTCTCCGCCCCGATCGGCTACATCTGGCGGCCCTACGTGATCTACCGCTCTCGCGACACGCACAAGGGCTCCGGCGCCCGCCCGGTGCAGCGCGGCTGGGAGAAGGCCGAGCTCCCGAACGTGCGGGTCTCTCCGCGCGCCGACGAGCCCGCCCGTCCCTCCCGCTCGCGCACCAACATCCGCCGCTAACACCCCTCGTCGTCGGCCGAGCTCCTCGAGGCCTGGCGAGGTGTGTGCGGGGCGGTTCCCGCCGCGTTGGTCGAGTGTGTCGAGACCTGGTGAGGTGAGTCGCGAACGCGCCCCGGGTCGGGGGATCTCAGCGAGCTCGATCAGCGGCTGGGGCTTAGGTGCGTCGTGGCTGGGTTGCGGCCGGGCATCTCGATGAGTGTTTGGCCGGGGTCGATGGTTGTGGGTGGGCGGAGCCAGTAGCGGCCGGTGTTTTCGAAGATCTGCCAGTGCTGGTTGTGGAGCAGCAGGTGGTGGGCGGGGCAGAGCAGGATGCCCTGGTTGATGTCGGTTGTGCCGTGGTCTCTGAGCCAGTGTTCGATGTGGTGGGCTTCGGTGAACGCCGGTGGGCGGTCGCAGCCGGGCCACCGGCAGCCGCCGTCGCGGGCGGCGAGGGCCCGGCGTTGGGCCCGGTTGAACAGGCGTTGTTCGTGGCCGAGGTCCAGGGGCCGGTTGAACTCGTCGACGGTGATCTCAACACGTCCCGAGTCGCAGATGAGGCGTTCGATGGTTTCGGGGGAGACCGGGGCGTTGTTGCCCTCGATGTAGCCGTGCCCGGTTTGGCCGGTAAGGGAGATCAGGATGTTGTCGGCGGCGGGTTCGCCGGCGTTGGCCGGTTCTGCCGGTTCTGCCGGTCCTGCCGGTTTCGCGGGCGCTGCGGGCCGGGCCGTCGGGGTGGCGGTGGTGAGGATCTGCACGGCGGGGCGGCGGCCGCCGAGCATCTCGTTGGGGTTGATGGTGGTGCCGGCTTTGAGGAGGTCGAGGAAACCGTCGCAGGTGATTTGGCTGGTGTTGCGGGGGTCGTTCTTGACGCGTTTGGCCCAGGCGGCGCGTGCGGTGTCGACGAAGCGCACGCCGCCGCGACGGGGGCTGGTGAGACTGTCGAAGGTGGCTTTGATGAACTCGCCCTGTTCCGGCGGGAAGAGCCCGTCGATGCGGACCTGGCCGGTGTTCAGGGTCCAGATGCGCAGGTAGCGGTCGTCCCAGGCTTTCTGTTCCCGTACCCTAATGCCGGCCTCGTCGAGGCTGTCGCGCGTCTGCCGGGCCCGTTTGAGGAGCTGGTCCACGTCCATCGCCGCGGCGTCGGCGAGCAGCCCGGCGAGGGCGTCGGCGAGGACCGGGCCGGTGACGACGGTATCGATGTCGCCCAGGCCGGTGCGTAGGGCGTGCGCGGCATCGATCGAGAGGGTGCCGCCGGTCACGGCGTGCGAGATCGGTGCGTGCCACGGCATCGGCGCCGGCAGCGGAACGACCGGAGCGACCCCGTCGTGGCCGTCGACCCCGTCGACCCCGTCGAGCCCATCAGGGATGTCCGGGTCCAGCGCCCCCTCGAGTAGCCGGCGGGCCGCTTCGGCGTCGATCGCGGCGGCCTGCGCTTGGGCGTCTTCGACCTCGGCGAGCATCCGGCCCACCCCCACGAGCTTGCGGGACTCGACCTTGCTGGTGCCGGTCAGCTTCTGAATCAACCCCTCGGGATTGAGGAAGCCCTGCTGCGCAGCCAGACCGGACTGGCCCAGCTCCCATCGGGACCGCTGGGCCAGGGTCTTCGCCAGCCACGCCTTGCGGGTGTCCAGCTCGCGTTGGGCCCGGGCCAGGGTCTGCTGACCGGACAGGACAGCGGCATCCGTGAGCTTGTCGTAATCGACACTGCAAGAGCCCAGTCGGGCCACGTCGACCGCCGCATCCACCAGCCCATCGCCGCGGGAAGCGGCGAAGATGTCTGCGATACTCGACTGGTTTGTCATGCCCCGAATCTAGCCCGAATACGAAGCTTTGTGTGAGCAAATATCAAATTGTGGATAACCTCTTCGCCCGTCGGCCGTCGGGCCAGGCCCGCCACGAAACACCGCCCCCACCAGCCCCGCCGGGCATCCCGCCGGGGACATGGCGGGGGTGAGGGGGCGGAGGGGCTAGCCGGGGTAGGGGGCGTTGGGACGGGCGTAGAAGATCCAGGCCAGGACCGTGCAGAAGACGCAGAACACGGCGCAGCCGATGAAGAACGCTGTCGGGCTGATCGCCGTGAGCGCGATGCCCACGATGAACGGGCCGAACGCCGCGATCGCGGAGGTCCAGGCGATGGCGCCGCCGGCCTGGCGTTTGGGGAATATCATCGGCATCTGCTTGAAGGTGCCGCCGTTGGCCAGACCCGCGAAAAAGAAGATGATCAGCATCCCGGTGAGGAAGCCCCAGAACTCGCCGACACTCGACGGGGTGAGGAAGAACGCGGTCAGAACCGTGCCCACCACCATGCCGGCACCGCCGACGAAGGTGAAGACCGCGCCGCCGAACTTGTCGCAGAACGGGCCGCTGGCCGCTCGCACGGCGGCTCCCACGACAGGGCCGATGAACGCGAATGCCAACGGGTTGGGTGCATCCGGGAAGTCGCCGTAGACGTTGAGGATGATCAGGCCCATCTGGGCGGCCAGGCCGCTGTATGCGCCGAAGCTCATCAGGTAGATGGCGGTCATGATCCAGGTGTGCTTGATCTTGAAGATGTCCACCTGCTGCGCGAAGTTGGCCGTGATGGGCACCCGGCGCAGATACAGGATCGAGAGCACCATCGCGAGCAGAGCCCAGGGGATGAGCACCAGTCCACCATTGTGCAGCCAGACCAGTTCGCCGTTCGCGCTGGACTGCGGGGTGAGGGCCGCCGTGCCGAGCAGACCGAAACCGACAACCCAGGGCAGCAGAAGCTGGATGAGGCCGATACCGAAGTTACCCAGTCCCGCCTGCAGCCCGAGCGCGGTGCCGGCCAGGCGCTTGGGGAAGAAGTAGCTGGTGGAGGCCATCAGGCCGGAGAACGCGCCGCCGCCGATGCCGGCCGAGAACGACAGGCAGAGCAGCACCCAGAACGGGGTGGAGGTGTCGCGTACGGCGAGGGTCCAGCCGAGCATCGGCAGGATCAGTAGCCCGGACGACATCGCCACCAGGTTGCGGGTGCCCATGATCGGCGGCAGGAACATGAAGACCAGCCGCAGGATGCCGGCGGCCAAGCCGGGCAGGGCTACCAGCCAGTACAGCTGGCCGGGCGTCAGCGAGTAGCCGATGTCGTTCAGTCGCGGCGCGATCGCGCTCACCAGGTACCAGGAGGCGAACGCGAGCGTCAGGCTGAAGGTGGTGATCCAGAGCGTGCGCCAAGCGAGCTTGGAGTCCCACGTCTCTTCGTTTTCCGGGTCCCAGTTGGACAGGTCCGGTTCGAGGCGGCTGCTGACGGCGGTGGAAGCGGCGGCTGACATGAAAGCTCCTGGTTTCCGGTCGGATGAGAGCGCACCTGCTGGTGCGCTCAAGGTCAGCCTGACCGTCGCCGAAGGCCCCGACAACGAGCGAACACCGTGAAAAATGATCCGTGCCCGCCGCGGCCGCTGCGACCGGACACGATGCGGCGAACCCGAACCGTTCGGGGTTAGGGTCGGTGTATGTCCGGCGTACCGATTCCCGTGCGCGTCATCGAGCCGCTGGCCGGTGATGTGCCGCTCGGGCCTGCCCCGGCCCCGGATACCCAGCTCGTCGACACCCTCGGTCGCCCGCTGCACGACCTGCGCCTCTCGGTCACCGACCGGTGCAACTTCCGCTGCGTGTACTGCATGCCCAAGGAGATCTTCGGCAAGGACTTCGCCTTCATGCCCCGCGACGAGATGCTCTCGTTCGAGGAGATGACCCGGCTGGCGCGTATCTCGGTGGCGCACGGGGTGGAGAAGATCCGGCTCACCGGCGGCGAACCGCTGCTGCGCAAGGGCCTCGAAGAGCTCATCGCAATGCTCGCCGCCCTCCGCACCCCGGCGGGCCGGCCCGTGGACATCGCCCTCACGACCAACGGTTCCGCCCTGGCGATGAAGGCGCAGGCGCTCAAGGATGCCGGCCTCAAGCGCGTGACTGTCTCCCTCGACTCCCTCGACGACACCACCTTCCGCACGATGAACGACGTCAACTTCCCGGTCGCCCGCATCCTGGCCGGCCTCGACGCCGCCCACGCCGTCGGCCTGGGTCCCATCAAGATCAACATGGTCGTCAAGCGCGGCCAGAACGACCACGACATCGTCAACATGGCCCGGCATTTCAAGGGCACCCCCTACATCCTGCGATTCATCGAGTTCATGGACGTGGGCACGAGCAACGGCTGGGACATGGCCGCCGTGCTGCCGTCCAGTGAGGTGCGTGACCGCATCCACGCCGAACTGCCGTTGCAGGAAGTGGCGCCCAACTACACCGGCGAGACCAGCCGTCGTTGGCGGTACGTCGACGGCGAGGGCGAGATCGGCCTGATCTCCAGCGTCACCCAGTCGTTCTGCCACACCTGCTCCCGCGCTCGGGTCTCCACCGACGGCAAGCTGTTCACGTGCCTGTTCGCCAGCGGCGGCCATGACCTGCGCGCGCTGCTTCGCGATGGCAGCAGCGACGAGCAGCTCTCGGCCGCGATGGGTTCCATCTGGCGGCAGCGCACCGACCGGGCCTCCGCATTGCGCAGCGCCCAGACCGGAGCGGTGCGCTCCTCCGGCACGAAGATCGAGATGTCCTACATCGGCGGATGATCGCCGCCCGGTCCGGTTTAACCGCACGCTGCTACTCTAAAATCATGGTTTCGACCGATCAGAGTGACGCCAGGCACGCGGCCCTGGCCAGTGAGCCGCGCCGCCGGGTGCTGGGCCTGCTCACCGCTGCCGCCGAGCCGCTGGACGCCGTCACCGTCGCCGCGGGCATCGGCCTGCATGTCACCACCGCCCGGTTCCACCTGGAGCAGCTCGAGGCCGCGGGACTGGTCGAGCGCCAGGTGGCCAGGGATGGCCAGCGTGGCCGCCCGCACGTGCTGTTCAGCCCGGTGGCGGCGCCGCTGCCCGTCGAAGATGCCCAACTGCAGCTCACCCAGGCCCTCGCCTCGGTGATCGGCGAGGACGCCGACGGCGGTCGCGCCCGCTCGGTGCGCGCCGGCGAGCGCTGGTCGGCGCAGTACGCGGCCGGGGCGGATGCCGCCGATCCGGTCGACCTGGTGGGCACCCCGTCCGCCGCCTCGGCCGGAACCGACATGGTGCCTCCGTTGCTGCGGGTGCTCACCGAGATCGGCTTCGAGCCTCAGCTGCGCGCAGACGAGAACACCATCGCGCTGCCGGCCTGCCCGTTCCGGGCCGAGGCGCGCGCCAACCCCAATGTGGTCTGCTCGGTGCACCTGGGCCTGATCCAGGGCCTGGTGCGGGAGCGAGGGCACGACGCGTCCGCCATCCGCCTGCTCCCGTTCGTGCAGCCCGACCTCTGCCTCGTGGAGTTACCTCCGGGTCTCGCGGACTGAGGGAAATGCCCCCAGTGCGGGCCGAAGTCGGTGCTTTTCTCACAGTTCGCGAACTGTCACCCCATGTAGGAGGACACGTCGACCTGCGCGGTTACGTCCACGTAGACGTCGCCGTCGACGATGGTGAGCGGGTAGACCGGCACCGGCTCTGAGGCCGGCAGGGTGCGGGCCCGCCCGGTGGACAGCTCGAACCGGCCGCCGTGCGCCCAGCACTCCAGGTCGTCGCCCTCGACGAAGCCGTCGGAGAGGGAGATGTCGGCGTGCGAGCACATGTCGCCGAGCGCGAAGCAGTTTCCGGCGCTGTCTTTCACCAGGGCGACCGCCACACCGTCGACCATCACCTTGATCGCCTCGCCGAGCTCGAGCTCGGATTCCGCGCACACCCTGGTTGCCATCTGTTTCTCGTTCCTGCCGATTCTTCTTGCGGCCTGGGCCGATGGGACGAACGTCCCGATTAAAAGGATAGACATCCTCTAAAGTGACTCACTAGGGTCATTCGACCCGGCGAAGGAGAATTTCTGTGACTGCCGAACCGATCAACCTCTCATCCAGCCGCCCCGGTGCCGTGGATGTCGAAGCCCCCGCCGGGCATGCCTGCGCCTGTGGACACGAGGACACCGAGAAGATCGTCCTCGACTCCCGCACCATCCCGCACGCCATCCGCCACGCCACGATCTTCGGAGCCCTCGGCGCCATCCAGCCCGGCTTCGCCCTCGACCTGATCGCCTCGCACAACCCGCTGCCGCTGCTCGGCCAGCTCGAGAGCAGCCGCCCCGGCGACTTCGTCGTCTCGTACCTCGAGAACGGCCCCGAAACCTGGACCATCCGCCTCACCCGCGCCAACTAGCCGGCACCTGCCCGCCTGCCGCCGCCGATGACCACGCTCAGCCCCCTCCGCCGCACCGGCAGCGCCCTGCGCGGCACCGGCCCGGCGGCACGGCCGAAGGTCACCGGCCGGTTGGTCTTCCTGCTCCTCGGCGGCATCGCCCTGCTCGCCGGCCTCGACGGCGCCCTGCTGCTGCTCGGCCTGGCGGCTCCGGTCGACAGCGCGCGGCTCGGTGCGGTGCACGGGCCGCTGATGGTGTTCGGCTTCGTCGGCACCGTCGTCGTGCTCGAGCGGGCCGTGGCCGTGCGCCGCGGCTGGGCGTACCTCGCCCCTGGCCTGCTCGGCGCCGGCGGCCTGGCCCTCATCTCGCCGCTGCCGGTGGTCGTGGGCCAGGTCGCCCTCGTCGCCGGTTGCACCGTGCTGCTGGCCATCTACGCCGAGATCTGGCGCAGGCAGGGGTCGGTGTCCACCGCTGTGCAGGTGCTCGGCGCCGTCGCCGGGCTGATGGCCACGGTGTTGTGGCTGCGCGGTATCGGCATCCCGCAGCTCGCGCCGCTGCTCATCCTCTACCTCGTGCTCACCATCGCCGGCGAGCGCCTCGAGCTGTCCCGCATCTCGCCCGCCGTGAACCGTCGAGCCGAACAGTGGATGCTCGGCATCAGCCTCTCCCTCAGCTTCGGCTCGGTCATCGCCCTGGTCTGGCCGATCGCCGGCTACCCCCTCCTGGGCGCCGGGATGCTGGCGCTGGTGGCCTGGCTGTTCCGCCACGACATCGCCACCCGCATGGTGCGCTCGGTCGGGCTGCCCCGCTACATGGCCTGGTGCCTCCTGGCCGGCTACGGCTGGCTCGTCGTGGTGGGCGGCATCTGGCTTCTGAAGGGCCCGGTCTACTCCGGCCCCGGCTACGACGCGATGATGCACGCCGTGTTCCTCGGTTTTGTGATGTCGATGATCATGGCTCACGCCCCCACCATCCTTCCTGCCGTGCTGCGCCGACCGCTGCCCTACCGACCGATCATGTACCTGCCGGCCGGGCTGCTGCACGCCTCGCTGCTGGCCCGGGTCCTGTTCGGTGACGCCTACGGTGTGCCGGCCCTGGTGCAGTGGGGCGGCGTCTTCAACATCGTCGCGGTGCTGCTGTTTGTACTGATCGCCGTGGTCTCGGTGCTGCGCGGCAGCACCGTGTTGCCCGCGCGAGCAGCAACGCGCAGTACCGCCGTGCCGCCGGCACCCTCCCCGCGAGGCTCGCTCTTATGAAGGACAAGCTCTGGCACATCGTCTCGGGCATCCTGGTGCCGGCCTGGCTGGTCGCCGCGGTGGTCTTCACCTTTTTGCACCGCCTGGTGCCGTCATCGGGGTGGTTGCTCGTGCACCTGCTGCTGCTCGGCGCGGTGAGCACCGCCATCCTGATCTGGAGCCAGCACTTCGCCGACACCCTGTTGCGACGCAAGGCCCTCGGCCACCGGGTTTCGCTGGGGCTGCGGCTGAGCGTCCACACCGTGGGCGCGACCCTGGTGATGACGGGCATGGTCATCGACGGGTACCCGCTGGTGCTGGTCGGCGGCATCCTGGTGGGCCTGAACGCGATCATTCACGCCATCGTGATCGTCGGCCAGTCCCGCGGCGCGATGCCGGGCCGGTTCGCCCCGCTGGTGCGCTACTACGTAGCCAGTGCGCTGATGCTGGCCGCCGGCGTGGTCCTGGGCATCCTGATGGCCAGGCTCGACGGTGGCGGTGAGGACTACGAACGCCTCTTCATCGGGCACCTCGGCCTCAACCTACTGGGCTGGGTGGGCCTGACCGTGATCGGCACCATCGCCCTGCTTTGGCCCACGGTGCTGCACACCCGCGTGGAGGGCGCCACGCTCGCCGGCGGGCACACCCTGATGGTGCTCGTGGGCGCCCTCGGTCTGCTCGCCCTCGGTTGCCTGGCCGACCTGCGCCTGATCGTGGCCCTGGGCGTGCTGGTCTACCTGGCCGGGCTGGGCCGGGTGCTCTGGGAGGCCGTCGGCCACCTGCGCCGCGCGCCCGCGGTCACCTTCGCGGCGTGGAGCCTCGGCGCCGCGATGGTCTGGTTCGCGCTCTGCACCCTCGGTTTCGGCCTGCAGCTGGTACTCGCCCCGAGCTGGACCGCGGCCGCCGCCGGCGTGGAAACCCTGGTGCCCTACTTTGCGGTCGGCTTCGCCGCCCAGATCCTGCTCGGCGCCCTGAGTCACCTGGTGCCCGTGGTGCTCGGCGGCGGCCCGCCCGCCCTCAAGGCCACCGCGGCCGAACTCGACCGCGGCGGCCTGGTCAGGGTCGTCCTCGTCAACGGTGCCCTCGTCCTCTCGCTCCTGCCGGTTTCCAGCACCATTACCGTGCTGCTGTCGGTGCTGACCGTGGGCACCCTGGCCAGTTTCCTGGTGCTGTTCACCCTGGCCCTTCGCACCAACCGTCGGGTACGCGCCCTCCCGCTGGTGCGGATCGCGCCGGGCGAACGCACCGCGCCGACCGAGCGACCCCGCAGCACCGGACGGATGCTCGCGGCCGCGACCGTGCTGCTGCTCACGGTGACCGCGGGCATCGTGGCCGACCCGGCCTCAATCGGCCTGTCGACCATGGCCGCCCCGGCCGCCGGCACGGCCGCCGCCGCGACCGGGCACACCACCACGGTGGCGGTGAACATGGTGGACACCCGCTTCGTACCCGACCGCATCGAGGTGCCGGTCGGTGACGAACTGGTGATCGAACTCACCAATAGCGATGACATGGTGCACAACCTGGTGCTCGAGTCCGGGCTGGTCTCCTCGTCGCTCGACCCTGGCGCCACCGAGACCGTGGCAGTGGGCGTGATCGGCGCGAGTGTGGACGGCTGGTGCTCGATCGCCGGACACCGGCTGCTGGGCATGGAGATCAGCATCATCGCGGTGGGCGGCGGCAGCGCCACTGACGACATGACCGCGGATGACATGGCCGCGGCTGACTCCGGCCACGCCGGCCACGGCGCGGCCGCGACGGGGGCATCCGCCGCCGACGACCTCGACCCGATGGCTGAACCCGACGCCGATTTCCAGGCGAGGGACGCCGCACTGCCGCCCGCCGCATCCGCCACCGTGCACCGGCAGACCCTGACCGTGCGCAATGTGGAGACCGAGGTGGCCCCGGGGGTCACCCAGATGCTGTGGACCTTCAACGGCACCGCGCCCGGCCCCACTCTGCGCGGCACTGTGGGCGACGTGTTCGAGATCACCCTGGTGAACGAGGGCACGATGGGGCACTCCATCGACTTCCATGCCGGCGACGTCGCCCCGGATGAGGTGATGCGCACCATCCAACCCGGCGAGAGCCTGGTCTATACGTTCACCGCCACCCGGTCCGGCATCTGGCTGTACCACTGCTCCACCATGCCCATGTCGGTGCACATTGCCAACGGCATGTTCGGTGCCGTCATCATCGACCCGCCCGGGCTGGCCGAGGTGGATCGGGAGTACCTCGTCGTGCAGTCCGAGCTCTACCTCGGCACGCAGGGCGGCGAGGTCGACGACCTCAAGGTCGAGGCGCAGACCCCAGACCTGGTCGTCTTCAACGGTTACGCCAACCAGTATGCCGCCCGCCCTCTCGCGGCCCGGGTGGGTGAGACCGTTCGCGTCTGGGTGCTGGCTGCCGGACCCAACGTGGGCAGCGCCTTCCACGTCGTCGGCGGCCAGTTCGATACCGTTTATAAGGAGGGCGATTACACGCTCAAAGACGGCGGCAGCACCGGAACCGGCGGCTCCCAGGTGCTCGACCTCGCCGCGGCGCAGGGCGGGTTCGTGGAGCTCACCTTCGGCCAGGCCGGTCACTACCCGTTCGTGAGCCACGTCATGTCGGATGCCGAGAAGGGTGCCCGCGGCATCCTCGAGGTGCTCCCGTGAGTGAGGCCCGGCGGTCGGTGCCGCTGCGCTCGGTACCGTTGCGCAGCACCTGCGGTCGCCCGCACCCGTGCCCGCCCTCGATGCAACTGCGGATCCTGGAGCAGATCGGCCTCTTCCACGGCCTGTCCGGCACTGAGCTGGCCTCGATCGGCGCACGGATCCAGTCGCTGGGCTGGTCGGCCGGCGAGGCCGTGTTCACCGCAGGCGACCCCGCCGAGCACGTCTACCTGCTCGCGGCCGGCCAGGCGAAGGCCTTCCGCACCACCCCGACGGGCCAGCGCACCAGCCTCGACTTCTTCGGGCCCGGCGACGTGCTCGGCGGCCTCACCTGGGCGGGCCGCAGCGGATACACCGAGACGGCCGTCGCCCTGGTCACCACCTGCGCCCTCCGCATCGACGCGGGCGCCTTCCGCGAGGTGATGCTCGCGCATCCGTCGGTGGCTCTCGGCGTGCTCGACGTGGTCTCGGACCGTCTCGCCCGCGCCCGCTCCACCGAGCAGCAGCAGGCCTCCAACACCGTCACCGAACGGGTGGCGGCCGGCCTGCTCCGCCTGGCCGACACCTTCGGTGTGCCGGGTGACGAGCCCGGCGCGACCCTCATCCAGCTGCCCCTGACCCGGGCCGACCTGGCCGCCATGGCCGGCACCAGCGCCGAGTCGGTGTCCCGCACGATGAGCCGGCTCCGCCGCGACGGGCTGATCGACTCGGGTCGGCGTTGGACCGCTGTGCTCGACCGGACCGGTCTGCTCGCGGCAAAGTGACGGCCGTCATGGTCGCCGCCCGGCAGCCTCCGTAACGTCGTTAATGCCCCGGTCAACCGGGGTGCACGGCACACCGAAAGGCACCCATCATGACCACCCTCACCTCACCCAGCACCCACACCATCCTGCGGGCCGACGGCTTCTCCTGCCCCTCCTGCGTCGCCAAGATCGAGAAGCTGATCGGTCGACTGGCCGGCGTCATCGGCGTCGCCGTGTTCTTCTCCTCCGCCCGCATCGAGATCGACCACGACCCGGCCGTCGTGAGCACGGATGCCCTCATCGCCGCGGTCGGCAAGGCCGGCTACCCCGCCCGCCTGGCCGCGTTCTGACCGGCCAAGCTGGGGGAGTGACATGCGCACCGCGGCCGGGATCGGCCGCCGCCTGAACACCCGGTGGACGATTCCGGTGGTATCAGGGACGCTGATCGCGGCGGCCTGGCTGGCCGGCCCGGTGCCCGCGCTGAGCCTGGCCTCGGACGCGGCGATGGTGGCGGCCGCCGTTGTGGCCGGCGCCCCGATCGCCCGGGCGGCCCTGCGCGGCCTGTCCGGGCGGGTGGTCGGCATCGACCTGCTCGTCACCGTGGCCACGGTGGGCGCGATCGTGCTCGGCGAATACTGGGAGGCCGCAGCGGTGACCGTCCTGTTCGCCATCGGCCACGCCCTCGAGACGGCCACCCTGAACCGCACCCGGTCCGCCCTGACCGCCCTTGTGGCGCTGGCCCCCGACGTGGCCCTGGTGCTCCGCGATGGTGCGCAGACCGAGGTGCCGGCCGCCGACGTGCTCACCGGGGAGACCGTGCTGGTCAAGTCCGGCGCGCGGGTTCCGGTGGACGGCACCGTGCGGCACGGCACCGGCACCCTCGACGAAGCCTCGATCACGGGCGAATCCCTCCCGGTGGCCAAGGCTCCCGGCGACAGGGTCTTTGCCGGCACGATGTCCACCGGCGGGTTGTTGCAGGTCGAGGCCACCGAGGTCGGTGCGGCCACCACCCTGGCCCGCATCGTGCACAGGGTCGAGGAGGCGCAGGATGCCACCGCCCCGACCCAGGTCTTCATGGACAGGTTCTCCGCCTGGTACACCCCAGGCATCCTGGTGCTCGCCGTGGTCGTCGGGTTGCTTTCCGGCGACCTGTTCCTCGCGCTGACGCTGCTGGTCATCGGCTGCCCAGGCGCCCTGGTCGTCTCGATTCCCGTCGCGATCGTCGCCGGCATCGGCCGCGCCGCCCGGTCCGGAATCCTGATCAAGGGCGGCGAGTTCCTCGAGAGCGCATCGAAGGTCACCGTCGTCGCCGTCGACAAGACCGGAACCCTCACCAGGGGTCGCCCGCGGCTGACCGACGTCGTGGTGCTGAACCCCGAGCTGACCCGCGCCGACGTGCTCGGCTGGGCCGCTCGGGCCGAGGCCGGCTCCGAGCATCCGCTGGCCGGAGCGATCGTGCTGGCCGCAGCGGAGCACGCCCTGGAGACGGTCGGTGCGGCAGATCGCGGTGCCGGTGGAACCCTCCTGCCCGACACCATCACGTCGATCCCCGGCCAGGGCATCACCGCCACCGTGGCCGGGCGTTCCGTGCTGATCGGCAACCCGGCGCTGCTGGCCGCTCACGCCATCGACGACCCGGAAGCGGCCGTCACGGTGGCCGCCGACCTCGCCGCCCGCGGGCGTACGCCGCTGATCGTCGTGATCGACGGCACCGTGGCCGGAGTCCTCGCGGTCGCCGACGAGGTGCGCCCCGACGCCGCCGGTATGGTGGCGGCCTTGCGCGCCGCCGGGGTGCACAGGGTCATCATGCTCACCGGCGACGGGCCGCTGGTGGCCGCGGCTGTCGGCGCCGCGGTCGGCATCGACGAGATCCGGGCATCGCTGTTGCCGGAGGACAAGCTCGACGTCGTGACGCGGCTGCAACAGGACGGCCACGTTGTGGCGATGGTGGGCGACGGCGTGAACGACGCCCCGGCGCTGGCCACCGCGGACATCGGCATCGCGATGGGCGCGGCCGGGTCTGCGGTGGCGGTCGAAACCGCCGACATCGCCCTGATGGGTGACAACCTGCTGATGCTCCCCGCGGCCATCGACCTGGCCCGGCGCACCGTGCGCACCATGCATCAGAACGTGGCCCTCGCCCTGGTCACGGTGGCGCTGCTGCTGGCCGGGGTGCTGTGGGGCGGCGTGACCATGGCCGTGGGGATGCTCGTGCACGAGGCATCCGTTCTCCTCGTGATCGTCAACGCGATGCGGCTGTTACGCCGTAGCCGCCCGAGCCCGCTCGTGCCGCAATAGCCCCCACACTATGAGCGTCTGGGCCGCGATATAGGTGACCATGATCAGGAAATCCGCCAGGGGGATGCCGGCATCCGGCAAAAACCTGTTGATCGCCAGGAGCGAGTCGGAGACGACGAACAGCGCCCCGCCCCAGGCGACCCAGCGGTTGCACCGAGACGCGAAGGCGGCCATGGCGGAGAGCACGATGCCGTACGCGATGACCGGAACCAGCAGCGAGCCGGTATGCGGGCCCAGGATCATCAGCAACACGACGAGCCAGACCGCGTAGGCGATGGCCCACCATTGCACCCGGCGTACCGCGATCCGGGAGACGAAAAGCACGAGGTAGGTGATGTGCGCCAGCAGGAAGAAGACCAGGCCGACGACGAACCACCACGGGATCGTGACGTCTCCCACCCACGAGAAGAACAGCGCGACCACCCCGAGCACAATCGCCGGCGAGCGACGCTGCGGCGCACCCCAGATGAGCCCGGTCGCCAGGGCCGGCATCAGCAGCGGCTTCGTCCACTCCGCCAGGCCGTGCAGCGACAACAGGATGGCGCCCAGGTGTATCAGACCGACCACGATGATGGGCAGAAACGGAACGACGGGAGATGCCGATCGGACCGTGGCGCGGGATTTTTCCACTGTGCTCACTTCGATGTGGGGCGGATGTCTCACTCACTGTACCGAGGTGCGGCCGGAGCATGCAGGCTCACTGGTCAGCGCGTGATGTCATCGTTGCCCACGCCCGGTTCGGCCAGGGTGGCCGGCGAGCCGGCGTCGTCGGGCGGGTCCAGGAACGAGAGCACGTCCGGCAGGAACCGGGGATCCAGCATGGTGCCCAGATGCCCGCGCCCGGGGTACAGGGCCAGGGTGCCGCGGGGGATGCCCTCGGCAGTCTCGCGGAACAGCTCGGCCGAGTAGAAGGCATCCCGGCCCCCGCCGATCACCAGGGTCGGGGCGACGATATCGGCCAGCCTGGTGTGCAGGTCGAAGGCATCCTCGGCCCGGATCGTGGTGATCAGGTCGGCCGTGGTGTGGCCGAAGAATCGCGCACCGACCAACCAGCCGAGAGCAGCCAGCAGCCGCCTGGATTGAGTGCCGGCTCCGAGCATGCGCATCATTTCGGCACTGGCGGCCCTCGGTCGTCCGTCGAGCACGTTGTCGGCGGTCCGAAGCTGGGTGTCCCGGCCCTCGTCGCCCAACCGATACGCGGCCGACACGATCACGAGCCGTTTCACCACGGCGGGATGGTCGGCGGCCAGCTGCAGCGCCACACTGCCGCCGGTGGACTCGCCGATCACGTCGACGGGCTCGTCGAAGCGCCGCAGCATCGCGTTGGCGTAGTCGGCGGCGATATCGGCCATGGTGGCGCCGGGCTCGAGGCCAGGGCGGCGGTTCACCCACCACACCCGGCGGGACGCGGCGAAGGGCAGCAGCTGCCGGGTCTGGAAGCGCCGGTCGGAGCCCGTAGGCGGCTCGTGGTTGGGCGTGATCCCGGCCAGGAAGACCAGCGGAGGGCCGGCGCCGACGGCGAGGAACGGCATCCCGCCCGGCCAGGTGCCGTAGACGCGGGGCGGCGGGGGAGTTGGAGACATGAGGTTGGCCCTTCGCTCGCGGCGGTATGCGGTTGTCTCAGGTTCGGTTCTCGGTGCTCTGCGGCGGGGGCGGATCGGTGTGGCGCGCCTTGGTGGTCTCCTGGCGCTCGTCTGCCGTGCCGACACCTGTCGCGGGGTCGTCGTGGCGTCCGCCGTGGCGCGTGTCCACGGTCGGATCGATCTCGTCGGCATGCCGACTCTGCTTCTCGGAGTGGGCGCGCAGCTCCTGCGCTTGGGCTTGGCGCTGGTCGGCCTCCTGGCGCAGGCGGTCGGCGTCCACTTGCGCCTGCTGGGCATCCGCCTGAGCACGGGTGGCCTTGGCCTCGTTCTCGCGGGCGTCGAGGGCACGGGCCTCCGCGTCCCGGCGCATCTCCTCGGCCCGCTGCTGGTCGGCACGGCGTTTCTTCTCGCGCTGCTCCCGGCCACGCCGTGACGCGACGACCGCAATGACGCCGATGATCGCGAGCACGACGACGATACCCACGATGATCCAGATGACCGTGGCAGTGTCCATGACAGTTCCGCCTTCCGTACAATCGAACCGGCTTACCGGTGATAGTAGGCCGCTCGGCGGAGTTCCGCTTGGCCGGGCGGGTCAGGCGCGGGGCAGCACCTCGATCAGCCGCAGTCGTTCGAGCACGACCTCGGTGTCGTCGGTGACGGTGAAGGCAGGATCGCCGAGGTACGCGCGCATGTCGTCGCTGTGCCAGAAGGACTCGTGGCCGACCCGCCAGGCGGCCACGGAGTCATAACCCTCGCCCTCAGCGCGGGCGTGGTCGAGATCCACGGCACCGAGACGCACCACGCGCATCCCCGTGGTCTCGATGATCGCCGCCGGGCGGCCGGCCGAGTCGATCACGACCTGCCGGCTGCCGATCACGGGCAGCGGCTCGTCCTCGATGCCGTATTCGATGAGTGTGGACGTCGTCGACGTTTTCGAGCCGTCCAGGATCGCGGCGACAAGCTGGTCGCGTAGCGGGCCGGGAAAGGCGAACTCCGCGATCGGCAGGTCGTGGGTCGCCGGGTGAGCGGCGGCCGTCAGGTCGGCGGCGATCCGCAGGGCCTCGGCGGCGATCTGCGCCGTGGCGGCCACATCGCTCATCCAGAGCGGCACGGCGGTCGAACGGATGCCGGCGGCCTCGAGCGCGGGCACGGCGTCGGCATCCGTCTCGTCGACGAGCCAGGCGTCGAGCACGCCGTCGCGTTGGCGGGAGCCGTAGTGCAGGCCCACCGCGAGGGCGGAGGTCTCCACGCCGATGGTGGTCAGGCAGGTGTCGGCCATGCCGCGCACAGCGGCGCCGGAGATGATCGGTGAGATGCCCACGACCCGGGCGGTGGTGGCGCGCAGGGCTTCGCGGATGCCAGGGATGCTCAGGATCGTGCCGACCGAGACGACGGGGTTCGACGGCGGCAGGATCACCAGGTCGGCGCTGAGGATGGCGTCGATCACGCCGGGCGCCGCGACGGCGTCGGCCAGGCCCACCTGCACGAACTCGGTGACGGGTTGGCCGGCGCGGTAGCGCACCCACCATTCCTCGAAGTGAATAAGGTCGCCCGCGCGGTGCTCGTCGGCGTCGGCGGCCAGGCGCACGTGGGTCTCCACGAACTGGTCGCTCATCGGGAGCAGGCGCGCGCCGGGCTTCCAGCGGCGGCAGAGGAACTCGGTGGCGGCGCTGAGGGTGGCGCCGCCCCGGAGCAGGTCGGTGCGCACGATGTGGGTGGCCAGGTCGAGGTCGCCGAGGGTGAACCAGGACCAGCCGCGCCCGTAGGCGGCGATCTCGGCGGAGGTGCGCCGGGACTCGTCGGGCCGGCCCCAGCCCTGCTCCTCGCTGATGCCGCCGCCGAGGGTGTACATCACGGTGTCGAGGTCGGGGCAGATACGCAGCCCGTCCAGCCACATGTCATCGCCGGTGTTGACGATCACAGTGACCTCGCCGGCGGTGCCGTCCTGCGCCGACGTGCCGGAATGTGCACTTTCCGGGCCGCCGAAGGGGGCATTTGCGGCAATTCGCTCGTCGCCTGGTGCCAGCTGTTGCAGCAACCCGCGGGTGAAGCGGGCGCCGCCGACACCGCCGGCGAGAACTGTGACTCGGGTCATGGGGTTCCTTCTGCAGGCCTAGGGGTGCTGGTGCGAGTTGCCAGTTGCGGCCGGTTGACCGGCGCTGAGGGGGCGCGATGTGGCATTTCGTGTGGGAGTGGGGCGCGAGTTGCCAGTTGCGGCCGGTTGCGGGGCGCTGAGGGGGCCTGAAGTGGCATCTCGCGCCGCGGGCGGGGCGGATGGCGGCGGCTGCTCGTCGGGCCCGGAGAACACGATCACCGGCCGTCCCGTGCGGGGGTGCGGCACGATGTCGCAGTCGACGCCGTAGACCGCCCGGATGGTGTCGGGTCGCAGTACCTCGGCGGGGGTGCCGAACGCCGCGAGTCGGCCGCCCTGCAGCAGCACGATGTGGTCGCAATAGGCGGCGGCGAGGTTGAGGTCGTGCAGGGCGAGCACCGAGGTGAGGCCCAGCCCGCGCACCTGGTGCAGCAGCGACAGCTGGGCGCTCACATCGAGGTGGTTGGTGGGTTCGTCGAGCAGCAGCAGGCTCGGCCGCTGGGCCAGGGCGCGGGCGATCTGCACCCGTTGCTGCTGGCCACCGCTGAGGGTGTGCCAGCGCCGGTCCACCAGGTCGGTGGCGCCCACCATCGTCAGCGCGTCCGTGGCCACGGCGAGGTCGTCCTCGCCGCCGAAGCTGCCCAGCAGCCGGCTGCGGTGCGGGATGCGGCCGAGCAGCACCACCTCCCGCACGGACAGGTCCACGCTGGGCGCCACGTTTTGCTCGAGCAGGGCGATGCGCCGGGCGGCCTCCCGCCGCCGCAGCTGCCCCACGACGGCGCCGTCGAGGGTGACGGTGCCGGCATCCGCCCGGTCGATGCCCGCGATGATGCGCAACAGGCTGGACTTGCCCGCCCCGTTCGGTCCGAGAAGCCCCGTGACGGTGCCGGGCGGCAGGGTCGCCGAGACACCCTGCAGGATGCGCGTGCCCTCGATGCTCAGAGACACCCCGTCGAGCACGACCCCGGCGTCGCCCGGCGTGCGCGAGTTGCTCGAAAGTGCCGCTTCAGAGCTGCTCATGAGGGAGTTTGCGGCAACTCGCGAGCCGGACTCTCCCGAATTGCGGGAAAGTGCCCCTTCAGAGCCTTCGAAGGGGGTATCTGCGGCAACTCGCGGTGCGGCCGCGGCGGCCGCGTGCTCGCGACTCATGCCCAGGCCGCGCTTCGTTTGCGCTTGATCAGCAGGATGAACACGGGCACGCCGATGAACGCGGTGATGATGCCCACCGGCAGCTCGCGTGGGTCGAAGACCGTGCGGGCGATGGTGTCGGCGAGCACCAGGAACAGTGCCCCCACCACCGCGACGAGCGGCAGCAGGCGCCGGTGGCCCGGCCCGCTGAGCCCGCGCACCAGGTGCGGCAGGATCAGCCCCACGAAGCCGATCGCCCCGCTGACGGCCACCATCGCTCCGGTGAGCAGCGCCACCGCCACGAGGAATCCCCAGCGGGTGGCGTTCACGTTGATGCCCAGTGACGCGGCGTTGGTGTCACCGAAGGTGAACGCATCCAGCCGGCTGGCGGCGAGCAGGATGCCGGTGCCCACCACGGCCAGCGCGACCGCGGAGATCAGTACGCTGCTCCACGAGCTGCCGGCCAGGGAGCCGAGCAGCCAGTTGAGGATCTCCCGGTAGGAGTCGCCCTTGGCCGCCCAGAAGATGATGAACGAGGTGCCTGCCGAGCCCAGCTGGGCGATCGCCAGCCCGGCCAGCACGGCCCGGCCGGGCGTGATGCTGCCGCCGACGCGGGCGATATTGAGGGTGGCGAACAGGGCGATCAGGGCCCCGGCGAACGCGGCCGCCGGCAGCGCGAAACCGATGCCGAGGATGACCACGCAGACCGCGCCGAGCGACGCCCCGGAGGACAGGCCGAGCAGGTAGGGATCGGCCAGCGGGTTGCGGGTGACGCTCTGCATCACCGCTCCGCTGAGCGCCAGGCCCGCGCCCACCATGGCCGCGGTGAGCACCCGCGGCATCCGCAGCTGCCAGACGATGGCGTCGGTCAGCGGTGGCACCGGGGTGTCGCCGGCGAGCCCGGGCAGGCCGAGGTGCCCGGCCACACTGCCCCAGACCTGCGCCAGGCTCACGTCGGCCGGGCCGATCGTCACGGCCACCGCGCTGCCGAGCACGAGCGCCACCAGCGCTGCGACCAGCCAGACCAGGTACCGGGCCGTGCCGCTGCGCCGGGCGCGAGCTGATGCCGCGGATGCGCCGGATGCGCCGGGCGAGCCGGACCCCCCGGGCGCGGCCGACCCGCTGGGCAAGTCGGTGCCGAGGCCCTGCCTGCTCGGGGTGACGGTCATCCGCGGTCCTTCGAATCGGGTTGGTGTGCGGTCTGGCTGCCTGCCGTCGGCCTACTTGGCCTCGAGCGCGGCGAGCTGGTCGATGATCGACTCGGCGGCCTCCACGTTGCGGATGCCCGCCTCGGTCGCCGCGAACGGCACCACGATGTAGCGGTCGTTCACCACGGCGTCGAGCCCGGCGGTCGCCGCGTTGGCCTTGAGGTTGGCGATCTTCGAGTCCGCGGTGTTCCAGGTGGCATCCACGAGCACGATCACGCTCGGGTTCGCCGCCACGACGGACTCCCAGCCGGCCGAGGTCCAGGTGTCCTGCACGTCGGCGAAGATGTTGGTCAGCCCCGCCGCATCCATGATCAGCTGCGGCGAACCGATGCCGGCGCCCACGTACGGGGTGTCGGTGCCGCTGGAGTACCAGAGTGCGGTGGTGTCACCGGTGGCGGGCTCAAGCGCGGCCAGTTCGGCCTCCTGCTCGGCAACCAGTTCGGCGGCGGCATCCGGCACGCCGAACAGGGCCCCGGCCTCGTCGATCTCGGCGAACACGGTCTCGAAGGTCAGCGGGTCCGGCATGGCGTCGCCCTTGCACGCGGCCGGCGAAACATAGCTGCCGATGCCCAGGTCGGTCAGCGCGGCACGCTCGCCGACGCCCTCGGCGGAGAAGTTCGACTCCCAACCGCCGTAGATGAAGTCGGGGGTGAGCGCCAGAACGGCCTCCTGGCCGGGCACGAAATCGCTGATCACGTTGAGATCGGCGCCGGCGTCGGCGAGGGATGCCGGCAGCGGGCCGTCGAGGAACGCCGAGCCCACGATGCGCTCGCCGAGTCCCAGGGCGAGCAGCAGCTCGGTGGTGTTCGACTTGATCGTGACGATGCGCTCCGGCGCGGCCTCGAGGGTGAGCGTGGTGCCGCAATTCTCAACCGACACCGGGAAGGCACCGGCGTCGCCGGCCGAGGCGCTGGGAGCCGGCGCGGCGGCCGTCGATCCGGAGGCGCAGCCGGCGAGCAGCAGCACGGCCGCGGTGGCGGCGATGGCGGGGTAGCGAGTCTTCATGGGACCAATCTGAGCGGCGGGAGCCGGGCATCCGTCGACAAGGTCGCGACGTAACGGACCGAACACGGTGTCGCGGGCGACACAGGCACCGGCCGGCGCCGCGGAACGCGTCGGAGCAGGCTCGAACGAGGTGGGGGTGAAACTGAAGGCAAAGCCCCGACCTGCCGCCCAAATCCGGGCCGGCGCAACCGGTCAGATCGAACCGGGGGTCACCATCAGCCTAAACCCCTGCTCTTCGGGGCGGATGCCGTGGTCGGAGCGCGAATGGGCCGGGCGGCCGACTGTTGCCCGTGCGGACATCTGCGCCCGGTGTGCCGGCAACACTTGTCCGGATCGGCAACAGTTGTTCGGCGCCCGCCCCGCGGACCGGGCTCAGGGCACGATGTTGAGGTTGTGGGCCAGCACGTTCTCGGGGTCATAGCGACGTTTCGCCGCCCGCAGCCGGTCCAGGGTGGCCGGCGGGTACGCCAGGCCGAGCACGTCGGGATACGCGCGCAGATTGAAGCTGCCGTAGGTGCCCGTCAATCTCGCGGCCACGACGCACCAGCCGTCCAGGATGCGCCGCTCGGCCTCGTCGGGGGCATCCAGCGGCAGGAACGCCGCCGACATCACCAGCACCTCCACATCACGGTGCGCGAATGCCGTGGCAGCTGCGGGCACCCGGTTCATCGCCCCGCGCAGGTAGCGCACCATCAGCACCGCCGAATCGGGCGCGGCGTTCGCGATGGTGAGCCGCTCGATGAGCTCGTCGTCGAAGTCCCTGGCGAAGCCGTTGCGGTCGACAATCCGGATCGACCCCGGCGGGGCCGATGGTTCGTCGAAGACCTCCACGAAGAGCGTGAGTTCCACGTCGTTGCCGGTCACCCCCGGCAGAGCGAGCAGGGGCCGGATGGCCGACATGGCCTCGCCCTGGTCGGCACCGCCGTAGCAGACCAGAATTTTTGTCCCCGCGGGCATCTCCGGTCCGAACTCGGGCGTCGCATACACCGTCGAATTGAGTTCTTCCGGAGACGCGCGCATGACGTCCCGCCAGCCGCGCAGAGTGTCAGCGAGATGCGTCGGCCGCACGTGGATGGTGCCGAAGACCACACCCCGCAGCGGGTGCGCCTGGAAGGTGAACCTCGTGACGACGCCGAAGTTGCCGCCGCCCCCGCGCAGTGCCCAGAACAGCTCCGGCTCACTGGATTCGCTGGCCGTCACGACGGCGCCACTGGGTAGCACCACCTCGACCTCACACAGGCTGTCGATCGCCAGGCCATGTTGTCGCACCAACCACCCGATGCCGCCGCCCAGGGTGAGACCGCCAACGCCCACCGTGTAGGTGTCGCCGCTGGAGACCGCCAGATCGTACTCGATCAGTTCCTGGGCCACACCGCCCCAGGTCGCGCCGCTGCCCAGGCGTACCCGGTTTCCTTCGAGAACCTCAACGTCACGGATGCGGGAGAGGTCCAGCACCATTCCGCCATCGTTGGTGTTCAACGGGCTGTGCCCGCCGCTCCGTACCGACAGCACAAGGCCCTGGGCCCTGGCATAGGCGATCGCCGCCGCGACATCTGCCGCAGTGGTCGGTCGAACAGCCAGCGCGGGACTGCCGACCTTCCCGTAGGCCGTGGCCGCCATCAGGAATTCGTCCGAATCGGGCAGGAGAACAGTGCCCGCGAAGCCGTCGATCATCATTCCTCCACACCTGTCGAGCGCGGCGTCGATCATGCCCGAGTCGGATCCGCCGGACCGCACCGGTGAGTCTCCGGTTGCGCCTAGCATGCCCCCCGGTCCCGGCGTCCGCGACCCCGGCCGCGATTGCGCCAGATGAGCGCGGATGCGTCAGCGCCCGGCCGCAGCCACGATCGCCCGCGCCACCGGCACCATGTCGTCCACCAGCGCCCCTGCCGTCACCCGAATGAACGCCTCGGACCGGTCCACCGCGAGAAACGGGCTGCCGCCGGCCACCCGGATGCCGGACGCCGCCAGCCTCACGATGGCGTCGCGCTCGTCGGCAACCGGCACCCAGGCGTTGATGCCGTCGGCGCGGGCGAGGGGCAGGCCGAACCCGGTGAGGGTATCCGCCAGCGCCTTCTGCCTTGCGAAGTACACGTGCCGGGCCTCGAACACCAGCGCCATGCTGGCACTGTCGGTGAGCAGCTCGTGCAGGATGGTCTGCAGCATCCGGCTGGTCCAGCCCGGGCCGAGCATCCGCCGGGACACGATCCGGTCGACCAGGGCGGTCGGCCCGCCGAGGGCGGCGATACGCAGGTCCGGCCCGTGCGACTTGGAGTAGCTGCGCACGTGCAGCACGCGCTCGGGCAGCCAGCGGCCGAGCGACACGTCCGGGGAGGTGCTGATCGCGCCGGAGTGGTCGTCCTCGATCACCACGGTATGCGCGGCGCGTTTACTGGCGGCCAGCAGTCGGGCCAGCTCCTCGGCCCGGTCCGGCGACATCGACGCGCCGGTGGGGTTGTGCGCGCGCGGCTGCAGGATGACCGCGGCCGGCGACTGCGCCAGCGCCGCCTGGAAGGCGGCCGGGTCGATGCCCTCCGCATCCACCGCCACGGGCAGACGTTCGATGCCCATCTGCTCGAGCAGGTCGAAGAACGGTGGGAAGCCCGGGTCTTCGACGATGACCCTGTCGCCGAACCTGGCCACCTGCTCGAGGCTGCGGGAGATCGCGTCGAGGGCCCCGTCGACCACCGTGATCGACTCGCACCGGTACGGCCAGGACCCGGTCAGCACGGTGAGCAGTTCCGGGATCACCGGTGACGCCTGGTAGCTGGGCGTCATCGCCCGCTGGGACACCCTGGAGAGCGCGGGGCCGAGCGCGGGCAGCAGAAGCGGGTCCGGCGTGCCCCGGGACAGGTCGATGCGGGTGTCGCTCAGATGCCCGGCCAGTGACTGGGTGCGGGCCGGCAGCCAGTGTGGGGACTGTTCCCGCACGAAGGTGCCGCTGCGGCCGCGGGAGACGATCAACCCCGCTGCGGAGAGCGCCTGCCAGGCGTGGCTGACCGTCGCGGGGCTCACCCCGAGTCCGCCGGCGAGGTCCCGCACCGTGGGCAGGCGCTCGCCGGGGGCGATCCGGCCGGTGCTGATCAGCCGGCCGAGGGCGGCGGCGATTCCGGCCGGCGTGGCCTGTTCGATCTCGTCCAGGTATAGCTGCACGGGGTCCTTCCGGGGCAAATGCTTGCCAGCAGCATCCTCTGACGACAGGATGATGATTTACGCATGCGTCATGTGAAGAAACAGAACAGAAATGTTTACGTCGAATAATAACAAAACCGGACACCGTAACGTGGCTCGATCTCGACAGGCTCTCTCACCGTTCAGCTCGCAGAACATCGCGTTGCCGTCCGACCCCCGCTGACGAGGTTCCACAGTGTGAGACCCCAGTGGAGGCAGACAGTATGAGCGTTGACACACCCAGCCGTGGCACAGCAAACATCGTGCGAGCGGCGATCACCCAGACCACGTGGACGGGGGACATCGACTCGATGCTCGACAAGCACGAGAAGTTCGCCCGCGATGCGGCCGCAGACGGCGCGCAGGTGATCTGCTTCCAGGAGCTGTTCTACGGCCCGTACTTCGGCATTACCGAAGACGCCAAGTACTACGACTATGCCGAGGCGGCCGACGGCCCCATCGTGCAACGCTTCGCGGCCCTGGCCAAGGAGCTCAACCTGGTGATGGTGCTGCCCATCTACGAAGAAGAGCAGCCCGGCGTGTACTACAACACCGCTGTGGTGGTGGATGCCGATGGCACCATTCTCGGCAAATACCGCAAGCACCACATTCCCCACCTCGACAAGTTCTGGGAGAAGTTCTACTTCCGCCCCGGCAACCTCGGCTACCCGGTCTTCAACACCGCCGTCGGACCGATCGGCGTGTACATCTGTTACGACCGGCACTTCCCAGAGGGCTGGCGGGAGCTGGGCCTGAACGGCGCGCAGATCGTCTTCAACCCCAACGCCACCAAGCCCGGTCTGTCGAACCGGCTCTGGGAAATCGAACAGCCGGCCGCGGCCGCCGCGAACGGATACTTCGTGGCCGCGCCCAACCGGGTGGGCCGGGAGGACAACGAGTACGGCGAGGACGCCGTGACGTTCTACGGCACCAGCCAGTTCGTCGACCCGCAGGGCAACTACGTGGGCGAGCTGGGCAGCGGCGTCGACGAGGAGGTCGTGATTCGTGACCTGGACCTGGGCATGATCCGCCAGGTGCGCAACAACTGGCAGTTCTACCGGGACCGCCGCCCGGACTCGTACACCTCGATCCCCAAGCCGTAAGGGCAGCACCCGTCACCCGACCTCGAAACCCGGCCATCCGTCGGTCGAGCCTGTCGAGACCCCGCGACCAAGCCTACGTTCAGAGAACAGCTCACGGGGTTTCGACAAGCTCAACCAACGAGACGGGCGCGACCCGCAGACGAAGCAGCGAACAGGAGAACATCGTGAAGACCCTGATCAAGAACGGCACCGTGGTCAATTCCACGGGAACGGCCACAGCGGATGTGCTGATCGACGGCGAGAGAATCGCCGCGGTGCTCGCACCCGGCTCCACCCTGCTCGGCTTCGACATCGAGCGGAACGTCGACACCGTCATCGACGCGGCCGGCAAGTACGTCATCCCCGGCGGCATCGACGCGCACACCCACATGCAGATGCCGTTCGGCGGCACCGAGGCCAGCGACACCTTCGAGACCGGCACCCGCGCCGCGGCGTGGGGTGGCACCACGAGCATCGTCGACTTCGTGGTGCAGTACGCCGGCGAAAACGTGCTTGACCAGTACCACCTCTGGCAGGAAAAGGCCCGGGGCGAGTGCGCCATCGACTACGGCTTCCACCAGATCCTCTCCGACGTGCAGGACTCCTCCCTCGTCGCGATGGACGAACTCGTCAACGAGGGCGTCTCCAGCTTCAAGCTGTTCATGGCCTACAAGGGAGTGTTCCTCTCCGACGACGGCCAGATCGTCAAGGCCATGCAGAAGGCAGCGAGCAACGGCAGCATGATCATGATGCACGCCGAGAACGGCAGCGTCATCGACCTGCTCGTGCAGCAGGCCGTCGCCGCCGGCAACACCACGCCCTACTATCACGGCCTCACCCGGCCCTGGCAGGCCGAGGAGGAGGCCACCCACCGGGCGATCATGCTCGCCAACCTCACCGGGGCGCCGCTCTACGTGGTGCACGTGAGCGCCAAGCAGGCCGTGGAGCAGATCGCCGTCGCCCGGGACCGCGGCCAGAACGTGTTCGGCGAGACCTGCCCGCAGTACCTCTATCTCTCACTCGAGGACCAGCTCGGTGCCCACAGCGAGGAGTGGGGCGACTTCGAGGGCGCCAAATGGGTCTGTTCGACACCGCTTCGCTCCAAGGCAGAGGGCCACCAGCACCACATGTGGCAGAGCCTGCGCACCAACGACATCCAGATGGTCTCCACCGATCACTGCCCGTTCTGCATGAAGGGACAGAAAGACATGGGGCTCACCGACTTCTCCAAGATCCCCAACGGCATCGGGTCGGTCGAACACCGGATGGACCTGCTCTACCAGGGCGTCGTCGACAAGCAGATCTCCCTCGAACGCTGGGTGGAGGTCACCTCCACCACCCCGGCGCGGATGTTCGGTATGTACGGCACCAAGGGTGTCATCCAGCCCGGTGCCGACGGCGACGTGGTGGTCTACGACCCGAAGGGCCACACTTCCATCGGGATGCCCGAAGCCGGCCTGGACAAGACCCACCACATGAACATGGACTTCTCCGCCTACGAGGGCTTCGAGATCGACGGCCACGTCGACACCGTGCTCTCCCGCGGCAAGGTCGTCATCGACGACAACGCGTACCTCGGCGCCAAGGGCGATGGCAAGTACATCAAACGCGGCCTCAGCCAGTACCTGATCTAGGCGGGAACCCCATGGACTTCGGCGCAGTACTCCAGACCAACCCGCCCTCGGCGCGCACCGTGCAGCTGGCCCAGTTGGCCGAGAACCACGGCTTCAGCCACGTGTGGACCTTCGACTCGCACCTGCTCTGGCAGGAACCCTATGTGATCTACAGCAAGATCTTGAGCGAGACCCGCAAGGTGATCGTGGGCCCGATGGTCACCAACCCGGCCACCAGGGACTGGACCGTCACGGCGTCCACCTACGCCACCCTCAACGAGATGTACGGCAACCGCACCATCTGCGGTATCGGGCGTGGCGACTCCGCGGTGCGGGTCACCAACGGCCGGCCCAGCACCCTGAAGACGCTGCGCGAATCGATTCACGTCATCCGTGAACTCGCCAACTCCCGGGCGGTCGAGTACAACGGTGCCACCCTGCAGTTCCCCTGGAGCAGGGGCTCCACCCTCGACGTGTGGGTGGCCGCCTACGGCCCGCTGGCGCTCAAGCTCACCGGCGAGGTCGGCGACGGGTTCATCCTGCAGATGGCCGACCTCGACGTGGCCGAATGGATGATCAAGACCGTGCGCACCGCCGCCGAGAACGTGGGTCGCGACCCTGACGCCATCAAGTTCTGCGTGGCCGCGCCGATGTACATCGGTGACGACATCCAGCACATGCGCGACCAGAACCGCTGGTTCGGCGGCATGGTCGGCAACCACGTGGCCGACATCGTGGAGAAGTACGGCCAGTCCGGGGCGGTGCCGCAGGCCCTGACCGACTACATCAAGGGCCGCGAGGGCTACGACTACAACGAGCACGGTCGCGCCGGCAACACCCACGCCGACTTCGTGCCCGACGAGATCGTCGACAGGTTCTGCCTGCTCGGGCCCGCCGAGGCTCACATCGAGAAGTTGAAGGCGCTCAAGGAACTCGGCGTCGACCAGTTCGCCGGCTACCTGCAGCACGACAATAAAGAAGAGACGTTGCGGGTCTACGGCGAAACCGTGATCCCCGCCCTCGCCAACCACATCACGGCCAAGGCATGACCCCGGCCGGCTCCGTGCGCACCGGACCCGCAAGGTCCAGCGCGGCGGCGCGGGGCCGGGCCTGGCTGGGGCAGGGGATGCCGCGGCGCATCCTGGTGGGCGCCCTCGGCCTGCTTGTGCTCGCCGTGCTCTGGGAGCTCTACATCTTCTTCGGCCCCGAAGACGGCGTGGTCATCGGCGGTCTCACCGTGCTGCCGCGGGCCAGCGAGATGGCGATGCCGCACCTGTGGGTGATTCTCGAGCGCATCCTGGAGCCCGTCACCGGCAGCGCCAGCGCGGTGCCGATGTGGCAGGCCGTTTTCGAAGCGTCCCTGTTCACCCTGGGCATCTCGGCCGTCGGCTGGGTCGTCGGCGTCTCGGTGGGCCTGGCCCTGGCACTGCTGATGCAGCGCTTCGCGCTCGCCGAATCGGCCATCCTGCCCTGGGTCATCCTCAGCCAGACCGTGCCGCTGATCGCGCTGGCCCCGCTGGTGCGGCGGTGGGGCGCGCAGCTTGAGTTCGGCGCCTTCACCTGGGAGAACTGGATGTCGGTGGCGCTGATCGCGTCCTACCTCGCCTTCTTCCCGGTCTCGATCGGCGCGCTCAAGGGCCTCGGCTCCCCGGACACCAACCACGTTGACCTGATGCACTGCTACGCGGTGGGCTGGTGGAAGACGCTCTGGCGGCTGCGGTTGCCGGCCAGCGTGGGCTACCTGCTGCCTGCCCTCCGCCTCGCGGCGGCCAGCGCCGTGATCGGCAGCGTCGTCGCCGAGGTGTCGATCGGTCTGCGCGGCGGCATCGGCCGGCTCATCGTCGAATACGCCGGCGCCGCCGGCAGCGACCCTGGCAAGCCCTGGGCCCCCATCTTCGGGTCGATCCTGGTCGGCCTCGTCGCCGCCGGTTTTGTCGGCCTGATCTCACTGTTCCTACGTCGATTCCGCAGGGGAGAGGTGGCCGCATGACCACGGCAGCAGCACCGGTACAGCACGCCGTGGAGGTGACCGACGTCAGCCGGGTCTTCGCCGGCCGCAAGGGCGCATCCGTCACGGCCCTGGATGCGGTGAGCCTCACCGTCGCCCCCGGCGAATTCGTTTCGCTGATCGGGCCCAGCGGCTGCGGCAAGAGCACCCTGCTCCGGCTGATCGCCGACCTCGACACCCCCACCAGCGGGTCGATCAAGGTGTTCGGCAAGACCGCCAGTCAGGCGCGCATCGATCAGGACTACGGCATCGCCTTCCAACAGGCCGGCCTGCTGCCCTGGCGCACGGTGACCGGCAACATCGAACTGCCGCTGGAGCTGCACGGCGCCGGCAAGGCCGCCCGCCGCGAGCGCGCCGCGGAGCTGATCGAACTTGTCGGCCTGAGCGACTTCGCCGGGCACTACCCCGACCAGCTCTCCGGCGGCATGCAGCAGCGGGTGGCCATCGCTCGCTCGCTGGCCGAAAGCCCGAGCCTGCTGTTGATGGACGAACCGTTCGGCGCGCTCGACGAGATGACCCGGGAGCGCATGCAGAACGAGCTCGTGCGCATCTGCGCCGAGACCAGCGCCGCCGTCGTCTTCGTCACCCACTCCATCCCCGAGGCGGTGTTCCTCTCCAACCGGGTGGTGGTGATGTCGCCGCGGCCCGGCCGCATCCGCGACGTGCTCGGCGTGAACCTCGGCCGCATGAGCGACCGCGGCGAGAATCTGCGCGAAGACGCGGACTTCTTCCACTCGGTCAGCCAGGTGCGCGAGCTGCTGCACGGCAGCGCCCCCACCGGGCCGCGCGGGGTCGAGACGCGATGAGCGCCGGCGCGAGCACGCGCGTGGCTGCGCAGGCCGGGCCGGGCCGGCCGGGCGCATCGGGCTCCGGCCTGGCCCGCACCGTGCTGCCACCGGTGCTGCTCGGCGTGGCCGCGATCCTGCTCTGGCAGGGCGTCGTCACCGTGCTGGCGATCAAGCCGTTCATCCTCCCCGGGCCCTTCGCGATCGGTGAGCAGTTCATCACCAACCTGCAGAACGTCGTCGGGGGCTCGGTCGTCACCGGGCGCAACGCCCTGATCGGGCTGGTGCTCGGCGCGATCGTGGGTGTGCTGCTGGCCATCCTCTCGGCCCTGGTGGGGATCTTCGACGAGATGGCCGCCCCCATCGTCGCCGCCGTCGCCGTGGTGCCGATCGTCGCGCTGGCGCCCGTGCTCTACACGATGTTCGGCGCCAACGCCGAGACCGCCCGGCAGCTCGTGGCCGCGCTGGCGGTCTTCGTGCCGGTCTACTTCAACACCCTCAAAGGGCTGCGGATGGTGCGCCCGGTGCACCGCGACCTGATGCGCTCCTACGCCGCCTCGAGCTGGCAGGCCACCAAGACCGTCACCCTGCCCACCGCGGTGCCGTTCGTGTTCACGGGCCTGCGCATTGCGTCCTCGCTCGCCGTGATCTCCGCCCTCATCGCCGAGTACTTCGGCGGCCCGGTCGGGGGCCTGGGCAAGTCGATCACCTCGGCCGCGTCCAGCAGTAACTACGGGCTGGCCTGGGCCTACGTGCTCGGCTCCATCATCCTCGGACTCCTCTTCTATTGCGCGGCTCTCGGCCTGGAAAAACTGGTCAGCCGCCGCGCCCCCACCGCTTGACCATCCCGCACCGCAGCATCCCGACACAGCACCCCCGCAGCAGTACCTCAGGAGGAACCCATGAAACACAGCACTCGATGGCTCACAACGGCCGGCGCCGTCGCGGCGGCCAGCGCCCTCGTTCTCACCGGATGCACCGCCTCCGGCGATACCGCACCGACCGAGGACTCCGCCGGCGGCGACCTCACCCCGGTCACCCTGCAGTTGCAGTGGGTGGCCCAGGCCCAGTTCGCCGGCTACTACGCGGCCGTCGACCAGGGCTACTACGAGGAGGAAGGCCTCGACGTGACCATCGAGGAGGGCGGCGCCGACATCGTTCCGCAGGACGTGCTCGCGTCCGGCGACGTGGACTACGCCATCTCCTGGGTGCCCAAGGTGCTCGGCTCCATCGAGCAGGGTGCCAACATCACCGACGTCGCCCAGATCTTCGAGCGCAGCGCCACCACCCAGATCTCATTCACGGACAAGAACATCACCAGCCCGGCCGACCTGGCCGGCAAGAACGTGGGCAGCTGGGGCTACGGCAACGAGTGGGAACTCTTCGCCGGCATGCAGCAGGCCGGCGTCGAGGTCGGCGACATCAGCCTCGTGCAGCAGGCCTTCGACATGAACGCCTTCCTCGCCGGTGACATCGACGCGGCCCAGGCGATGACCTACAACGAATACGCCCAGGTGCTGGAAACCATCAACCCCGACACCGGCGAGCTCTACCAGCCAGAGGACCTCAACGTCATCGACTGGAACGAGGAGGGCACCGCGATGCTCCAGGACGCCATCTGGGCCAACACCGACAAGCTCGCCGACGACGAGGCCTACGCCGACCAGACCGTGAAGTTCATCAAGGCCTCCATCAAGGGCTGGATCTACGCCGCCGAGAACCCCGAAGACGCCGCGACCATCGTGGCCGATGCCGGCTCGGCCCTGCCCGCCGGGCACCAGCTGTGGATGACCAACGAGGTCAGCAAGCTGATCTTCCCGTCCACGAACGGCGTCGGCCTGATCGACGAGGCCGCCTGGGCCAACACCGTCGACATCGCCATGAACACCAAGAACGAAACCGGTGGCACCATCATCACCACAGACCCGCCCGAAACCGCGTACTCCAACGAGTACGTGCAACAGGCCCTGGATGAGCTGACCGAGGAGGGAGTCGACGTCATGGGCGCCGACTGGGCTCCGATCGACGTCACCCTCAAGGAGGGCGGCGAGTAAAACAACCTCCGCACCGGGCGGCTGCCGAGCGCAGCCGCCCGGTGCACCACCGCTCCGGTACCCGCGGGGCACAGAGCAGAAGGAACAACATCGTGACCGACATCGACACCGGCACAACCACCGACACGAAGCCCGGGCTGAACGAGCGCACCACCGAACTCGACCGCGCCCACGTCTTCCACTCCTGGTCCGCCCAGGGGGCACTGAAGCCCCTCGTCATCGCCGGCGGCCTCGGCTGCCGGGTCTGGGACCACGACGGGCGCAGCTACCTCGACTTCTCCAGTCAGCTGGTCAACGTCAACATCGGCCACCAGCATCCGGCCGTGATCAAGGGCATCATCGAGCAGGCGCAGCTGCTCACCACCATCGCGCCGTCCACCGCCAACCTGGCCCGCGGCGAGGCCGCCAAACGCATCGTCGACCGGGCACCCGACGGCTTCAACAAGGTCTTCTTCACCAACGGCGGTGCGGATGCCAACGAGAACGCCATCAGGATGGCCCGGCTGCACACCGGCCGCGACACCGTGCTCTCCACCTACCGCTCGTACCACGGCAACACCGGCGCTGCCATCGTCGCCACCGGCGACTGGCGCCGCATCCCCAACGAGTTCGCCCGCGGACACGTGCACTTCTTCGGCCCGTACCTCTACCGCAGCGAGTTCTGGGCGACGACGCCCGAGCAGGAATGCGAGAGGGCCCTGCACCACCTGGAGCGGGTCATCCAGAGCGAGGGTGCCACCTCCATCGCGGCCGTGCTGCTCGAGTCCATCCCCGGCACCGCCGGGGTGTTGATGCCGCCGCCGGGCTACCTCGCCGGGGTGCGCGCACTCTGCGACCGGTACGGCATCATGCTGATCCTCGACGAGGTGATGGTGGGCTTCGGCCGCACCGGACGCTGGTTCGCGTTCGACGGCACCGGCGTGGTGCCCGACCTGATCACCTTCGCCAAGGGCGTCAACTCCGGTTACGTGCCCGTCGGCGGGGTGATCATCTCGGACGCCATCGCCGCGGACTTCGACGACACGGTGTTCCCCGGCGGGCTCACCTACAGCGGACATCCGCTGGCGATGGCCTCGATCGTCGCCGCGCTGGACGCCATGGCGGAGGAGGGCATCGTGGCCAACGCCGCCCGGATCGGCGCCGAGGCCATCGGCCCGGGGCTGGCGGCGCTCAAGGCCAAGCACCCGATCATCGGGGAGGTGCGTGGCGAGGGCGTCTTCTGGGCGATCGAGCTCGTGGCCGACCCGGAGAGCAGGGCGCCCGTGCCGCCGGCGGTGATGGCCCGCATCAAGACCGAGCTACTGGCCCGCAACCTGCTGCCCTTCATCATGGACAACCGTATCCACGTGGTGCCGCCCTGCGTCGTGACCGACTCCGAGGTGGCCGAGGCCCTGGCCATCTACGACGAGGTCCTCTCCCTGGACCTTCTCTAACAGCCCATTGCTGGTCGAGCTTGTCGAGACCCGCGACCAAATCTCACAACGTAGACACGGTCACCGGATCTCGACAAGCTCGATCAACGGACAACACCCCAACAGAATCGACTGACATGAACGACCTTCCCGTCCTCACCCACTGGATCGACGGCGCCCCAGGCGCCGGAAGCTCCACGCGTACCGCCCCCGTCTACAACCCCGCCACCGGCGCAGTGCAGCGCCTGGTCTCCCTGGCCTCCGCCGCCGATGTGGACACCGTTGTCGCGTCGGCCCAGGCCGCGTACCCCGCCTGGCGGGACGCCTCCATTGCCAAGCGCCAGGGCGTCATGTTCGCCTTCCGCGAGCTCCTCAATGCGCGCAAGGGCGAGCTGGCCGACATCCTCACCAATGAGCACGGCAAGGTCACCTCCGACGCCCTCGGCGAGATCGCCCGCGGCCTCGAGGTCGTCGAGTTCGCGCTCGGCCTGCCGCACCTGTCCAAGGGCGAGTTCTCCGAGAACGTCTCCACCGGCGTCGACGTGTACACCTTGCGCCAGCCGCTCGGCGTGGTCGGCATCATCAGCCCGTTCAACTTCCCGGCCATGGTGCCGCTCTGGTTCTTCCCGATCGCCATTGCCGCGGGCAACACCGTTGTGCTCAAGCCCAGCGAGAAGGACCCGTCCGCCGCCAACTGGCTCGCCGCGCTGCTTACCGAGGCCGGCCTGCCTGACGGTGTCTTCAATGTCGTGCACGGCGACAAGGAGGCCGTCGACGCGCTCCTGGTCAACCCCGACGTGCAGGCCATCTCCTTCGTCGGTTCCACCCCCATCGCCAAGTACATCTACGAGACCGCCGCTCACCACGGTAAGCGGGTGCAGGCCCTCGGCGGCGCCAAGAACCACATGCTGGTGCTGCCGGATGCCGACCTCGACCTCGCCGCGGATGCCGCCGTCAACGCCGGCTTCGGCTCGGCGGGGGAGCGCTGCATGGCCATCAGCGTGATCGTGGCCGTCGAACCCGTCGCCGATGAGCTGATCTCCAAGATCGCCGACCGCGTCAAGGGACTGAAAGTGGGCGACGGCATGCGCGGCTGCGACATGGGCCCGCTGATCACCGAGGCGCACCGCGATAAGGTCGCCGGTTACATCGACATCGCCCTGGCCGATGGCGCGGAGGTCGTGATCGACGGTCGCGGCATCGAGGTCGACGGTGAGGCATCCGGCTTCTGGCTCGGCCCGACCCTGTTCGACAAGGTCAGCCTGGACTCCGCCGTATACAAGGACGAGATCTTCGGTCCGGTGCTGAGCGTGCTGCGGGTGGCCAGTTACACCGACGGCGTGGCCGTCATCAACGCCAGCCGGTACGGCAACGGCACCGCCATCTTCACCAACGACGGTGGGGCGGCCAGGCGCTTCCAGCACGAGGTGCAGGTGGGCATGGTCGGCATCAACGTGCCGATCCCGGTACCGGTGGCGTATCACTCGTTCGGCGGCTGGAAGGACTCCCTGTTCGGTGACGCCAAGGCGTACGGCCCCGCCGGCATAACTTTCTACACTCGGGAGAAGGCCGTCACCGCCCGGTGGCTGGACCCGAGCCACGGCGGCATCAACCTGGGCTTCCCGCAGAACACCTAGCCCAGTACGTGAAGGCGGACTTCTTCCCGACACGCTGCGTTTTGGGTACACCTGGAACGGCGATTGGTGAAGAAGTCCGCCTTTACGTGCCGGCGTCACCCAGGCAACATGGGCGCATGAAGCAATCGGATGTGGCCTGGCGAGGGCAGGACGACCCTGACCGCATCGATCGGGCGTTGATCGAGATCGGGGAGAGCGGCCTGAAGGCCGAGGGAACCTCGGTCACGGTCGGCTATGCCACCGCCTGGTCGTTGGACGCCACCGATGCCTGGTGCACCTTGACGGTCGACATCAGTGCGCACGGCGCCGGTTGGATGCGTTCACTCGCGCTGACCCGGGATCAGAACAACCACTGGGCAGCCGTGACCCAGGTGCAGGGCGATGCCGGTCTTCCGCCCGCCGGCCTTGCGGAACCAGGCAGCATCGACGGTGCGCTCGACTGCGACATCGGCCTGTGCCCTGTGACGAACACCATGCCGATCCGGCGCCTGCGGCTGCTGAATGGGAACGTGCCGGAGACCGCGCTGGTGATGGCCTGGATCGAGATACCGTCCCTGCGGGTGATTCGGAGCGACCAGGTGTATGCCTCGTCGACGCCCGGCCGGGTCCGGTACCGCGGCGCCGGTGGTGACGATCAGGTCGAGTTGACCGTCGACTCCGACGGCATTGTGGTCGGTTACCCGGGCTTGGCGACCCGGCTCGCCAAGCGTTGATGCCATCATCCTCCGCCGGGCCTGTCAGGGTTGCGCTCCCTGCATGCGGCCCCGGTGACCTGCCAGGTGGCGGCCACCGGGAGACCGGCTAGTGCTGAACGCTGCGCCGATTGCTGACGCGGATGTAAACCAGGAGCACGATGATCGCGCCGATGATGGATCCGATGATGCCGGCCGGCTGGAAGAAGCCGTCCATGGGGTCGTGCTGGAAGATCAGGAAGCCGAGGAACCCGCCGACGAAGGAACCGATGATGCCCAGCACGATGGTCATCGGGATGCTAATGTTCTGCCGACCGGGCACGACGAGGCGGGCGACGGCGCCGGCGATGATGCCGACGACGATGAGGCTGATGATGAGACCAAGCATTGTGGTCTCCTTCCTGTTTGATGGGGCTGAGCCTTCGATGTGACCAGCGGTTGCTGGGCGATAAACAGCAAATCACCCAGAAGGAGGCGGCGGCACACCCCTAGGGGTGTAACTGCCGGGCCGGCAGAAGCTGTAGCGTCCTACTATGTCTTCGACCCAGCCCGTGACTGTCGCCCTGGTCGATGACTACGACATCGTGCTGAAGGGCCTGGCGCACATGTTCGATCACTATCGGGATCGTGTGCTTGTTGCGGAGATCGATGCGAATGCGGCTCTCTCCGACACAACCGACATCGTGCTGTACGACTCCTTCGCCCAGCCCGAGTCCGATCTGTCCGAGCTCACGGCCCTCGTGCGAAACCCGCGAGCCCGTCGCGTCGTCGTGTACACCTGGAATTTCCAGCCCTCGCTCATCGATGATGCGTTGGAGCGGGGCGTCAGCGGTTACCTGTCGAAGACGCTGCCCGCCCGCGACCTGGTCGCGGCCCTGGAGTCGGTGCACGCCGGTGAGATCGTGGTGAGCGATCCGCCGAAGCGAGCGGGCAGCGCTCCCGGACTGGACTGGCCCGGGCGTCGCGAAGGAATCACAGACCGTGAATCCGAGATCCTGGCGCTCATCACCCAGGGCAAGAGTAACGCCGAGGTGGCCGCGCTCACCTACCTCAGTCCCAACACCGTGAAGTCCTATATCCGCAGCGTCTACGGCAAGATCGGGGTCGCCAGCCGTACCCAGGCTGTGCTCTGGGGTGTCGGCCACGGGTTCGCCCCGGACCACCATCGAATCGACAGCTGGCTCGGCGGTCCCTGAGTCAGGCACACCGGATGCGCCGGTGCCCCATTCGCGCCCGCCGAGCAGGATCGAAGAAGCACACCTGCCGGGTTGCTTCTACAGTGGGTGCCAGAGACGCAACCTTGACCGTGAGGAACAGATCGTGAGCGAAACCTTCAGCAAAGAGGAGAAGGCCGCCATGCGGGCGGCCGCGGCAGAGGCCAAGGCCGCAAAACTGGGCGCCGACCTCGAAGCCGCGTGCCTGGCGGCGATCGCCGAGATGTCCGGCACCGACCAGGAACTGGCCGAGACTTTGCACCGATTGGTGAAGGAGAACACCGACCTGGGTGCCAAGACCTGGTACGGCATGCCGGCGTATACGGACTCCGACGGCAAGGTGGTGGTCTTTTTCCAGAGCGCCGCCAAATTCAAGGTGCGCTATGCCACCATCGGCTTCCAGCCGGACGCCAACCTCGACGACGGAAACCTCTGGCCCACCTCATTCGCGGTGACCAAGCTCACCGCCGAGGACCAGAGGCGACTCGTCGAGCTGTTGGAGAAGGCCGTCGCCTGACGGACACCCGACCGCCTGCCCCACCCGCGTCAACCGGAGCTTCACGCCGAATACCTGGCGGCGATTCACAACGTTGCAAAAGGTGCCCGGCCATCCGCCATAATCGAGATATGACTAGCAACGATGCACTCGACGCCGCCCGGACCGCAATTCTCAGCGGACGGACGTCCCTAGGGATCGAGCTGGGGTCGACCCGCATCAAGGCCTGCCTGATCGGCGAGGACCCGGCTGACGTCCTCTCCGTCGGCAGCCACGAGTGGGAGAACCAGTTCGTCGATCGGGTCTGGACGTACTCGTTGGCAGACGTGTGGACGGGCATCCAGGCCGCTCACGCTGCCCTCGTCGCCGATGTCGAAAAGCAGTACGGGGTTCGCCTGGAAAGCTACAGTGCTGTCGGCGTTTCGGCGATGATGCACGGCTATCTAGCGTTCGACGCCGCCGGCGAGCAGCTGGTTCCGTTCCGCACCTGGCGCAACACCACCACAGGTCCCGCGGCGACCGAGCTGACCGAGCTGTTCGGAGTGAACATTCCGCTGCGCTGGTCGATCGCGCACCTGCACCAGGCGGTCGTCGACCACGAGCCGCACGTGGCGCAGCTCGACTTCATCACGACCCTCGCCGGCTACGTGCACTGGCAGCTCACCGGCCGCAAGGTCCTGGGCGTCGGCGATGCCTCGGGCATGTTCCCCATCGACGCCGCCACCGCGGACTACGACGCCGAGCTCCTCGCCCGATACGACGGCCTGGTCGCCGAGTCCGCTCCCGACCTCAACCTGGCCGCACTCCTGCCCACCGTGCTGGTGGCCGGCCAGCCGGCAGGCGAGCTCACGGCGGCGGGCGCGGCCCTTCTCGACCCGACCGGTGCCCTGCGTCCAGGCGCCGTGCTGTGCCCGCCCGAGGGCGACGCCGGCACGGGCATGGTCGCGACCTGTTCCGTCGCCCCGCGCACCGGTAACGTCAGCGCCGGCACCAGCATCTTCGCGATGGTTGTGCTCGAGCGCCCCCTCAAAAAGGTGCACCACGAACTCGACCTGGTCACCACCCCGGCCGGCGATCCCGTCGCGATGGTGCACTGCAACAACGGGGCAAGCGAGCTCGCCGCGTGGGCCGGGATGTTCGGCCGCTTCGCCGCGGCCAGCGGTAACCCCGTTGCCAGCGACGCGGTATTCGACGCCCTGTTCCGTGAGGCGCTCGACGGTGACGCGGATGCCGGCGGCCTGTTGGCCTACAACCACCTGGCCGGCGAGCCCATCGCCGGCCTCACCGAGGGGCGGCCGCTCTTCGTGCGCACCCCCGACAGCCGGCTCACCCTCGCCAACTTCATGCGCGCGCAGCTCTACGGAGTGTTCGGCACGCTCAGCCTCGGCATGCGCGTTCTCGCCGAGGAGGGCGTCGAACTCGACGCGATGTTCGCGCACGGTGGGCTCTTCCGCACCGCCGGTGTCGCCCAGCGATTCCTCGCCGGCGCCTTGGATGCCCCGGTCTCGGTCGCCGAGACGGCATCGGAGGGCGGCGCCTGGGGCATCGCGGTCCTGGCGTCCTACACGGCGGCCACAGCATCCGGCGTCGACGTCGACCTGGACGGGTACCTGCGTGAGCGAGTGTTCGTGGGGCAAGAATTCGAGACCGTCGCCCCCGACCCTGTCGACGTCGCCGGCTTCGCCGACTACCTGGACCGCTACCACGCGGGTCTTGCCGTCGAACGGGCTGCCGTCGACACCCTCTAAGCCGAGCTCCACCGCACACGTCCCAATTGCGATGCGGCTGCACGAATTGCCGCAGCCTGAATCGTCCCAGTGAGCTGTGGCATTGGGCATAGGCTCTGGCCATGCTTCGCATCCGAAAGACGCGGTGGAAGGTCGCCTACATTGCCGCCGGTCTGACCGTCTTGGCACTCAACAGCGCGGCCTTTCCGCACACCGTCACGAATCCAATTTTTGCGGTGGAGGGCATCCTGCTGTACCTGCTCCTCTATTTCGGTGGTGTGCGGTCCTTCCGTGGTGCAGACGAGCCGGTTGAGCCGCCACGCGCCTGGTGGCGGATGACCTCGCGACCACGGGCCGGCTTCGTGGTCGGATCGTTGCTGGTCCTGAGCGTCGCCAACTGGATGTTCTCGGTCGCCACGGGGGCGACCGACGTGGCACTCGCAGGCGGGCTCGGTGTGATCGCTGATGCGGTGCTGGCTTTCCTGTACTTCAGGTCCTCGGTCCGGCTGCACCGAGTGCCCCCTCGCATCGTGCCCCAGCGAACCGTCCAGGACCCGCCGCAGTGGAAACCCATCAGGCGTTGACCGGTGCGCCCGCGATGAGTCGGACGGCCATGCTCTCCGCCGACGGTGCCCTTCAGCTTCGGCCCCGCCGAGTGCGGGTTGCCGGGGTGTCCGGCACGGGCAAAACCACCCTCGCCGCGCGGATCGCCGTGATCACCGGGGGCGCACACACGGAGATCGACGCGCTGTTCCACGGCCCGAAGTGGGTGCCCCGGCCCGAATTCGCCGATGATGTGCGAGGCTTCATCGCCGCGGAGTCATGGACGACCGAATGGCAGTACAGCGCCGCCCGCGAGGTGCTTGCCGAACGTGCCGATCTGCTCGTGTGGCTCGATCTGCCGTTCTGCGCGTCACGCTTCCCCGGGTGATCCGCCGTACCATCCGCCGCCGGGTTCGCCGCGAGGAGTTGTGGAACGGCAATGTCGAGCCACCCATCCGCACGCTGCTCAGTGACCGTGAGCACATCGTGCGGTGGGCGATCTCGACCCGGCGGAAGTACGACGAGCGGGTGCCGGCGCTGGAACTTGCGCACCCCCACCTCGTTGTCGTGAGGCTGCGATCGCAGCGTGAGGTCGAGCGGTGGCTGGGCGGGGCTCTCGCTGACGCGGTGCGCTAGCGGGGCACCGCCGGTGCGGTGGGCCGGTTAGTCCGGCGGCTCAACGTGCTCGCCGAACGGCGGAAGGTTGATGTCTTCCTCGTTGACCTCCACGTCCCCGAAATCGTCCGGTCCGCCCGTGCACGGCGCCACCTTCACCTTGTCCGCGACGTCCGGGTCGACAGCCGCCGGCGGTGACTCGTCCTGTTTGGCTTGCGTCTCCGTTTCACTCGCCGGACGTCCAGGAATACCGCCCGGCGCGAAAGCTTGCCCGTCCTGGTGGTCTCGGCAGTATCGTGTCTCCTGTGAGCAGCCGCCGCAATCCCGGGTCGCAGTCGTCCCTGCGTGAGGCCAACCGCGCCCGCATCCTCGACGCGATCACCCACCACGGCGCCCTCACCCAGGTGGAACTGGCCGCGGTCACCGGGCTGTCGCCGGCCACGGTGTCCAACATCGTCAAGGAGCAGGCCGCCGCCGGGGTGCTGGCGACCACGCCCACGTCCCGCAGCGGCCGTCGCGCGGTGCGAGTCACCCTCGCCAGGGAACTGGGCCTGGTGGTGGGCCTGCACGTGGCGAACCGGCAACTGCGGCTGGCGCTGGCCGACGCCGGCCACCAGGTGCTGGCCGAGCGGATGCTGCCGCTGGCCCGCGACCACCGCGCCGACAGCGAACTCGACAGGGTGATGCTGCTCATCCGGGACATGGCCGAGTCGGTGGGCGCCGGCCTCGACGAGGTGCTCGCGGTGGGGGTGGGTCTGGCCGCGCCTGTCGACCCGCGTACCGGCCTCATCGCCACTGCCGGCTTGCTGCGCGGCTGGGACGGGGTGCCCGTCGCCGAAGAACTCGAGTCGCGGCTGCACCGGCCGGTATTCGTCGACAACGAGGCCAACCTCGGTGCACTCGCGGAGTACCGCATCGGCGCGGCCCAGGGCGTCCGGCAGGCGGCCTATCTGCGCCTGTCGCACGGCGTGGGCGCCGGCCTGATCGTGGATGGCCGGGTCTATCGCGGCGGTAGCGGCAAGGCCGGAGAGATCGGTCACGTCACCCTCGACGAGCAGGGCCTGGTCTGCCGATGCGGCAACCGCGGCTGCCTGGAGACCCTGGTGGGAGCCTCGGCGCTGGCCGCGAAGTTCCCCGGCAGCCACGGCGAGGTCAAGCTGCGCGACGTCGTGCTGCGCGCCGAGGCGGGCGAGGCCCTGGCGCGCCGGGTGATCGCCGATGCCGGCCGGCACCTGGGTATCGCGCTCGCGGGTCTGAGCAACCTCGTCGACCCGCACCGCATCGTGGTCGGCGGTGAGCTGGCCGAAGCCGGCGAGATGCTGCTCAGCCCACTGCGGCACGCTCTGGAACGCTCCACCCTGGCCACTGCAGCCGGGGTGCCCGAGGTAGTCAAGGGCGAGCTGGGGGAGCGGGCCGAGCTGCTCGGCGCGGTGCTCTTCGCCATCGATCGCGCCCAGATCACGGCGGGCCGCACCGACGGCCCGATCCGCACCGTGGCGGCCGCCCCGGCCCCCGATATCCTGCCGGGGATCGGTGGCATCCTGCCCGGTCTGGCCCCGCAAATATCGCCCGAAAGGGGCGGTCTGGCCTCTTGAGTTCAAGCCTTGACGGCATTTGGCACCGGGGCCATGCTCGTTACACCGCCAACGAGGGTGGTCACAGTAGGAGGCACATCATGAGAAAACCCAGGAAGAGGTTCGCGCTCCTGTCGATCGCATTGATCGCTACCGCGGGTGCTCTGACCGCGTGCACCACCGGCGACGACGGCGGCAGCGACGACGGCGGCGGCGGGTCCGGCGACGCCATCAAGATCGGCCTGCTCCTCCCCGAATCCCAGACGGCCCGGTACGAGAAATTCGACCGCCCGCTGTTCGAAGAACACCTGGCGACCCTGGGCGACTACGAAGTCGTCTATGCCAACGCCGACCAGGATGCCTCGAAGCAGCAACAGCAGGCTGAATCCGCCCTCACCGAGGGCATCGAGGTCATGGTTCTCGACCCCGTCGACGGTGCGGCGGCAGCCAGCATCGTCGCGAACGCCGCCGCGCAGGACGTTCCGGTGATCGCCTACGACAGGTTCATCGAGGGTGGCCAGATCGCTTACTACATCTCCTTCGACAACGAACAGGTCGGTGTTCTCCAGGGTGAGGCCCTCGTGGAGCGGCTCCAGGCCGACGGTACGACCACCGGCATCATCATGATCAACGGGTCGCCCACCGACGGCAACGCGACGCTGTTCAAGGAAGGCGCCCACTCGGTCATCGACGCGAGCGGCATCCCGATCCTGGCCGAGTTCGACACGCCGGACTGGAGTGCCGAGGAGGCTCAGACCTTCGCGGCCGGCCAGATCGGTCAGTTCAGTGACCAGATCTCGGGCGTCTACGCGGCCAACGACGGTACGGCAGGTGGCGCCATCGCGGCACTGCGGGCCGCCGGAGTCGACCCGATCCCCCCGGTCACCGGTCAGGACGCCGAGCTCACCGGCATCCAGCGCATCGTCGCCGGCGACCAATTCATGACGGTCTACAAGGCGATCAAACTGGAAGCGGAGTTGGCTGCCGAGGTGGCCGACCAGCTGGCCCGCGGCGAAACGCCGGAGGGAGACACCGAGATTGACGGCATCCCCGCGACCCTGCTCACCCCGGTCGTCGTCACCGTCGACAACATTGCCGACACCGTGATCGCCGACGATTTCTACACCGTCGACGAGATCTGCACCGCTGAATACGCGGACGCCTGCGCGGCCGCCGGCCTGCAGTAAGGCGGTGCCCCAGACGCCGACCGGGAGTCCTACCCACGATTCGACTCCCGGTCGGCCCACCGGCTCCAACAGCCAGCGGCTGCAAACAGAGGAATCACAATGACCGTGCTTTCCCCCGAACCCGTGCAGGGCGCACCCACCAGCGAACTCGTGCTCTCCATGCGCGGGATCGACAAGAACTTCGGCGCCGTGCAAGCCCTCACCGCCATCGACCTGGACATCTACTCCGGTGAGGTGGTCGCGCTGGTCGGCGACAACGGTGCCGGCAAGTCCACCCTGATCAAGATCCTCGCCGGCGTGCACCCCAAGGACGGCGGCACGATCACCGACGGAGACAAATCGGTCACGATCAACAACCCGGCTGAATCCGGCGCGTTGGGCATCGCCACCGTCTACCAGGACCTGGCCCTGTGCGACAACCTCGACGTGGTCGCCAACCTGTTCCTCGGCCACGAACTCGGCCGGGGCACCATCAACGAGGTCGAGATGGAGAAGCGCTCCTGGGAGCTGTTGCGGCAACTGTCGGCACGCATCCCCTCGGTGCGTATCCCGGTGGCGTCGTTGTCTGGCGGTCAGCGCCAGACCGTGGCCATCGCCCGTTCGCTGATCGGCGACCCGCGCATCGTGATCCTCGACGAGCCCACCGCGGCGTTGGGTGTGGCCCAGACCGCCGAGGTGCTCAACCTCATCGAGCGGCTGCGTGAACGCGGCCTTGCCGTGGTGCTGATCAGCCACAACATGGCGGATGTGCAGGCCGTCGCCGACCGCATCGTGGTGCTGCGTCTGGGCCGCAACAACGGTGAATTCAAGGTGGCCGATGTCACCTACGAAGACATCATCGCGGCCATCACCGGCGCCTCCGATAACGCCGTCACCCGGCGCGCCCAAGCCCGGGTCGGCTCTCCGGAGGCCGCGGATGACGCTGTTCCATCCCCTGACGTTGCACCCCCTGATGTTGCACCCCCAGAGGAGGCCCGGCCATGACGACCCCGACATCGCCCCCACAGTCCAGCCCGCCCGAACCGGCGGCGCCGCCCACCGAAACCGTGCGCCTCGCCGCGGTGGCCGCCGACCTGCAGGACGAGCGCCTCATCCAGCAGCACGGCATCGGCGGTGCGGTGCGCGCCTTCGGTCGGCGGGTACGTTCCGGTGACATCGGTTCGTTGCCCGTTGTGATCGGCCTGATCGTGATCTGGGTGGCGTTCTCCCTGCTCAACCCAAACTTCCTCTCCAGCACCAACCTGGTCAACCTCACCCTGCAGTGCGCGGCCGTCGGCACCATCTCCATCGGCATCGTGCTGGTGCTGCTGCTGGGCGAGATCGACCTGTCGGTCGGGTCGGTCAGCGGCCTGTCCGCGGCCATCCTCGCGGTCGGTTTTGTCAACCTGGGCTGGCCGCTGCCGGTCGCCCTGCTGGCCTCGTTGCTGTCCGGTGTGGTCATCGGCCTGCTGTACGGGTTCCTGTATACCCGGTTCGGGGTACCCAGCTTCGTGATCACCCTGGCCGGGTTGCTCGGCTTCCTCGGGCTGCAGCTGTGGGTGCTCGGCTCCACGGGGTCGATCAACATCCCGTTCGATTCCTGGATCGTGCAGTTCGCCCAGCAGTGGTTCCTGCCCGACTGGCTCTCCTACGTGCTGGTGATACTGACGGCACTGGCCTATGCGGCGCAACTGTTCGTCACCGCGAACCGGCGGGCGGCGGCGGGGCTCTCGGCCGTGCCGGCCACCTCGATCGTGGTGCGCAGCGTGTTCCTGCTGCTGGTGCTCGCCGTGCCCACCTGGTACCTCAACCAGACCCGCGGTGTCGGCGCGACATTCGTGCTGTTCCTGGTGCTCGTCGTGGTGATGAACTTCTTCCTCACCCGCACCCGCTGGGGCCGGTCGGTGTACGCGGTCGGCGGCAATGTGGAGGCTGCCCGGCGGTCCGGCATCAACGTCACCAAGGTCTACCTCACGGTTTTTGTGCTGTGCTCCACCTTCGCGGCCCTGGGCGGCATCCTCGCCGCGGGCCGGCTGGCGGCAGCCAACCAGGGTTCGGGCGGCGGCGACACCAACCTCAACGCCATCGCCGCCGCGGTGATCGGCGGCGCCAGCCTCTTCGGCGGCCGCGGCAGCGCGTTCTCGGCGCTGTTGGGCATCCTGGTGATCCAGTCGATCTCCAGCGGCCTGACCCTACTCAACCTGGACTCGTCGATCCGGTACATGATCACCGGCGCGGTGCTGCTGCTCGCGGTCATCGTCGACTCCCTGTCGCGCCGCACCCGGGCGTCGCACGGTAGAGCCTGACCGCCTCCCGCCCGGGGCCGGGCGGAGGCGGCAGAGGAAGGCGGCGGTTCTCGCCCCACCCCGGCAGCGCAGCCGGCGAGGCAGGATCGCCGCCTTCGCGGTGCCGGGATGCGGCACCATCGCCGGGAGCACCTCATTCAAGTGGCGGTGATCCCCTTCGCTGACTTGCCGCAAAGTTCCTCCTTCAGAGCAGGCACAGGGGGTTTTGCAGCAACTCGGCGGGTCAGTCGGGTCGGCGGGGCGGGAACCTAGGTCGCCAGGGTCGCGGCCTCGCGCAGGAGATCGGCGGCAGTGTCATCGCCGTGCGCGGCCAGGGCCACCACGTCGCCGATCACCACGACGGCGGGGGATCGCACCCCGGCGTGGGCCGCGAGCGCGGCGATGCTGTCCAGCCGGCCGAGGGTCGTGCGCTGGTCGTGCGCGAAACCGCGCTCCACGATCGCCACGGGCATGTCGGTGCGCATCCCGAGCCTGGTGAGGCCGGCAACCAGCTGCTGCAGGGTGCCGATTCCCATCAGGACCACGATGGTGCCGCCCAGGCCCACCAGGTGGGTCAGTTCGGTGTCGTTGATCGGCGCGTGCCCGGAGATCACCGTGAACATCCGGGTGATCTCGCGGTGGGTGACGGGGATGCCCGCGGCGGCCGGCACGGCGATGGCGCTGGTCACCCCCGAGATCACGGTCACCGGTACACCGGCGGCGCGGCAGGCGATGACTTCTTCGCCACCCCGACCGAAGACGAACGGGTCGCCGCCTTTCAGGCGCACCACGGTGAGGCCGGCCAGGGCGGATGCCACCATCATCCGCTCAGCATCGCGCTGGGGGATCGCGTGGTGACCGGGAGCCTTGCCCACGTCGATCTGCTCGGCGCCGGGCGCCCAGACGTCGAGCCTGTCGGTGGGGCCGAGCCGGTCGTAGTAGACGATGTCGGCCGCGTTCAGTGCCGCGAGCGCACCGACCGTGAGCAGGCTTTCCAGGCCGGGGCCGCCGCCGACGAGCGTGACCGACCCGATGGGCGCGGTCGACGCCGCGGTTTCCCGGCTCAGCCAGGTGCGGTGCCGCGCGCACGCCGCAGCGATCACGGCGTCGGTGGGCGGAGTGGTCTCCACGACGGCGACCAGGTCGACGGCGGCGATGAGCGCATTCCAGGCGCCGACCGACCGGGGAAACACCGGGGTGTGCACCCCGGGGGCCGGTCGGACGGCCGGCGACTGCGGGCCGGGTCCGGCCAGGTGGTACACGGTCGCGCCCGAGGCCAGGTACCGCGCGAGGACACGGCGTGCCGCGTGGGCCCCGCCGACGACGAGGACCCGTTTCCCCGAGAAGTCGAGGCCGGCGGACACGGGCTACTCCACGCCGGTCGCCGAGGAAACCGGGATGTCGATGTCGTCCCGGCGAACCGGGATGGTGAGGCCGGCCAGGTGGACGGGGCCGGCGGCGCTGGTGCCGTCGCGTTCTTCAGGGCGGGCCGGACGCGGCTGGCCGCGTTCGATCACCTGAAGGAGCGACGGGTCGGGGGTGTCGGAGTTCACGAACGGCCGGAACCGGCGCAGGCGCTCGGGATCGGCCAGCGTGGCGGCCCACTCGTCTTCGTACACGTCGATGTGGGCGGCCATGGCCGCTTCAAGGTCATCGGCGATGCCCAGGGAATCGCTGCAGACGACGTCGCGGACGTGGTCGAAACCACCCTCGATGTCTTCCTGCCAGCGGGCGGTGCGCTGCACGCGGTCGGCGGTGCGGATGTAGTACATCAGGTAGCGGTCGATGTACTTGATCAGGGTTTCCTCGTCGAGGTCCTTGGCGAGCAGCACGGCGTGAACGGGCTGGAAGCCGCCGTTACCACCGACGTAGAGGTTCCAGCCCAGCTCGGTCGCGATGACGCCGATGTCCTTGGCGCGGGCCTCGGCGCACTCGCGGGCGCAGCCGGAGACACCGATCTTGAACTTGTGCGGCGAGCGCAGGCCGCGGTAGCGGTTCTCCAGCGTGATCGCCAGCGCCACGGAATCCTGTACTCCGAAGCGGCACCAGGCCGACCCCACACACGACTTTGCCGTGCGCAGGCTCTTGCCGTAGGCCTGGCCGGACTCGAAACCGGCATCCACCAGGGTGCGCCAGATGTCGGGCAGCTGGTCGAGCCGGGCGCCGAACAGGGCGATCCGCTGACCACCGGTGATCTTGGTGTACAGGTTGAATTGGGCGGCGACCTCGCCGATCGCGATGAGCTTCTCCGGGGTGATTTCGCCACCGGGAATGCGGGGGATAACCGAGTAGCTGCCGTCCTTCTGCATGTTGCCGAGGGCACGGTCGTTGGTGTCCTGCAGGCCGCCACGGCCGGCATCCAGGATGTAGGCGGAGGACTGCGAGGCCAGGATCGAGGCGATGGTGGGCTTGCAGACATCGCAGCCGAGGCCGGTGCCGAAGCGTTCCATGATCTGGTCGAACGAGGTGAGTTGCAGTACCCGCACCGACTCGAACAGTTCGCTGCGGCTGATCGAGATGTGCTCGCAGAGCGCCTTCGAGATTTCAAGGCCGGCGGCGGTCAGTTCGGTTTCGAGAACCTTCTTGAGCAGCGGCACGCACGAGCCGCACTGGGTGCCGGCCCGGGTGCAGGCCTTGAGTGCGCCGAGCTCGGTGACGGGGTCGCCGTGGTCGCCACGGATGGCCGCGCGCACGGTGCCGAACGACACGTCGTTGCAGGAGCACAGCTGGGCGTCGTCGGGCATGTCGGAGCTGGACGGCAGCTCGGCGCCGGAGGCGGACAGGTACGCGCCGGGTTCGGCGGGCAGTTCGCGGCCGAGCAGCGGGCGCAGCGACAGGTACGGGGAGGCGTCGCCGACGAAGATGCCGCCGAGCAGGGTCTTGGCGTCGCTGGACACGACGACCTTCTGGTACAGGCCACGCGCGGGGTCGGCGTAGACGACCTCGAGGGCCCGGTCGCCGGTGCCGAAGGCGTCACCAAAGCTGGCCACCTCCACACCGGAGAGCTTGAGCTTGGTGGCGTCGTCGATGCCGGGGAACAGGGCCTGGCCGCCGTTGAGCCTGTCGGCCACCACCTCGGCCATCGCGTTCGCGGGAGCGACGAGTCCGATGCAGCGGCCGTCGTAGCTGGCGATCTCGCCGATGGCCCAGATGCCGGGCACGGAGCTGGAGCAGTCGTCGCCGATCACGATGCCGCCGCGCGGGCCGATCTCCAGGCCCGCCGCGCGGGCGAGTTCGTCGCGGGCACGGATGCCGATGGACCAGACAATCAGGTCAGCGTTGATCTGCCGATCGTCGTCGAGGGTCAACCCGAGTACCTGGCCGGTCTCGGCGACGAGGATCTCGGTGGGGCGGTGGCCGAGTTCGAGGTGGATGCCCTGGCCGTGGATGAGACGGCCGAGGGCCATGCCGGCACCCTGGTCGAGCTGGGTGGGCATCAGCCAGGTGGCGCCATCCACGATCGTGGTGTTGGCGCCGAGGCGCTGCACACCGCCGGCGGCCTCGAGCCCCAGCAGGCCGCCGCCGATGACGGTGACGTTCGCGGGCCGGCCGAACTTCGCCTTCAGGCGTGCGGTCTCGCTGACGAGGAAGTCCACGTCTTCGATGGTGCGGTACACGACACCCTTGTCGCCACCGGGCACCGGCGGAACGAAGGCGCTCGAACCCGTCGCGAACACCAGGTCGTCGTAGGCCAGGGCGTCACCGTTGTCGAGGGTGACGGTCCGGGCCGCGGGGTCCACGGCGGTGACGCGGCTGCCGCCGCGGTAGCGCACGGTCTCGGACTGCCAGAACACCGGGTCGCCCAGGGTGAGGTCCTCCGGACCGTTCAGGCGGTGCGAGAGGGAGACCCTGTCGTAGGGCAGGTGGATTTCCTCGCCGATGACGGTGATGTCGACGGGCCGGGCGGAATCGCCGTCCGCGACAGTGCGGGCGACCATGGCCTCGGTGAACCGGTGCGCGGCGGGGCCGCCTCCGATCACGATGACGCGGCGCACGCCGTCCGATTCGCTGGTCGTCGGCAGGGGAGTGTTCAGTGTCATTACGGCATCTCTCGGGTAAATCAGGCCGCATAATCCCGACGGCGTCGTCCGCCGTCGCGCCGACCTCATGGCGTCCCTTAAGTAAGTCACATCCGCGCGCGCTAAAAGAGGGTACTTGGTCCCGAAGATCACGACCCCGGCTTGGGTAATCTGAGGGGGTGCCGAACGCATCCACTGGCCCGGCGCCGGAATCGAGGACATCATGCTGACCACTGAAAGCACCACCGCGCCGCGGAGCGCCGACGCCACCACCGGATGGGCGACAGTCTGCGAACTCTCCCAGCTCGAACCCCTGTGGGCAGAAGCGGCCATCGTCGACGGCGAGCAGCTCGCGTTGGTGCGGATGCCCGACGGAACCGTGTACGCCGTCTCGAACCGGGACCCCGCGACCGGCTCGTTCGTGATGTGCCGGGGAATCGTCGGCTCGCACGGGGACCGGGTGACGTTGGCCTCGCCGCTGCACAAGCAGGTCTATGACCTGGCCACCGGCGAGTGCTTCACCTCCGCCGACTTCACGCTGCCCACCTTCGAGACCAGGGTCGAATCCGGCTCGGTGCAGGTGCGGCTGGCCCCGGACGCCTCGGCCCGCGCCGCGGCGTGATGAGCGACGCACTCCAGCGCGACACAGCGCCGCTCCTGCTCCTCGCCTCGCACGGCTCCCGGGATCCCGCTGCCCAGCGCGCGGTGCTGGCCCTCGTCGACGCGGTGACTCGGGCGCTGACCACAATCAGCCCGGCCACCCCGGTTGCGGCCGGTTTCATCGATGTGCAGCAGCCGGATGTGCCGCAGTGCCTCGCCGAGGCCGACCCCGGCCGGTCCGCCGTCATCGTGCCGCTGCTGGTGTCCGCCGGGTACCACGTGAAGTTCGACCTCGCCAACGCCGTGGCCCAGGCCCAACCGCGTCAGGTCGGCGTGACCGCGGCGCTCGGACCCGACAGCCGGCTGACCGGCATCCTCGCCGACCGGCTGGCCCAGAGTGGCCTGCGCGCGGAAGACCGCGTGATCCTCGCCGCCGCGGGATCGAGCGACGCGGACGCCGTGGCCGACTGCCGCACAGCGGGCGAGCAACTAGCCGCCCTGCTGGGCCGACCGGTCACCGTCGCCTTCATCGCCGCCGCGACGCCGAGTCTGGTGGATGCCGTGGCCGCCGCGCGCAGTGAGTCACCGGATGCCCGCCTGGTCGTCGCGAGCTATCTGCTGGCACCGGGCACCTTCGCCAGGTGGTCGCAGGACGCCGGCGCGGACGTGGTCAGCGCGACCCTCCTCGTCGAGGGCGAGGAGCCCCCGGCCGCACTCGTCGACGTGGTGGTGGACCGGTACCTGAGTGGCGTGCGCACGCTCTGACGCCGGGCGCGTCGGCAGCCGGAGGGCTTAAACCTCGAGGCCGTCGCGGATGATCGTCTGCCCGGTCGGCCATTTGCTGAACGGTGCCGCCACCGGGAGCACCATCGCGGGGCCGGTGAAGGTCACCGGGCGCATCCGGGTGTCGATCATGCGGGTCACCTGTCCGGGCGACTGCCGCCAGCCGCCACCGGCGTAGTAGGCGACGAGCTCGGGAGCGCAGGTGAGGTAGCCGAACGGCAGCCCCTGGCCGGTCAGGGCCGTGGCGGCCTCGGCGAGCAGCCGGCGGCCGAGGCCGGTGCCTTGGTAGTCGGGATCGACGCCGACCAGTCCCACATCGCCGACCAGCTGCGACCCGCCGGACTCGAGGCGCAGCATCCGCCGCACGAAGCCGAGGTGGGCGACCGGCCGGCCGTCGTGGTAACCGATCACGCGGGCCTCCGGGCGGGCGCCCATCCAGCTGCGGGTGCCGGTGAAGGTGGCGTGGTCCTCGGGGTAGTAGCGCGCGAACAGGGCCGCCAGGGCGGTGTGGTCGTCGGCCGAGAGATCGGCCTCCCAGCGCAGGGTCCATTCGATGTCAGCCATCCGGTCAGCCTAACCGCCGGCGCACGACCAGCCGCTGGAGTACCGGCTCAGCCGGCCGCCGCCGCGTGCTCGGCCTGCACCTGCGCCGCCCGGGCGCGCAGCGCCTCGACGACGGTACGCACGGCCAGGCGCTCGGCTCGGTCGGGCCGCATCAGCGCCACGATCTGCCGTTCGGCGTCGAGTCCCCGTAGTGGCTTGAGCACCATCCGGCCGGGCTGGTCGCCGCTGGAGGTGTATCGGGGGACGAGGGCGATGCCGAGCCCGGCCATGATGAACGATTCGATCAGCCGCATGTCCGCGAACCGTTGGGTGACCCGGGCGCGGCTGCCGGTCTGCAGTTCGATATCGTGCAGGATGCGTCCGAACGGGTAGCCGAGGGGCACGCCGATCCAGGTCTCACCGACCACGTCGCTCGCGCCCAGCGACACCCGACCGGCCAGCCTGTGTCCGGTCGGCAGGCCGACGTCGAGGGGTTCGGTCATCAGGGGCACCGAGGTGAGGCCGCGCCCGCCCCAGGTGTGCTGCCCGCGCATGCTGTGGGCGAGCACGATGTCGTATTCGCTCGTGAGCGCGGGAAAGTCGCTGAGCTCCGGGTCCATGTCGGTGCAATGCACCGCCAGGCCGTCGTGGTCGGCCAGGTCCTGCAGTGCGCCCGGCAGCAGCATCTGTCCGGCGGTGGGGAACGTGACCAGGCTCACGTCGCCGGTGGCCCGGTTGCGGAAGGTGTCCCAGACGGCTGTGGCGCGCTCCAGCGCCACCGCGATATCCGTCGCGCTCGCGGCCAGCGCGCGGCCGGCGTCGGTGAGCACAAGCCCGCGCCCGCTGCGTTCGGTGAGGGGCAGGCCGGCCTCGCGCTCGAGGACCTTCAGCTGCTGCGAGACCGCAGACGGGGTGCGGTGGGTGGCCCGCGCAACGGCGGTCACGCTGCCGCGTTCGGCCAGCTCGCGGAGCAGTTCGAGGCGCTGAACATCCATGAAGCCAGACTACATAGTCCTTGCTAAACAATGTGATTGTGCTGAATGGTTGTTGGTGGTCAGATAAAGACGTCGGTTACCGGGCAGCAGCCCGCGTGGCCCGGCCATCCACTTCCCTCGAAAGGCACGACCGTGTTCGTTTTCATGCTCCTCATCTCCCTTGTTGCCGTAGGCGCCGTCGTCGGCACCGTCGTTGCCGTGAACAAGGATGGCTACGGTCGTGTTCCCGTGCGGAAGTTCGTTCGCAGCTTCTGATCACCCCGACCGGCGCACGCCCGTATCGTGCACCGGGCGCGCGGGCGCGTGTTGGCCTAAAGTAGCCCTGTGATGGATACCCGCAGAAAACTCATCGACTACATCTCGGCCGACGCCGTCTTCCACGGTGACTTCACCCTCACCAGTGGCAAGAAGGCCACGTACTACGTGGATCTCCGCAAGGTCAGCCTCGACCACAGGGTCGCCCCGCTGATCGGCCAGGTCATGATCGATCTCATCAAGGACATTCCGGATGTCGTGGCCGTCGGCGGCATGACCATGGGCGCCGACCCCGTCGCCACCGCGATCCTGCACCAGGGTGCCGCCCGCGGGCTGGCCTACGACGCCTTCGTCGTTCGCAAGGAACCCAAGGACCACGGCCGTGGCCGCCAGGTCGAGGGCCCAGACCTCGCCGGCAAGCGGGTCATCGTCCTCGAAGACACCTCCACCACCGGTGGCTCACCGCTCGCCGCCATCGAGGCGCTGCTCAAGGTGGGCGCCATCATCGCCGGCGTCGCCGTGGTCGTGGACCGCAGCACCGGGGCCCGCGAAATCATCGAAGAGGCCGGCTACCCGTACTACGCGGCCATCGGACTCGAGGACCTGGGACTGAGCTGATGCCCGAGCAGCAGGGCGGCAACGACGACAAGGACCTCGGCCTGGACTGGCTCGCGGCTCAGCTGAACGCCGACGACAGCGAGGCTGCCGCCGAGCCCTCCTCCGAGGCCGCCGCCGGCACCAAGGCGGATGCGGGGCCCGACTCTCCCCCGACCGTCGCCCTCCCCGTCACGCCCGTTGTCGTTCCGCCGGTTGCACCGCCCGCCGCACCGCCAGCAGACCCGCCCGCCGCACCGCCGGGGCCCGCTGCGCAGGTTCCATCCCCGGATTCTGCGTCGGCCGACGGTGACACCGCGCCTGCCGCCACCACCCCGGCGCCGTCCGGCGGTTTCCGCTGGGGCCTCACCCCGACCTTCGAGCCCGATCCGGCCGTTGACGCCGCGCGACGCACCCCGCCGGCTCAGGCCGCTCCCGCGACTCCGGTCATCCCCGCCGCGGCGCCGCCTGTTGCACCGGCGCCGGCCGCCGCCGCGGCTCCGCCCGTTCGTCCCGCATCCGCGCCACGGGCCGCCGCACCGCCGCCCGCCGTTACGCCGGCGGCGCCCGCTGCTGCTGCCCCGGTACCTGCGGCCCCGGCACCCGCGGCCGACCCTGAGCACACTCAGCCCCTCACCAAGACGCCGGCTCCGCCGCGGCGGACTCCCGCCGACCTCGAAGCGGCGCCCTGGTGGACGACCCCGGCCCAGTCCCGGCTGGTGCCCACCGCTGAAGAGGAGACGGCCGCTCTCGGTCGTCGTACGCCGGCCACCCCGCCGAGCCCGTTGGACACCGGCGTCGCACCGCGCCCCGCCGACTCCACCAGCGCCACGGTCTCTCGGCACGCCGCTCACGTACCACTCCCCGAACCGGCTCCGGCCGCGCTCCCCGTGTCCGCCGCAACCGCGGCCGCGGCCACCGGTGCAGCCACGGCAGCGCCCGGCCACGACGCCCACGCCGCACCGGCGCCGTCCGCCGACGAACCCGGTCCCCGTCGCCGCGGTCCGGCCGACGGCGAGCCGCCGCGCCGCCCCTCGAAGCGAGACCTGCTTTGGGTCGGGGGTGCCGTGGTCGCGGTGCTCGTGATCATCGGTCTCTTCTTCCTGGGCCAGAGCCTGGGTGACACCCCGGCGGCCGCTCCCACCGAATCTGCCTCAGCCCAGGCGGGCACCTCCACGGAGCCCACGACTGCCCCCGAGCCCGCCGCCCCGGGCCCGCAGCCGGCCGGCGTGCACGCCTGGAACACCCTGTTCGGCACCGAGTGCCTCGAACCGTACACGTCGCCCTGGGACGAAGAATTCACCGTCGTCGACTGCGCCACCCCGCACATGGGCCAGCTGGTCTACCGCGGCATCCTCGAGGGCGACAGCGGTTCCCCGTTCCCCGGTGAGCAGGCGTTCGCCGACCAGATCAACGTTCTCTGCAGCGCCCCCGGCGTGATCGACTTCGAAACCGCCGGCGCCTACGGCGATGTGCAGCTGCAAGGCAGTTACCCGGTGACCGCCGAGCAGTGGGACGCCGGCGAGAGGTACTTCTACTGCTTCGCGAGCCGGTCCTCGGGCGAGCCGCTCACCGCGAGCCTGGCCCCGGCCGCCTAACGGCGCCGTAGCCACTCCGCACACACAGAAAGCCGGGCCCGAGGGCCCGGCTTTCCGTGTCACCGCGGTGCGCGGGCGGCTAGATTTCGTCGGATTCGACAGGTCCGGCGGCGAGCAGCTGGTGCACGCCGTCGAGGATCTCGTCGGGGCGGAAGGGGTACCGAGCGATCTCGGCGGGGTCGCTGATGCCGGTGAGCACCAGAACCGTGTGCAAACCGGCCTCGATGCCGGCGACGATGTCGGTGTCCATCCGGTCGCCGATCATGCCGGTGTTCTCCGAGTGCGCGCCGATGCGGTTCATCGCCGAGCGGAACATCATCGGATTGGGCTTGCCCACGACGTAGGGCTCCATGCCGGTGGCCTTGGTGATCAGCGCGGCGATCGCGCCGGTGGCCGGCATCGGTCCCTCGGCGCTGGGGCCGGTCGCATCCGGGTTGGTCACGATGAACCGGGCGCCCTTGAGCAGCAGCCGGATGGCTTTGGTGATGGCCTCGAACGAGTAGTTGCGGGTCTCACCCACGACCACGTAGTCGGGGTTGGTCTCGGTCATGATGAAGCCGGCCTCGTGCAACGCGGTGGTGAGCCCGACCTCGCCGATCACGAATGCCGTGCCGCCGGGGCTCTGCTGTTTGAGGAAGTCCGCCGTGGCCAGCGCGGAGGTCCAGATGCGTTCCTCAGGTACGTTCAGCCCTGAGGAGCGCAGGCGGGCCGACAGGTCGCGCGGCGTGAAGATGGAGTTGTTCGTCAGCACCAGGAACGGTGTGCCGGCATCGGTCCACTGCTGCAGCAATTCGGCAGCGCCGGGCAGGGCCTGGTTTTCATGCACCAGGACGCCGTCCATGTCGGTGAGCCAGCATTCGATCTCGTCACGGGTTCTCATGACTCGCTCCTTCTTGTGGGACGAACTGGGCGCAACCAGGGGGACAGGCTGCCGTATCCAGACTATCGGGGAGAGGTTTGCTGGCGGCACCCCGCCGCCGCCCTTGGCGGCGCGGTGCGCCCGGTCAGCGCGTGAGCCAGATGGCGCCGGCGGCGTCCGGGGCGAGCGGGTGCAGCTCCCCGTCGGGCAGCCGCACACTGTGCGCGTCGACCACATCCAGTCGACTGCCGGGGCCGATGCCCGCGTCGGCCAGGGCACGCAGGATGCCCGGATCGCGATCGCTGACCCTCAGCACGGTTCCGGCGTGGCCGGGCGCCGCATCCGCGAGCAGGACCGCCGGCACCCGCACGCTGGAGCCGTCGGCGCCGGGGATGGGATCGCCGTGCGGGTCGGCCGCCGGGTGGCCCAGATGGGCGTCGATGGCCTCGAGCAGCCGGTCGGAGATCGCGTGCTCGAGCACCTCCGCCTCGTCGTGCACCTCGTCCCAGGTGTAGCCGAGCTCCCGCACCAGCCAGGTCTCGATCAGCCGGTGCCGGCGCACCACGGCCGTGGCGCGCATCCGCCCGGCTGCGGTGAGGGTGAGCGGGCCGTACGGCACGTGGGCAATGAACCCGTCGGCAGCGAGCTTCTTCACCATCTCGGTCACCGACGACGGAGCGATGCCCAGCCGGGTGGCCAGGACCCGGGGTGTGATCGGCGCCGGCTGCCACTCGGTGTGCGCGTAGATCGTCTTGAGGTAGTCCTCGGCGGCCGGTGTGGTGGGTTTCATGACCACCTCGGGGTAGCTGGCCGGTTCATGCGGCGGTGAAGACGAGCACGAGCAGGACGGCGTTGAGGGACACCAGCAGCACCGCGGCCACGGCGCCGGCGGCCGTGGTGAACCAGCGGTTGGCGAAGTCGCCGAGCAGGCCGCGCTGCGCCGTGAGCCACACCAACGGGATGAGGGCGAACGGGATGCCGAACGACAACACCACCTGGCTCAGCACCAGCGCCTGAGTGGGATCGAATCCCACGCCGAGGATCAGCAGCGCCGGGATGAGGGTGACGATGCGGCGCAGCAGCAGTGGCACCCGCAGCTTGAGCAGGCCGTGCATGATCTCGGCTCCGGCGTAGGCGCCCACCGAGGTGGAGGCGAGACCGGAGGCCAGCAGCCCGATCGCGAACACCGTCGCGACCACCGGGCCGAGCGTGCTCTGCAGGGCCGCGTACGCACCCTCGAGCGAGTCGGTGCCCGGCACCCCCTGCAGAGCCGAGGCCGCGAGCAGCAGTATGGCGAGGTTGACGGTGCCGGCGATGGCCATGGCGATTGTGACATCCCACTTCGTCGCCCAGAGCAGGCGCCGGGTGGCGGCCGGTCCCTCCTGCATCGGGAACCTGTCGCGGGTGAGCGCGGAGTGCGCGTAGATGGCGTGGGGCATGATCGTGGCACCGAGGATCGACGCCGCCAGCAGCACCGAGTCCGCGCCCTCGAAGCGCGGCACCAGACCGTCGAGAACCGAACCGGCGTCCGGCGGCGCGAAGAAGACCCCGGCGGCGAAGCCCACCGTGATGATCAGAAGCAGGGCCACGATGACCCGCTCGAAAACGCGCGGGCCGCGTCGTGTCTGCACGGTGAGCACGATCATCGAGATGACACCGGTGATCACACCGCCGGCCAGCAGCGGCAGCCCGAAGAGCAGGTTGAGGGCCACGGCGCCGCCGATGATCTCGGCCAGGTCGGTGGCCATGGCCACGAGCTCGGCCTGCACCCAGTAGAGCCGACGGGCGGTTGGCCGCCGCAGGCGCACCCCGAGGATCTCCGGCAGGCTGGTGCCGGTGACGATGCCCAGCTTCGCCGACAGGTACTGGATCAGCCACGCCATCAGGTTGCCGGCCACGACCACCCAGACCAACAGGTACCCGTACCGGGCGCCCGCGGTCATATTGCTGGCCACGTTGCCCGGGTCCAGATAGGCCACGCCGGCCACGAGCGCCGGTCCGAGCAGCCAGAGCAGCCGGGTGGAGGCCACCGAGTTCAGCGAGGGAGGGGCGGCGCGTTCCGCCACGGTCGCGGTCGCTGCAGGGTCAGATTGAGGCATGCCTAAATCGTAGTGAGTATTTAGGTAAGCCGAAACCCCCTCGGGGCGGATGCCGCGTGCCCGGCGGCCCCGCCGACGGAATCAGTCGCCGATGACGAGGACGAGACCGCTGGGGCTGTTCGCCTGGGCGAGGAAAGTGCTGATCCGGTCCCGATCAAGGGCGTGTGCGCGGGCGGTGCGATAGTGAAACTGCACGCTGATGCCCGGCGTCAACCAGATCGTGGTGCGACTCTCCCCGGTCTTGCCCGGGTAGCCCCAGCTGAAGTAGAAGGACTGCTGGAGACGGAACTTGGCGCCCACCACCGCCTGGAGGTGGCTGAGGAGAAGGTCGTCCAGGATCACGGTCAGGGTGGAGTCGTAGATGAACCGCCCCACGCTCAGGTCCTCGCCCGCGGCCGGCGCACCACAGGGCGCGTGAGCAAGATCGGTCCATGGTCCATCGCGACGCCCCCCCGGGTCGTGTGCTGGTGCCGGCTGCGCGGTCGCCCGCCAGATTCAGATTTTCACTGTACCGAGAGGCGTGCGGGCCCGGTCAGTCCCCAGTCCGGGGCATCAGCCGGGGAGTGGGCTACTCGCGCACGTCCTCGGGCAGTTCGACGGCGGGCACGGCGGCCTTGCCGCGGGTGCGCAGGGCCTCGCGCCCGGCCTTGTACAGCTCGGAGAGGATCGGGATGCCCGAGAGCAGCACGATGCCGATGATGAAGTACTCGGAGTAGTCGGCGACGAACTGGATCTGCCCGAGCAGGAAGCCCACCATGGTGAGGCCGACGCCCCAGGCGAACGCGCCGATCAGGTTGAAGGTCACGAAAGTGCGGTAGCTCATCTTGCCGACGCCGGCAGCGAGGGGCACGAAGGCGCGGAAGACGGGCAGGAAGCGCGCGATGATGACGGCCTTGCCACCGTGCTTGGCGAAGAACGCGTTGGTGCGTTCGACGTTCTTCGGGTTGAAGAACCGGTTCTGCTCGCGGGCGAAGACGGCCGGTCCGGCCTTGCGCCCCACGCCGTAGGCCAGCTGGTCACCCGCGAACGCGGCGACGAAGATGATCGCACAGGTCACGAAGATGGGGAACGGCACGTCGCCGGTGGCGGTGAGCAGCCCCACCGTGAAGAGCAGGGAGTCGCCCGGCAGGAACGACAGCACGATGAAGCCGGTCTCGACGAACACGACGGCGGCGACGCCCAACAGCACGAACGATCCGAACCAACCGATCAGCCACTCGGAGTCGAGGAAGTCGATGCCGAAGAGTGTGGGATGCATGGAACTGCCTTCCGGTCGGGGTCATGAGTGCGGTCTCGATCGGATGGCGCCGGCGCGAAGACGCGGTCGGAACCGCCGCGGCTGCCGACTGTTGCGCACCCTGACCCCCAGGGTAGCGAACCCGAGGTGAACGGAAGCTGGGTGCTGCGGCCGGCGGTCCTCAGTCGGTGGGGGTGGTCGAGGCGGCCGCGGTACCGTCCAACGCCGCGCGCACGAGATCGAGGGCGGCGTCGCGGGTCAGGCCCAACTCGGCTGCGCGGCGCGCGTAGGCCCGGGCGGCATCCGCTGCCGGGCCCGGCGTCGTGACGCCGGCGATCACGGATCCGTTGCGGCCGCGGGTTTCGATCACTCCGTGGCGTTCGAGCTCGCGGTAGCTGCGCGCCACCGTGTTGGGCGCGATGCCCAGGTCGTCGGCCAGACGTCGCACAGTGGGCAGCTGCGCGCCGGGCTTCAGGTCGCCGGCACGCACGGCCGCGACGATCTGGGATCGAATCTGTTCGTATGGGGCGACGCCCGAGTCGGGATCGATGACGAGCATCATGTCGGAGAGCCGGCCGCTCGGTCGGCCCACAGCCGACGCCAGTAGTACTGCTGGGGCTTCGAGGCGACGTCGAGAAGGAGAACTGCGAGGGCCGCGCTGCTCAGTAGGACCAGAAGAAGTAGGCCCACGAGGGCCGCGGTCGCACCGCCGCCCTGGTAGTCGGAGAGGGAGCCGATGTCGAGGAAGGTGCCCAGGACCGACACGAAGCCCAGCGTGATGGGCACGGCGTGCAGGTCGCGCAGGGCCTGCGAGCGCAGGCCGTCGTTCCAGGCCAGATCGGTGGCGGATGCCGCCGGCTGGCCGCGATCGAGGATGCGGCGGGACAGCGCCTCCGACACCAGCAGCCCGGCGATCGAGGCATAGGCGAGCCAGGCGCCGGCCGACCCCCAGATGTAGGCGGAGGAGAGGCGCGCGTCGCCGAGCGCCCCGATACTGAAGGCGATCCATGCGGCGAGGACGGCCAGGAGAGCGAGGGCGGGCAGCAGGCGTCCGCTCCAGCGCTCCAGTGGGGGCACATAGTCGGCATAGCCGGGAGTGCATGACCTGGCAATGCGTGGCCCGGTGAGCGGAGTGAAGGCGCTCGCCGAGGACGCAAGTGCCGCGCCGATGGCGCTGCCGACGCCCAGGCCGCCGAAGATCAGCACGGGCACATAACCGGCGTTGAAGCCGCCGGGGAGGAGCAGGGCGGTGATGACCGCGAGCACGATGCCGGTGAGCCCGCCGGTCAGGAGTGCGCGCTCTCGGCAGATGAGCTGGCCGGTGATGCGCTCGGCGGTGGCGACGGGCACGGCGACGCCCAGCCGGCGCGCGTACTTGTCCAGCTCGCGCGCCCGGTTGGCAGGCTTGCTCGAACTCAGCGGCGCGAAGGAACACGCAATGGCAATGGCACAACACACGAACACGTACGACATACGCGCCTCCATCTCCCGGGGCGGAGGGTCAGCATCCGCCTTTCGTAGCAATACAATCAATGTAGCAGTACAAAACCGCGGAATGCCACCGGTGCCGGACCTCCGGCCGGCGGGATACGGTGGTGCAGTGCCAGAACCGTTGAACCCCACGCCAGAGCTGTCCACCAACGGGGTCGGCCCGTGGGTCGGGGAATGGCCGGAGGAGCCGTACTACGACCGAGAGCTGCTCGAACGCGGCGACACCCGCAACGTGATCGACCGGTACCGGTACTGGTCGATGCCGGCGATCGTCGCCGACCTCGACGAGAAGCGCAACCCGTTCCACGTGGCCATCGAGAACTGGCAGCACGACATGAACATCGGCTCGATCGTTCGCAGCGCCAATGCGTTCGGCGCCGATACCGTGCACATCATCGGCCGCAAGCGTTGGAACAAGCGCGGCGCCATGGTGACCGACCGTTACCAGCACGTGCTGCACCACCCGGATGTGGCGGCGTTCGTCGAGTGGGCCCGCACCGAGAACCTGCCGATCATCGCCATCGACAACCTGCCCGGCAGCGTGATCATGGAGACCTTCAGCTTCCCCGAGCACTGTGTGCTCCTGTTCGGCCAGGAGGGTCCCGGCCTCTCGCCGGAGGCCGTGGCTGCCGGTGACGCCCTGGTGGAAATCAGCCAGTTCGGCTCGACGCGCTCGATGAACGCTTCCGCGGCGGCCGCGGTCACCATGCACGCCTGGATTCTGCAGCACAAATTCTGACCCGCCCGGCCCGGCCGAGGGCTAGCGTGGAGTCATGACTGCGATCACCGACGATCTCCCTGCCAGACTCCTGCACGAAGCCCACGAGGGCTGGCGCGCCATCCTCGCCGGCAAGGGCGGTGACTACTACCAGCGCACCATGACCGGGGACGGTCTGCTGATTCTGCCGGGGGTGGTGCTCGGCCGCGACGACGTGCGCGCCGCGTTCAAGGCCGCCGCTCCGCTGGATCGGTATGAACTGCACGAGCCGGCCGTCATTCGGTTGGGTGAGCACGCGGGCGTGCTGGTCTACAGGTCCACGGCCTGGCGAGGTGACACCGCGACCGAGCTGCAGATGTCCACGACCTACCTCTTCGACGAGAACAACGGCGGCTGGGCGATCGCGGCGCACCAGGAGTCGCCGGTCTAGGCATCCCCTTCGCCGCACCCCGTATGGCCCATCGCGCCCCCTATGGCGGGCGCGATGGGCTAAAGCTGGTGCGGCGATGACCTTCGGCGTCGCCGAAAGGGGCGATCAATGGCCGGTCTCGGCGGCACGCTCCCCGGTGAGCGCCGAAACCGGAACCGTGCAGGCGTCGCCGCGCCACGCCTCGAGGCCCTCCTTCGCCGCGAAGCCGGCAATCACCAGCGCCGCGACCGAGTCCGCCCAGGCCCAGCCGAGCAGTGAGTTGAGCAGCAACCCGGCCAGCAGCGCGGCAGAGAGGTAGCTGCAGAGCAGGGTCTGCTTCGAGTCGGCGACGGCGGATGCCGAGCCGAGTTCCCGGCCGGTGCGACGCTCGAACCAGCTCAAGACCGGCATGATCGCCAGGCTCACCGCGGCCAAGGCGATCCCCACCGGGCTGTGCTCGGCCTCGCGCACCCCGAAGAGCGAGAGGCCGGCATCCACGCTCACGTAGGCCGCCAGCGCGAAGAAGGAGACCGCGATCACCCGAAGGGCCACCCGCTCGCGCTTCTCCGGGTCCGGTGCCGCGAACTGCCAGGCGATCGCCGCCGCCGAGAGCACCTCGACGATCGAGTCGAGGCCGAAGCCGACCAGTGCGGCGGAGGAGGCGACGGTGCCGGCGGCCAGGGCGATGCCCGCCTCGATCACGTTGTAGCTGATGGTGATCGCCACCACCAGTCGGATGCGGCGCTGCAGCACGCGGCGACGGATCGGGTCGAGTGACGATGCCGTGTTCGTGGCGGTCATGCGGGGGTATCGCAGCAGCCGGGAACGTCGCAGTCGGTTTCGGTGCAGGGCTCGCCGTCGTCGACGGCGAGCACCACCTCGACGAGGGCCGCGAGCGCGCGGGTCAGGTGCGGGTCGGCGATCTCGTACCGGGTTTGCCGGCCCTCTGGGACCGCGGCCACGATGCCGCAGCCGCGCAGGCAGCTCAGGTGGTTGGAGACGTTCGACCGGGTGAGGTTGAGCGACCGGGCGATCCGGGCCGGGTAGCCGGGCGCCTCGAGCAGGCTCAGCAGGATGCGGGACCGGGTGGGGTCGGCCATCGCACGACCCAGGCGATTCATGACGTCGAGGTGGCTCGCAATGGTCAGCATTGACTGACCATACAGCGCCGGGTGACCTATCGCCAAGCCCGACCCCGAACGTCGGGATTTAACTTGCACTGTGTGTCCAATGATGCAAAACTGCACTCTATGTCAGAAAGTGCAATCACTTCCCGTGTTGAGCGACGGATGCGTAAGACCGCCGCCAATCTCACGGCGGTGTCGCGTCGGCTCACGGCGGAGCGCGGCCTGGCCGGTTTCACGATCGAGGAGGTGTGCTCCGCCGTCGACGTGTCCCGGCGCACCTTCTTCAACTACTTCGCCAGCAAAGAAGACGCCGTCATCGGGGTCAATCCCGACGACGAGTACCGACTCTTCGCCGAAAAGTTCCTGGCCCGCGGAGCGGGCGAGTGGCCGCAGGTGCTCAACGACCTGATCGACCTGGCCATCCAGCACATTGAATCCGATGAGATGGACCCCCGGGAGCACAGCGACCTGATGGTGGCCCTGGAACGTGAGCCGCGCTTGTTGGCCCGTTTCATCGGCCTGTCCAGGGACCGCGACCGCCAGCTCCGCGGCCTCATCGTCGAGAGGCAAGGCGTCGACGGCGACGATCCGCGTGCTGCGGCGATCGTGAGCATCGTCGGCTCGCTCATGAAATCCACCGCCGACACCTTCGTCGATCCGGCGAATGACCAAGACTTCGCCGTCATCCTCTCTTCTTCGCTCGACGCCATGCGCCTCGTGCTGGCCGTACCCACTCCCTGAAAGGCAACATTTCGTGACCACCACCTCCGAGGCGCCGCTCCTCCTCACCCAACGGCGAATCTGGATCATCTTCGGCGCCCTGATCGCCGGCATGCTCTTGTCCAGCCTCGACCAGACCATCGTCTCCACCGCGATGCCCACCATCGTCGGCCAGCTCGGCGGCGTCGAGCACCAGGTCTGGCTCACCACGGCCTACCTGCTGGCGACGACCATCGTGATGCCCGTCTACGGCAAGTTCGGTGACGTGCTCGGCCGTCGCAACCTGTTCCTGATCGCGATCGCGCTGTTCACCATCGCCTCGGTGGGTTGTGCCTTCGCCGGCGACTTCACCCAGCTGGTGGTCTGGCGTGCCGTGCAGGGCCTCGGTGGTGGCGGCTTGATGATCCTCTCCCAGGCGATCATCGCCGACATCGTGCCCGCATCCGAGCGTGGCAAGTACCTCGGCCCGCTCGGCGCCGTCTTCGGCCTCTCCGCCGTCGGCGGTCCGCTCCTGGGCGGTTTCTTCGTGGACCACCTCACCTGGCAGTGGGCGTTCTACATCAACATCCCCGTCGGCATCGCGGCCTTCGCGATCGCCTGGTTCGCCCTGCGGCTGCCGAGCAAGAAGGCCACCCAGCCGATCGACATCCTCGGCGTCATCTTCCTGTCGGCCTTCACGACCTGCCTGATCTTCTTCACCGACTTCGGCGGCAACGCCGACCATGGCTGGGAAGCGATTGAGACCTGGCTCTTCGGTGCCGGCATGCTGCTCGCGGCCGTCCTGTTCGTCATCACTGAGGCGAAGGCGAAAGACCCGATCATCCCGCTGTCGCTGTTCAAGAACCCGACCTTCGTCAACGCGACCCTGATCGGCCTCACCCTGGGGCTCGGCATGTTCTCCGCGATCGGGTTCGTGCCCACCTTCCTGCAGATGTCTTCAGGCACGTCAGCGGCGGCATCCGGCCTGCTGATGCTGCCGATGATGGCCGGCCTGATCGGCACGTCGATCATGTCCGGTATCGCCATCACCAAGACCGGCCGTTACAAGATGTTCCCGATCATCGGCACGATCCTCACCGCGCTCGCGATGGTGCTGATGACCGGCCTCACCGCCGAGACGCCGATCTGGTTGATCTGCGTGTTCCTGTTCATCTTCGGTGCGGGCCTCGGGCTGATCATGCAAGTTGTCGTCCTGGTCGCCCAGAACTCGGTCAACCCGTCGATGGTGGGCACCGCAACCAGCACGAACAACTACTTCCGCGAGGTCGGTGCCGCGCTCGGCGTGGCCGTGTTCGGCACGATCTTCACCAACCGGCTCACCGAGAACCTCACCGGCGTGTTCAGCAACGCCGGCGCGAACGCCACGGATGCCGCTGCGGCCACGTCCACGATCGACCCGCAGACCCTGAATGCGCTGCCCGATGTCGTGCGTGACGGGGTGGTGGCGGCCTATGCGGATGCGCTGGCGCCGGTGTTCTGGTACCTGCTGCCCTTCATCGGCCTGGCCTTCCTCCTTGCCCTGATGCTCAAGCAGATCACGCTCTCCGACGTGGCCGGAATGGTCGCCCGCGGTGAGGCCGTCGGCGGTGCGGAGGCCGAGGCCCTCGAAGCCGCCCAGCACGGCCACCCGACGCACCCGACGCACCCGGCCACCGCCCCGTCCGATGCCGGAGTCCGTGCCGACGCCGAGCTGAAGGCGCCCGAACCGCGCTAGCGGCAGTTTCGCCGAATTGCTTCAGAATGCCCCTTCACCGCACCCGAAGGGGTATTTTGACGTGAGTCGCCGCCGGTCCCCTCCGCGACTGCGGCCAAAGTGGCCCTTCGATGCCTGCCAGGGGGTCTTTTGCGGCAACTCGGCGACCCGGTTTGCGCCCGGCGACGGGTGACTGGGCCTATGGTCCCGTTCGTTCGAGCCGCGATGGCCGTAGCCTGATCCCAGGCCGGTCTGGATCCTTCAGGAAGTGTGCGGCTTTTCTGTGTCTCGACCGCAAAGGCCCGCTCCATGTCACTCACCATCCCCGTCCAGCCCGCCCTGGTCACCACCGACGAGATCTTCGCTGCCCACGAGGGCGGCAAGCTGCGAATCGAACTCGCCCGGCCCATCGACACCCGGCGTGACCTGGCCGTCGTCTACACCCCTGGCGTTGCCGAGGTCAGCCGCGCGATCCACACCGATGCCGCTGTCGCCGCCACGCACACCTGGGCGAGCCGGCTGGTGGCCGTCGTCAGCGACGGCACCGCGGTGCTGGGGCTCGGCGACATCGGCCCGGCCGCCGCCCTGCCCGTGATGGAGGGCAAGTCGGCCCTCTTCCAGCGCTTCGCCGGGCTGAATTCCATCCCGCTGGTGCTCGACACCACTGACGTCGATGAGATCGTCGAGACCCTCGTGCGTCTGCAGCACAGCTTCGGGGCCGTGAACCTCGAGGATGTGTCGGCGCCGCGCTGTTTCGAGCTCGAGGCCAAGCTCATCGAGGCCCTCGACATGCCCGTCATGCACGACGACCAACACGGCACCGCCGTCGTGGTGCTGGCCGCGATCACCAACGGCGCCAAGGTGCTCGGCCGGGATCGCGCGGGCCTCAAGGTCGTCGTGTCCGGCGCGGGCGCGGCGGGGATCGCGATCGCCGCGATCCTGCTGGAGGTCGGTATCCAGGACGTCGTGCTCCTGGACTCCCGGGGCATCCTCAGCGGCCACCGCATCGACCTGACCGGCGTCAAGGCCGAGTTCGCCGTGACGTCGAACCCCCGCCAGATCGACGGCGGCCCGGCGCAGGCCCTCGCCGGCGCCGATGTCTTCGTCGGCGTCTCCTCAAGCACCGTCGAGGAATCCCTGCTCGCCACGATGTCGGCTGACGCCATGATCTTCGCGCTCTCCAACCCCGACCCCGAGGTGGCCCCGGACGTGGCCGGCCGTTATGCCAGGATCGTGGCCACCGGACGCAGCGACTACCCCAACCAGATCAATAACGTGCTCGCCTTCCCCGGCATCTTCCGCGGGGCCCTGGATGCCGGCGCCCGCCGCATCACCACCGCCATGAAGATCGCCGCCGCGATGGCCATCGCCGACCTGGTCGGTGACGACCTCGCCGCCGACTTCATCGTGCCCAGCCCGTTCGACGAGCGCGTGGCCGACGCCGTGGCCGCCGCGGTGATGGCGGCCGTCTAGCTGTACTGCCCAGGCAGGTTAGTTAACCGCGTGATCGGTGGCTTGCCTCCGATGGCGGTGTGGTGCCTGTGGTGATTGTATTCGTGGAGCCATGCTGGCAGTGCTGCTCGGCGGGCTGATTCGCTGTTGTAGTGGCGGGAGAACGCCCAGCCGTCGGCGAGGGTGCGGTGGAAGCGTTCGATCTTCCCGTTGGTCTGTGGCCGGTAGGGGCGGGTCTTCTTGACCTTGATGCCAAGCTCGGCGCAGGTGTCGCGCCAGGCGTGGGATCGGTATGCGGAGCCGTTGTCGGAAAGGACACGTTCGACGGTGACACCGCGCGCTTCGAACCAGGACACGGCTCGTTTCAAGACGCCGACGGCGGTCTCGGCTTTCTCGTCGCCGTGGATCTCGGCATAAGCGACCCGGGAGTGGTCGTCGATCACGGTGTGGACGAACGCTGTTCCCAGAAGCTCGTGGTGATGTCTGTTCCGGGTGGTGCCTGGGGTCGATTGCCGGTTCTTGGCTCCTTGTTGCCGTCCGACATAGCGGTGGCCGCCGCCGTCCGGGATGTTGCCGATCTTCTTCACGTCAACATGGATCATCGCGCCGGGTCTCTCGTGCTCGTAGCGGCGGACCGGCTCGCCGGTACGGACGTCGACATGCCGCAGCCTGTTGAGGCGGCAGCGGGTCAACACCGCGTGAACGGTCGAGGCCGGCATCTCGAGACGGGCGCCGATCCCAACGGGCCCGAGGCGCTTCTTCCAGCGCAGATGCACGACCTTCCGCACCAGCTCCGGGCGAGTCTTTGTGGGGCTGCGGTGCGGGCGCGATGAACGATCCTGCATGCCGTCGCGGCCCATCGCCGCGTACCGGTCGGCCCACCGCTTCGCGGTCGGCCATGACACGTGGAAGAACACCGCTGCATGGGCGACAGGCCAGCCGTCATCGACGACCAGCCTTCCGATCCGCAGACGTTGAACCGGGGTGAGAGCAGCATTAGCGTGAGACACGAGGACCTCCGGACGGGTTGGGGAACTAGACAGCTCCACCCTCCACCGGAGGTCTTCGTCATTTCAAGACGTCACACATCAACCAACGTCCCTGGGCAGTACATCTAGCGGTCGCACCTTCCTCGTCGGTCGCACCCGTCTCGTCGGTCGAGCTTGTCGAGACCCGGTGACCCGGCCTGCGGTCGCGCGAACGCGTCAGAACAGGGTGTGCTGCACCCGGTCGAGCGGGAGCAGTCCCGTCAGGGTGACCCGCAACCCGGCAAGCCGGGGCACCGGCTCGCCGGCCAACAGGTCGCCGGCCACAGCGAGCCAGTCCGCCCGCCCGGTCGTCGCCGCCACGAGGTTGCGCTTCCGCACAACCGCCTTTCCGCCGGTCTCCGGTCGCAGGGTGAGAGTCATCCCCGTGCCCGCGAGTCCCGCCCGCTCGGCGCGTTTGCAGAGTCGCTCGACACACGCCTCGGCCAGCTCGCCGGGCGTCTTGTCCGGCCGCGCGAAACCGGCGGTGGATCCCTCGGCCGTGAGGGACGAGCGCTGTTCGACCGGGCGCACCACGGCGTCGTCGGTGCCGTCCCGAATGCGCCACAGTCGCCGCGCCATCGCGGTGCCGCAGACGTGCTGCAATTCGTTCGGCGGGATGCCGTCCACGTCGCCGAGCCTCAGCACTCCGATGCGATGGAGTCGCTGCAGTGTGGTGGCACCGATTCCCCAGACGTCGGTGATCGGCAGGGTCGTGCGCAGACGCGCTTCCTCGCCGGCGTCAATCACCGAGAGCCCGTCGGGCTTCGCCCTGCGGGAGGCGAGCTTCGCCATCAGCTTGGTGCTGCCCACCCCGACACTGATGGGGATGCCGAGTTCCCGGGCCACCCGCCGGCGCAGCGCGTGGCCGGCGTCGATGGCCCCTGCCCAGTCGGTCGCGCCGACGTCGAGGAAGGCCTCCTCGATCGAGCCGGGTTCCACTGCCCTGGCGCTGTTGTGGAAGATGTCGAAGAGGGCGTCGCCCACCTCCTCGACCTCCGCGCGTGGCACGTCGATCAGGATCAGCTCAGGACACTGCCTCAGCGCGTCCTGGGCGAGCGATCCGGAGCGCACACCGCGCGCACGAGCCGGGTAGTTCGCGCTGGCAATGTAGACATGGGCGACCACGGCAACCGGCACGGCGGCGAGCTCTGGTCTCGAGCGCAACGCGACCGAGGCGAAAAAGGCGTCGGCGTCAGCGTGCAGAACCGGACGTGCCGTCATGCGCGCCACCCCGATCACCGTCTGCATCGTACATGTGTTCGATTGTAGCCGATTCGGCCGCCGCGGTCAGGCGTGCCGAGTGGCCCGCACGATGGCGTCGTGCATCGCGAGGGGGCGCCCCTCCGGCCCGGTGACCGTGCGGGCGCGCTCCTCGGCGCTCTCGATGCACCAGATCGCGGGGTCGAGACGACCGGTGATGTCCGCCAGGGTGGCCGTCGCCTCGACGGGTGGCTGCTGGCCCGCGCCCGCGGCGTGGCCGTGACCGCCACCATGCGCGTAACCGTGCTCGTGACCGCGCCCCTGACCGACATCGGGGCCCGCCGAGGTCGGCTTGTGCAGATGCCCCACGATCAGCAGGGTGCCGCCGGGAGCGACCCAGTCCGCAATGCGCTCGTAGAAGGCCAGCTGCGGCATCGCCGGGTGCGCATAGCTGGTGGCCACCAGGTCGAACCGGCTTGTCGGCAGCCACGTGGTGAGGTCGGCCTCGAGCCAGGTCACCCTCGCCGCAACCGACGTTTCGGCAGCCCGTTCCGCCGCTGCCTCGAGGGCGGTGCCGGAGATGTCGGCGGCGGTCACCCGCCAGCCGCGGTCGGCCAGCCAGATGGCGTCGGCACCGGTGCCGCATCCCGCATCCAGGGCGGTTCCGGGCCTGAGGCCGGCGATTTCCCGTTCGAGATGCGGGTTCGGGCCGCTCTGGTCCGACACCTCGGCTTCCGGATCGTGCGCCTGTTCCCAGTGCCGTTCCCAGTAGTCCTTCTCAAAGCTGTGTGTCATCGGGTCGGCCCTTCGGTGTGGTCGTCAAGTGTCCCGATGATGCCGAATAGGGCAGCACTCGCGCAACCTGTCTTGCCGGAATGGCAAGCAGGCAGTTCAGCCGATCAAGCTGGGCTTGAGGTCGCGCAGGGTGCGGAAGTGCGTCATCCGCACCACGCCGATCGCGGCGATCACGAGCGCCCCGGTGAGCCAGAGCAGCAGCACCCCGGCGTCGTTCAGGGCGGTGGCCGGGTTGCCGCCGTACATCAGCTGGCGGATGCCGTCGACGGCGTAGCTCATCGGCACCACATGGTGCAGGAACGCCAGCGGCGCCGGCAGGGTCTGCCAGGGGAAGGTGCCGCCGGCAGTGACCAGCTGCAGCACCATGAGCACCAGGCCCACGAACTGGCCCACGCTGCCCAGCCACACGTTGAGCGCCAGGATGATCGCGGCGAAGGTGAGTGCGGCCAGGCCCATCATGCCGTAGGTGCCCACCGGGTTGTGCACCTCGAAGTGCAGCACGCCGGTGAGGATGCCGAACAGGGCGGCCATCTGCAGCAGGCCCAGGATGCCGGGGGTGAGCCAGCCGGCGAGGGTGATCTTCACTGGGGAGTGCAGGGCCGTGATGGCGCGGCGGGAGACCGGCTTCACGATCAGGAACAGGGCGTAGATGCCGATCCAGCCGGCGAGGCTGGCGAAGAACGGGGCCAGGCCGGCGCCGTAGGTGCCGGCGGAGGTCACCGCCGCCTTCTGCAGGTTCACCGGGTCGGCGATGGTCGAGCCCTGCAGGTCGCGGGTCTGGGCGTCGGTGTCCGGAATGCTGCCGACACCGTCGGTGAGCCCGTCGCGCAGTTCGCCCGCGCCGTCCTTGAGGCCGACAAGGCCGTCGCTGAGGGACGAGGCGCCGGTGGCGAGGGTCTCTGCGCCGGCCCTGGTGGATTCCGCGCCGGTGCTCAGGCTCGCCGCACCGTCGGCGGCGGAGGCCGCGCCGGTGCTCAGGGTGGCGGCGCCGTCGGCGGTCTGGCCGGCGCCGGCCGCCAGACTGCTGGCTCCGGCCGCGGTCTGCCCGGCGCCGGTGGCGAGGGCGCTGGCGCCGTCCGCGCTCTGGTGCGCGCCGGTGGCGAGGGCGGCCGCGCCGTCGGCGGAAGTGCGCGCCCCGGCCGCGGCGGTCGCGGCACCGGTGGCCAGGCTGCTCGCGCCGTCGGCGCTCTGCTTGGCCCCGTCGGCGGTCTGGGCAGCCCCGGTCGCCAGCTGGCTGGTACCGGTGCTGAGAGTCGTGATGGCGGTGCCGGCAGCGGTCAGGGCGGCGCCGCTGTCGGTGATGCTGCGGCCGATCGGGTCGAGGGTGGCCAGTGCGGCGTCCACCTCGGTCTGGCTGAGTCCGGCGGCGGTGAGCTGATCGGCCAGGGCCGTGCGTGCGGCGGTGTAGGTCGCGCCCGCGCCGGCGAATTGGGTACCGGCCGCACCGGCGGCGGTGTTCAGCGCCGCCGTGCCGTCGGCCACCTGTTGGGCAGCGGCGGCGACCTGGGCGGCACCGGTGGCGACCTTGCCGGTGCCGGCGGCGAGGGTGGTGGCACCCTGCGACAGCGCGGCGGTGCCGTCGGCGACCTGCCCGGTTCCGGTGGCCAGGGCGTCGGCTCCGGTCGCGACCTGGCCCGCGCCGGCGGCGAGGCCGCCCGCTCCCGTGCTGAGCTGCGCGGCCCCGGCGGCCAGGCTGTCGGACCCGGTGGCGACCTTGCCCGTGCCGTCGGCGATCTGGGCGGCACCGTCGGCGAGCTGCCCGGTGCCGTTGGCGAGGGTGCCGGCTCCCGTGGCCAGCTGGCCGGTGCCGTCTGCGAGCCGGCCCGCCCCGTCGGCGAGGCTGCTGCCGCCGTCTACGGCGGTCGACGCGCCATCCGTCAGCTGGGTGGCGCCATCGGCGGCGTCGACCAGGCTCGAGCGGATGTCGGACAGGCCGATGAGCAGGGTGTCGGCGGCCTGCTCGTTGACCCGTTCGACGATGGCATCCCGAATGGTCTGGGCGGCCTGGCTGCCGATCGTGGAGGCGAGGTAGCTGTTGGTGTCGTTGGTGGTGAGGGTGATCGTGGCCTGGTGCGGGGTATCGGATGAGGACGAGGCGATCGAGCTGGAGAAGTCGGCGGGAATCGTGACGCTGAAGTCGTAGGTGGCGTCGGCCACACCGGCCTTCGCGGTCGCCGCGGTCACGGTGTGCCAGTCGAAGGTGCCGTCCTCGATGAGCTGCTCGGCGACGTCGGTGCCGTAATTGGTGGCGGCGCCGTCCAGCTCCGAGCCGGTGTCGGACACGACGAGGGCCACGGGCACTCGGTCCAGGCCCGCGTACGGGTCCTGGTTTGCCCAGAGGTAGAGGCCGCCGTAGAGCACGGGCACCAGCATCAGCGCGACGAGTGCCACGCGGGACATGGTCGTGGCGGTCAGGCGCGCCAGTTCGGCGCGGATCATGGCGAAGATCTTCACAGTTCGTCCGCTCCAGCGGGGGTGAGGGATGAGCGCACGAGTCCGGCGGGCAGTTCCCCGGCCGGCTCGAGGTTGGTCAGTTCCAGGTCGGCGATCGCGTGCGCGGAGGCGTCACCGGCGATCACGAGCACCGCATACCCCCGCGCGGCCAGGCCGCCCGCGACGTCCCACCAGCCCAACGGGTCGCCGCCGTGGCGGTCGGGCGAGGTGAGAACGAGGCCCAGAACGCCGTCGCGAAGCACCGCCAGCTCGGTAAGCAGGCGGATGCGGTCGTCGGGCGCGAGGTCGCCCATGTCAGAGCGTGCCTGGTCGGCGAGGTCGAGCTCGGTGAGCACCCGCGTGACCGTGCGTCGGCGGCCGAGTCGGCCGGCGAACATGAGCTCTTCGGCTACAACCTCGTCAACCTTCAGGTCCGCGGCCGGCTCCGAGACCCCGAGGGCGTCGACGAGGGCGATCTGGCGGCGCAGTCCCGCATAGTCGGTGTGGCCGTCCAGGGTGACGGTTCCGGCATCCGGCCGCATCCGCCCCGAAGCGATCAAGCCCAGAACAGTGGGGCGGCGTTCGGTCTCGGCGCGAGCAAATGTGACGGCGCCGCTGGCGAATTCCAGGGTCGTTTCCGGAAGGGCCGAGTTCTTCGGTCCTTTGGTGACGGCAGTGAGGTTAACGCGCATGCGAGCGCCTCCAGGGGGAGAGGGGCCCGACCAACGCCGGACCGAATTCTGGGGGAAAAGGGGCATCGCGGCGCTGGGACAGGGTCACACTCTAATTCACCCACCTCGACTTAGGCTGACTAGTCAGTGTCAGTTCGAAAGCTCTCAGAGAACACCCGAGCCAGGGGTGCGCTTGCATCCGTCGAAAGAGCGGATCTATACTGACTAGTCGGTACAAAGATGCCGACGAGAGAGGAACGACGTGCAGGCGACACTGGTAGCGGATGAACTGAGCGTGAGTCACAAGCGGGGCGTGGTCTTCGGGCCGCTGAGCTTCAGCGCCGACGACGGCCTCACCGTGATCTGCGGTCCGGCCGGCAGCGGCCGCACGAGCCTGCTCCTCACCCTGGCCGGGCGGATGAAGCCCAGCTCCGGCAGCCTGTTCGTGCTCGGGGAGGACCTGCCCCGCCACGCCAGGCGGATCCAGCGCCGCACGGGCGTGTCAGGGTTCCACGGCATCGACACCCTCGAGGAGTCGGTCAGCGTGGCCGCGGCCATCCGAGAACGCCACGCGTGGCTCGCCCCGTGGTGGTCCTTCATCCGCGCGGTCGACGATGCCGAGGTCGCCCGCGTCTGCGGTCCCGTCTTCGGTGACATCCCCGTGCCCGCCGCCAGCACCATGATCTGGGACCTCGACGAGGTGGAGATGGTGCTGCTGCGCGCGTCGCTGGCCATGATGAGCCGCCCCGACGTGCTGTTCTTCGACCAGGTCGAGCAGGTGCATTCCGCCGAGGCCCGCCGCCAGCTCTGGTACCGGCTCGGTGCGATCGTGCAGGCCGGCACCCCCGTGATCGCCTCGGCGATCGCACCGGACTTTGAAATGTGGGCGGAACTGGGCATCGACCCGACCGTCCTGTACATGAACCAGGAGATTCGCTAGATGTTCGCCTTCCTCTCTATGGGAACGGAGCTGCGCCGCTTCGGCAAGGGCACTCTGCCCAAGATCGCACTCGTCGTGCTGATGTTCATCCCCCTGATTTATGGCGCCCTGTACCTGTGGGCCTTCTGGGCGCCCGACAAGGAGCTCAGCCACCTGCCGGTCGCCCTGGTCAACACCGACACCGGCGCCACCCGCGACGGTGAGGAGTTCAGTGCCGGCGACGACCTCGTCGACAAGCTCATCGACGGCAACGACCTGGGCTGGGTCGAAACCAGTGCCGCGGATGCCGCCACCGGCGTCATCGACGGCGACTACTACTTCTCGGTCACCATCCCCGCCGACTTCTCCACCGACGCGATCTCCGCCGGCACCGACACCCCCACCGCGGCCGAGGTGCAGGTCGACTACAACGACAGCAACAGCTTCCTCGCCTCAACCCTGGGCAAGCAGGCTATGGTGCAGCTGCGCGACGCCGTGTCGGTGAACATCGGCGACCAAACCGTCAGCGCGATGCTCGTGGCCGTGAACGAAGCCGGCGACGGCATCCGCAGCGCGGCAGACGGCGCCGGCACCCTCGCCGACGGCCTCACGACGGCCGAAACCGGCACCGGCACCCTCGTCGACGGGTTGGGCGACCTCTCCGCCGGCGCTGTGGAGCTCGACGACGGCGCCGCGCAGGTGGCCGACGGCTCCTCCACGTTGGCCACCGGGCTCGGCACGCTGTCCACCGGAGCGGCGACCCTGTCCGACTCCTCGGTGAAACTCGCCGACGGTGCCACCGCGGTCGCCGACGGATCCCAGAAGGTGTCCGACGGCTTCGCCAAGGCCGCCACCGGGGCAGCCACCCTCTCCGACTCCTCCGACCAGCTCGCCGCCGGGGCCACCTCGATTGCCACCGGTGCCGGGCAGCTCGCCACCGGGACGACCACGCTCTCCGATGGTCTGAAGAATCTCGAGGCGGCCATCGCTGCGGCCCCGGCCGGCACACCGGCCTCCGCCTTCCTGCCCTCGGTGACCAAGCTCGCCGGCGGCGCCGACACCCTCAACACCCAGACGCAGGGTGCCGCGACCCAGATCTCGGCCTACGCGACCTCCAGCGGGCAGTTCGCGGCCGGTCTCGGCCAGCTCTCCGACGCCCTCACCGGTGGTGCCCCCGGCGCCGCCCAGGTTGCATCCGGAGCCTCGGACGTCGCCGCCGGCGCCGGCGCCCTCTCGGCCGGGGCCGGCAAGCTCGCCACCGGCGCGGCGACCGCGGCCACCGGATCGGCGACCCTCGCCGACGGCGCTGACAGCCTGGCCGCCGGAACCGGCACCCTCGTCGACGGCAGCACCAAGCTGGTCGACGGCGGGACCGAATTGCAGTCCGGCACCGTGCAACTCGCCGATGGCGGCCACACCCTCGCCGATGCCCTCGCGTCCGGCGCGGCAGCCGCGCCGGACGACAGTGACGCGCAGATCGCCACGAAGGCCTCGGTGATCGCGAACCCGGTCGACCTCAAGCAGACCTGGGAGAACGCCTCCGACAGCTTCGGAGAGGGGTTCGCGCCCTTCTTCCTCGCCCTGGCCACCTTCGTCGGTGCGCTGATCACCTGGCTGATCCTGCGGGCGCTGCCCACCCGGGCGCTGGCCAGCGCCGCCTCCGGGCTGCGCGCCACGATGACCGGGTTCCTGCCGGCCATGGCGATCGGCCTCAGCCAGGTCGTGATCATGGTCCTGGTGCTGGTCTACGGCATCGGGCTCACCCCGGCGCACTGGCTGGGCATGTCGGTCTTCATCTACCTCACCACTCTGGCGTTCCTGGCGCTGCAACAGATGTTCATCATCCTGTTGGGCACCGCGGCCGGCCGCGTGGTCAGCCTGGTGCTGCTCATGCTGCAACTGAGCTCGTCGGGTGGAACCTACCCGGTGGAGACCACGCCGGAGTTCTTCCAGATCCTGCACCCGTGGATGCCCGCCTCGTACGTGGTCACCGGGCTCCGGCAGCTCATCACCGGAGGAATCGACTCTAGACTGTGGCTCTCCGTGCTTGTGCTCGTGGGCATCCTGGTCGGCTCGATCGCCGTCAGCGCCTGGAGCGCGTCCCGGCAGCGGATGTGGACGATCACCCGGCTGCACCCCGAGATGACCATCTAGCCCTGAGCCCGCACCGAGTGCACTGAGAGGACCGGCCCATGCCCCGCGCGATCGGAACCAAACGAGCGATCCTGGATGCCGCGCTGGAGCTGGCCGCCACCCGCGGGATCACCGGCACCACGATGGATGACGTCGCGGAGCGCGCCGGGGTGGCCAAGGGCAGCCTGTATTACAACTTCAGCTCGAAGGACAACCTCTTCGAGGCGCTGTTGCAGGAGGGGGTCGGCGCGCTCGCCGATTCCCTCCGCGAGGCGCGCACCGGCCTGCACGGCCGGGCCGCGCTGGAAGCGTTGATCACGGTGCTGCTCGACCGGATCGAGGCCAACGCGGGCCTGGCCAAGCTGATGGCGGCCGAGATCTTCCGCACCGACCGGGCCTGGCAGAAGACCCTGTTCGCCCTGCGGCACGACGCCCTCGCGGTCTTCGCCGAGGCGATCGCCGAGACCAAGCCGGCCACCGCGGCGGCCGGCACCAGCGGGCTGATGGCGTCCAGTGTGTTCGGTGCCGTGCTCATGGCCGGCCTGGAATGGCTGGTTTTCGAGCCCGACCGGCACCGCGACGAGGTGTCCGCGGCCATCCTCGAGTCCCTCTCCGGCGGCCTGCTCGCCTGAGCCCCCTGTCGCGAACTGTGACCTGAGCCCCAGAATCGGGCGAATGTGGTGCTTAAGTCGCAGCTCGCGGGGCTGAATCGCGGGTCGCGGTAGTATCGAGTGTGACCGGCGCAAATCTGATCGACCAGCCCGAGACCCTCCTACCCGCGGAACCGGAGGTGACCGAAGCGCTCAGCCGAACCGCAACGCAGGATATTGCGACCGTGGTGGCGGCGCATCCGAAGTCATCGCTGGCCTGGTCGGCGCTTGCCGACTACACGCACAGCCAGGGTCGCCTGCTCGAGGCCTACGCCTATGCCCGGGTGGGCTACCACCGGGGCCTCGACGCCCTCCGTAAGGCCGGCTGGCGTGGCCAGGGCCCGATCCCGTGGGCGCACGAACCCAACCGGGGCGTGCTCCGCGCGCTGTTCGCCCTCCGCCGTGCCGCGGCCGAGATCGGCGAGACCGACGAGTTCGAGCGTCTCACCGCGTTCCTTACGGGCGCGGACCCCACCGTCATCACCCGGTTGCGCTCGCAGCACACCGAGACCCAGATGTTCCCGGCGATTCAGCCCGCCGTTTCGCCCGGCGACGACCCGGCCCCGCCGACCGCCGCCTTTGTTATTCGAGGAGACAACTAACCCATGCCAGCAATTGTTCTGATCGGCGCCCAGTGGGGCGACGAAGGTAAGGGTAAGGCCACCGACCTCCTCGGCAGCCGTGTCGACTACGTCGTCAAGTTCAACGGCGGCAACAACGCCGGCCACACCGTGGTCGTGGGTAACGAGAAGTATGCGCTGCACCTGCTGCCCTCGGGCATCCTCACCCCCGGCGTGACCCCGGTGATCGCCAATGGCGTCGTCGTCGACATCGAGGTTCTCTTCGAGGAACTCGACGCGCTCAGCTCCCGCGGCGTGGACGTGTCGAAGCTGCGCGTGAGCGCCAACGCGCACGTCATCACGCAGTACCACCGCACCATGGACAAGGTCACCGAGCGGTTCCTGGGCAAGCGCCAGATCGGCACCACCGGCCGCGGCATCGGCCCGACCTACGCCGACAAGATCAACCGGGTCGGCATCCGCATCCAGGACCTGTTCGACGAGAACATCCTGCGCCAGAAGGTCGAGGGCGCCCTCGGCCAGAAGAACCACATGCTGGTCAAGGTCTACAACCGCCGCGCCATCACGGTCGACGAGATCGTCGACGACCTGCTCAGCTACGCCGAACGCCTGCGCCCCATGGTCGCCGACACCGCGCTGCTGCTGCACCAGGCGCTCACCGAGGGCAAGACCGTTCTGTTCGAGGGCGGTCAGGCCACGATGCTGGATGTCGACCACGGCACCTACCCGTTCGTCACCTCGTCGAATGCCACCTCCGGCGGCGCGGTGACCGGTTCCGGCATCGGCCCGAACCGGATCGACCGCATCATCGCGGTCGTCAAGGCGTACACGACCCGGGTCGGCGCCGGTCCCTTCCCCACCGAGCTGTTCGACGAGTCCGGCGAGTTCCTTCGCGCCAAGGGCTTCGAGTTCGGCACCACCACCGGCCGCCCGCGCCGGTGCGGCTGGTACGACGCCCCGATCGCCCGCTACACAGCACGCATCAACGGTGTCACCGACTTCGTTCTCACCAAGCTCGACGTGCTCACGGGCCTGGAGACCATCCCGGTCTGCGTCGCCTACGAGGTCGACGGGGTGCGCTTCGACGAGGTGCCCGTGTCGCAGTCCGACTTCCACCACGCGAAGCCGGTCTACGAGGAGTACCCCGGTTGGACCGAGGACATCACCATGGTGCGTCACTTCGAGGACCTGCCCAAGAACGCCCAGGACTACGTGCTCGCCCTCGAAGCAATGAGCGGCGCCCGCATCTCCGCGATCGGCGTGGGCCCCGACCGCGAGGCCATCCTCACCCGTCACGACCTCATCGACTAACCCGCACCGCACGCGAACCGTGAGCACGGCCCCGACCCCGAGTTTTTGGGGCTCAGCTCACGGTTCGGCGAAGGGAGAACCCACGTGACCGCGTTTCCACCCCAGGCTAGGCTGCTGACGGGGCGCTTCGTGTGCCTGGAACCGCTCAGCCGGGCACACCTGCCCGAGCTGCATCGCGCCATCGCGCATCCGGCCGTCTTCGCCGGTGGTTACGGCGGCGGTCCGCACGGCCTACCCGCCGACCTCGATGATTTCGTGGCCTTCGCCCTCAATTACTACCAGTGGGATGCCCACCCCTACGCCGTTCGCGTCGTCTCCGGCCCACACGCCGGCAACCTGGTGGGCACCTCGACGCTGGGCGACATCGACCTGCCCAACGAGGCACTGCACCTGGGCTGGACCGCATACGCCCCGCAGGTCTGGGGCACCGCGGTGAACCCGGAGACCAAGCTGCTGATGCTCGGTGCCGCCTTCGACAGCGGCTTCGGCCGGGTCAAGATCCAGGCCGACGTGCTCAACTCGCGCTCCCGGGCCGCGATCCTGGGCATCGGCGCCCAGTTCGAGGGCATCAACCGGCGGGTGCAGCGCCGGGCGGACGGGTCCTGGCGGGATACCGCCGTGTACTCGGTTCTCGCCGACGAGTGGCCTGTCGTGCAGGCCGGGCTGCACAAACGACTCGACGTTTTCGGCGGCAAAGTCGTGGAGTACCGCGACCCGCGGGCACCCCGCCGTCGGGTCACACCCAGCTGATTTACGGTCATCCGCCCGCGATTTTCGGACATCACCGTCGGCGCGGGTCACGGTGCCCGCCGGGCACCGCGCCCGTGGGCTAGGGTCAGCGGGTGACTGATATTTCCAGCCCCAACAACCCCAGGGTGGCCCTGCAATTCCTCGGGATGGGGGTGGTCTGGGGCGCCAGCTTCCTGTTCATGAAGGTGGCACTCGACGGCGTGAGCTTCGGCCAGGTCGCCTGGTCACGCCTGGTCTTCGGGGGGCTCACGCTGGGCCTCATCGTGCTGGCCACCCGCCCGCGTCTGAACAATGGTCCGGTGCTGCCCCGGGAGGGCGTCGTCTGGCTGCATTTCCTGGTGATCGCGCTCACAGGATGCGTCGTGCCGCACCTGCTGTTCGCCTGGGCCGAGCAGTACGTGTCGTCGAGCCTGGCCAGCATCTACAACGCCGTCACGCCCATCATGACCGCGGTGATGGTCACCGCCGTGTTCAGGGTGGAGAAGCTCGCCCGCGACCAGGTGATCGGCGTGCTGATCGGCATCATGGGTGTGGTCGTGATCATCGCGCCATGGCAGTATTCGGAGCTGACCGGTGACCTGTGGGGCCAACTCGCCTGCCTGGGCGCGGCGCTCTGCTACGGCTTCACCTTCGGGTACACCCGCAAGCACCTCAGCGGCCGGCCCATCGCGGGCACCACCTTCGCCTTCCTGAACATCGGCCTGGCCGGCGTCGTGATGCTCGTGCTCACGCCCGTGCTCGCCTGGCAGCCGGTGTCCCTGACCATGCCGATCGTGCTCAGCCTGCTCACCCTCGGGGTGCTCGGCACCGGATTCGCGTACATCTGGCACATCAACGTCCTGCGGGCCTGGGGGCCGACGACCACCTCTACGGTGACCTACGTCACCCCGGTGGTCGGTGTGCTGCTCGGGGTGCTGGTGTTGGCCGAAACGTTCTCCTGGCACGAACCGGCCGGGGCCGTGCTTGTGCTGCTCGGCATCCTGCTAACCCAGAAACGGCTGCGGCTGCCGCTGGCGGTGCCTCGAACCGCTTCGTGAGCGGCGCCGCCCGGCGCGGGCATCCGGGCCGGTGCAATATCGTAAGGACATGGCTGTAAACGAGGAATTGCCCGCTGACGCGGGGCAGGACGCGATCAACGAGTTGCAGAGCATCCGCCAGAGCATCGACAACATCGATGCCGCGCTCATTCACCTGCTCGCCGAGCGGTTCAAGTTCACCCAGAGCGTGGGAAGGCTGAAGGCCGAGCACGGTCTGCCCCCGGCCGACCCGGCCCGGGAGTTCTTGCAGATCCAGCGCCTGCGCGGCCTGGCCGAGGACGCCAGACTGGACCCGGCGTTCGCCGAGAAGTTCCTCAATTTCATCATCGCCGAGGTCATCCACCACCACGAGAAGATCGCCGGCGACTCGTCCGGGGGCGCCAGGGCCGCGGGCGCAGCCGCGTCTCGCCCCGCCGACCCGGCCCACCCCTCCACCTCAGCGTGAGCTGGAACCCGCGCGCGCTGCCCGACCAGTCCGGGCGCACCTTCGTGGTCACGGGCGCCAACGCGGGCCTCGGCTACTTCACGAGCGAGCAGCTGGCCGGCGCCGGCGCCCACGTGGTGCTCGCTTGCCGCAACCCGGCCAAGGCCGCGGCCGCCATCGCCGCGATCCGCGGACGGGTGCCGGGAGCCTCCGTCTCCGCTCTCACCCTCGACGTGGCCGATCTCGGCTCGGTGCGCGGCGCCGCCGACCGGATACTCGAATTCCCGTGGCTGGACGGCCTCATCCTCAACGCCGGCATCGTGCACCCGCCGCAGGACCGCTCCGTGAGCCTGGACGGTGCCGAACTGGTGCTCGCCACCAATTACACCGGGCACTTCCTGCTCACCAGCCTCGCGCTGCCTGCCCTGCAGCGCACCCCCGGCAGCCGGGTGGTGTCGCTCGGCTCGATGATCTCCCGGCTGATGGACTCGTCGCTGGATGACCTGCAGCTGGAGGTCACCTACAACGGCTGGAAGGCCTACGCGCAGTCCAAGATCGCCATGCAGGTGTTCGGCTTCGAGCTCGACCGTCGCCTGCGCGCTGCCGGCCAGGGCGGCCCCGACGGCGTGCAGAGCCTGGTGTCGCACCCCGGTTACTCGATCTCTGGACTCACCCCCGGCATCCGCGGGGTCAACGAGGTCAGCCGGACCAAACGCTTCGCCGACACCCTGCAGGGCTTCATCGGCGCCCAGAGCAAAGACGCCGGCGCCTGGCCCACGGTGCGCGCGGCGATCGACCCGGATGCCCGCGGAGGCCAGTACTACGGCCCGCGGTTCCTCACCCGGGGTGCGCCGGCCCTGCAGCACCCCACCCGCACCTCACTCGACCGTGGCATCGCCGAGCGCCTGTTCACCCGAACCGAGGCCCTCGTCGACCAGCCCTTCGCCCTGCCCGCACAACTCGGGCCGCTCTAGCCCTACTATCTCGCGAGAGCGGCCGCGTGGCTACCTCAGCGGGCTGAGGCAGCCACCTTCCCGCTTTCGCGACCCTTGAGTTTCCGAGAAACGACCACGGGGCCGCTTTCGTGCCTCAGGGGCGCCAGCCTGCGGCTTCCAGAGCCGTGGTGATCTTCCGCAGGGCGGGTGAGGGCGACATCCTCAGGTGCGATTTGTTGACGCGGATGACGCGCCAGCCGGCCTCCATGATCGCGTCAAGACGGTCAACGTCCCAGTGATATTGCTCCTCGTCCGCACGGTGCTGCTCGCCGTCATACTCCACCAGGACCCGGTACCCGCGAAAGACCAGATCTCCGGTCGCGATCTTGCGGCCGCGCCTGTCGAAAATCTCACCGTTGACCTCCGGTTCGGGTAGCCCGGCCCGCACGATCATCAGCCTGGTCGCTGTCTCCTTGGCTGAGTCCGTGCGGGGACGCACCGACTCGAACGCTTCACGCAGCCTTTTCGCACCCCGTTGCCCGGTGTAGCGCAACACGCCAGCGCGCAGCTCAGCCATGGTTGCCAGCGGCCGCTTGCGTCTCACCAGCGCATCTCCCACCTCAATCAGGGTGTCCAACGCCAACAGGGTGGACAGCTGACACCAGGTGTCGACCGGAGTCGTCACCGGCACTCCGCTTACGACGACGACCCGAACACGGTCGCGCTGCACGTGGTGCCCCACCACCCCGCGGCCGCCGTGCCGCAACCCGGCGATGTGTGTCGACACGTGCACGCGTGGGTCGCGGGCAAGGCGCGGTGGCAGCGGCAAGCCGTGGATCAGCGCCGCACTGGAGTGGCTGAAAAACTGCTCACTGCTGAGATGGGGCAGGTATGCGCGGACATGGGCGAGCGGGTCAGTCGGGTCCAGGGGCGGGGAGCGGATCCCGTAGTACGGCGTGGCCAGGTCGTCGCCACGCATCCGCGCTCGCGTGACGCCTTCGGCCAACCCTTCTTGATGGCTGAATGCACGACCTCGTAGAGCCGTAGGTATCTCGGTGCGCCGCTTCATCCCCAGAGGATGCACCTAGGCTCCCTCGCCGCGCCGAACTTATCCCCAGCCCGCGCCCGGCATCCCGCGAGAGCGGTCGTGTGGCTGCTTCATCCCTGTGAGGCAGCCCTTTCGCCGCTCTCGCGGGAGGTGGGGGTAGGGGTGCTTTCGCGAGAGCGGTCGGGTGGCTGCTTCATCCCTGTGAGGCAGCCGTTTCACCGCTTTCGCGGGATACCGGACGCGGACCGCCGCGTGCTCGGGGCATGCGGGCCTGGAATGCTGCGTTCTGCCGGGCGGGGCATTGCCCAGGCACCGCTCCGGGGGCAGGATGCCACCGTGCGGGGGTTCGTCGAACCGGTGGTCCGCCACGGGCGGTGCAACGGGACGGACGGGCATGGGCGATCGGCTTGCGATCATCGGCGGCGGAATCGTAGGGGTCGCTATCGCGCGGGCACTCGTATTACGTGGATTCGGCGACGTCACCGTGTTCGAGAAGGAAGACCGGCTTGCCGCGCACCAGACCGGGCGCAACTCGGGGGTGGTGCACGCCGGTCTCTACTATCAGCCGGGCACGCTCAAGGCGCGGTTGTGCGCCGCGGGCCGGATCAGCATCCGCGACTACTGTGCCGAGAAGAACCTGCCCTACCGGGAGGTGGGCAAGCTCGTCGTCGCGGTCGACGAGTCCGAGCTGGCCGCCCTGGCCGACATCGAGCGCCGGTCACTGGCCAACGGGGTGCCCGACCTGGCCCGCCTCGACGGGCTCGACCGCCTCCGTGAGATCGAACCATCCGTCGCGGGCATCGCCGCGGTGCACTCGCCGCACACCGCGGCCGTGGACTACGGCGCGATCACCGAGGCGATGGCCGAGGATGTCCGCAGCCACGGCGGCACCATCCTGACCGGCCACGAGGTCGTGGCGTTGCACATCGAAGGCCAGACCGTGCGGGTGCGCACGCGCGACTCCGAGTATCTCGTTGACCGAGTGATCGCCTGCGCCGGGCTGCAGTCCGACGTGGTGGCGCACCTGGTCGGCGCGGACCCGTCGCCGAAGATCCTGCCGTTCCGCGGTGAGTACTGGGCGCTGGCTGCCGCCCGCACCGACCTGGTGCGCGGCATGATCTACCCGGTGCCCGACCCTCGATTCCCGTTCCTCGGCGTGCACTTCACTCGCGGTGTCTACGATGACGTGCACGTGGGGCCCAACGCGGTGCCGGCGCTCGCCCGTGAGGGCTACACCTGGCTGACCATCTCACCGAAAGACACCTGGGACTCGCTGCGCTGGCCGGGGGCCGGCACTCTCGCGAAACAGCACTGGCGGATGGGACTGGACGAGATCAGCGGCTCCCTGCTGAAACCGTTGTACTACCGCAAGGCCCGCCGGTTCATCCCCGAACTCAGGATGAACGACCTCACGAGCAAGACCGCCGCCGGGGTGCGCGCCCAGGCCTGGGGCCGGGACGGCGCCCTTCTGGACGATTTCGCGGTCGACCAGGTCGGCCCGGTCACCCTGTTGCGGAACGCCCCGTCACCGGCCGCGACGTCGTCGATGGCGATCGCCGATCACCTGATCGAACACTACGTTTTCGCCCGCACGACCGACTAGCCGACGGGGCGGGGCACCCTCGCCGGCGCTCGCTGCCCCTCTGCTGGCGCTACCCGCCACGGACGGGGCGGCAAAGACCTGCCTACTCGCTGAGGTTGTCGCTGAGGATCTCGAGCACGGCCGAGCGAGTCACCCGGGCGCGGTCGCCCAGGCGGGCCGCCACCACCTCCACCAGCGCTTCGATCAGGATCACATGCGGCACCCGCGACGTGTGCTCGAGTTCGTGCCGGAAGGTACCCCGGGCCGGCGCCACAACCAGGGCGACGTCGGCCAGGCTGACCAGCGGCGAGGTGGCGAACGATGTGATGATCAGCACCGTCGCTCCGGTCTGCCGGGCCGCACGCGCGGCCTTGAGGCTCGCCTCGCTCGCACCGCTGCCGCTGATGATCAGCACCGCATCGGCCCCGGTCAACTGCCGGGCCGCGATCTGCTGCCCGATCGGGTCGGCCACGAACTCGGTGGGCCGGCCGATCGCGGTGAGCCGCATGCCCACGTCCAGCGCCAGCGGTGAGGACAGCCCGCTGGCCAGCGCCAGCAACCGTCCCGCCCCCACGATGGTGCTCACGGCCCGCTCCACAGCATCCTCACCGAGCACACTCGCGATGCGCGGCAGCGTCGCGGCCAGCGCGTCGATATCCGCGCGGATGGCGCCCAGCGCGGATTCGCCGTAGTCCCGCTCGCTCACCAGCGTCTGCGCGAGCTCCCGGGTGAGGGCCACCCGCAGCTGGGCGAAACCGCGGTAGCCCAGCTTCTGGCAGGTGCGGATGACGCTCGACCGAGCCACCCCGGCCCGGTCGGAGAGGTCCTGCGCGGTCATCTCCACCACGCCCTCGGCGTCGGAGAGGATCAACCCGACCACGCTGAGCTCGCTGGGCTGCAGGGAATTTTGCACGGTGGCGATGCGGGTCGTCACAGTGGCGTCGTCGTTACCGGTCCAGCTCACGAACGGATGCTCCTTCGGTTATGCGCCGGCGCAGGGCGCCGGACACGGCATCGATGCTCATCGTCACGACAACCACCACGAGGAGCAGCATCCCCACCGTCGACCACTCGCGATACTGAGTGTACGAGGTGAGCATGTCGCCGATGCCGCCGACACCGATCAGGCCGAGTATTGCGGATGCGCGCACGTTGATCTCGAATCGGTACAACCAGAACGAGATGAAGTCGGGCATCGCCTGGGGCCAGACGCCCCAACGGATCACCTCCGGGGTCGACCCGCCCGCCGCGCGCACGGCCTCGAGGGGCCCGGGGTCGACACCCTCGATGGCCTCGTACCCCCACTTGCCCAGCGTGCCGACGCTGTTCACGGCCAGCGCGAGCGCCCCGGTAAGCGGTGTCAGGCCGGTCACCGAGAGGATGGCGATGGCGATGATGATCTCCGGCACCGCCCGGATGACCGAGAACAAGAGGCGCAACGCGCCACGGGCCGGTGCGGGGGCGAAACCGCGCGCGGCGAGAAAGCTCAGCGGCAGCGAAATCACCAGGCCGATGACCGTGCCCACCCAGGCCATCTGCACGGAGCGCCAGGTCTGCAGCAGCGCCTCGCCGATTTTGTCCCAGTTCGGATTGGCGAACATCAGCCAGAGATAGCGCACGATCTCGCCGGGCAGGCTGCCCAGCCTGGCCCAGTTGATGTCGACCGACCAGAACGCGACGATCACGATGACCGTCACCACGACGGCGGCGGTCAGCCGGCCCCGCGAACTGGGCTTGGCCGGCAACACGAGGGCGCGGGGGGCGGGCGGGGAGGAGATGAGAGCGGTCATACCAGCCTCCGTCGGATAGCGGCGCTGACCGAGTCGATGACGACGACCACCACGAGAATCTCGAGGATGATCAGCGACAGCTGGTCATAGCGGTAGAAGGTGCGCACGGCGTCGATGAGCAGGCCGAGCCCGCCCGCGCCCACGAGGCCGAGCACTGTCGAGGCGCGCACGTTGAGTTCGAGCACATACAGGGTTTGGTTCACGAACGCGGGCCAGGCATCCGTCAGCGCGATGGCGCGGTTGATCTGCAGCTGGCTGCCGCCGGCGGCGCGGCCGGCTTCGAGCGGTCCGGCGTCGTTCACCTCGATCGACTCCGACACCATTTTCACGATGATGCCCACGTTGAACAGCACCAGCGCGATAATGCCGGGCAGCGCGCCCACTCCCACCATCGCCACCAGCACGGATGCGTAGAGCAGGTCAGGAATCGACCGCACCGCGTTGAGCACGGTCTTGACCACACCGCGGGTGTACCGGTTCGGATTAGTCAGCCGCGCCGCCCAGAGGCTGAGCGGCAGCGAGACGACGGCCCCCACGAAAGTGGCGATCACGGCCATCTGCAGGGTCTCCACCAGGGGTGGAATGGTGCGCGGGAAGAACGTCCAGTCCGGTCGCAGCAGGGCGAGCACCTTGTCGGCGCCGTTCTGCCAGTTGCGCACTATCGCGTCGAAGCTGAACGCGATGCCCCACTGCGGACTCAGCGTGACTGCCGTGATGAGCAGCACCACGGCCAGGCCCAGCCAGGGTTTCCACCGTCCGCGCGGCTTCGGCGGTAGAACCAACGGTGCCAGGGCGCTCATCAGCCGAGCACATCCTCGTGTTGGATGGACCGGCCGTAGATGGTCTCGAACACGGCGTCGGAGGCGGTGGCGGCCGGGCCGTCGTAGACGACCTCGCCCGCGCGCAGCCCGATCAGCCGGGTGCCGTAGGTGCGGGCCAGGTCCAGCAGGTGCAGGTTGGTGAGCACCGTGATGCCCAGGTCCTGGTTGATCCGGCGCAGGTCCCGCATCACGCCGTGCGCGGTGGGCGGGTCCAGGCTGGCGACGGGTTCGTCGGCGAGCACCAGCTTGGGCTGTTGGGCCAGGGCGCGGGCGATGGCCACCCGCTGCTGCTGACCGCCCGAGAGCGTGGACGCGCGGTCATATGCCTTCGCGAGAATACCGACGCTGTTCAGCGCCTCGTAGGCGATCTGCTTGTCGTCTGCCCGGTAGAGGCCGAGCAGGGTGCGCCAGGTGGGTGTGTGGGCGAGCCGGCCCACGAGCACGTTGTTCAGCACGCTCGCGCGCCGGGCCAGGTTGAAGCCCTGGAAAATCATGCCTATCTCGCCGCGCAGCTGCCGTAGTTCCCGGCCGCGGGCGGTCTCCAGGTGGCGTTCGCCTACCTCGAGGGTGCCGGAGCTGATCGGCACGAGCCCGTTGATGGTGCGGATCAGGCTGCTCTTACCGGAGCCTGACAGTCCCACCACGGAGACCATCTCGCCGGCTTCGATGTTGAGGGACACGTCCTTCAGCGCGACGACCCCGTTGGGGTAGCGCACGTTGACGTCCCGCATCCGGATCGACCACGGCGCGGCGGCCGGGGTGTGCACCCCGGCCGCCGCGCTTTCGTGAAGGTCAGTCATCGGCTACTGCAGTCCCAGCTTCGTGGCCGCGTCGGCGACGACGGTGAGCGTCGACGGGTCGGCGGGCGCGAGCTTGGTGATGGAGTAGATCGAGGTGAGAACGGCGGAACCCTCTTCGGTGCTGGAGTAGTCGGCCAGGGCGGTGGTGATCTTCTCCTGCAGCTCGGGGGAGAGGCTCTCGGTGAGGGCCACGCCGTCGTTGGGGATCTCGTCGGTCAGTGCGAACACGACGACCTTCTCGCCCACGTCGGGCTTGTCCTTGGCCACGATGGTGCGGGCATCCCAGAAGCTGAAGCCCACTTCGGCGTCACCGTTGTAGACGGCGAGCACGGATGCGTCGTTGGTGGTCACCGGGATCTGCTCGATGTCGGCGTCGGTGTCCAGGCCCGCGTTCTTCAGTGCGAGGACCGGGTAGATGTAGCCGGCGGGCGAGCCCGGGCCGAGCAGGGCCACCTTGGCGCCGGTGACCTTCTTGATGGAGTCCAGCCCGGCCGGGCCGGCGAGGGCGTCTGCGCCGTTGCAGAACAGCATGCCGTCGCGCTCCACCGGGGTGTCGTCGCAGTACTTGTCGGGGTTGTTGGTCATGAACTGCGCCGGGTAGGTGATGTTGCCGTTACGTTCGGTCTGCAACACCACGGATGCGCCGTACATGTCGCTGGCCTGCCAGAGCTGCAGGGACGGTAGGAAGCCGATCTGAGCCTGGTCGGCGCCCATCGCCTCGACGGCGGCCTGGTAGTCCTTGGAGACGACGCCGGTGACGGGGATGCCGAGGGCCTCGGTGAGCATGTCGGTGAGGGGCTTGGCGGTGTCAACGAGCCCGGCCTGGTCCTGCGAGGGCACCAGGGCCAGGGTGAGCGAGGCGGGGTCGGCGGCCGGGGCGGGCGTGCTGTCCGCGGCCGAGTCGCTGGTGGCGCAGCCGGTGAGGGCGACAGCGGCGAAGGATGCCGCGGCGATGAGGGAGAGTGCTTTCTTGGGGATCACTGGTCAGCCTTTTCTGTGGTGAGAACGGTGGAGGGAAGGGTGCTGGAATTGGAGTCGAGCCAGCCGCGCAGAGCAGGGTAAAGCTCGTGCAGGTGTTCGGCCCGGTAGGTGGGGGTGGCGGGGGAGGGCCGGTGGGCGCCGACGAGGGCGGTGGTCGCTCCGCGACGATAGGCAGGCGCGAGGTCGTTCTCCCAGACGTCGCCGATGCTGGCGAGGTTGGTCGAGCTCGCTCCGACGGGCAACCTGGTGAGCAGGCTGTCCAGCAGCGGGTCGAATCCGGCGGGCTTGCCCACGTCGGTGTGCACGACATCGAACGCCCCGGTCAGACCGAGCGCGGCGAGGGCTTCGTCGATGCGGATGGCGGGGGCGTTGGTCGCGAGCACCAGGTAGGCAGCCGGGCGCGCCTCGGCGAGGAAATCCGCCAGGCCGGCCGGCGCGGTGACCGGAGCGGCGTTGGTGGCGAGCTGGTGCCTGCTGGCCAGGTACGCAGCGCTGCGGGCGCTCGCGCTAACGTCGTAATGCGCGGCCAGGAGGCGCACCAGGTCATACCCGTCGATCGGCTGCCCGTCCGGGCAGGTTGTCGCCGAGGGGGTGGCGGAGATGTTGTCTTCGAAGCGACCCAGGAAGTCGACGGCCTGTGCGGTGGGCAGCCCGCCGGCGATGAATCGTGCGTAGGAACGAATCGGTCCGTGCCCGAGGGAGACAGTCCCATCGAAGTCGAAGACCAACACCCGTTCGCGAAAAGCCACGTTTTACTCAATCCTGTTCCAGCGCCCCGGTGGACGCATGGTTCATGTTAGGAGTGTCGTATGGACCAAATGACCGCGCCAGGTGAACACCATGTAAACCTTCGGTCCCGGCCGGTTGGCGAGCTGTGCCTACGATGGGCAGATGATGTTCGAGCAGATCGCCCGCGATGCCGAGACCGGCCGTTTCGACGACTGGGCGCTGTCCACGGTGATCGACGAAAACGTCCAGTCCCCCGTGATCTCTAAGGCCGAGTTCCTCAGGCTGCATGCTGCGGCAGGGCTTGCAGCGACCTGGCCGATCGGCAACGCCGGCCTGTTACACGTCTACGGGTACCTCCTATCGACCGTGGTGACACCGTTCGGCCTCAAGGGCGACCGTTGGCGCAACGGAGAGCTGGCCGGCCATTTCAGTCTGGCGCCCACGGCATTCCTGCTCGACGCGGCGGATGCGGGAGGCCAGACGGTACTCGAGCGGGTGACGGATGCGGCGCTGCCGCACCTGGCGAACCCTGCGGGCTCCCGCGGCGACGTTCTGGTCATCGACGACGAGGTTCCCGGTGAGGCGACGTTCTTCCGCACGACCGTGGTGAGCGCACCCGGCCAGCCCGGCGCGGCCCTGATTTACGGCGTGAGTGAGGGCGACCGGATGCGCGTGGTCACGGCTTTCCCGCTGGCCCACCCGACCCCGGCGTCGCTGGACGCCCTCGCGGCGGAGCCGCCGCGGATGCGCTACAACGCCGCCCTGACCGCGCTTCCCCCGCTCACCGCGCTGCGCCGCCGTCCCTGAGGCGCGCACGGCCCCGCGCTCGCGGTCGCGGCTGCGCGCGAGAGCGGCCGATCGGTCGCCTCAGCGGTGCCGAAGCAACCCTTACCCTGCTTTCGCGGATGTTGCTCCCCGCGAGAGCGGCCGATCGGTTGCTTCAACTCGCCGAGGCGACCACACGCCCGCTTTCGTGGAGCTTGCCGCTCGCGAGAGGCGCAGCGGTTACGCGAACGCGTTCGGCAGGGTGCTGCGGTGACGGGACTGCAGCTCGGTCAGCGGCACCGTGAAGTAGTCCTGAATCTCCAGGACCGGGGCGGTGGCATCCGTCACGCCGATGCGCAGCACCGGGTAGTCACGGCCCTCGCAGAGACCCATGAACTTCACGTCGTCCTCACGCGGGACCGAGACCAGTACGCGGCCGGTCGACTCCGAGAACAGGGCCACGGATGCGTCGACGCCGTCGCGCTCGAGGATGTCGCCGAGCCAGACCCGCGCGCCGACACCGAAGCGGAGCACGGCCTCGGCGAGGGCCTGCGCGAGGCCACCCGTCGAAAGGTCGTGCGCGCTGTCGATGAGGGCCTCGATCGACGCGGCGTGCAGCAGGCCGGCGAGGTCGGCTTCACGGCCGAGGTCCACCACCGGCGGCCTGCCGCCGAGGTGGTCGTGCACCACTGCACTCCACGCGGAGCCGTCGAGCTCCTCGCGGGTGATGCCGAGCAGGTAGATGTTGTGTCCGTCGTCCTGCCAGCCGCTGGGCACCCGGCGGGCCACGTCGTCGATCACGCCGAGCACGGCCACGACCGGGGTCGGGTGGATCGGCTGGTCGCCGGTCTGGTTGTAGAACGAGACGTTGCCGCCGGTGACCGGGATCTCCAGCTCGAGGCAGCCATCCGCGAGGCCCTCAACGGCCTGGGAGAACTGCCACATGACCTCGGGGTTCTCCGGCGAGCCGAAGTTGAGGCAGTCGCTGATGCCCACCGGCACCGCGCCGGTGACGGCCACGTTGCGGTACGCCTCGGCCAGGGCCAGCTGCGCGCCGCGGTACGGGTCGAGCTGGCAGTAACGGCCGTTGGCGTCGGTGGAGATGACGAAGCCGAGGCCGGACTCTTCGTCGATGCGGATCATGCCGGCGTCGTCGGGGAAGGACAGGGCGGTGTTGCCCATCACGTACCGGTCGTACTGGTCGGTGATCCAGCTCGGGTCGGCCAGGTTGGGCGAGCCGAGCAGCGCGAGGAACTGCTCCTGCAGTGTCGCGGCATCCGTCGCCCGCGGCAGCGCAGAGGCGGAGTCGGCCTGCAGGGCGTCGATCCAGGTGGGGTAGGCCACCGGGCGGTCGTAGACCGGGCCGTCGACGGCGACGGTGCGCGGGTCGACGTTGACGATCTCTTCACCGTGGAAGTCGATGATCAGGCGGCCGGAGTCGGTGACCTCGCCGAGCACGCTGGTCTCCACGTCCCACTTCTCGACCACGGCGAGGAAGCCGGCGAGCTTCTCCGGCGTGACGACGGCCATCATGCGTTCCTGGCTCTCGCTCATCAGGATCTCTTCGGCCGTGAGCGAAGGGTCGCGCAGCAGCACCTTCTCCAGCTGGATGTACATGCCGCCGTCGCCGTTGGAGGCCAGCTCGCTGGTGGCGCAGGAGATTCCCGCGGCGCCCAGGTCCTGGATACCCTCGACGAGCTTCTCGCGGTAGAGCTCGAGGCAGCACTCGATGAGCACCTTCTCGGCGAACGGGTCGCCCACCTGCACGGCGGGGCGCTTGGTCGGGCCGCCCTCGCTGAAGGTGTCCGAGGCCAGAATGGAGGCGCCGCCGATGCCATCGCCGCCGGTGCGGGCTCCGAAGAGCACCACCTTGTTGCCGGCGCCCGAGGCGTTGGCCAGGTGCAGGTCCTCGTGGCGCAGCACGCCAACGGAGAGCGCGTTGACCAGCGGGTTGCCCTGATAGACCTTGTCGAACCAGGTCTCGCCGCCGATGTTGGGCAGGCCCAGGCAGTTGCCGTAGAAGCTGATGCCGGAGACCACACCGTGCACGACACGGGCGGTGTCGGGGTCGTTGATGTCGCCGAAGCGGAGCGCGTCCATCACGGCGACCGGGCGGGCGCCCATCGAGATGATGTCGCGCACGATGCCGCCGACGCCGGTCGCGGCGCCCTGGAACGGCTCGATGTAGGACGGGTGGTTGTGTGACTCGATCTTGAAGGTGACCGCCCAGCCCTCGCCGACGTCGAGAACGCCGGCGTTCTCGCCCATGCCCACCATCAGGTTCTTCTTCATGGCGGGGGAGACCTTGTCGCCGAACTGGCGCAGGTACTTCTTCGAGCTCTTGTATGAACAGTGCTCGCTCCACATGACGGAGTACATGGCGAGCTCACCCGACGTCGGGCGGCGGCCCAGGATGGTACGGATCTCGGCGTATTCGCCGGGCGTCAGCCCGAGGGCAGCGTACGGCTGCTCCTTCTCAGGAGTGTTGATCGCGTTGGTCACGGTGTCAGCGACGCCGCGGGAGGATGTATTGGAAACAGCGGTCACGAGTGGCGTTCTCCCAGAGATAGCGGATGCTTGACCCGCTTAGTCTACCGGGCGGGGTGTGCTTCGATCCGGATCCGAGCCCGCTCGAGCCTGGCTGCCGGCCCCGCGCGATCCGGGCCCGGCAGCCCGCGCCCGCGGTTGCGGACAACGCGCGCTACCCTCGAGCCATGACATTCGCGAATGTAGGCACGCTTGAGACAGTTCCCGGCAAGCGCGACGAGCTCGTCGCGCATCTCGTGCGCCGAAACGACAGCCTGGCTGTGGCCGGGTGCCTCTCCTACGAGGTCGGCGTAAACGACGACGAACCGAACTCAGTGTTCGTCGTGGAGCTCTGGGAGAACGCGGCAGCACACCGGGCGTCACTGGCTCTGCCCGAGGTGCAAGCCTCGATCGGCGCAGCCCGCCCGCTGCTCACAGGCACGTTCGGCGGCTTCCGCTTCGACGTCGTCGGGTCGCCGCTGCGCGACTGACGTCAGCGCCGGCCGGCGAGGGGGAGCGCGGTTAGGCGCCGCCGCCGGGCGGGCCCATCACGAGCAGGGTGGTGAACACGGCCACCAGGCCCACCACGAGCACGGATGCGAGCAGCACCGGTCGCGCCAGCCCCAACCGCAGCAGTCGGCTCACCAGGGTGTGGTCGCGGGGGTCGTCCGTGGCCTCCCGGCGCCAGGTGCCGTCGAGCAGGTCGCGGCGCTCGAGCCAGCGGTCGAACGGGATCGTCGCATACGGCACCACGGCGGTGGCCACGGCGAGCAACATCAGCCGGGGCCGCCAGCGCTGGTTCACGCCCACGAGCACGGCCGTGATCCCGTAGGCCAGGAACACCAGTCCGTGCACGAAGCCGCCCACCCGCACGGCGCCGTCACCGAAGTCGCCGGGGGTGAAGACGTACTTGAGCAGCATCGCGGTGATCAGGATGGTCCAGGTGATCGCCTCGGCGATGGACAGGATGCGGTAGAGCAGGCGGGGTGACACGGGGTGGGACTCCGTAAGACAGAGGTGGACAGGTAGGGTCCCAGCCTGTCATCTTCGTCTGAGCGGAGCATCCGTCGAAGGTTTGACCCTTCGTCAGACCACTGTGTCAGCATGAGGAGATGACGTACCTTCCCGCAGACACCCGTTACGACTCCATGCCCTACCGCCGCACCGGGCAGAGCGGCCTCAAGCTGCCCGCAATCTCGCTGGGCCTGTGGCAGAACTTCGGCGATGGCGCCCCGGTTGAGACGCAACGCGCCATCCTGCGCCGCGCCTTCGACCTCGGCATCACCCACTTCGACCTGGCCAACAACTACGGCCCGCCCTACGGCAGCGCCGAGACGAACTTCGGTCGCATCTTCGCCGAGGACTTCTCCGCCCACCGCGACGAGACCGTCATCTCCACCAAGGCCGGCTACGACATGTGGCCCGGACCATACGGTGACTTCGGCTCGCGCAAGTACCTGCTGTCCAGCCTCGATGCGTCGCTGAACCGGATGGGCCTGGACTACGTCGACATCTTCTACTCCCACCGCGCCGACCCGGACACCCCGCTCGAGGAGACCATGGGCGCGCTGCACACGGCCGTCACGAGCGGCCGGGCGCTGTACGCCGGCATCTCCTCGTACTCGCCCGAGCGCACCCGGCAGGCCGCCGAGATCCTCGCCGACCTCGGCACGCCGCTGCTGATCCACCAGCCGTCCTACTCGATGTTCAACCGCTGGGTCGAAGACGGCCTGCTCGACACCCTCGACGACCTCGGCGTCGGCTGCATCGCCTTCTCCCCGCTGGCCCAGGGGCTGCTCACCGACCGTTACCTGAACGGGGTGCCGGAGGGCTCCCGCGCGTCGCAGGCCGGTTCGATGAGCCGCGACATGGTGAACGATGCCACGGTGGGGCGTATCCGTGCCCTGACCGAGATCGCGGATGCGCGTGGCCAGTCGCTCGCGCAGCTCGCGCTGTCGTGGGTACTCAGGCGCCAGACCGTCACCTCGGCCCTCGTGGGGGCCTCCTCGGTCACGCAGCTGGAGACCAACGTCGCGGCGATCGACAACCTCGTCTTCACCGACGAGGAGATCGCCGCGATCGACGCACATGCCGTGGACCTGGGCATCAACCTCTGGGAGCCGTCCAGCGCCGTCTAGTTGTACTGCCCAGGCAGGTTAGTTAACCGCGTGATCGGTGGCTTGCCTCCGATGGCGGTGTGGTGCCTGTGGTGATTGTATTCGTGGAGCCATGCTGGCAGTGCTGCTCGGCGGGCTGATTCGCTGTTGTAGTGGCGGGAGAACGCCCAGCCGTCGGCGAGGGTGCGGTGGAAGCGTTCGATCTTCCCGTTGGTCTGTGGCCGGTAGGGGCGGGTCTTCTTGACCTTGATGCCAAGCTCGGCGCAGGTGTCGCGCCAGGCGTGGGATCGGTATGCGGAGCCGTTGTCGGAAAGGACACGTTCGACGGTGACACCGCGCGCTTCGAACCAGGACACGGCTCGTTTCAAGACGCCGACGGCGGTCTCGGCTTTCTCGTCGCCGTGGATCTCGGCATAAGCGACCCGGGAGTGGTCGTCGATCACGGTGTGGACGAACGCTGTTCCCAGAAGCTCGTGGTGATGTCTGTTCCGGGTGGTGCCTGGGGTCGATTGCCGGTTCTTGGCTCCTTGTTGCCGTCCGACATAGCGGTGGCCGCCGCCGTCCGGGATGTTGCCGATCTTCTTCACGTCAACATGGATCATCGCGCCGGGTCTCTCGTGCTCGTAGCGGCGGACCGGCTCGCCGGTACGGACGTCGACATGCCGCAGCCTGTTGAGGCGGCAGCGGGTCAACACCGCGTGAACGGTCGAGGCCGGCATCTCGAGACGGGCGCCGATCCCAACGGGCCCGAGGCGCTTCTTCCAGCGCAGATGCACGACCTTCCGCACCAGCTCCGGGCGAGTCTTTGTGGGGCTGCGGTGCGGGCGCGATGAACGATCCTGCATGCCGTCGCGGCCCATCGCCGCGTACCGGTCGGCCCACCGCTTCGCGGTCGGCCATGACACGTGGAAGAACACCGCTGCATGGGCGACAGGCCAGCCGTCATCGACGACCAGCCTTCCGATCCGCAGACGTTGAACCGGGGTGAGAGCAGCATTAGCGTGAGACACGAGGACCTCCGGACGGGTTGGGGAACTAGACAGCTCCACCCTCCACCGGAGGTCTTCGTCATTTCAAGACGTCACACATCAACCAACGTCCCTGGGCAGTACATCTAGTCAGCGCCGTCTACTCCACCGAGTTGCCCCTTAACGGACGAATTGCCCCGGCGCACCGGGGCAACTCGTCCGAAACAGGGCAACTCGGCCCCGAGAAAACTACGCGTTGACCAGCGAACGCTCGATCACCGAGGTGAAGAACGCGAGCCCGTCCACGCCGCTGCGCATCGCGGCAGCGGTGTCGGGGCCGAAGCCGGGCTCCACGGCATGCTCGGGGTGCGGCATCAGGCCAACGACGTTGCCGCGGGCATTGCTGATGCCGGCGATCTCGTTGAGCGAGCCGTTCGGGTTCACGTCGAGGTAGCGGGCGATCACGCGGCCCTCGCCCTCGAGGCGGGCCAGGGTGTCGGCGGAGGCGATGAAGCCGCCCTCGCCGTTCTTCAGCGGGATGGTGATCTCCTGGTCGGCGGTGAAGCCGTTGGTCCAGGCGGTGTCGGTGTTCTCGATGCGCAGGCGCTGGTCGCGGCAGATGAACGCGCCGGCCTCATTGCGGATCAGCCCGCCCTCGAGCAGGTGCGCCTCGGTGAGCATCTGGAAGCCGTTGCAGATGCCGAGCACGGGCATCCCCTTGTTCGCGGCGTCGATGACCTCGGCCATGATCGGCGACAGGCTGGCGATCGCACCGCAGCGCAGGTAGTCGCCGTAGCTGAACCCACCGGGCAGCACGAGGGCGTCCACGCCGTGCAGGTCGTGCTCGCCGTGCCACAGGGCCACCGGCGTCGCGCCGGCCAGGCGGATGGCGCGCTGGGCGTCGCGGTCGTCGAGCGAGCCCGGGAAGGTGACGACGCCGATGCGCATCAGTGCGTTTCCCCGGCGGCGACCTCGAGCACGAAGATGCTGGTGACGTCCTCGATCACGGAGTTGGACAGCACGGTGTCGGCGAGTTCCTGCACCTCGGCGAGCAGCGCGGCGTCCGCGGGGCCCTCCACGGTGAGTTCGAACCGCTTGCCGACGCGCACGCCGGTGAACTCGGTCTTGCCGAGGCGGCGGAGGGCGCCGGCGACGGCCTTGCCCTGGGGATCGAGCAGTTCTGCCTTGGGCATAACTTCTACGACGATGGTTGGCATGGCTCACTCCGTAAAACGTCGGGGGCGGATGCGTCGATTCTACAGGCCCGAAGGGGAGCCGAGTCCGGCCTGGCCGAGCAGGATACCGCGCAGCACGTCACGCACGGCCGCGACGCCGTCATAGGTCTCCACGAAGCTGGTGCTCAGCGGCGACAGCCCGATCCGCAGGCCCTCCGGCGCGCGGAAGTCCGGGATCACGTCGTGCTCCCAAAGGATCCGAGTGACCTGGCGCATGGCGGGATGGTCCACGGTGATGTGGCCGCCGCGGTGGGTGTGCTCGCGTGGGGACGCCACGGTGGCGCCCATCGGCACCAGCCAGGCATCCACCAGGTCCAGCGCGAACTCGGTCAGTGCCACCGACTTGGCGCGCACCTCGTCGATGCCCACCTCGTCGATCATGGCGATGGTGTCCTGCATGGCGAGCATGCCCACGATCGCGGGCGTGCCGCTCATGAAGCGGCGGATGCCTGCGGCCGGCACGTACTCCGGCCCCATCGCGAACACGTCGGCGGCGCCCATCCAGCCCTGGATCGGCTGGGTCAGGTCCGGTTGCAGCTCGGCACGCACATAGCCGAACGCGGGGGCGCCGGGTCCGCCGTTGAGGTACTTGTAGCTGCAGCCCACGGCCAGGTCGACGCCGTCGAGGTCGAGATTCACCGGCACGGAGCCGGCCGAGTGGCAGAGGTCCCAGAGCACCAGGGCGCCGGCCTCGTGCACGGCGGCGGTGATCGCGGGCACGTCGGCGAGGTAGCCGGAGCGGTAGGCCACGTGGCTGAGCACCACGAGCGCGGTCTGCGGGCCCACCACGGCGCGCACCTGGTCGACGGTGACCCCGCCGGTGCTGCTCGACTCGATCCAGCGCAGGGTGAGGCCGCGCTCCGCGGCGATGCCGGCGAGCACGTACCGGTCGGTGGGGAAGTTGTCGGTGTCGAGCACGATCTCGCTGCGCTGCGGCAGCGAGTCGACGGCGGCCCGGGCGAGCTTGTAGAGGGTCACGGTGGTGGAGTCGCCGATGTACACCTGGCCGGGGCCGGCGCCGAGGGCGGCCGTGCCGAGCGCGTCGCCGATGGTCAGCGGCAGTGCCATCCACTCGTCGTCCCAGCCGCGGATCAGCCGGGTTCCCCAGGCGGTGCCGAGGAACTCGGTGATGCGCGCCACGCTGGCGATGGTGGGGCGGCCCAGGGAATTGCCGTCGAGGTAGACGATCGACGGGGCGTCGGGGCCGGCCGCGGCGGTGTCGTCCAGGCCCACGAACCGGCGGCGGTAGTGGCCGAGCCCGTCGATGCGGTCCATCCGCCGGGCGAACGCGAGGTGGGCGTCGAGGCCCTCGGCGACGGTGCTGTCGTGCTGGGTCATGTTCTGAGGTCCTCGAGGTCGGGCCGGGGGAGCGCGCGGGCGGCGAAGCGGCGGGGTGACTTCGGCCGGTTCCCGCGACTAACGGTAACCCGCGAGGTCGGCATCGTGGGGGCGACCGGCGGTGTCATGCCGACCGGGGGTGTTCAGCGGCCCACGATTCCGAGTCTGTAGGCGAGGATCACGGCCTCGACCCGATCGCGGAGGCCCTGCTTGAACAACACCCGCCCCACGTGCGCCTTGACCGTCGATTCGTCGATCCCATCGACGGTGGTTCGTTGGCCCTAGCGTTGCGTGAGCGTGCGTGCCTCAACCATGTGTATTCTTTCGCATACCAATCACGCTAGGAGCCCGGCGCGCGCACCACATCGGCCCACGGTCCACAGTTCGTGGCGGGCGCCCGGTACCCCAGTACTGGGTCCAGCCGGGCGGGCGGACCCGCCAGGCCGCTGGGCGCCGCCCCGCCGGCCCGGGTTGCGAGGAGGCTTCCCTCCGCGACCTCGCAGGAAGGGGATCTAGAATCGACCCCATGACTACCTCTGCCCGGCCCCCGCAGGACGCGTCCCAACCGCGGCGCCGCGACGCCCGGCAGAACCGGGAACGTCTCATCGACGAAGCCCGCAGCATGATCGCCGAGCACGGCGTCGACGCCTCGCTCGAAGAGATCGCCCGCCGCGCCGATGTGGGCGTTGCCACCCTCTACCGCAACTTTCCCACCCGCGACGACCTGGTCAGGGCCCTGTACGACATCGCCCTCGCCGAACTGTTCGCCGTGCGCGGTGAGATCGAGGCGGCACCGTCGGCCTGGGCGGGTGTGGTGCTCTACACCGAGCGCCTCGCCGAATGGCTGGTGGCCGACCCGTCGCTGCCGCCGATCCTCAAGCGGATGGCGACCATCGATCCCACGGCCCGGCCTTCTGTTGAGCTCGAGAGCTTCATCGCCGCCCTCGTGCTGCAGGCCAAGAAAGACGGCGAGTTGCGCCCGGATGTCGACTCGATGGACCTGGCCGTGCTCGTCACCATGATCGGGTCGCTGGGCACCCTCGGCGGTGGTTACACCGGCCAGTGGCGCCGGCAGCTCTCCCTCGTTCTCGACGGGCTGCGGATGCCGGAGAAGCCCCGACCCAAGCTGCCCGGGCGACCGCTGAGCGTCAAGGAGTTCCAGGCCACGGTGCACGGCCTCACCCGCCGCGCCAAACGCGCCGCCCGAGGCTCCCGCTCCGCTACCTGATCCACCCGCCCCGGTCGGGCCCATGCCCACTTGTGGCACGTGTTGGTGCCCGCGGCAGGTGTAGTGCCCCGCGGCCCGTGTCTCAACCCGTGCCGCCGCAGACAACCCGTGCCGCCGGATCGACGGAGTGCTGCGAGGTCCCCGCTACGCGGCGGTCAGCAGCCCGAGCAGCTCCCGGTACCGGGCCGCGGTCTGCGCCACGATCTCGGCGGGCAGCTCCGGCGGGGTGCCGGTCTGGTCCCAGTTCGCGGCCAACCAGTCGCGCACGATCTGCTTGTCGAAGCTGGCCATGCGCTCACTGGGGGTGGCACCGTCCAGCCATCGCGCCGCATCCCAGTACCGGCTGGAGTCGCTGGTGAGCACCTCGTCGCCGAGAGTCAGCAGACCGGTGGCGCGGTCGGCGCCGAACTCGAACTTGGTGTCGGCCAGGATCACGCCGGCGGTTTCCGCGATCACGGAGGCCCGGTTGAAGATCTCCAGCGATGCGTCCCGCAGCGCCGCGGCCACGTCGGCGCCCACGAGTTCCACGGTGCGCTCGAACGAGATGTTCTCGTCGTGCTCGCCCATCGGGGCCTTCCACGCCGGCGTATAGATCGGTTCGGGCAGCCTGTCGCCGTTCTGCAGGCCGTCGGGCAGCGGGATGCCGCAGACAGTCTGGCTGGCGACGTACTCGAGCCAGCCGGAGCCGGTGAGGTAGCCGCGCACGACGCACTCGATCGGGTACATGTCCAGGGTCTTGCAGAGCATCGCCCGGCCGGCGACGGCGGCGGGGATCAGGCTCGACGCATCAACCCGGTGGTCGGGTACGAGGTGGTTGGGCACACCGTCGAGCTGGTCGAACCACCACAGGCTCAGGGTGGTGAGCAGTTCGCCCTTGCCGGGGATGCCCGGTTCGAGGACGTGGTCGAACGCGCTCACCCGGTCGCTGGCCACGACGAGGACCCGGTCGGCGTCGGCCAGGCCGGTCGCACCGTCCGGCACGTACAGGTCGCGCACCTTGCCCGAGTAGACGTGCTGCCAGCCCGCCAGGGCCAGAGCGGCCATTAGTTCGCGACCTTGGCGGCGATGTCTCCGCGGTGCTGAGAACCCTCGAGCCCGATCAACCCGACGGCCTCGTAGGCACGCGCGCGGGCCTCGGTGAAGTCGGCGCCAACGGCCACGACGCTGAGCACCCGGCCGCCGGTGGCGACCAGCGCCGAACCGTCCAGGGCGGTCGCGGCGTGCGCGATGCTCACACCGGTCACGGTCGCGGCCTCGGCCAGCCCGGTGATCACGCGTCCGGTCACGGGGGTCTCCGGGTAGTTCTCGCTGGCGATCACCACGGTCACGGCGGCGTCGGTGGAGAACTCCGGGCGGGGCAGCCCGGCCAGTTCTCCGGTCGAGGCGGCCAGCAGCAGGCCGGACAGCGGCGTCACCAGGCGCGGCAGCACCACCTGGGTCTCCGGGTCGCCGAAGCGTGCGTTGAATTCGATTACCCGGATGCCGGCATCCGTGAGAATCAGGCCGCAGTAGAGCAGCCCGATGAACGGGGTGTCCTCGGCGGCGAGCCGGCGCACGGTCGGCAGCGCGATCGTCTTGATGACCTCGTCGACGAAAGCGGTCTCGCTGCCGAAGCCGGCATCGAGCCAGGGCAGAGGCGAGTAGGCGCCCATGCCGCCGGTGTTGGGGCCCTCGTCATTGTCGGCGAGGCGCTTGTAGTCCTGGGCGGGGGAGAGCGGCAGCACGGTGTGGCCGTCGCTGAGGAAGAAGAGGGACACCTCCTGGCCGGAGAGGAACTCTTCGACGAGCACGGCGCCGTGCTGCAACCAACGCACCGCGTGGGCGAGGGCGTCATCACGGTCGGTGGTGACGAGCACACCCTTGCCGGCGGCCAGGCCGTCGGCCTTCACCACGTAGGGAGCGCCGTACTCGTCGAGGGCGCCCTGCGCCTCGGCGAGGTTGCCCGCGCGCACGGCGCGGCCGGTGGGCACGCCGGCCTCGTCCATGATGCGCTTGGCGAAGGTCTTGCTGCCCTCGAGGGCGGCGGCGGCCTGGCCCGGGCCGAACACGGGGATACCGCGGGTGCGCAGGGCGTCGGCGACGCCGGCCACCAGCGGTGCCTCGGGCCCCACCACGACGAGGTCGATGTTGTGTTCCTGCGCGAAGTTCGTCACCACGTCTGAGTCGGTGGGATCAAGATCGACCACGGGTACGTCGGCGGCGATGCCGGCGTTGCCGGGGGCGGCGATCACGTGGGGTCGCGGCTCCTCACGCAGGAGGGCAGTGACGATGGCGTGCTCGCGGGCACCGGAACCGAGGACCAATATTCTCACCGGATCAGGCTACCCGGCGAACACGGTCGTGCGCACCCGAGCGCCTGCGGGGCGTCACAGAACCGTCAGGAGGCGGCAGACTGGGAGCATGGCACGCGCGAGGATCGATGACGGGTTGGGCAGAACCGCCGTGAAGGCGTACCTGGCCGACGAACCGGGCGCGACCCGCGACACCCGAGCGCTCGCCGTGCGGTACACCCTGCAACTCCTCGCCGAGCAGGCCGAGGGCAACACCGTCGAGGTGCGGGTTCCCCCGTTCGGCGCTACCCAGTGCATCGCCGGCCCCCGGCACACCCGCGGCACCCCGCCCAACGTCGTCGAAACGGATGTCGCCACCTGGCTCGGCCTGGCCACCGGCACCCTGGCCTGGAGCGACGGTCTCGCCTCCGGCCGCATCCACGCCTCCGGGCAGCGCGCCGACCTCAGCGCGGAGCTGCCGCTGTACCCCTAGCCGCACCCTGTGCCCCGGTTCTGTTCCCCGTGCGGACACCTGCGTCCGGTGCACCGGGCGCAGAAGTCCGGATCGGCAACAGTTGCGGTGCGCGGCTCAGGCCAGGACGGCGCTGACCTCGGCCCGCGACGGCATCGAGCTGGTGGCGCCGTGCCTGGTCACCGAGATCGACGACGCCACGGTGGCCCAGCGCACGGCGTCGATCATCCGCTCCTCGGTGATGCCGGCGGCGGACACGGCGCCGGGCGACTGCACCGCAGCCAGTCGCGCCACCAGCGCGCCCACGAAGGTGTCGCCCGCGGCGGTCGTGTCCACGGCCGTGACCGGTCGGGCTGGTGCCAGCCCCAACACCGTGCCGTCGTAGGCGACGATGCATCCTTCGGCGCCGAGGGTCACGATCGCCCAGGTGCGGGCGTTACTGAGCACCTCGGCGGCGCGGGCCGGATCGCTCTCACCGGTGAGTTCGGCGGCCTCGATCTGGTTGGGCACGACCAGGTCCACCGACGCCAGGAAACCCGCCGGCAACTCAACGACGGGCGCAGGGGTGAGCACCGTGAAGACGCCGTTCGCCCGGGCGATCGTGATGGCCGCCGCCAGCGCCGCCACCGGAAGTTCGCACTGCATCACCAGGAACGAGGCCCGCTGAATCGTCGATTCCTGCTCCGCGGTCAGCGCGGTCACCGTGGCGTTGGCGCCGGACACCACGACGATCGAGTTCTCGCCGGAGTCCACGACGGAGATGTGCGCGGTGCCCGTCGGCGCCGACACCTCGGCCAGGCCGACCGCACCGATGCCCTCGCCGGCCACGAGGTCCCGCAGCTCGCGGCCGTAGCCGTCCGCGCCGATGGCGCCGATGAAATCGATGTCGCCGCCCTGCCGGGCCGCGGCCACGGCCTGGTTCAGGCCCTTGCCGCCGGGCACGGTGCTGAAGCCGGTGCCGAACATCGTCTCGCCGGGCTTCGGTAGGCGGGGCTGGCGCACCACGAGGTCCATGTTGGCGCTGCCGAGCACGGCGATCCGGTTGGTCCTGCTGAAATCGTTCACCGGCCCAGTCTGACGGATGCCGCGTGCGACAATAGAAGCGTGAGCTCCGCAGATCAGCACGACGACGCCGAGACGCGACAGCCCGGCAGCGTTCAGCCAGCCGCGATCCGGCCCGGCCCTGCCGTCGTCGCCGGAACCCCGGCACCCGTCGAACCCACCGAGACCGTCGTGTCGGAGGACACTCTCGTTGTGCGTCGGTCGCCCAGGTACACCAGCTTCATGATCGTCGGCGCCGTCGTCGGCGCCCTCCTGGCCCTGCTGCTCACCGTGATCTATCCGCGGAACGCCGACTTCGATCCGGCCCAGGTCTTCGGATTCCTGCTGCTGGGCGGCGTCGCGATCGGTGTCGCGGTCAGCTGCCTCGTCGCCATGGTGCTCGATCGAATCGTCGGTCGCTCCTCAACCACGGTCGTCGTCGATAGACTTGACGCGAACTCAACACGCGCCTTCGAGAATGCGGATCCTGGATCCGACCCCCAACCTTCCAACGAGAATTCCTAGTAAAGGGGCTGCGGCTTGCCCGGTGGCGACGGACGACTGAATCATGATCTTCTTCCTGGCGAGAAGGGTCCGCAGGATGCCTGTGGAGTCTTCGGCGTCTGGGCTCCGGGCGAAGAGGTAGCCAAGCTCAGCTACTTCGGCCTGTACGCCCTGCAGCACCGCGGCCAGGAATCGGCGGGTATCGCGACGAGCGACGGCTCGAAGATCCTCATCTACAAGGACATGGGCCTGGTCTCCCAGGTCTTCAACGAGGCCTCGCTCAGCACCCTGCTCGGCCATCTCGCGGTGGGGCACACCCGCTACTCCACGACCGGGTCGTCGAGCTGGCAGAACGCCCAGCCCACCCTCGGCCGCACCGCAGCCGGCACCGTCGCGCTCGGCCACAACGGCAACCTCACCAACACCGCCGAGCTCCTCGAGCTGGTGCGCGAGCGCTACCCCAAGGTTGACGGCGAACTGGCCCGCGGCAACACCACCGACACGGCGGTGATCACCGCCCTGCTCACCGGCGACCTCGACCACACCCTCGAAACCACCGCCATGGAGGTGCTCCCGCGCCTGCGCGGCGCCTTCTGCCTGGTCTTCATGGACGAAACCACCCTCTACGCCGCCCGCGACCCGCAGGGCGTGCGCCCGCTGGTGCTCGGCCGGCTCGAGCGCGGCTGGGTCGTCGCCTCCGAAACCGCCGCCCTCGACATCGTCGGCGCCAGCTTCGTGCGGGAGGTCGAACCCGGAGAGCTGATCACCATCGACGAGGACGGCCTGCGCAGCCAGCGATTTGCCCAGGTCAAGCGCGCCGGATGCGTGTTCGAGTACGTCTACCTCGCCCGGCCCGACACCACCATCGCCGGCCGCGGCGTGCACGAAGCCCGCGTCGAGATGGGCCGCCAGCTCGCCGCCGAGTATCCCGTCGAAGCCGACCTCGTCATCCCCACCCCCGAGTCCGGCACCCCCGCGGCAATCGGCTACGCCCAGGCATCCGGCATACCGTTCGGCCAGGGCCTGGTCAAGAACACCTACGTGGGGCGCACCTTCATCCAGCCGTCGGAAACCATCCGCCAGCGCGGCATCAAGCTCAAGCTCAACCCGCTCAAGGCCGTGATCAAGGGCAAGCGGTTGATCGTCGTCGACGACTCCATCGTGCGCGGCAACACCCAGCGCGCCCTGGTCAGCATGCTCCGCGAGGCCGGCGCCGCCGAGGTGCACGTGCGCATCTCCAGCCCGCCGATCACCTGGCCGTGCTTCTACGGCATCGACTTCGCCTCCCGTGCGGAACTCATCGCCACCGGCCTCGGCGTCGATGAGGTGCGGCAGGCCATCGGCGCCGACTCGCTCGGCTACCTCTCGGAGGACGGCATGATCGCCGCCACCGAGCAGCCGCGAGAGAGCCTGTGCACAGCCTGCTTCACCGGCGTGTACCCGATCAAGCTGCCCGAGACCCAGCACCTGGGCAAGAACCTCCTCGAGCGCGACTTCTCCACCTCCGACGGATGCGATCCAGGTCCCGACGCCGAGTTCGAGAGCGTGCTCACCCCTGACCCGGAGCGAGCCACCGTGCTCATCGAACACGGTCAGGTCCCGTTCGGCGATCCCGGAAGACCAGAATGAGCAACGCAAGCTACGCCGCCGCCGGAGTCGACACCCATGCGGGTGACCTCGCGGTGTCCCTGATGAAAACCGCCGTCTCGGCCACCCACGGTCCAGAGGTGCTCGGCGGCTTCGGCGGTTTCGCCGGTCTCTACGACGTGTCGTTCCTCACCGGCTTCACGCGCCCGCTGCTGGCCACCTCGACGGATGGCGTCGGCACCAAGGTCGCCATCGCCCAGGCGCTCGACAAGCACGACACCATCGGCCAGGACCTGGTGGGCATGGTCGTCGACGACATCATCGTCGTCGGCGCACGCCCCCTGTTCATGACCGACTACATCGCCTGCGGCAAGGTCGTCCCCGAGCGCATCGCGTCCATCGTCGAGGGCATCGCCAGGGCCTGCGCCGCCACCGGCACCGCCCTCGTCGGCGGGGAGACCGCCGAACACCCGGGCCTGCTCGGACCCGACGACTACGACGTAGCGGGAGCCGCGACGGGTGTCGTCGAGGCCGACCAGGTTCTCGGCGCCGAGCGCGTGCAGTCGGGCGACGTCGTCATCGCGATGGCCTCCTCCGGTCTGCACTCCAACGGTTTCTCCCTGGTGCGGCACATCCTCGCCCAGCGCGGCATCGGCTACACCGACACCTCCGCCGAGCTCGGCGGGGTCGTCGGTGAGGCGCTGCTCGAGCCCACCCGGCTCTACACCGGCCCGCTGCTCAGCGTGCTTTCCGACCCCGAACTGGCCGGCGTTGTGCACTCGCTCAGCCACGTCACCGGTGGCGGCATCGCCGCCAACCTGGCCCGGGTGCTGCCCGTGGGCAGCTGGGTCGAGGTCGACAGGTCCACCTGGTCACCTCCTGCGGTCTTCAGGGTGCTCGGCGACATGGCCGGCTCCACGCTGGAGAGCGCAGAAGGCACCTGGAACCTCGGCGTGGGCATGTTCGCCGTCGTCGCGGCACACGCCGCGTCATCCGTGATCGCCCGCCTGCAAAACGAAGGCATCCCGTCCTGGGTCGCCGGCCGAGTCTCGATGGCGCCGCACGACCTCACCGGCTTCGAGCAGGGAGCCAAGGGCGTCAACGGCGGGGCCGTTCGCCTGGTCGGCGGCTACGCCGCCTGACCCCGTCTCACCCGGCCGCCGGGCGCGACAACGGACCACCCCGAGGCAACTGCCTGGGGGCGGAACCGACGCTGAGAGTTGCCCGGGAAGCGGTCGACGGGCGCGCCAACACGACAGCCGCGCACGAGAACGTGCGCGGCTGATCGAGAAACGGGCTAGGCGCGCTTCTTCTCGTCTTCGGTGTCGTAGTGGTCGACATAGTCGTCCGACTCGTCTGACGTCGTCTTGTTCGCTTCGTACTCCGGCCACTTGGCCAGGTCCTCGTCGAGCCGCGGGTCGGTCACCGGATGCCCGGTGAGCTCGCGTTCGAGCGCGTTGTAGTTGGTGTCCGGGCTGAAGTACTTCAGCTCGCGGGCAACCTTGGTGTGCTTTGCTTTTTGACGGCCGCGCCCCATGCGTGACCCCCTAACGATGCCAGGCCGGGTGAGTGATGAGTCACCCGGGAGTTGCCGAACGGAATAGTGAAATCTAGCCGCTAGTTTAGCATGGTGGGCCTCTCGCCCCGATGCCGCGGCTCCGCGGTCAGAACCCCAGGGAAGAGGACGCATGGTGAACGCCACGGCTGTGCCGGTGGTGATCATCGGTTCCGGCCAGGCCGGACTCTCCGTGGCGTACCACCTCAAGCGGTTCGGGCTCACGGCGGGGCGTGATTTCGTGATCTTCGACCGCGGTGCGGATGCCGGTGGCGCCTGGCAATACCGCTGGGAGTCCCTGCGCCTCGGCGCCGCTCACAGGGTCAACGACCTCCCCGGCCTGAACGAGCTCGGCCTGAGCTTCGAGAACGCCGACCGTTCCCGGCCCGCGCGGGACGTGGTGAGCGAGTACTACCGACGCTTCGAGGAGCATTTTGAACTCAACGTCGTGCGCCCGGTCTCGGTTCAATCGGTGTTCAACCGACGAGCCGACCTCGTCGTGCGCACAACGTCCCCGGTCTACGGCGAGCGGGAGACCCTCGCCGGCTTGCTCGTCAATGCCACCGGCACCTGGGGCGCACCGTTTGTGCCGCACTACCCGGGCGCCGGGCGGTTCGCCGGCCGCCAGCTGCACACCGCGCGCTTCAGGGATGCCGCCGAATTCGCCGGTCAGCGGGTCGTTGTGGTCGGTGGCGGCACCTCCGCGATCGGCTTCATGCTCGAGTTGGAGGGTGTCGCGGCGAGCCTGACCTGGGCCTCGCGTCGCCCGATCGATTGGGTGCACACCGAGCATCTTGATCTCGAGGGGGCATCGGCCGCGGTGGCCATGCAGGACGACGCCGCCCGCAATGGCCGCGCGCTGCCGAGCATCGTCAGCGGCACCGGCGTACCGGTCAGCCGACGCATCCAGGGCGGTATCGACAGGGGCACCCTGGTGGCGCGGCCGATGTTCGTCGGCCTGGAGCCGACCGGGGTGCGGTGGGCCGACGGCTCCGTCACCGAAGCGGACGCGATCATCTGGGCCACCGGGTTCCGGCCGGAGCTGCGCCACCTGGCACCGCTCAAGCTGCGCGATCAGGCGGGCGGGCTCGTGGTCGGCGCCGGCTCCTCCTGGACGGACCCGCGGATCTTCCTGGCCGGCTACGGGCCACAGGCCAGCACCATCGGCGCCCGACGGGCCGGCCGGACCATCGCTCGGCAGGTCTTCGCCCTGCTCTGACGCGTGCTTACTTGCGCTTGCGCCGGTTCGGGTTGACCGGCCGGGGCCGCGGTTTCATGGGCGGGCTGGCCGGGCTCGACTTGGGGCCGACATCCTCTGTCTGCACTGCGACGCTCGTCGTGTCCATGCCCGCCGGAGCGAGGGGCTTACGCGGGATCGGGTGCGAGCGCACGGGCTCACCGCGACGCTCCTGGCCGGGGATCGGTCGGGACCTGCGCCCGTAGATGAGCTCAGAGGAGTCCAGCAGCCACGGCACCAGCGCTATGGTCACGCCGTGCACGAGCATCAGCTTCTGGCGCAGTCGGCGGGCCTTGTGGTTGTGCAGCAGCGACTCCCACCAGTGCCCGACGATGTAGATCGGCGTGTACACGGTGACAACCTCGGAGCCGTACTCCTCGCGGCGGTCCTTGATGTAACAGATCAGCGGCCAGCTGATGTCGCGGTACGGCGACGCCACGATGTTCAGCGGCACCTGGATGTTCTGCTTGGCCCAGTCGATGATGAGGTCCTCGGTCTCCTCCTCGTCGATCGACACGTGCACGGCCTCCAGGCTCACGTGCCTGGCCGCGATGGCGTAGTCGAGGGCCTTGAGCACGGGCTTCTGCATCTTGCCCACGAGCACGATGGCGTGGTCGCCCTGCGAACCGAACGTTGTGATCGGGTCGACCTCGATCTCCTTGGCCACGTCGCGGTAGTACCGGTTCACGCCGATCATCAGCACGAACAGGATCGGCATCATCAGGAACACCAGCCAGGCGCCATGGGTGAACTTGGTGATCGTGACGACGATCAGCACCACGCCGGTGAGCGCGGCCCCGAAACCGTTGATCGAGAGGCTCCGGATGATCGAACCCCGGTTGGGCGGATCCGTCTTCAACAGGGTCAGCCAGTGCTTCACCATGCCGGTCTGGCCGATGGTGAACGACACGAAAACGCCGATGATGTAGAGCTGGATCAGCACCGTGAGGTTGGCCTGGTAGATCACGATGATCACGATGGCGGCCAGAGCGAGCAGCACAACGCCGTTCGAGTAGATCAGTCGGTCGCCGCGGGTGCTCAGCGACTTGGGCGCGTAGGAGTCGCGGGCCAGCACGCTGCCGAGCAGCGGGAACCCGTTGAAGGCCGTGTTCGCGGCCAGCAGCAGGATCAGGGCCGTTGCACCCTGCAGGATGAAGAACATCAGCGAGTTGTTACCGAAGGTGGCCGCAGCGATCTGGGCGATCAGGCTGCGCTGGGGCTGGGTCTCGCACTCCGCCCAGCCGATCAGGTCGCAGGGGTTCTCCGCGTAGTGCACCTTGGAGAACAGCGCCAGCGCGGTGAGCCCCACGAACAGCACAATGGCGATGCCGCCCATCAGGGTCAGGGTGATCTGGGCGTTCTTGATCTTGGGGCGCTTGAAGGCCGGCACGCCGTTGGCGATGGCTTCTACGCCGGTCAGGGCGCTACATCCGCTGGCGAAGGAGCGCAGAAGTAGCAGGATGAACGCCGTCTGGGCGAGGTTGTGGGCCTCCACCTCGAATCCCGCCGACTCCGCGACCGGCGCGTCGCCCAGGGCCACACGGCCCAGGCCGACGACGATCATCAGCAGCACGCTGCCGATGAACAGGTAGGTGGGCAGAGCGAAGGCCTTGCTCGACTCGGCGACTCCCCGCAGGTTGACGGCGGCGAGCACGATGACAAAAAGCACGGCCAGTTCCACCCGTAGTGGTGCCAGCCCGGGCAGCGCCGAGATGATGTTGTCCACGCCGCTGGACACCGAGACCACGACGGTCATCACGTAGTCCACGAGCAGGGCGGATGCGACGACGAGGCCGGCCTTCTCGCCGAGGTTCTTGGAGGCGACTTCGTAGTCGCCACCACCGTTGGGATAGGCCTTGATGAGTTGCCGGTAGGAGGCCACCACCACCACCAGGAGCAGCACGACCACGGCCGCGACCCAGGGTGCGAAGCTCAGGAAGGCGAGCCCGCCGAGGGTCAGGATCATCAGCAGTTCCTGCGGAGCGTACGCGACGCTGGACAGCGGGTCGCTGGCGAAAATCGGCAGCGCCAGGTGCTTCGGAAGCAGCTGCCCGTCCAGGTGTTCGCTGGCGAGCGGTTCGCCGATTATCCACCGTTTCGGTGATCGGGCTTCGGGTGCTGGGGGGTTCCCCTCTGGTGTCACGAGGGACGACACTACTCCGATGCACCTCGCTGTCAAGTTGTCGGCACATTGACAGGATCAGCCGGGCGTTTTCGCAGCTGAAGTCCGGTCGTTCGTTCGCATCGTTCCGGCTGATGGGCCCGTAGTTCCGCACGCTGTGCCTGGAGAGTCCGGGCCTCCACCGTGCGTCCGGACTCTCCCAGCTGCCGCGCAGGTTACCGCGTGAGCGAGTCGCGGATGCTGGCGCGCACGGCGTCGAGCTGGCGCCGCAGTTCCGGCACGGTGTCGACCGGCATCGTCGAACGGTAGGCCTGGCGGCGCAGGTCGGCGCGCACCTGCTGCCGGAACTCGTTGAGCACCATGTCGGCCTCCCTCAGCGCCAGGTTCGCGTCGCCGGTGGGGCGGGCGTCCGCCGTGGACTTCGTCGGCTCTGGCGGCTTCTGGCGGGCGGCCGAGGCCAGGTCGGCGCGCAGGCTCTTCATGGCCTCGGTGACCCCCGTACGAACCTCGTCGGCGAGGCGACGCACCGAGTCGGTGACCTCGCTCTCGATATTGGCCAGGTCGTCGGCGCGGGCGGCGAGCTCGGCGCGGCCGGCGTCGGTGATCTCGTATACGGTCTTGCGGTCGCCGGCCGTCTTGGTGACCAGTCCCTCCTCCTCGAGCTTTGCCAGGCGCGGGTAGATGGTCCCGGCGCTCGGGCTGTAGGTGCCGCCGAAGCGGTCGCTCAGTGCCTGGATGAGCTCGTAACCGTGCCGAGGACGCTCGGCAAGCAGGCTCAGCAGGTAGAGGCGCAGGCTGCCGTGGGCGAAGATCGGGGTCATGATGACGCTCCGTCACCCGCGGTCTCGGTGCTGCCGGCCGTGCTGCCCGCGTCGTTGACGCCGGCGCCGTGGCGGCGGATGACCGAGATGTTTCCGGATACCGAGTTCGCGCGCAGGTCGAGCCAGGTACCGTCGAGGTTGCCGGTGCTGCCGTCGTACCCCTTGCCGAGGGTGCCGCGGATGGTCTGGTTGTCCAGCTGCAGGGTGCCGGAGACGGTGTTGATCTTGTAGCGGGTCGGCACGTCGGCGCCGATGCGCACGGTCAGGCTGCCGCTGACGAGGTTGGTGGAGACCTGGTCTGGTACGCCGTCGATATCGAGGAAGACAGCGCTCGTGACGCCGTCGACGGTGAACCGGCCGATGTCGCCGCTCGCGGTGACGTCGCCGGACACAGTGTGCGCCACGATGTTGCCGGTGTGATTGCGAACCGACATCTCCCCGTTCACGCCGTTGAGCTCGAGGTCGCCGATGATGTCGTCGACCACGAGGTCGCCGGAGACCGTGCTGAGCTTGGCGTCATTGCGCAGCCCCGTTACGAGGGCGTCAGCCGTGACGACGCCGAATTTCATGGCGACATCGCGGGGGACGGTGATGCTCACCTCGGCCTTGGCGCTGCCGCGGAAGGAGGCGAACACGTCGATGAAGTTGTCCCAGCGCAGCTGGGGGTGATCGATCTCGAGGGTGTCATCGACCACCGAGATCTTGAGGTCCTTGCCCGAGACGCTGTGCACCTCGATGCGCGCGCCCGGTTCGTCGCTGCCGATCACGTCCACATTTCCACCGATCAGGCCCACTTTGAGCGAGCGAACCAGCTCAACATCGATGACCTTCGTCTGCCCGGGGGCGACGAGCCATTTTTCCTGCGTCATAGTCTTCTCCTTCGCGATATATCGCGTTCAATGCATCTCAAGATATATCGCGTCTTGACTCCCGGCAAGGCCCTCACGGCAAACCCGAAGGTAGTCCGGTCAGCCCGGTCAGCCCGGTCAGTAGGGGAAGATCGTCAGCCAGTCGCGGTTGTGGGCGTGCACCAGCACGAGGAACACCGCGAGGTCGAAGAGCAGGTGCACGCAGACCACGTAGGTCAGCGATTTCGTGATCGAGAAGGTGTAGCCCTGCAGCAGGGCGAAAGGGATCGTCAGCAGCGGCCCCCAGCTGCGGTAGCCGAGTTCCCACAGGAACGAGACGAAGATCACCATCTGCAGGAGGTTCGCCGTCCAGAAGGAGAAGTGCCGCCTGAACAGGGCGAACACCGTGCAGATGAAGAACAGTTCGTCCCAGATGCCCACGAATCCCACGCCAACGAAGAGCCGGCCGAGCTCGTCGGGCGCGCTGATGCTCGGCCAATTCAAGTAGGCGCCGGAGCGGATGAAGTAGCTCGGCAGAATGAGGTACCCCAGCAGCAGCACACCCACCAGGTACCAGCGTTCCAGAGTGGTCCAGCGCTGCCCGGTCTTGATCGGGAACCAGACCTGGCGGTCCCCGAAGGCGCGCCGTGAGATGAGGTACGGCACGGCCACCGCGGCCGAGAGCACCACCCCCATCAGTGCCATGTTGGAATAACTGATGTCGGCCTCGACCGAGATGGTGCTGATGATCAGGAGCCCGACCGCTATGAGGAGCAGGTCGCGGAACAGCGCCCGGTCCACCAGCACGGCCACGAGCAGGGCCGCCGCGAGCGTGGCGTAGCCGGGCAGCGGCATCCGCAGTGCGAACAACAGCACCGCCGAGGTCGAAATCAGTGCCGCCGCCAGCAGGCGAAGCGGCGCGTTCGCGGATGCCCGCTCCGGCGTCGCCGGAGCATCCACGGCGGCTTCGTCTCCCATCATGCAATTCTGGCCGAAACCACCGCCAGGGTAAACAGTGCTCCGCCGGGCCGCCGGGGGAGGCCCCCTGCCGGACCGGGCCATCGGGCACTAGGTTCGGTGAATGGCGACGAACCCTTCTCACGAGCCGGGCCCGACCGGCGCCCTCGAACCCGGCTCACTCGAGCCTGGTGACAACGGTCACCTGGATCCCGTCGTGCTGGCCGCCCGCCTCATCGCAATCGATTCCACCAACCCCGACCTCTGCCCGGACGGCGCCGGCGAGGCCGAGATCGCCGACTGGTGCGCCCAGTGGCTGGCCGCGCGAGGTTTCGAGGTGCATCGGCTGGAGGAACGCACCGGCCGGCCGTCCATCGTCGGCATCAAGCGCGGCACCGGCGAGGGTGCCTCCCTGATGCTCAACGCCCACCTCGACACTGTCGGGGTCGACGGCTACGAGGGCGACCCGTTCTCCGGCGCCCGGCACTCCGACCGGGTGCACGGTCGCGGTGCCTTCGATACCAAGGGAGGCCTGGCCGCCGTCCTGGTCGCCGCGCACCGGGCCACCCTCACGCCGCTGGCCGGCGATCTGCTGGTGACGCTGGTGGCCGACGAAGAATTCGGCAGCCTGGGCACCGAGGAGGTGCTGCGGCGGTTCACCGCCGACGCGGCCATCGTCGTGGAGCCGAGCGAGCTCAGCCTCACCGTCTGCCACCGTGGTTTCGCCTGGTTCGAGCTCACCCTGCACGGGCGGGCGGCCCACGGGTCGATGCCCGGCCAGGGCGTCGACGCCATCCGGCATGCCGGCCTGGTGCTTCAGGGCCTCGATGAGCTCCGGGCCGGCATTGAGCAGAAACCCGCGCACCCGCTGCTCGGCCACGGCAGCGTCCGGGTCGCCACGATCACCGGCGGTACGGATGCCGCGACCGTCGCCGCGAGTGCCACCCTCACCATCGAGCGGCGCACGCTGCCCGGCGAGACCCCGGAGCGGATCGAGGCCGAGCTGCGGCGCCTCCTCGATCGCCTGGCCCGTGACACCGCCGACTTCCGCTACGACCTCACCCGTCTCGTCGCCCGCGGCGCATTCGAGGCCGATCCAAACTGGCCCATCGTGCGCCTGCTCGACGAGCAGGCCGAACGGGTGCTCGGCCACGCTGTCGTGCAGAGGGGCGAGCCGTTCTGGACCGACGCCGGCCTGGTCCGGGAGGCCGGCATCCAGTGCCTGCTGTTCGGGGTCGACGGCGCCGGAGCGCACGCCCGTGTCGAGTGGGCCACGGAGTCGTCGATCCATCAGGTCGCCGAGATCCTCGAAGACACCATCGTCGCATTCTGCGGTTGACATTGACGCAGCGTCAAGAATTATCCTGGACGTCGTCGGGCGGCCCGCCCGACGCCGCTACCGAAAGGAGCGCGACACAGGTGGACCACTCGATCCAGGACATCGCCCGGCTGGCCGGAACCACGAGCCGCACCCTGCGCCACTACGGCGCCGAGGGGCTGCTCCCACCGAGCCGGATCGCAGCCAACGGCTACCGCTACTACGACGACCGGGCGCTCGTGCGGCTGCAACGCATCCTGTTGCTGCGCGCGCTGGGCCTCGGGCTGCCGGCGATTCGTGGTGTGCTCGACCGCGAGACCGACGAAGCGGCGGCCCTGCGATCGCACCTCGGCTGGCTCGAGCAGGAACAACACAGGTTGCAGCGTCAGATCCGGTCGGTGCGAACCACCATCACAGCTTTGGAGAGAAAGGACCAGCTCATGGCAGAGGCGATGTTCGACGGCTTCGACCACACCACTCATAAGGAGGAGGTCGAACAGCGCTGGGGAGCCGACGCCTACGCCGGCGGCGACAGGTGGTGGCGGGGCATGAGCCCCGCGCAACGTGCCCAGTGGCAGGCGACGACCGCCGCGCTCCAGGCCGACTGGCAGGAGGCCGCCGCACGACAGGTCGCCCCCGCCGGTGCCGAGGCGCAGGAACTAGCCAGGCGGCACGTGGAGTGGCTCGATGGTGTGCCCGGCATACCGCGAGAGAACGGCCACCCGGCCGCCGCCTACGTGCGCGGGCTCGGCGAGATGTACGTCGCCGACGACAGATTCGCGGCCCACTACGGCGGCCAGGCCGGGGCCGGCTTTGTGCGTGACGCCCTCGCGGCCTACCTGGACCGCACCCTCTAACGAGGCGGCGTCCATCCCGCGAGCGGGAAAGTGGTCGCTTCCGCCGGCCGAGGTCGCCACAGGGCCGCCTTCGCGAGCTACGCGGGATCGAACGCGGGGGTCGGCGCCTCACGACGGCTGCGGTCCCTGGCGAACAGAGGCAGCGTCCACTGACAGAGCGGCCCCACCAGGAGGGCGAACAGCACGGTGCCCACCCCGACGTTGCCGCCGAGCACCCAGCCGGTCGCGAGAACCAGCCCCTCGATGCCGGTGCGCACCGTCCAGATCGGCCAGCCGGTGCGGGCGTGCAGCCCGGTCATCAGGCCGTCGCGCGGACCGGGGCCGAGTCCCGCACCGATGTAGATACCCGAGGCGATGGCCAGCAGCAGCAACCCGGCGGCGAACAGCAACACTCGCAGCCACAGGGCGAGGTCTGCCGGCACCAGCCACAGGCCCACATCCGCCGCCGGGCCCACAAGCACAGCGTTCAGGACGGTGCCGATGCCCAACCGCTGCTTGAGCGGGATCCACAGCAGCAACACGATGCCGCTGATGATCGTGGTGATGACTCCGAAACCGAGGTGCAGTTGCCCGTCGATGCCCTGGGTCAGTACGTCCCACGGGGCCACCCCGATCGCGCCGCGCACGATCAACGCGATACCGATCCCATAGAGGAAGAGGCCAATGATGAGCTGAATCACACGACGGGTCATAAGAGTCAATCCAATTGCATCAGCACCCTGTCCTCAAGTAGCCAATTTGCCTAGAGTGGCTTCATGTCGTCGAACCAGCTCACCGCCCGCGGCCTGGAGTCATTGCTGGGCGACTGGCGCACGGCGGGCAGCGCCTACCGGGCGTTGGCCGACCGCATCCGCCTGCTCACCCTCGACGGCCGCATCCCCACCGATAGCCGGCTGCCCGCGGAACGCGACCTCGGCATCAGGCTGGGGCTCAGCCGCACCACGGTCACGGCCGCGTACCGGCAGCTGCGCGAGGCCGGTTATGTGCACAGTGTGCAGGGCTCCGGCAGTGTCGCCCGTCTGCCCGGGGTGACCGTCGTGGCGGATGCCGCGGTGCCGGCCGGCGTGCTCGATCTCGGCCAGGCGGTGCTGCCCGCCTGGCCCGGCCTCGCCGAGGTGGCCGCGCTCGCCGCGGCGGACCTGCCGGCGCACCTGACCGGCTCTGGCTTCGACCCCGTCGGCCTGCCCGAACTGCGCCGGGCCATCGCCGACCGCTACCGGGCCAGGGGGCTGCCCACCGAGCCCGAACAGATCATGGTCACCGTCGGCGCCCAGCACGCCATCGCCCTGCTCGCGCGGGTGCTGATCAGCCGGGGCGACAGGGTCCTCGTCGAGACGCCGACCTACCCGCATGCCTACGAGGCGCTGCGGGCGGCCGGCGGTCGCCTGATGCCGGTGTCAGTCACCGCCGCGCTGCCCGGCGCGGACGCCGGCTGGGACGAGTCGGCGTTGTTGCAGACGATCCAGCGCAGCAATCCGGTGCTCGGCTACCTGATGCCCGACTTCCAGAATCCCACCGGGCAGACCATGCCCGTTGCCCAACGAGAACGGGTGCTGGCCGCGGCTGCCCGGCAGGGCACCGTGCTGATCAGCGACGAAACCATCGGCGAACTCGACATCGACCGGCCGGGGGAGTTCGGCCCGTTCGCCGCCTCGGCCGACCCCGACCGGCCCGACCTCGCCGTCACCGTCGGGTCGGTGGGTAAAACGGTCTGGGGCGGTCTGCGGGTGGGCTGGATCCGGGCCGACCCCGGCCTGATCCGCAAGCTGGCCGCGGCCCGGCTCGCCAACGATCTCGGCACCCCGGTGCTGGAGCAGCTCATCGTCACGCGGCTGCTGCGGGAGCTGCCCGAGATTCTCGAGTCCCGCCGGACGCTGTTGCGGGCGGGGCGGGACCGTCTCGTGACGGGTCTGAGCACGCGGTTTCCCGACTGGCAGGTGCCCCACGTGGACGGCGGCGTCACCCTGTGGGTCAACCTCGGCCGGCCGGTCAGCTCCCAGCTCGCCCTCGCGGCGCGCACCCAGGGGCTGCTGCTGCCGGCCGGCCCGCGCTTCGGCATCGACGGAGCGTTCGAGAGGTTCCTGCGCATCCCGTTCTGCTCCGGTCCCGACGAGATGCCGCGTGCCCTCGACGCCCTCGGGCTGGCCTGGGAGTCGCTGCTGCGGCATCCAATGCCCGACACCGGGTACCTCGCCGATGTGGTCTGACCGTAACCAGACCGTCACATCTCACGGCTGCCGGCCCCGCTGGTGGCTACTGTGCAATGGGATACTGATCGGGTGTATTTTCTCTCGGTCTTGAGCATGAAGAACCGGGCGCTCATCGCGCTCATCACCATCGTCGCGGCCGTTTTCGGCTCCCTCGCGCTGACCAGCCTCAAGCAGGAGCTGATCCCCTCCCTGCAGCTGCCGACGCTGCTGATCTCGACGAGCTACCCGGGTGCCTCGCCCGAGGTGGTCAACGATGACGTGTCCACGCCGATCGAGACCGCCATCCAGGGCATCGAGGGCCTGGAATCCACCTCCACCACCAGCAGCACCAACTCGTCGCTGGTCAACGCCACGTTCACCTACGGCACCGACCTGGTCAAGGCCGAATCCAAGATCAGCCAGGCCGTCAACCGCATCAAGACCACCCTGCCCGCCGACCTCGACCCCCAGGTGATCAGCGGCAGCATCGACGACTTCCCGGTGCTGTCGCTCGCCGTGTCCGGCGGCGACGCCGACACCATCGCCGACCAGCTCACCCGCGGCGTCCTCGGCGACATCCGCGACATCGACGGGGTGCGCGATGCCGCCCTCGTCGGCGACATCGGCCGGCGCGTCACCATCACGCCGGATGCCGCGGCCCTGGCCGCGCGCGGCCTCAGCGCGAGCGCCATCCGGGACGCTCTGCAGCAGAACGGGTCGCTCATCCCGGCCGGTTCCCTCACCGAGAACGACACCACCCTGTCTGTGCAGGCCGGCACCAAGCTCGGCTCCGCCGAGGAGATCGCCGCGCTGCCTCTGATCGCCGGCGCCGCAGCCGGCCTGTCGCCCGCGGCGGCCGGACCGGTCTCGATCGGCGATGTCGCCGCTGTCGCGGTGGTCGAGAACCCCGTCACCAGCATCTCCAGGGTCGACGGCGAACCAGCCCTCACCATCTCGGTGACCAAGGTACCGGCCGCGAACACCGTCGACGTCTCGACCGCCGTGCGCGCCATCCTGCCGCAGCTCGAAGACGCCGTGCCCGGCACCACCATCACCGTGGTCTTCGACCAGGCCCCGTTCATCCAGGAGTCCATCGACGCGCTCACCCAGGAGGGCATCCTCGGCCTGGTCTTCGCGGTCCTGGTGATCCTGGTCTTCCTGTTGTCGGTGCGCGCCACCCTGGTCACCGCGATCTCCATCCCCACCTCGGTGCTCATCACGTTCATCGGCCTGCAGTCGGTGGGCTACTCGCTCAACATCCTCACGCTCGGCGCCCTCACCATCGCGATCGGCCGAGTCGTCGACGACTCCATCGTCGTCATCGAGAACATCAAACGGCACCTGGTCTGGGGCGCCGACCGCGCCGAGACCATCGTGCGCGCGGTCCGAGAAGTGGCCGGCGCCATCACCGCCTCCACCATCACCACCGTCACGGTATTCCTGCCGATCTCGTTCGTCGGCGGCTCCACGGGCGAGCTTTTCCGACCGTTCGCGCTCACGGTCACCATCGCCCTGCTCGCATCGCTGTTGGTCTCACTCACGATCGTTCCGGTGCTGGCCTACTGGTTCCTGCGCGCGCCGAAGCCCGCCGCCGCCGAGCCGTCCCCGGACGGTCAGGCAATCGCCGCGTCCGCCGCCATCAGCGCCGCGCCAGTCACCGCCCCGCCAGTCACAGCCATGCCAGTCGCAGCCGTGCCACTCACAGCCGCGCCGGTCAGCGCCGGGACCGCACCGGCCGCCGTCGCACCGACCACCTCGTCCACGCCGACCACCCGCAACCGGCACGCCGCGCCAGACGCCGACGGCTTCGACGAACGCGATGCCCGCGAACAGCCCAGTCGTCTGCAGCAGGGTTACCTGCCGGTCATCCACTGGACCCTCAGGCACTACGTGGCCACTCTCTTGCTCGCCGCACTGGTCCTGGTCGGCACCGTCGCCATGCTGCCCTTCATGAAGGTCAACTTCCTCGGCTCGACCGGCCAGTCCACCTTCCAGGTCAGCCAGGAGCTTCCGGTGGGCACCAGTCTCGCCGCCCAGGATGCCGCCTCCACCGCGGTCGAAGACACCGTCCGCGCCGTCGACGGGGTGAGCATCGTGCAGGTTTCCATCGGTGGCGGCAGTGCGTTCGCGGCCTTCGCCGGTGGAGGGTCGTCCTCCAGCACCGTCACCTACTCGGTGACCACCGACGATTCCGCGGATGCCGACGCGGTCCAGGTCGAGGTGCGCGAGCAGCTCGACACCCTCGACGACGCCGGCGAGATCACGGTCTCGTCCGGGGGCGGCTTCGGCGGCTCGTCGGACATCGAAATCGACATCACGGCGGCGTCCGGCGCCGACCTGCAGACCGCATCCGACGATATTCTCGCGGTCGTCGGCGAGCTCGACTCCCCCACCCAGGCCAGCAGCAACCTCGCCGCCTCCCGCCCGTACGTGGCCGTGACCATCGACCGCAGTGCGGCGGCCGCCGCCGGGCTCAGCGAACTGGCCCTCGGCACGCTGGTGTCACAGGCGATGCAGCCCAGCACGATCGGCTCGATCGTGATCGACGAGGCCACCCTGTCGGTCTACCTGCAGTCGGGCTCGTCCCCGACCACCACGGCGGAGCTCGCCGCCCTGCAGATCCCCACTCTCGCGGGGCTGGTCCCGCTCGACAGCCTGGCCGCCGTGCAGCAGGTCGACGGACCGTCCACCCTCACCACCACCAAGGGGCTGCGCACCGCGACGATCTCGGCCACGCCCAACAGCGACGACCTCGGTACCGCCACCGCCCAGGTCACGACGGCCCTGGCCGACACCGAGCTGCCCACCGGCGCCACGGCGAGTCTCGGCGGCGTCTCGGCCGACCAGACTGACGCGTTCCAGCAGCTGGGCATCGCGATGCTCGTCGCCATCCTGATCGTCTACATCGTCATGGTCGCCACCTTCCGGTCGCTGTTGCAGCCGCTGCTCCTGCTGGTATCGGTGCCGTTCGCGGCGACAGGGGCGATCGCGTTGCAGGTGGTCACGGGCATCCCGCTCGGCGTCGCCTCATTGATCGGCGTGCTGATGCTCATCGGCATCGTCGTGACCAACGCCATCGTGCTCGTCGACCTGGTCAACCAGTACCGGCGCCGGGGGCAGAGCGTCTACGACGCCCTGGTGCACGGCGCGTCTCGCCGGTTGCGGCCGATTCTGATGACGGCGCTCGCCACCATCTTCGCCCTGTTGCCCATGGCCGTCGGGCTCACCGGACACGGCGGCTTCATCTCGCAGCCGCTGGCGCTCGTCGTCATCGGCGGCCTGGTTTCGTCGACGGTGCTGACCCTGGTGGTGCTGCCGGTGTTGTACCTGGTGGTCGAGGGCGGCCGGGAGAGCCGTCGGATGCGACGTTCACTGCGCTGATCTAGCCGATCCCGAGTCCGATCCCGCGGTCGGTGAAGAAGGGGAGTGGGTCGAGAGCTATGGCGTCGACGCGCACCTCGAGGTGCAGGTGGCAGCCGGTGGAGGAGCCGGTGCTGCCCACTCCGGCGATCACCTGACCGGCCGTGACCCTCTGGCCGGCAGCCACGAGGGTGGCGTCGTCTGCGATGTGGGCATAACCGGTGGTCACCCCGTCGCCGTGGTCGATCAGCACCCAGTTGCCGTAGGTCCCGAACCGGCCCGTCTGGGCGACGACACCGTTGCTGGCGGCGTACACCGGGGAGCCGCACGCGGTGGCGAGGTCGGCACCCGAGTGGAACGGCAGAACGCCGGGTAACGGCAGCTCAGGTCGGGGGCCGAATCCGTCGGTAAGGCTTCCCACAGCAGGAGTGGCCCAACCCTGGTCACTCAGCCGGGCACCGAGGGTGCCGGCCAGCTGGCTGACCGCCTGAGTAGCGCGTTCCGCAGAGGCCTGGACGGAATCGGCCAGCGCCGCCTCGGCGTTCGTGATGGCGGTTGCGAAGGCCGCGGTGGCCTGGCTCAGCGACACCTCCGCGGTCGCGAGGGCGTCCTGCTGCTCGGTGACGGTGAAAGCCAGCGCCGCCGTCTGCGCGGTCGCGAGGTCAGCCTGCAGGGTGGCCGCACGTTGGCTGTCCCGATCGACAAGCGCTCGGATCTCGCTCATATTGCCCGCCAGCATTGAGATCCGGTCGACGGTTCCCAGGCGGGAGAGCAGGTCCGCCGAGCCCCGATCGCTGAGCAAGGCGTCCAGTGCCGCCGTGCCGGAGCCCTCTTGCACCATCGTTCGCACCAGGTTGGCCATCGTGCGCGTCGATACCTCTGCGCGAAGTGCGGCCGCGTCGGCCAACACCCGAACCTCCTCGAGCCTGGTGAGGGCGGCGGTCTTATCGGCCATCGTCGCCGCGAGATCGAGTCTTGCGGCGTCGTAGGCCGACTGGGCGTTGGCGCGGGCGCTCTCCGCTGCCGCGAGAGCGGATGCTGCGCGGGCGGCATCGAGCGAGGGAGCCGCCACCGCGGTGCTCAGGGGCCTCGTCGCGCGGCCGGGCGAGCGTGGGGCCGGAGACGACGGCCTTGTTGATGTCGAGGGGGTGTTTTCTGGGCTCGCGGGGGGCGTGACTGGAGACGTCGGGGGCGCGGAGTCGGTGGGCGGATCCGTGGGTTGGGGGGTTGGCTGCGGGGTCGGCGTAGGCTCCGCTGTCGGCTCCGGGGTGGGGGTGGGGGTCGGCTCCGGGCTCGTCGGGTCGCCCGGTGTGGCTGGGCTGGTCGGGCTGGGGCTGACCGGCGGCGGAGACGGCTCTGGAGTTGGTCCCGGATCCGAAGGCTGGTCGCTCGGTGTCTCCGTCGGTATCGGAGTCGACGTCGGGGCGCCTGGGGTGTCCGTGGGAGTGGGAGTGGGATTCTCGGTGGGCGTGGGCGTGGGCGTGGGCGTGGGCGTGGGCGTGTCGGTTGGCTGGGGTGCGACCGTGGTCACGGCCAGGGTGGACGCGGCGTCCGCTGCGGTCGGTGCGCCGGCCGTGAGAACCGTGGAGCCCAGCACGAGCAGACCCGCAATGGTCCCGGTTCGCAGTCGGCGTTTGTGCAGGGGGCGTGCGCGCACGACGCGATGCACACCGCGGCCGTGCGATGTCGTGGCCATGTAGGTTCTCAATCCCAAGCGGTAGAGAGTCGGCCGGTCAACCGGCAGTGGCGCAAGTATTTCACCGCCCCCCAACGGCCGCAACGCATCGGGCCAAACCCGTGGCTAGTGCGGCTGGCCGAGCTGGTTTGCACGGCCGAGCTGGTCCCGCGGTCCCGCTGTTCCCGGTAGTCCCGCTGGTCCTGCTCGTCCCGCCCCGCCAGGTGGGCGAGGACGTCGATCCCGCCGAGACTCCGCCGAGGTCATCAGGTAAAAGCGCTGATCGACGGGCCTGCGGGTGTCATGGAACTATCGTCGCGCCTGGCGATCAACGATGGACTGGACGTGATGGGACCTCCTGCTTCTCGCGTCAGAGGGCGTACTCGCTCTGAGCTACTGGCCTCAACTCACCCTGACCCGCAGGGGTGGTCCGAAACAGGCGATGAGGCGCATTTCAGGGGCGTCCGACAATCATGCCAAGATGGATTACACCGCACCCTTATGCCGTACCACGGCGCAAAATCCACCCAGCTAGAGCCCATACGAGATGGAGGATCTGATGCCGAAGACTCCCACCGTCTACGATGTCGCGGATCTCGCGGGGGTGTCGATCGCGACCGTGTCGCGGGTGTTCCGAAAGCCGCACAAGGTGTCGCAGGCGACCAAGGACCGCGTAGACGCAGCCGTCTTGAATTTGGGCTACGTGCCGAGCGGAAGCGCTCGGAGCCTGGCGGCGCGACGGGCCGGTGCGATCGGGCTGTGCTTCCCCGACTTCGACGGGATCGACGGCGGACCGGCGCCGATCGTCTATACCGATGGCAGGGTGATCGAGCACTTCGACCCGCCCGAGGACGTCGAGCCGAGCGGGGACCTCTACCTCAGCGAGGTCATGCTTGGCACGGAGATCGAGGCGTGGCGGCACGGCATGGCCGTGACTATCGCGGTGGCGCGTGGCGACGAGATCTTCGACAACCTTGCCGGTCGCGTCGATGGCATGATCACGCTCTCGCGGACGGTGCCCGAGCGGCTGCTTGCCCACATCGCCCGGCATATCCCGGTCGTGGTCATCGCCGGCACGCGCGCAGGGGACGACTACGACCACATCGGCACCGACAACGTAGCCGGCATGCAAGCGATGACCCAGCACATCGTCGGCGCCCACGGGGTCCGCGACCTGGCCTTCGTCGGAGGCCCGGCCGACTCCCCGGACGATCACGACCGCTTCGAGGGATTCCGCATGGGGCTGCAAGCAGAGGGGATCGAGCCACCGGCCGGGCCACTGCTGCGGGGTGACTTCACCCGGAGTCACGGTCGGATGCTCGGTCGTCGTCTGGTCGAGGCAGGTCGGGTCCCGCGGGCGCTCGTGTGCTCGAACGACCAGACCGCACTGGGAGTCCTCGACGCCCTGCTCGCCTCAGGACTGAGGGTGCCCGAGGACGTCATAGTCACCGGCTTCGACGGGATCGACGCCTCGCAGACGTCACAACCGCGGCTCACAACCGTCCGTCAACCCATGCGTGAGTTGGGTCGAGCGGCGGTGGACACCTTGCTGCGCAGACTGGGGGACCCCCTGATGCCACCGCAGACCGGAACCCTACCGGTCACGGTACTGCTGCGTGAGAGCTGTGGTTGCCTCGCCTGACCCAGGCCGGGCATCGTCACGTCCATCCCGTCGTCTGTTCGATCGGAAGTTGCGCGACGAGATGTATGCGCATACAGTATGAGGACAGCACTACTTGCCGACGTGATCCGCGTGGATGCGTAACGCTCGGCCGAGGTGACAAAGATGACACTAAGGGGAAGACATCCATGATCGATCGCACCCGTCGGACGCGTACGCGCCTGACTTCCGTCCTGGGGCTGGGGCTCGTCGCAGCCCTGGCTCTGAGCTCCTGTGCAGCTCCCGAACAGGGAACCGAGTCCGGAACGGCAGGGTCGAGCTCGCTCATGCTCGCCGCCGACAACGGATCGCCGACGTTCGTCAAGAACTTCAACCCATTCGTGATCGAGAAGCGAACCGCATCGACGATCATCAATGAACCCCTCATGGTCGTCAACGCTCTCGACGGCAAGTCAACGAACTTCCTGCAGACGAACTACACGCAGCCCGACGCCAAGACGATCGTCTCGGACATCCGCGAGGGCGTCACCTGGAGCGACGGCGAAGCATTCACCGCCGAGGACGTCGTCTTCACGTACAGCCTCCTCAAAGAGTTCCCGGCACTGGACAGCACCGGTGTCTGGTCGCGTCTTGAGTCCCTGAGCGCGGATGGCCAGACGGTCACCTTCGTCCTCCAGGCGGAGGACTCGTCCGCACCGATCACCATGCTCGCCGTGCCGATCGTCGCCGAGCACCTCTGGGCAGACGTGGCGGACCCGGTGACCTTCACCAACGATGACCCCATCGGAACCGGCCCCTACACTCTCGGCGACTTCAACGCGAACCAGTACAAGCTCGAGAAGAACCCGGACTACTGGCAGGCCGACAAGGTGGCCGCCGATGAACTCGTGCTCCCCGCCGCGAACTCGCAGCTGGACGTCGTCAACAACGGTTACGACTGGGCCTACGCGTTCATGTCGGATGTCGAGAACACCTGGGTCGCCGCCGACGAGGGCAACCAGTACTGGTTCCCCGCCGCTGGCACGGTTGCCATCGCGCCGAACCTCACCAAAGCGCCCTACAACGACCCGAACTTCCGCGAGGGCATGTCTCTCGCTCTCAAGCGCGACAGCATCGCCGACAACGCCTCAGAGGGCACGGTTGGTGCCGCCGGACAGCAGGGACTCCTGCTGCCGACACAGGCCGAGTGGCTCACCGACGCCATCCCCGACGAGGGCATGGTCACGCAGGACACCGACGCCGCTGAGGCGGCTTTCGCCAAGGCCGGATTCACGTCCAAGGGCGGAAAGCTCGTCGACGCGGACGGCGTGCAGGCCAAGATGACGATCACCACACCGAACGGCTGGACCGACTGGCTGCGCGCAGTGCAGGAGATCCAGAAACAGTATGTCGCGATCGGCATCGATGTGAAGATCAACCAGCCGCAGCCCGCCGCTTACTTCCAGGCGGTGCAGAACGGTGATTTCGATGTCGCGATGACGTCCTTCGGCGGCAACGGCTCGGTCTACCAGGGCTACTACAACCTGCTGAGCTCCGATTTCCTCCAGCCGATCGGCACCACGGCTCCGTCGAACTACCAGCGGTACTCCAACCCTGAGGTCGACAGGATGCTCACCGAGTTCCGCACGACCGTAGACGCGGACCGCCAGAAGGAGCTCGCCGGGGAACTCCAGGAGGTCATGTACAACGACCTCCCGGTCATCTCCGTCTACTACGCGGGCCTCTGGGGTCTCGTCTCCGACAAGAGCTTCACCGGCTGGCCCGACGCCGACAATCCCTACATGACGCCAACTCCGTACACCTCGGCAGCGCTCGTCGTCCTGACCACCATCACGAAGGCGAACGGCTAAGAGGTTCTCCTGCAGAACCGCTACAGGCTGAGCGAGGTGCCTCTGACACCTCGGGCACCTCGCTCAGCCCCGCTGTGCCCCCAACCTCCTATCGAAGGCGAGTAACCCGTGTGGTACCCCCTGCGCAAGCTTGGCTTGCTGCTCCTGACCGCGTGGGCCGCGATCACCCTGAACTTCCTGCTGCCGCGGCTCATGCCCGGCACGCCTGCTGACGCGGCCATCGCGAAGCTGGCACAGAACGGCCCTGTGGATCCAGCGACCCGAGCAGCCATCGAGGCTCAGCTCGGCGTCCCGACCGGCGACGTGTGGTCGCAATACGCTCAGTACCTCGGCAACGTGTCCCGCCTCGACTTCGGGGTCTCGTACACGTTCTTCCCGCAGAGCGTTTCCTCCCTCGTCTTGAACGCGCTCCCGTGGACACTTGTCATGGTCGGTCTCGTGACCATCGTGGCGTTCGTGCTCGGGACTCTGCTCGGTGTGCTCGCCGCCTGGAAGCGCGGCACCTGGCTGGACACGCTCCCCACGCTCGGCGGAACGTTCACCTCGGCCTTTCCATACTTCTGGACCGCCCTTCTGCTCGTCTTCTTCCTCGGCTACACGCTCAAGTGGTTCCCGACCTCGGGTGCGTATGGCCTCGAAGCGACCCCCAACCTCAGCCTCGCCTTCATCGGCGACGCGCTCGGCCACGCCTGGCTGCCCGCCGTGACGATCCTCGTCACCTCCGTCGGCGGCTGGATACTCGGGATGCGCAACAACATGATCAATACCCTCGGCGACGACTACGTCACCTTCGCCGAAGCGAACGGTCTGCGCACCCATACCGTCGCCATCAAGTACGCCGCCCGCAACGCGATCCTGCCGAACCTCACCGGCTTCGGCCTGGCGCTCGGTGGTGTGGTGGGTGGCTCGCTGCTCGTCGAGCAGGTCTTCAACTACCCCGGTGTGGGCTACTTGCTCTTCAACGCGGTCACGAACCAGGACTTCCCGCTCATGCAGGCGCTGTTCCTCATGATCACGATCAGTATTCTGCTCGCGAACTTCTTGGTCGACATCTTGTACGGACTATTGGATCCGAGGACCCGACGATGACTTCTCTAGTGAATCTCCCTGAACCCACGGGCTCGACCCCGCCCCATCAGGCCGCGCGCGGTGCCGGCCCCGTCCTCCCCAAGCAGCACGGACCGGCCTCGCCCTTGCGGGTCTTCACGCGCGGCGCCTCGACGATCTGGAGCAACAAGAAGGCCCGCATCGGCGTGGTCCTGCTCCTCGCCTTCGTGGCTCTGGCCATCTTCGCGCCGCTCATCGCGCCCTACGGCGCGAGCGAGAACGGCTTCGGACGCAACCAATCTCCATCCCCGAGCCACTGGTTCGGTACCACGGCTGCCGGCGAGGACGTGCTCTCGCAGGTTATCTTCGGTGCCCGGATTTCGGTGCTCGTCGGCTTCATCGCCGGGTTTCTCTCCACGCTCATCGCCGTCGTCGTGGGCCTGTCATGGGGCTATATCCGTGGCCCGCTCGCCGACATCATCAACTTCATCGTCAACCTCGTGCTCGTCATCCCGGGGCTACCGCTCATGATCGTCATCGCGGCCTACCTGCAGAACGGCGGCATGACGATGATCATCTTCGTCGTTGTGCTCACCGGTTGGGCATATGGGGCCCGCGTGCTCCGATCGCAGACACAGTCCATCCGCGGTCGTGACTTCATCACCGCGGCGCAGTTCGCCGGAGACGGCGCGGCCCGCATCGTCTTCCAAGAGATCCTGCCGAACATGACCTCGCTCATCACCGGCAGCTTCTTCGGTGCGGCGACGTCGGCGATCCTCGCGGAGTCTGGCCTGTCCTTCCTGGGGATCGGTGACACGACGACCGTGAGCTGGGGATCCATGCTCTTCTGGGCGTCGAATTCAAACGCCCTGCTCACCGGTCAGTGGGTGCTGTTGTTCGCACCCGGCCTGTGCATCGCACTGATCGCCACGTCGCTCACTCTTATCAACTTCGGGGTGGACGGCCTGTCCAACCCCCGCCTACGGGAAGGAACCGGACGATGAGCCTGCTCGAGGTCAACAATCTGTCGGTCATCTATGAACCGCGCGGTGCGGAGCCGACTTATGCGGTCAAGAGCGCTTCTTTCTCCCTGGAACGGGGCGAGTTCGTCGGCCTGGTGGGAGAGTCCGGCTCCGGAAAATCAACCCTGGGCTTCGCGGTGACCCGCCTCGCCAAGGCGCCGGCGCGCATCTCACAGGGAACGATCCTTTTCGATGGGCGCGATATCGCGAACATGGATGACGAGGAGCTGCGCAAGCAGCGCCAGGGCGGTTTCGCGATGGTGTTGCAGTCGGGCATGAACGCGCTCAACCCGGTGCGCTCGATTCGCAAGCATTTTGGTGACATTTTCGCCGCGCACGGCCACGTGCCCGCAAGCAAGCGGCTCGCGCGAGCCTACGACCTCGTCGAGAAGGTCGAGCTACCCCGCGATGTGCTCGACCGCTTCCCCGGCGAGCTTTCCGGCGGGATGCGACAACGCGTCTCGATCGCTCTCGCCCTGTCTCTCGAGCCTCAGCTCATGGTCTTCGATGAGCCGACCACCGCTCTCGACGTGCTCGTGCAGCACGCCGTCATGGGCACAATCCGGGAGCTGCAGAAGTCTGAGAACTTTACCGCGCTGCTGATCAGTCACGACCTCGGCATCGTGCTGGAGTCGACGACACGGGTCATGGTCATGAGCGAGGGCGTCATCGTTGAGGATGGTACGTCGCAGCAGATCCTGCACGCACCGCAGCACGAGTACACACAGATGTTGCTCGGCCACTATGCCGACCCCCGCGCGGAGGTCGTCCAGGTGCCCGGGCTCGTCGTGCGCGGCTCGACGATCTCGACCACCGGGCTCGATGGCGTCCCCAACGCTGTCTCGCCGATGACGGGCGAGTTGGTGACAAGTGCGCCCTCCGGGCCCGCCCGGCGCCGACCGGGGCGACCCGAGGCGGCGGCGATCGTGGTCGACGACGTCACCAAGGTCTATCCGCGGCCGCGCCGCGGTAGCGACCCGGTCACTGCCGTGGACCACGTCTCCTTCACCCTCGACCGGGGCCAGTCCATGGCCCTGGTCGGCGCGAGCGGCTCGGGAAAGTCCACCCTGGCCAAGCTCATCACCGGCGTCGAACGTCCGACATCGGGCACGATCCATTTTGGTGAGACCAGGGTCGATACGCTACGGGGCAAGGGGCTGCGGGGGCTACGCCAGGAGGTGCAGATGGTCTTCCAAGACCCGTACTCCGCGCTCAACCCACTGCACACCGTCGAGTACGCGCTCATGCGCCCCGTCCTCAACTACACCGGACTGCGCGGTGCCGAGGCGCGCACCCGCGTGCTCGAGCTCCTCGATACCGTGGGTCTGACGCCCGTCGAGCAGTTCGCGGCGAAGCTCCCGCATCAGCTCTCCGGCGGACAGCGTCAGCGCGTGGTCATCGCCCGCGCGCTCGCTTGCGACCCGCAGGTGATCATCGCGGATGAGCCCGTTTCGATGCTCGACGTGTCGTTGCGCGCTGGTGTTCTCGCGCTCCTTGATGGACTGCGGGTCACGTTCGGCGTTTCGATGCTCTACATCACCCATGACCTCCTCTCCGCCCGGCTGGTGACTGACCAGATCATGGTCCTCAATCAAGGCCGCGTGGTGGAGTCCGGACAGACCGCCCAGGTGCTTCGGTTCCCCCAGGACCCCTACACGATGGAGCTGCTCGAGGCGATTCCGCAGCCACACCGCGCGGGAGCCGGGCGATGACCGGCGCCGGGCGCACTGCGCACACCACGTGCTGACTGCACCAATCCACACAAGACCAAGCGAGGCAAACATGCTGCACTTCCCCGAAGGATTCCGCTGGGGATCCGCGACCGCCGCTCACCAGATCGAGGGCAACAACGTCAGCTCCGACTGGTGGCGTCGCGAGCACCTCGTGGACTCCACGATCGCCGAGCCGAGCCTTGATGCCTGCGATAGCTACCACCGCTTCCGCGAGGACATGCAGGCGCTCGTCGATGCGGGCCTGGGTATGTATCGCTTTTCGATCGAGTGGGCTCGCATCGAGCCCCAGAAAGGCTTCGTCTCTCAGGCGGAGCTCGCCCACTACCGCCGCATGGTCCTGACGGCCATTGAGCTCGGCCTCAAGCCGATGATCACGCTGCACCATTTCACCATTCCGCAGTGGTTCGAGGACGAAGGTGGGTGGCGTGCGCCCGACGCCGTCGAGCGATTCGCTTTTTACACGCGGACCGTGCTCCCCGTCCTTGAGGGCGTGGAGTGGGTGTGCACCATCAACGAGCCGAACATGGTCGCGATGATGGCCGGAGGCGACGGTCTAGGTACGACCTTGCAAGCTTTCGGACAGCCCGGACCCGACGTCAGCGTCGCCCGGACCCTGCTCGCGGCCCACCGCGCCTGCCGAGCGGTGCTCGCGGAGGCAGGCGATTTTCGCACTGGCTGGACGGTCGCCACACAGGACTTTCAGCCTGAGCCAGGCTGCGAGGAGATCGCCCGTGAGTATGGCTACGACCGTGACGCCTGGTACCTCGAGATGGCTGCCGGCGACGACTGGGTCGGCGTGCAGGCCTACACCCGCACCAAGATCGGTCCCGAGGGGCCGCTCCCGATAGCCGACGACGCCGAGAGGACCCTTACCGGCTGGGAGTTCTACCCGCGAGCCCTCGAGGACGGTATCCGCCTGTCCCACGAGATGGCACCGGGGGTGCCCGTCTTCGTCACCGAGAATGGCATCGCTACCGACGATGACACCCGCCGGGTGGCCTATCTGCAGGGCGCGCTCGAGGGACTGCACCGGGCGATCACCGACGGGATCCAGGTGGAGGGCTACCTGTACTGGAGCTTGCTCGACAACTACGAGTGGGGTTCCTACGGCCCGACCTTCGGGCTCGTGAGTGTGGACCGCTCCACCTTCGTGCGGACCGTCAAACCCAGCGCTCATTGGCTCGGCAACGTGGCGATGGCCAACGCTCTCGCCGTCTGAGCTTTCCCGCCCGCACCATCCCGCTCGACCCGCCGCACCCCACCCACTTGCAGCTGCCTGCCTTGAGGAATATTCGTGACCACGCACACCGTCCACCCATCCACTGCCGATCCTGCTGCAGCAGCCACAGACCTGCCGGCCGAGCGTGGCCAGAGGAGAGTCGCGCCGACGGCGGCGTTGCTTGAAGCGGGGACCACTCGCATCGAGCTGTCAGCCGCCGGCGACGTGCGTGCCATCACGTACGGGGAGTCGATGTTGGTCAACCAGTATCTGCCGAGCGAGCATGACGCCATGGTCGGCGGCGTGTTCTTGCGCCGCCACGGCCTGGACGCCTCGGGTGCTCGCATCGTCGAGGGGGTGCCGCTCGTCGGTGGACGCTCGGCCGGTGACTTCGCTGAGGCGCCCGGCTGCGTGCGCTGGTCAGGCCAGGCCCTCGGGGCGAGCTACGTGGTGACTCTCACTCTTGACCCGCACGGTGACGTCTGGGTGTGGCGGGTGGACCTCGCGACCGCTGAGCCCGGCGCGGCGGGCTCCATCTACGACGTCGTCTTCGCCCAGGACCTGGCCCTCGTGCCGTTCTCGACGGCCGTCAACAACGAGCCGTACGTGAGCCAGTACGTCGTGCACCACGTGCTCGACGACGCCCGCGCCGGAGCCGTGGTCGCGAGCCGGCAGACCATGGCGACTGCGCCCGTGCTGCCTCTGGCGGTGACCGCTCTCGTCGAAGGAGCTCGCGCCTACCTCACCGACGGATTCTCGTTCTATGGGCTCGACGCGAAGATCGATGGCCGCGCTCACAGCCTGGGTGTGCCCGACTGGGACTCGCTCATCTATCAGTACGAGTTCGCCTTCCCGGTGCTACTCGGTCCCGAGTTCGATCTCACCGCTCCGCGCACCGTGCACGCCGTGACGGCCGTGGTCGCGGACTACCGCGGAGAGCTCGCCGACGCCCTCGACGAGGTGCCTGGACTGTTCGATCGCGCGCTCGCGCTGGGGCTGGGCAGCGCGCCCTCAGCACTGCACGACGGAGTGAGCTCCGTCACAGTGCATACCGCTCCTGCTGCCGGGCCGCACGCGTCGTCCCGCTCCCTGTTGGTATCGGCCCCGCTCTTGGCCGGCCTCGACCTCTCCGACGCCGAGCTCACCGAGCTCGGGACCGTGTCGGCGAACTCCGACGCGTCGTCCCGGGTCCTCCAGCCCGAGCGCGACGATGCCGGGAACCTGCTGTCCTTCTTCACGCCCGAGGCCACCCACGTCGTCAGCCGTGCAAAGGAACTCGCGGTTGAGCGACCCCACGGGCACGTCCTCAAGGCCGGCACCGACGTTAGCCCGAACGACAACATCCTCTCCGCGACGGCCTACGCCTACGGGGTCTTCGCCTCCCACGTCGTCGTCGGGAACACGACCGCCAACCGTTTCGTCTCCGTCCAACGCAACCACCTCAACCTGCTGCGTTCCTCAGGGGTGCGGGCACTCGTTCGAATAGGTGACCGGTGGCAGCTGCTCGGAGTGCCCTCCGCCCTCGTCCTCGACCTCGGCGGGGTCCGTTGGATCTACGCGACCGAGGACGGTCGCATCGACGTGCGCACGACGGCGAGCCATGACGCCCGTGCCATCGAGATCCGCATCGACTCCGAGCAGCCGATCGACATCATCCTCACCGTGGATGTCGAGCTCGGCGGGCAGTCGTGGACCGCAAGCCGGGCCCTCAACGGCCGCGCGATCGTCTACGCTGCGGACGCCGGGACCGACGTCGCCGAGCACTGCCCTGATCTCGTCTACGTACTCGCCAGTGAGGCCGGGCGCTTCGGTGACGACACGGTGCTCTTCCCCGACGGCCGCTCCCATGGCACGAACCTGACGACTGTCGCTTTCGACGCAACGACCTCGGCCTCGCTTGTGCTCTCCGGTGACCTCGACGGCGCCGCGGACGCCCTCGCCCACGCCGAGGCGGTGCTCAACAACCCACTCGACGTCTCCGCCGAGCTCGCAGCGCACCGCGGTTACATCGCCGACTACACGCGCAACCTACGGGTCGAGGGCGACGGCCGCCTCACCGAGATCAACCTCCTGCTGCCGTGGTTCACGCAGAACGCGCTGGTTCACTTCCTCGTCCCGCACGGTCTCGAACAATACTCCGGCGCGGCCTGGGGCACCCGTGACGTCTGCCAGGGACCGCTCGAGCTCAACCTCGCCTTCGGCCACTTCGACGCGGCGCGGGACATCGTCCGCCGGGTGTTCGCCCAGCAGTCCCCGGACGGGACCCTGCCGCAATGGTTCATGTTCGACGCCTACCGCGAGCGGTACTCCGACGAGGCCCACGGCGACGTCGTCGTCTGGCCCTTGATGGCGCTGGGGGAGTACCTGGCTGCGACCGGCGATACGACGATCCTCGACGTCACGGTGCCGTACTGGGACGGCGAGCTGCGCCGCCCGGGCAGCGTGGCTGCGCCCCTCACCGACCATGTGCGCGCCTCCCTGAACTACATCCGCAGCCACCGCGCCCCTGGGACTGACCTGCTCTCGTACGGTGAGGGCGACTGGGATGACACCCTCCAGCCCGCACAGGCCTCAATGAGCCGTGAGATGGCCTCCGCCTGGACCGTCGCCCTTCTGTTTCAGGCGGTCAGCACCCTCGGCGGCCAGCTTCGGGGGACCGCGCACGACTCGCTCGCCACCGACCTCATGTCCGAGGCGTCGACGATAGCGGCTGAATTCGCTGAGCGTCTCATCATCGACGATGTGCTCGCCGGCTACGTCGTCTTCACCCCCGAGGGCCCGCGGCCCGTGCTGCACCCCAGCGACGACCGGACGGGGCTTTCCTACCGGCTCATCCCCATGACCCGGTCGATCATCGCCGGACTGTTCACCCCCGAGCAAGCAGTGCGCCACGAGAGTCTCGTCGAGGAGCACCTGCACTTCCCCGACGGCGTCCGCCTCATGGACCGGCCCGCGCCCTTCCACGAAGGCCAGACGCGATTCTTCCGTCGTGGTGAGCAAGCGGCGAACTTCGGCCGTGAAGTCGGGCTCATGTACACCCATGCCCACATCCGCTACACGCAGGCCCTCGCGACGCTGGGCCGAGAGCGGCTCGTCACGGAGCTGTTGAGAATCAGCCCAGTCGGCCAGTTCGAGCGACTGAGCACGAGCATGCCGCGCCAGCGAAACTGCTACTACTCCTCCTCCGACGCAGCCTTCACCGACCGCTACGACGCCGCCGCGAATTTCGACCGGTTGCGAGATGGCACCGTCGGGGTCAAGGGCGGATGGCGCGTCTACTCCAGTGGCCCGGGTATCTACCTTCGCCAGCTGGTGCAGGGAGCGCTCGGCCTCGTCGAGCGAGCCGGCGCGGTGGTCATAGACCCGGTCCTCGCTCTCGAGGACGACGGCCTCACGATCGCCATCGACCTTGCCGGCGAGCGTCGCACGGTGCGCTTCCACGTCGAGCCCGGCAGCGGGGATGTCCGCGTGATGGCCGACGGCGCGCCCCTCACCGGGGTCAAGACGACGGCGCACTACCGCCAGGGCGGCCTGTCCGTCTCGTTCGCGGACCTCGTCGGAATCTCGGTCCTCGACGTTCACGTCGGCGTTGACCGCAGCACACTTGAGGCCTGACCATGGAGGAACATCTGATGACATCGCCGGCGGACAACCCCACCCCATCGCTCTCGGCGGGCGAAGAGCAATTGGCGCAGGCCTCCACGGGCCTGGTTGACACCGAGACCTACATCGACCCGGAGCTCGTCGCGCTGTGCCGGGAGTCCGCCGCTGACGGGACTGTCCTGCTCCGCAACGACGGCACCCTCCCTCTGCGCGGGGGGTCGCGCATTGCGCTCTTCGGGCGGGTCCAGATCGACTACTTCTCGGTCGGGTACGGGTCGGGCGGGGACGTCAACGCTCCGTACTCCTGGAACCTTCTGGACGCACTGCGCGACGGCGGCCAGGTCACCGTCGACGCAGATCTCGCCGCGTCCTACACGCGCTGGTGCGCGGAGAACCCACCCGACGAGGGCACCTGGGGGAATTGGCCGCGCTACTTCGAGGAGATGCCCCTCGAAGGCGAGGCCGTTCGAGCCGCCGCAACCCGGACGGACGTCGCCATCGTCGTCCTGGGGCGTGCCGCCGGGGAAGCGCGAGAGAACACCCTGACCCAGGGCAGTTATTACCTCACGGACGCGGAGAAGAGCCTGCTGGACGCGGTCACCTCAGCGTTCACGCACACCGTCGTGGTGCTCGATTGCGGCAACGTCATCGATCTCGCCTGGCTGGACCAGTACGGCGAGGCGATCTCCTCGGTGCTCTACGCCTGGCAGGGCGGCATGGAGGGCGCGCGGGCCATCGCGGACGTCCTGACCGGCGTGCAGGTGCCCGGAGGGCGACTCACCGACACCATCGCGCGTTCCTACGCCGACTACCCGAGCGCACCGAACTTCGGCGGGCTCGAGCATAACGACTACGCGGAGGACATCTACGTCGGCTACCGGTACTTCGAAACCTTCGCGCCCGACGCCGTCCTCTTTCCCTTTGGGTTCGGTCTCGGGTACTCGAGACTCGATGTGGTGGCCACGGCCCACGTCAACGACGAGGAGGTCACGGTCACCGCGCGCGTGAGCAACGTCGGGACGGAGCATCCCGGCGCTGAGGTCGTCCAGGTGTACGTCCAAGCGCCGGACGGCGAGCTCGGCAAGCCTGCCCGCACGCTGGCATCCTTCGCGAAGTCGCGACGACTGGACCCGGGCGAGAGCGAGTCGTTGCACCTGGCGTTCCCGATCGCCTCTCTGGCCTCTTACGACGATTCCGGGGCAACCGGCCATCGGTCCGCCTACGTCCTCGAGGCCGGTCAATACACGGTGTTCGCCGGCACCGACGTGCGCGCGGCGACCCAGATCGCCTCGTTCACGCTCAGCGAGCTGCGCGTCGTCGAACAGCTGACCGAGGCGTGCGCACCCGCCGCCGCTCACCCCTTCCAACGGATGATTCTCGACCGCGACGACGCCGGTCGCGCCGTCGTCGGGTGGCAGGATGTCCCCACGCGGGAGGTCTCCCGCCGCGAACGGCTCCAGGCACGCACGGTTCCGGCGCTGGAGCAGACCGGAAGCCAGGCCGTCACTCTGGCCGATGTCGCTGAAGGGGCAGCGACGCTCGACGAGTTCGTGGCCCAGCTCTCCCACGAGGACCTGGAAGCGCTCACCCGAGGTGACGTAGTCATGGACAGCCCGCTCGGGACGCCCGGGAACGCCGGCGTGTTCGGCGGCATCACCGCGTCGCTACGAGCGAAGGGCGTGCCTCCCATCACGACGACGGACGGCCCCTCCGGCATCCGGCTGGCGGCCTACGCTGCGCTCCTGCCCTGCGGAGCGGCACTCGCCTCAACCTGGAACACCCCGCTCGTGCGTCGACTCGCGGCGCACCACGGCGAGGAGATGGTCCGCAAGGGCACCCACGTGCTACTCAGCCCGGGAATGAACATTCACCGTGACCCCCTGTGCGGGCGCAACTTCGAGTACTTCTCCGAGGACCCGCTGGTCACCGGCCTTATCGCGGCCGCAGTCGTGGCTGGCGTCCAGGAAGCGGGAGTAGCGGCCTGCCCCAAGCACTTTGCGTGCAACAACCAGGAAACCAACCGGAACCTCAACGACTCGAGGGTCTCGGAACGGGCTCTGCGGGAGATCTATCTGCGCGGGTTTCAGATCTGCCTCGCCCAGGCGCGCCCGCACACCCTCATGACGTCGTACAACAAAATCAACGGCGCATGGTCGCACTACAACGACGAGTTGTGCACGACGATCCTGCGGGAGGAATGGGGATTTGAGGGAACGGTGATCACCGATTGGTGGATGCAGCGCGCCGTCGACCCGGATTTCCCGGCGGTGGCTGACGACGCTTACCGGGTCCGCGCGCAGGTCGACGTCTTTATGCCTGGCGGATGGTTCGACCACGTCAGCGGCGGCTTCGACGCCTCGGCGGCATCGTCTCTGCTCGATTCCCTCGCTCGCCCAGACGGCATCACACTCGGCGAGGTCCAGCGCACCGCCCGAACCGTCCTCCAGCTCGTCCTGGCGCTGCCCGCGCTGAGCAAGGAGATCCTCAGGAACTCGGCGGCGGGGAGCCAGCCCTAGGTACGAGCATCGGCGTAGACCTTCCCTTTGCCCCTCAAGCCGGCCCTTCCGCATCAACCAGTGCCGGAGCGGCGTCGGATGAGAACAACGACGACCACCCGGCCGGGCGGAGTGCCGGCGGGTTGTGGATAACTCTTTTCAGGCCGTGCGCCTGGCTCAGTCCGTGTCGAGGTGCTCGTGCAGAAAGGCCGACACCGCACCGCGCATCGCCGCATCGAGGATGCCGATGGAGTGCAGGCTGCCCGGCACCGTGACGAGCTGGTTGACGATGCCGAGGGCGTTGAGCTCCGCGGCGAAGCCGGTGGACTGGCTCAGCGGAATGAACTCGTCAGTGGACGACCCGACGAAGACGGGCGGGTCGGTGCGATCCAGCGACCTGACGGCCGACGCGTCCCGGGCCGCCCGACAGTCCAGCAGCGATTCGCAGTCCAGGTAGTCGAGCACGATCTGCTCAAGCCCAGAGGAGCCGCCGGCCACCACGATGCCGTCGTAGCTCAGGTCGACGGGCCCGGAGAGCTCGGCAACAGCCGCGACCCGGCTGCCGTCGGTAAGCGATCCAGTGCCGCGGGCACCGAGCAGCGTGGCCAGGTTGCCGCCCGCCGAACCGCCGAAGGCACCGATTCGGGCGGGGTCGATGCCGTAGTGCTCGGCATTTGCGCGCATCCACTCGACGGCGCGGCCCAGGTCTTCAATGGCAGCCGGAAAACTCACCGCCGGCACCAGCCTGTAGTTCACCGAGTACGCCACGAACCCCTCGGAGGCGAGCCATTCGCAGACATTGCGCCAGTCGCTGTTGCCTTTGTCGCCGCGAGCCCAGCTGCCGCCGTGGATGGAGAGCACCGCCGGCCGGAGGGTGGCTTGAGAGGGCGTCTCGGTGTCCGTGCCCGGTTCCATCGCGCCAGCGGTGGCCGGATCCGCGGATGCGTCGTCGGCGGGAGCCGCCGTCGACTCGGGCTCAGCGGACGGATCGGGTGCGGCCGTTTGGCCGGCCGCCGCGTCCCCGGTGCCGCTGTCCACGTCAGCGGTTGACCCGGCATCCGCTTCTGGCGGCGAGCAGACGTCGAGGGTGAGCTGGGTGCCGTCCGGCTGGGTGGCGTAGACGACGTCCTCATCGATCACGGCGTCCCCGGGCGCGGTGAAGGTGCGGATGCCCACGATCGCCGTGGTGTCGACCTCGCTCGCGGTTCCGCCGGCCTGTGCGGGCGCCACCGGGCGCAGGTTCCAATGCAGGCCGCCGAGCAAGGCGGTGGCCACGACGGCCATGCCGCCGGCATAGGCGACGAAGAGAACGAGAAAGCGTCGGGAGCCGAGTCCGATGATGCGGCGACCGTTACTCACGGATGCTCCTGAAATGTGCTGGGTGCGGGTGCTTTCGAGAATAGATCGGTCGGGCCCGGCTCGCTAATCGGCGGGCGTCAAAACGCCGGCCGGGCGCGTCGCAGAGCGGCCCGACGGCGGCCTCAGCGGGGCGTCAGGCCTTCGCGGGGACGTCGCGGGTAATCCCCGGGCTCAGAGCGGCGAGCATCCGGGTGACGTCGAGGGCCGCCGCGCTGGCCGCGACGATGGCTTCCGCACCCAGTTCACGGTGCTCATGGATCGCCTCGGTCATGGCGGCTGCGGCATCCTCGGCCGCCCGCAGGGCGTCGAGACTCGGTTCCCCGGTGTCCCATTCATTGACCAGGGCGGCCGTCGCCCGCACCGCCGCACTCAGCGCCGGTCGCAGCGCGGCCGGCAGCTCCACGGGCACCGGTGTACCCCAGGCCGCCCCAGCGAGCACGTCGGTGAGGTCGCGCACATAGAAGGTCGCGTTCTCGAGCGCCGCCAGGTCGTCATAGTCGGTGCTGAGATCGTGCGGCCGGATGCGCGCCCGCGGGTTGATCCGGCGGCTCTCGTCGGCCTCCGCCAACGCGCGACGCACGGCGGTGCTGGTGCTCGCCAACGTGGCGCCCTGCTTGGACCATTCGCCCTCCTCGGGCGGCCAGCTCGCCTCGAGGGCGTCGGCAACCGAACCCAGGTGCAATCCGAGCGCACGCCGCAACCTGGACAATTCCTTCACCGCGGCAGTCACCCGCAGCGGGGGTGCGACGAGGAGGTTCACCGCCAGCCCGACAACGATGCCCAGGGTCATCTGCGAGACGTATCCGATCGAATAGCCGTCGGCGTTCGGACCGCCGACGATCAGCACGAACAGACCCGCGATCGGCACGTACTCCCGTCCGGCGCCCAGCTGGCGGATGCCGCCGAACAGCATGCCGATCCCCACCACGAGCGACACCGTCAGCACGCTGGGTTCGCTGAAGATGATCACCGCGGCCGCCAGAGCGATGCCGATCACCAGCCCGGCAAGGGTCTGCATAGCGTTCTTGATCGACCCCATCAGGGTCGGAAAGCTGGCCACGATGACACCGAGCGGCGCGTAGTAGGGGTAATCGTTGGCGACGCCGGGCATCAGGGGGGCGAGCTTCCAGGCGATCGCCACCGCAACGGCCGTCTTCACGGCCTGCAGCAGGCGGGGATGTGCCACGGCGGTCTTCACCAGGCCACCGGCGGCACGTGGGGAGAGATCGGGAGTGCGCATCGAACGAGTCTGCACGATTCCCGGCTTCCCGCCCAATCGCGGCTGGCCCCGCGGGCCCAGAGGTTTCGGCGCCATCGGCATAGAATCGCGGCATCACCTGGGCCTGTCCCCGCGGGGAGAGCTCGAAAAGGAGGCGTCGTGAAGATCGCGATAGCGGGAGGAACCGGCACCGTCGGGCGTCACGTCACCGACCTGGTCAGCCGTCTTGGGCACCAGCCTGTCGTCCTCGCCCGGTCGACCGGAATCGACCTCGTGACCGGAGACAGGCTCTCCTCGGTGCTCGACGGTGTTGACGGGGTCATCGATGTGGTCAATACCTCCACGCTGTCTGCTAAAGCGTCCACCCGCTTCTTCGGCACGGCCACGGCCACTCTGCTCAGGGCAGAGGCCGCCGCCGGGGTGCGGCACCACGTCACCCTCTCGATCGTGAATGCCGACACGGTCTCCGCCGGGTACTACGCGGGCAAGGTCGTCCAGGAGGAGGCGGTGAAACGCGGCGCCGTGCCGTGGACCATGCTCAGGGCCACGCAGTTCCATGAGTTCGCGGCCCAGACCCTCGGGCGAGGCTCGCGCGGCATCCTCACCCTGGTGCCCGTCATGCGGACCCAGCCCGTCGCGGCGCGGGAGGTTGCCCAGCGGCTCGTCGAGCTTGTGGTGGGCCCGCCGCGCGGGCAGGTGCCCGATCTCGGCGGCCCACGGGAGGAACGCCTTGTCGACATGGTGCGCGACTACGCCCGAGTCACGCGCACTCACGCCCGCATCGTGCAATTCAAGCTCCCAGGCCGAATGGGCACCGCGATGCGAGACGGCACCCTGTTGCCGGCCCCCAACACCGAACGAGGTGCCGAGTCCTTCGCACAGTGGCTCGACGGCATCGCGCACCCAAAGCCCGCCGGCTAGCAACCGTGACTTTTGGGACTCGATAAGGTAACGTGGACAAGTCGGCTCTTGACACCGCGTGTTTCATTGTGTGCGCGGATGGGTTTGTAAGTCAGGATGGGCCGGTTTCCCAGTAATCCGCTGGTGAAAAATCACTGTATGTGAACGGCCCCGGCCATAGACTGCCCGGGTTCTCAGGTTGCGTCGCCGTGCGACGCACTACTGCCATGTACTCAACACAACCCAGAAATACTTCTATGCCTTCTAGCAAGAAGCCGGCCGTCGGCCGCGCAGCCAAGAACTTCGACCCGAGCCACTCCAAGGGCGGCCCCAAGGGCGCACCCAAGGGCGGCAGCAAGAGCCCCGGACACCGCGGCTACCGCGCAGACGATGGCGCTCCCAAGAAGCAGCGCTGGAACGCCGACGAGCGCGCAGCGCGTTCCGGTGAGCGCTCCTCCTCCGACCGTCCCGCCTACGGTGACCGTCCCGCCTACGGTGCCCGCACCGAGCGTCCGGCCTCCAACGACCGTGCCCCGCGCACCGACCGTCCCTCGTACAACAACGACCGTCCCGCTCGCGGCGACCGTCCCTCGTACAACAACGACCGTCCCGCTCGCGGCGACCGTCCCTCCTACGGCGACCGTGCCCCGCGCACCGATCGCCCGTCGTACAACAACGACCGTCCGTCGTACGGCGACCGTGCCCCGCGCACCGATCGCCCGTCGTACAACAACGACCGTCCGGCTCGCACAGAGCGTCCGTCCTACGGTGACCGTGCCCCGCGCACTGACCGTCCGTCGTACAACAACGACCGCCCGTCGTACGGTGACCGTGCCCCGCGCACCGATCGCCCCGCCTATAACGACCGCAACAGCGACCGTCCGGCTCGCACCGAGCGTCCGTCCTACGGTGACCGTGCCCCGCGCACTGACCGTCCGTCGTACAACAACGACCGCCCGTCGTACGGTGACCGTGCCCCGCGCACCGATCGCCCCGCCTATAACGACCGCAACAGCGACCGTCCGGCCCGCACCGAGCGTCCGTCCTACAACAGCGACCGTCCGGCCCGCACGGAGCGTCCGTCCTACGGCGATCACCCCGCCCGCACCGACCGCCCGTCGTACAGCAACGACCGTCCGGCCCGTGGCGAACGTCCCGCGTACGGCAATGACCGCGCGGCCCGCAACGACCGTTCCAACGACGGCGGCCACTCCAGCAACTTCTACCCCGACCGCGACTCCAAGCCCAAGTTCGCCGCCGGCGACGACGTGGTGCTCGAGCGCCTCGAGGCCATCGCCACGACCGCAGAAGATGTTGTCGGCGTGACGTTCGGCGACCTCGGGCTCGGTGGCAACATCGTGCGCGAGCTCGCTCTCCTCGGCGCTCCGTCCCCGTTCCCGATCCAGGCCGCGACCATCCCCGATGTGCTCGCCGGCCGTGACGTGCTCGGCCGCGGCAAGACCGGCTCCGGCAAGACCATCGCGTTCGCCGCTCCCATGATCGAGAAGCTCATGGAGAACAACGGCGCCAAGGACCGCAAGATGGCCCGCAAGCCCCGCGCGCTGATCCTGGCCCCCACCCGCGAGCTGGCCCTGCAGATCGACCGCACCGTGCAGCCCATCGCGCGCAGCGTCGGCCTCTTCACCACCCAGATCTACGGCGGCGTTCCGCAGTACCGCCAGGTCAGCGCCCTCCAGCGCGGCGTGGACATCATCATCGGCACCGCCGGCCGCATCGAGGACCTCGTCGAGCAGGGTCGTCTCGACCTGTCCGAGGTTGTCATCACAGTCCTCGACGAGGCCGACTACATGTGCGACCTGGGCTTCCTCGAGCCGGTTCAGCGCATCCTGCGCCTCACCAAGAAGGGCGGCCAGCGTCTGCTGTTCTCGGCCACCCTCGACAAGGGCGTCGCCTCGCTGGTCAAGGAATTCCTGACCAACCCGGCCGTGCACGAGGTCGCCGGAGAAGACCAGGCCTCCAGCACGATCGACCACAAGGTCCTCCTCATCGAGCACCGCGACAAGGCCTCCATCATCGGCCAGCTTGTCGACCGCCAGGGCAAGACGCTCATCTTCAGCCGCACCCGCGCCTACGCCGAGCAGCTCGCCGACCAGCTCGAGGACGCCGGCGTCAAGGCCACCAGCCTGCACGGCGACCTCAACCAGGCCCGCCGTACCCGCAACCTGCAGATGCTCACCAGCGGTCGCGTCAATGTTCTCGTCGCCACGGACGTCGCCGCCCGCGGCATCCACGTCGACGACATCGACCTGGTCATCCAGGCCGACATGCCCGACGAGTACAAGACCTACCTGCACCGCGCCGGCCGCACCGGCCGCGCCGGCAAGTCCGGTACCGTCGTCACGCTGATCCCCAAGCAGCGTCGTCGTCGCATGGAAGACCTGCTCGACCGGGCCGAGATCGACTCCAGCTTCACCTCGGCCACGCCGGGCGACGCCTCGATCACCGCTCTGGCGAACCTGTAACACCAGCGCACAACCGGCAGGGCATCCGTTTCGGCGGGTGCCCTGCCGGCGGTTAACCGGCGCGCGAAGCCGTCGCGCACGATCGGGGATGCGGTACGGTTTTGTCGTTCGCGTGCTCCCTCACAATTCGGGTTTGTGACAGCGCGCGCGAGCACAGGATGTCTGTGGGGCATCCGCGCGGTGCTCCACAGATATCCGCCCGGCCTGGTCAGCGGGGGCGGATGCGCGGCTCAGCGGATGCTTGCGACGGCCTCGAGCACCCGGTCAGAAAAGTCAGCGGACAGCGGCGCCGAACCCGCGCTCTCTGCGGCGGCGGCCTGACCCTCCGGGCTGGCCATGTACGCCAGGTAGGCCGCGACGAGCTCGGCCTGGTCGGCGTCGGGATAGTCTTCGCACGCGATCAGGTAGCTCACGAGCACCAGCGGGTACACGCCGGGGGCCGTGGAGGTGCGGTCGACATCCACCACCAGGTCGTTGGGGTTGTCCCGCTCCACCAGGGGCGAGGCGTCGATGACGGCCGCAGCGGCCTCGGTGGAGTAATCGACGAACTCGTCGCCCACCTGCAACGCCGCGACAGAGGGGTCACCGACCCTGGACGCATCCGCGTAGCCGATGGTGTTGTTGCCGTTGGCGACGGCGCTCACGACGCCGGAGTTGCCTTGGGCGCCCTCACTTCGTCGTGCCCGAATCGTCCGAGCGATGCACCGCGGAGATCTGTTCGGCGGGCAGGGTGGCGTCGGAGTTCAGGTCGACGAGGGCGGGGTCGTTCCACCGCGTGATCGCACCGGAGAAAATGTTCGCGATCGCCGACGGATCCAGGCGCAGGGTGTCCACGCCATCGACGTTGTAGACCAACACCGACGGTGACACGTAGACGGGCAGGTCGATGGCGGCGGACCCCGGCGCGCTCGACCCGGCACCGTCCAGCGTGCCGGCCAGAGTGCTCGTCTCGTCACCGGATTCGTTGGCGGCGCAACCCGACAGGAGCAGGGCGGCCACCGCGATCGACGTGCCGAGGGAAAATGCCGGGTGCCTGTCTGGTGCCAGCACTGTTCCCATTCTGCCCGACCGGAGCCGCGTGTTCTCCGAGAGGCAGCTGAACGGCGCGGTCCTGATAGATTCGAGGAACCGTGACAAAGGGAGAATCATGACCACACGCTGGGCGCGCTTCGCCCGTGGGTGGATCGTCGCGGCCGTCTCCACGTTTGTTGCCGCGTTGTCGCACACCGTGGGTGGCGGAGCCGTGCCCGGCCTGTTGGCCGTGGTCGTGTCCCTGGCTTTCGCCGGGATCGTCTCCATCGCCCTGTCCGGCCGCACCCTGTCCACCTGGCGACTCACCGCGGCGGTGCTGCTGAGTCAACTCGTCTTCCACGGGCTGTTCTCCTTCGGCAGCGCGGGCGGCGCCCTGGTGACCACGGATGCGGCAACCGCGCACGCCCACAGCGCGGGCAGCGTCGCCGTGCTGGTGCCATCATCGATGCAGGCCGGCACCATGTCCGGCGCCGGTCACGGGCTGATGATGACCGGGGCCCACGTCCTCGCCGCCGTGGTGACCGTCCTGGCGCTCCGCTTCGGCGAGCGGGCCTTCTGGGGTCTGTTCAGCACCGCGACGGTGGCCCTGAAGGCCCTCGTGCGGTTCCTCGTGCTCACCCCGATCCCGAACATCCCCCAGACGATCTCGGCGTCCTCGGCCGCTCTGCCGCCCCGCGACCTTCTCGTCCTGCTGAGTCCGATGCGGCATCGTGGGCCGCCGGTGCACCTGTTCGCCTGAGCGTCACCCTCGGCCACCTTCAGTCTTCGCACCTCTTATATATATGTCGACCCATCCGTCGGCCGCCCCGTCGAATTTTCGTACCGAGCCCCGCCATGCCTGTCGGCCCCGCGCGGGCCGCGGCCACGATTCGACCACTCGCGTGTCGACCGGCCACCAACCCAAGGACCCATCATGAAGCTCTCCACGCCCGTCTTCTCCGCCACCGCCCTTCTCGGAGCCGGCCTGCTCGCCCTGTCAGCGCCGCTGGCCGCCAGCGCCCACGTCGATGTCGAACCGTCGTCGACCGCCGCCGGCTCCTACAGCCTGCTCACCTTCTCGCTCGGCCACGGCTGCGACGGGTCGGCCACCACCGGCATCACCATCGACATCCCCGACACCATCACCAGCGTCACCCCCACCATCAACCCGGGCTGGGACATCACGCCGCTCACCGACGGCCAGGTCACCTACACGGCTCTCACCCCGCTCGCCGACGGCCTCCGCACCACCTTCGTACTCAGCCTGCAGATCCCCGAGGACGCCGCCGTCGGCGACACGCTGGCGTTCCCCGTGCGGCAGTCTTGCGAGGTCGGGGAGACCGACTGGTCAGAGACGGTCGTCGAGGGCGAGGCCGAACCGGCCCACCCGGCCCCGTCGCTCACCGTCACCGAGGCCGGCGCAGAGTCCGGCCACGGTCACAATGCCGCTGCCGCAGCGGATGGCGCCCCCGCGGCCGAGCCGATCGCCACCGACGATGTGCTGGCCCGGTTGCTCGGCATCGGCGGTCTCATCGTCGGCGCCGTCGGCCTCGTGGTCGCCGTCGCCGCCCGCCGCAAGAACGCCGCATAGAGCCCCCCATGGCACCCATCCGAAACAGCCGCCGGCACGCCCGCATGCTGAAGCGGTCGGCGCTGGCCGGGGTCGTGCTGGCCGTCGCCAGTCTCGGCGCCACGGCCGCCCCGGCGTTTGCGCACAACTACCTGGTCGGCTCGACACCGGCGGCGGGTTCGATCGTCACCGAGCAGCCCGGGACCGTATCGATCACCACCAACGACAACCTGCTCGACCTCTCGGGCCAGGGCGAGGGCAGTGTCATCCAGGTCACCGGCCCGGCCGACGCGCCGAGATACTACGGCGACGGCTGTTCGACGATCGCCGGGCCCACCCTCGAAACCGCGGTGCAGCTCGGCCAGCCGGGGGAGTACACGGTGACCTGGCAGGTCGTGTCGACCGATGGGCATCCGATCTCGGACACCTTCACCTTCACCTGGCAGCCCAACGCGGCCCAGGTGCTGAACGAGGGTTCCGCGACCGCGCCCGAGTGCGCCACCGCTGGTTCAGGCCAGACTGGACCGGCCGACACCGAAGCGGCCGGCGCCGACGCCGCGGAGTCCGGCTCGGCGGTCGACGTCACCGACCTGCTCTGGATCGGCGGAGCGCTCGTGGCAATCCTCGCCGCGATCGGTGTGACGCTCCTGCTGCTGCGCCGTCCCACCCCGAAATAGCCATCACCCCATCCCGCAGTAGGTCAGGCAATTTCGCGAGAGCGGTGGAACGGTCACCTCGGGTGCTCCGAAGCAACCACACCACCGCTTTCGCGAGAGCTGCGGGCGGGCCGTGGCCTCCATCCACAATGCCGCCGCCCCGGCCGGTGGCGTCGGTGGGCGCGGGTAGAGTTGGCGGGTGAGTTGGAACGCCGAGATACCGTGGGATCCTGACGAGTTCGAGCCGCCGGACGACTTCGATGCCCCACCGCCCCCAGACCCCTACGGTCAGGGTGGCTTCGCCACGCCCGCGTCGGCCGCCGCCGGCCCGGCCGGCTCCGGTCCCGTCGATTTCGGCCCGCCCGCCGGCGGCGCAACGCTGCTCGCCCCGCCGCCGCCCAAGCGGGCCACCGCCAAGTTCGGCACCGCCGCCGAGGCGCTGCACACGGTTTTCGGCTACGACTCGTTCCGTGGTGAGCAGGCCCAGATCATCGACCAGCTCATCGGTGGCGGCGACGCCGTCGTGCTGATGCCCACCGGTGGCGGCAAAAGCCTCTGCTACCAGATCCCGTCGCTCGTGCGCGAGGGCACCGGCATCGTCATCTCCCCGCTGATCGCACTCATGCAAGACCAGGTGGATGCGCTCACCCTCGTCGGCGTGCGCGCCGCGTTCCTCAACTCCAGCCAGGACTCCGCCGCCCGCAACCAGGTCGAACGTGACTACCTCGCCGGCAACCTCGACCTGCTCTACGTCGCCCCCGAGCGATTGAGCAACGAGGCCACCAAGCGGTTCCTCGATCGCGGCACCATCGCCCTGTTCGCCATCGACGAGGCGCACTGTGTCTCCCAGTGGGGCCACGACTTCCGCCCGGACTATCTCGCGCTTTCCGAGCTCGCCGACCGCTGGCCCGATGTGCCCCGCATCGCGCTCACCGCCACGGCCACCGACGCCACCCACAAGGAGCTCACCGAGCGCCTGCAAATGGGCGAGGCGCAGCACTTCGTCGCCAGCTTCGACCGGCCCAATATCCAGTACCGCATCGTCGGCAAGAACGAGCCGCGCAAGCAGCTGCTCAACTTCATCAAGACCGAGCACCCCACCGACGCCGGCATCGTCTACGCGCTCAGCCGCAAGACCGTCGAGCAGACCGCCGAGTTCCTGCGCGCCAACGGCCTGAACGCCTATCCGTACCATGCCGGCCTCGACCAGGGCCTGCGCGCCCGCACCCAGTCCAGGTTCCTCCGCGAAGAGGGCGTCATCATCGTGGCGACCATCGCGTTCGGCATGGGCATCGACAAACCGGATGTGCGCTTCGTCGCGCACATCGACCTGCCCAAGTCCGTCGAGGGCTACTACCAGGAAACCGGCCGGGCCGGCCGCGACGGCCTGCCATCCACCGGCTGGCTCGCCTACGGCCTGCAGGACGTCGTGCAGCAGCGCCGCATGATCGACGAGTCGCCGGGGGACCTCTCGCACCGCCGCAAGATGAGCGCGCACCTGGACGCCATGCTCGCGCTCTGCGAGACCGTGCACTGCCGGCGGGTCAACCTGCTGCGCTACTTCGGCCAGGCCAGTGAACCGTGCGGCAACTGCGACACCTGCCTCACGCCGCCGGAGGCCTGGGACGGCACCGTTCCCGCCCAGAAACTGCTCTCCACGATCGTGCGCCTGCTGCGCGAACGCAACCAGCGCTTCGGCGCCGGCCAGCTCATCGACATCCTGCGCGGCAAGACCACCCCGCGCACCACCCAGCACAACCACGACCAGCTGGCCACCTGGGGCATCGGCGCCGACCTCACCGACCAGCAGTGGCGGGGAGTCGTGCGGCAGCTGCTCGCGCAGGGGTTCATCGCCACCTCCGGCGAATACGGCACCCTGATCCTCACCGAGGCCGCCGCAGAGGTGCTCGCCGGCAACCGCCCCGTGCAGCTGCGCAGCGAACCCGACAAGCCCGTGAAGCGCACCCCCGCTGCCCGCGCCGCCACCGCCAAGGCCGGCCTCGCCGAGCTCAGCACCGAGCAGGAGGCGCTGTTCCAGGCCCTGCGTGCCTGGCGCAGCACCACCTCACGCCAGCAGGGCGTGCCCGCCTACGTGGTTTTCGGCGATGCCACCCTGGTGGCCGTCGCGGCGGCGAAACCGCGCACGCTGGCGGACCTCGACGGCATCACCGGCGTCGGTGCGAAGAAGCTCGAGTCTTACGGCGAGGCCCTGCTCGAGGTCGTCGCAGCGAACGCTTGACCCACCCGGTTCGACGGGGGTGGCGGAGCTCATCCGCCGCCCCTTTTGTGGGCCTTGGTAGGTTGAGTCGCCCCCTTGTTGTAGAAGAGCTACAGTCTGAGTGCGCCGCGCCGCGCCCTTCTTTGTAGCCCCGTCACGCACTATTTCCGCACTCGGCGCCCCCGATCTAACGTGGTCGAACACTCGACTTCCGCGCCGACGTTAGGACCAATGATGGTTGACACTGCCCAGCGCCCCACTCCCGCCCGGCCCGACGCGGTCGGCACCGACACCCGCACCGACACCGGGCCCGTCCGGGTCGCCGGCGACCCGCTCGCCCCGCGCATCGACCTGCCCGCCCTGTCGCGAACCCTGCTCGGCACCTGGGCCGATGTGCGGCTGAAGGCCCGCGAGCTCACCGCCCGCCCTGACCTGCAGCGCATCGAGGGGCAGTCCATGGCGGACCACCGCCTGCGGGTGCTCGGTCAGCTCAAGATCCTCGCCGACAACGGCCACGTGCACCGGGCCTTCCCGAGTTCGCTCGGCGGTTCGGATGACCACGGCGGCAACATCGCCGGATTCGAGGAGCTCGTCACGGCCGACCCGAGCCTGCAGATCAAGGCCGGTGTGCAGTGGGGGCTGTTCGGCGCCGCGGTGCTGCACCTGGGAACCACCGTGCATCACGAAACCTGGCTGCCCGACATCATGTCCCTCGCAGTGCCCGGCGTCTTCGCGATGACCGAGACCGGCCACGGGTCGGATGTCGCCGCCATCGGCACCACCGCCACCTTCGACGTGGCCACCGGCGAGTTCGTTGTGCACACCCCGTTCCGGGCGGCCTGGAAGGACTACCTCGGCAACGCCGCCATCGACGGCACCGCCGCCGTGGTCTTCGCGCAATTGATCAGCCTGGGCGTCAACCACGGCGTGCACGCCTTCTACGTGCCGCTCCGCGACTCCACTGGGGCGTTCCTGCCCGGCATCGGCGGCGAGGACGATGGCCTCAAGGGCGGCCTGAACGGTATCGACAACGGCCGGCTGCACTTCGACCAGGTGCGCATCCCGCGCACCAACCTGCTCAACCGGTACGGCGATGTCGCCGTCGACGGCAGCTACTCCAGCCCGATCGGCAGCCCCGGCCGGCGCTTCTTCACCATGCTCGGCACCCTCGTGCAGGGCCGGGTGTCCCTCGACGGCGCCGCCACCCAGGCCTCCGCCCTGGCGCTCACCATCGCCATCCGCTACGGCAGCGAACGCCGCCAGTTCACCGCCGGCAGCGAGACCGATGAAGAGGTCATCCTCGACTACCAGCGCCACCAGCGCCGCCTCATCCCGCGCCTGGCCACCGCCTACGCGCAGACCTTCGCGCACGACGAGTTCCTGGTCAAGTTCGACCAGGTGTTCAGCGGCGCCGCGGCGACGGATATCGACAGGCAGGACCTGGAAACCCTCGCAGCGGCCCTCAAGCCGCTGTCCACCTGGAACGCCCTGGACACTCTGCAGGAGTCCAGGGAGGCCTGCGGCGGCGCCGGTTTCCTCGCCGAGAACCGCTTCGTCGGGCTGCGCGCCGACCTCGATGTCTACGCCACCTTCGAAGGCGACAACAACGTTTTGCTGCAGCTGGTGGCCAAGCGTCTGCTCACCGACTACAACCGCAAGTTCGCCGGCGCGGATGCCGGAGCGATGGCCAGGTACGTGGTGCAACAGACCGCGGGGCGCGCCTACCATGGCACCGGCCTGCGCACACTCGGCCAGTCCGTCGCCGACTTCGGCTCCACGGCGCGCAGCGTCGGAGCGCTGCGGGAGACCGGAACCCAACGAGCCCTGCTCACCGACAGGGTCGAGACCATGATCGCCGCCATCGCCCAGTCGTTGCGGAACGCCAGCAAGCTGCCCAAGAAGGAGGCGGCCGCTCTCTTCAATTCCCACCAGAACGAGCTGATCGAGGCGGCCCGCGCCCACGCGGAGCTTCTCCAGTGGGAGGCGTTCACCCGCGCTGTCGAGACGACCACCCACGCGGGCACCCGGCAGGTGCTCACCTGGCTGCGCGACCTGTTCGGCCTGCGCCTGATCGAGGAGCATGCGGCCTGGTACCTCATCAACGGACGGCTCTCCGGCAAACGGGCGTTGGCGGTCACGGCGTACATCGACCGCATCATCTCCAGGCTGCGGCCGCACGCTCTCGACCTCGTCGACGCGTTCGGTTACGCCCCCGAACACCTGCGGGCACCGATCGCCACCGGGGCCGAACGCGAACGCCAGGTCGAGGCCCGCGCCTACTACCGCGCACAGCGGGCCGCCGGCACCGCCCCCGTCCCCGAAAAACCGGTCCGCCGCCCCTGACCCGCCGGCCCTGCCCGGTCCGGTCCGGTCCGGCCAGAGGATGAGGGGCGGCGCCCCGTAACCATCCGCTCGACGGATGCGGGCGCCCGGTCCGGCGTCATACTCTCGTCTGTGGGGTCGACGCGGCATGCGTTCCGTCCCCGCCGACGGGAAGAGGAACCGGATGATTCAGGCACAGTCCCTGACCAAACGCTACGGAAGCAAGACCGCGGTCGACGCCGTCGACTTCACGGTGCAGCCCGGCCGGGTGACGGGGTTCCTGGGCCCGAACGGGGCCGGCAAGTCCACCACCATGCGTATGATCGTGGGCCTGGACCGGCCCAGCCACGGCTCGGTCACCGTCAACGGCAAGCAATACCGCGAGCACAAGGCGCCCCTGCGTGAAGTGGGGGTGCTGCTTGACGCCAAGGCCATCCACACCGGCCGCAGCGCCTACAACCACCTGCTCGCCATGGCTGCGACACACTCCATTCCGGCCAGCCGGGTCAAGCAGGTCATCGAACTCACCGGACTCGACTCCGTCGCCCGCAAGCGCGTCGGCGGTTTCTCGCTCGGCATGGGCCAGCGTCTCGGCATCGCCGCGGCGCTGCTCGGCGACCCGGCCACGCTGATCCTCGATGAACCCGTCAACGGGCTCGACCCCGAGGGCGTGCAGTGGGTGCGCCATCTGGTGCGCCACCTCGCCGCCGAGGGCCGCACAGTCCTGCTCTCCTCCCACCTGATGAGCGAGATGGCCGTCACCGCGGACCACCTCATTGTGCTCGGCCGCGGCAAGGTCATCGCGGATGCCCCGGTGGCCGAACTGATCGGCGCCGCCACGCGCAAGGTCGTGCGGGTACGCACCCCGTACGCGCCGGAGCTCGCCGCCCTGTTCCAGAGCGCCGACATCACCGTCACCCGCACCGAGGCAGACCTGCTCGAGATCGTCGGCATCACCGCCGCCGACATCGGCAACCAGGCCGCCCGTGCCGGCATTGCCCTGCACGAGCTGACGCCGATCAGCGCGTCGCTCGAGGAGGCCTACATGTCCCTCACCCAGAACGACGTGGAGTACCGCACCGGCGGCACCTCCGATGACCCCGCCGCCGAACACTCGGCTGCAGACCTTACGGAGAGTGTCCGATGACCACGATCGCCCCGGCCCCCGTCCGTGCCTTCGTCCCTTCCGGACCCGGCCTCAGTTTCGGTGGTGAACTGCGCTCGGAGTGGATCAAGCTCCGCACGGTGCGCTCCACCATCTGGTCGTACGCCACCGTCATCGTCATCTCGCTCGGCATGGCCGCACTCATGTCGGCCGCGTTGCCCACCGAGGGCGGTTCTCTGCCCGCGGCCGTGCAGACGAGCATGCTCGCCCAGGCCGCCACCTTCGGGGTCTTCTTCGGCCAGCTCGTCGTGGCGGTCCTCGGCGTGCTCGCGATCAGCGGCGAGTACAGCACGGGCATGATCCGGTCCAGCATCACCGCCGTTCCTCGGCGGCTGCCGATGTTGGCGGCCAAGGCCGTTGTGCTCTTCGTCTGTACCTTCGTGGTCGGCCTGATCAGCACCCTCGGGTCCTATCTCGTGGCCGCCCCGATCCTGGCCGGCAAGGAAATCACGGCCAGCCCGACCGACCCCGACCTGTTGCTCCCGTTGCTCGGCGGTGCGCTGTACCTCGCGCTGGTCGCCGTCTTCGCCCTGGGCGTCGGCGCCATGTTACGCAGCAGCGCCGGCGGCATTTCCGCAGCCCTCGGCATCCTGCTGCTGCTGCCGATCGTGTTGTCGATGATCCCTGCCCAGTGGTTGGCGGACCTGCTCCCGTACCTGATCTCCAACGCCGGCCTGGCCATCTTCGGGCTCAACGGCTTCACCAGTGCCACTTTTGAGACCTGGCAGAATGTCCTCATCGTGCTCGGCTGGGTGGCCGTCTCGCTGGTCGGCGCCGCGGTGCTGCTCAAGCGTCGGGACGCCTGAGGTACGACGGTTTCCTGCGGCGCACCCCGGCGCGGGGTGCGCCGCGAGCCCCCGGCCCGGGCCGTAGGCTCGACATATGAGAGAGTTCTACCCCGAGATCGAACCGTACGACACCGGCATGCTCGAGGTCGGCGACGGCCACACCCTGTATTACGAGGTGTCCGGAAACCCGAACGGCAAGCCGGCCGTCTACTTGCACGGCGGGCCGGGCGGCGCGTCCAGCGCCACCCAGCGGCGGGTGTTCGACCCTGAGAAGTACCGCATCGTGCTGTTCGACCAGCGCGGCTGCGGCCGCAGCACCCCGCATGCCAGTGCGCCGGATGCCGACCTGACAGCCAACACAACCTGGCACCTGGTCGCCGACATCGAGCGTCTCCGCGAGCACCTCGACATCGACCGCTGGTTGGTCTGCGGCGGTTCCTGGGGCAGTTCCCTGGGGCTCGCCTACGCTGAAACACACCCAGAGAAGGTCACCGAACTCGTTCTGCGCGGCATCTTCACCCTGCGCCCGATCGAGCTGGACTGGTTCTACGAGGGGGGAGCCGCGGCCATTTACCCCGATCTGTGGGAGGGTTTCATCGCGCCGGTACCCGTCGACGAACGGGGACGGCTCATCGAGGCGTACAGCCGCCTGCTGCACGACCCCGATCAGTCAACCCGTGAACGCGCCGGTGTGGCCTGGTCCACTTGGGAGTCCTCCACCATCACCCTGCTGCAACAGCCGGAGACCATCGAGCGGTTCACCGAGCCGGCCTTCGCCGTGGCGTTTGCCCGCATCGAGAACCACTACTTCATGAACAAGGGCTGGTTCGAACCCGAGCAGCTGCTCCGTGACGCCGCCAAGCTCAAGGACATTCCCGGAGTCATCGTGCAGGGCCGCTACGACATGTGCACGCCGGCGTTCACCGCCTGGGCGTTGCATCAGGCCTGGCCGGAGGCCGACTTCCAGATGATCCCGGATGCCGGCCATTCCTTCGAGGAGCCCGGCATCCGCGCCGCTTTGCTCGACGCCACCGACCGCTTCGCGAACTAGCCTGCGGGGTCAAGATCGGCATTACCCGGCGGCCGTCTGTTCTGCGTGCACACGGTGACCGCTGGTACCGTGCGTGTCAGCGCCGATAGTCCGGAGCGCCGTCCCGGCACCGGCGGCGGTGCCACGCACGGCGGCGACCAGTAGCGCGCCCGGCCGACCCGTCCGGGAGCGGTGCCTCCCGTTGCGCAGCACGCTGACGGCGTACCCCGGGCTGGCTAGGAGCCACTGCACGATGTGACGCCGGCCGAGGTGACGTGCGGCGAATGTCAGCCGGCTGCGGCAGGCGGAGTAGACGTCCAGCGGCGACACCACTCCGGCGACCGGGAACGAACGGGTGCTCCGCACCGCGGTGACGTCGCTGTGCACCGCGAGGCAGCCGCCGGCGGCCACGCAACGCCAGGACAGATCGACGTCCTCCCACGAGCGGAAATGGCCCTCGTCGCATCCGTCCAGCCAATCCCAGAGGGAGGCGTGGATCATCAGGCACGCCCCGCTGAGCCAGCCTCCTGGCGCGGAACTATCCGCATCATCGGTCATCAGCGCGCGGCCACGACGGATGTCCACAGTGCCGCCGCCGAACCACAAGGAGCCATCCGTGCCGACGATGCGAGGGCTCAGGATGCGCTGGGGTTCTGCTGAGCAGCCCTGGGCCAGCGTGAGCATCCCCGGTTCGTCGATGCGCACGTCGGGGCTCAGTATCAACAGGCGATCACAGCCGTGCGATCGAAGCAGCCGCACCCCGGCGTTGACCGCGGCTCCGAAGCCGAGGTCGATTCCCGGCGCGATCAGCGTCCAGCCTTCGCGAGCGCACAACACCGTCGTCGCTTCGCGGTTGGCGAGCCCGCTGAAATTGTCGACGACGACGACCCGTCCGGTGCGCGCGCGCCGCCCGATTCCGACCAGATTGAGCTCGAGAAGATCGGGTTCGCCGTGGTTGACGACAACGATCCCCAGCTCAGCGGGCAGCGGCACCCGAACTCCGGTCCGCCGACATGGTCACAGAGCGCCTCGCGCCACGGTGGACGGCGGCCGCGCACCGGTGCGTCCTCTTCGGGGAGAGCGACCGGTGCGTCCCGGGCTTTTGCCCTGGGTGCTGTATCCGGAGACAAGGCGACGGGCGAGATCTTCGTAGCTGTCGGTGACGTGGCCCCAGTTGTACAGGGCGGCGGCGCGACGCTGCAGAGCCTCACTGACCTCCTGGGTGTGGTGGGGATTCAGCTCGGCGTCCTCGATCAGGGCCGCGAGAGTCCCGGCGTCCCGAAAATACGCTCCATACACGCCGAGCACGTCGCGGTTGAACCTGACATCCCAGGCGATTGCGGCGGTCCTGGCTCCCATCGCGCGCAGGAGCGACGGGTTCGTTCCCCCGACGGAATGGCCGTGCAGATAGCTGACCGAGTGGGCGTACAGCTGGTCGAGCTGGTCCTGGTCCCACAGCCTGCCGAGCAATCGCACCCGCGGGTCGTGGGCCAGGGCGGTGATTTTGCGCGCGTATGCGCCTGGATGCGGGGCGGAACCCACGACTACCAAGGGGAGAGTGGCACTGCTGCGCCGGTAGCCGTCGATGATCACGTCGACATGGTTCTCGGGCTCGAAGCGGGCCACAACGAGGTGATAACCATGGGGCCGCAGGCCCAATTCGGCCAGCCGCGTCGCCGGGGAATTCTGTAGGAGATGTGTCCCGTAGCCGATGAGCTCCGTGGGGATGGCGAACTCCGCGTGGTAATAGTCGACGATGCCCGGCGCGTCGGCGATGAGGGCGTCTGCCCATCGCACCGCCTGTTGCTCGGCCCAGCGGTAGTAGCGGCGGGCAGTCCCGCCCCACTTGTCCCGCTTCCACTCGAGGCCGTCGACATGCACGGTTGTCGGGATGCCGCGTCTGCGCAGGAACGGCACGAATGGTGCGTTCGCCGAGTTGAAGACGAACGCGGCATCCGGGCGCGACCCGGTGGCGGCGTGTGCCACCGAGAAAGCGGTGTGGCTGAGCGGTCCGAATGCGCCCAGACGCAGTGCCGGCAGATGCACGAGACGCATTCCCAGGTAGACGGTGGCCGGGGGGAGGTGGCCAGGCGCCGAGTTGCGGGAGCGGCAGTAGACCGTCACGGCGTGCCCACGATCGACCAGTCGACGGCCGACCTCCTCCACCGCTGTTTCGAATCCACCGAACGCGGCCGGGATGCCTCGGGTGCCGATCATCGCGATCCGGAGCGCCCCCACGTTCGAGGGGGTGACCGGATCGGTGTGGCCGGGGGCCGCCATGTCAGTAGGCCCCCAGGGGGCGGATGACGATCTTCACGGTTCGCCAGATGATCATCAGGTCGCCGGCCAGTGACCAGTTCTCGACGTAATAGAGGTCGAGGCGAACGCTTTCCTCCCAGCTGAGGTTGGAGCGCCCGTTGACCTGCCACATGCCGGTGAGACCGGGCTTGATGTACAAACGCCGGTGCATGTGCGACTCGTAGTTCTCGACCTCGGCGGGCAACGGTGGGCGCGGCCCGACGAGGCTCATCTGGCCGACCACGATGTTCCAGAGCTGCGGCAATTCGTCGAGGGAGTACTTGCGCAGGACTCGGCCCACCCGGGTGATCCGCGGGTCGCTGCGGATCTTGAAAAGCACCCCGGCGCCCTCGTTCTTGTCGAGCAACCCGGCCAGATCGTCTTCGGCCGTTCGCACCATCGAACGAATTTTGATCATGTGGAAGGTGCGGCCGTTGCGACCGACCCGCTCCTGCCGGAACAAGACGGGTCCTGGGCTGTCCAGCTTGACCAGGACCCCGATCACGAGGAGCAGTGGGCTGATCACCAGGAGCGCGGTGGCGCCGAGGGTGATGTCCAGAGCGCGCTTGAGCACGTGCTTGGCGCCGTCGTACTGGGGGATCTCGACGTGGATGAGGGGAAGGCCCTCGACCGGGCGGAAGTGGATGCGGGGACCGGCGACGTCGGTCAAGCGGCTCGACAGCACGAGCTCTGCCGAGGTCTTCTCGAGGTCCCAGCCCAGGTTGCGGATGAAGGTGTTTCCCAGGCTCGGATGCCCGGCCACGATCACGGCATCGACCCCCAACGACTGCGCCGCGGCGGCGACGTGAGCGAAATCGGACACCACGGGAACCCGGTGCCCGGCCGACGTGACGCTGGTCGTGTTCTCGTCCTCCAGCGCCGCCCCCACCACGTGATAGGCGGCGCCCGACTTGTCGTTGATCTGCCGCACGACGTATTCGATGTCGTCCCGGCCGCCGACGACGATGGCCCGGGCGAGGTAGTGACCGAACTTGCGTTGGTGGATGAGCCACTTGCGCCAGAGCCACCGCTCCAGGACCAGGGCCGCGACCCCGAGTGGCAGGGCGAAGACGAAGTACGCACGGGCGGTGTTGACCTGCAACAGCAGGAAGGCGATGGCGAGAAGACCGAAGGCCAGCGCACTGGCGTTGATGACGAGCTTGTACTCGGTGGCTCCCACCGCGACGACCCGCGGCGCCCTGGTACGGAAGGTGGACAGCGTGACGATCCAGGTTCCGATCACCAGTCCGATGACCGCCCAGGCCGACAGCGGGATCGGGGTCGTGTTCGCGATAGGGGTGCCCAACGCGAACCGAGCCAGGAAGGCGGCGGTGACGGCGGCGACGATCACCGCGGCGTCCGTGAGCTGGAGCTTGGTGCGGTACTGGCGTGCCCACGCCGCACCGGACAGGCCGCTGGCGGCGGCGGCCGTGGCCGTGTCCTGAACGTCAGGGACCGGGACCGTCGCGGGCCTGACCAGGCGTAACGGAGCGCGGTATCCGCGGGGGATCGCTTCGGTCAGCGGAGAACCCGGCTTGGGCGCGCTCATGTGTGACCGAAGCTTCCGGCCGCAGACCAGGCGTGCCCGGGGCCGGCTCGCCGGGCCGGGTTCGGGGGTTGAGATTTTCGGGGTCGACGGATCGGTCGACACGTCAAGGACGTATTCACGGAGATTCCCCTGCAGTTCGGGTTTACAGGTTCGTGCGGGAAGTGAAACGGGTACTGGGTGACGGAAATGTCGGATGGCGCGGGTGTGACGTTGTGGCGGGTGTCGCAGATGATCTCGTGAGTGAGCTGATATATCCTCAGCAACTCACGAGCTGACCATACCCTGCAATCAGATTTCGGCGCTGTGACCTGAAAGGGGGGTCAGGTTGCAACGGCTACGCGGCTTCGACCGGCCGAGGCGGGGCATCGGCAGCCGGCGCAGCCAACTCCTCGGAGAGGTGCCGCGCCAGTCTCACCGCCAGGCACACCGCAAGGAACGTCGGGTTGGCTTCGCCGGCGGTTCTGAAAACGCTGCTGGATGCGATGAAAAGATCGTCCATGCCGTGCACCTTGCAGTCGCTGTCGACCACACCGTCGCCTGGATCGGCGCTCATGCGGGTCGTGCCGATGTGATGGAATCCATCCGTTGCCTGAGCGAGCACCGAGGACACCCTCTGGTCCTCGGCGTCGAGGTAGACCACCCGACCGCGTCCGGATGCCCGCAACTGCTCGTCCAGGTACTGGTGCGCCGCGAGCACCGAGTCGAGGTCCTGCACCGCGTACCTGAAATCGATGTCCAGGCCCGGCTGGCCGTCGGCGCCCGTCGTCCCGTTGAGCCGGATCCTGGAATCCGGATTGGGCGTCTGCTCGGCGTGGAAGTGCAGCGCGTAGCTGCCCCCGGCGTTCCGCAGCAGGAAGCCGGGTTTTCGAACCGGTGAGAGGTAGCGCTTGCGGAGGATCGTTATCACGTCGGCCGCGGCGCGAAACGGCCGCTTCGCGATGTTCAGCAGATGAGGTGCGTACCGGCGCGGGCGCGGCCCGATGTGGCGCAGACGGATGCCCTCAGCCAGGATCCGCCGGCCCACCGGGGCCAGGGAGAGGGCGAGGAAGACCAGCGAGAGCGTCGCGTTGCGGTGCCCTTCCTCGTAGAACGGCGGGTTGTCGGCGTAGAAGCTGGTGTTCAACAGGTGTCTCTCGCGCTGGGTGCGCTCGGAGAACGTGAAGCGCCTACGGACGTAGGCATTGTGGTCGTCGAGGCTGAAATCGAGGTCGCGGATGTCCGCCGCGTCGGTGAGCTGGATGTTCGCGATGCTTCCCGTGAGATGACCCATGTAGTAGCGGCCCAGCGGTCCGTCGGCGCCACCGAAGTGGGAGGGCAGCCGGCGCTGCACGGTCAAGAGCAGTCGGGTGGTTTCCAGTCCTCCGCAGGCCAGGACGTACGTCGCGGCGCGTATCGCGAAGGTCTGGCTCTGGTGGAGCACCTGGAGGTGGGTGACGCCGGCGCCGTCAGGGTTGATGATGATGTCGGTGACGGTCGCTTCGCACAGCACCGAGATGCCGGGATGCGCGGCAACCCTGGAGCCGAGCCGGGCCGCCAGTTTGGGCTGTCGTGCCCAGCGTTCCAATTGCGAAAGGCTGACCTCTCCCAGGCCGGCCCAGTCCGCGGCGGCGCTCCGGAAGGTCGGTGCTCCGCAATCCAGGTAGGCTGCGGCGGCCGCTTCCGAAGGCAGCACGTCGGCTTGGCTCAGGGGCCAGCCGCTCCCGTCGACGTAGTCGCGGGTTTCGAAGTCGATCGCCTCGAAGCGCACACACCGGCCGCCCCACAACCAGGACGATCCGCCGAGCCCGCGTCGGGTTGCCTGTTCGATGGGTGCGTGCGTGGCGGGATCGAGCACATGCACCGGAGGACGTGCCGCCCGGGCCGCGGCATCCTCTTTGGCGGCTTGGGTCCCGGCGTCCAGGACGAGAACCCGGAGCCCGGCGTTCGCGGCCTCAAGGGCGAGGGAGAGGCCGACGGGTCCCGCTCCGACGACGCAGCAGTCATAGATTTCGGTGGGGGTGGGCGGTTCTGTGGTTATCGACATCGATACCCGCCTTCGGGACGGTTGGGGCGAGGCCCTCAGACAGGGGTCGGCCGTAGCGACAGAGCCCGAGTGCGGGCGCAGGCGAGTGAGCGATGCTCTCAGGCGGGTGAGATCGTTGCACCGATCCCGACGGTGCGCATCCCCGGCGAGCGGATTCGAACACCCCCCTTCGGGGGCGAGCGGGCCTATGGCCCCCGTGGCACTCTGTGCGGTGTGAGCGATACTCAGCTGTCACGCTGACTGCCGCCCGATCTCCCGTTCTTTCGCACAGGCAATCAGAGGAGCACCGTGTCTGAACGTTTGCCCGTCGTCGACGGCCGAGCCGGAACCTCCACGTTCCTCCCGAGGTTCGGTTCCCTCGCCGCCAAGGCTCTGGCGACGGTCATCGTTGTCGTGAGCGGACTGTTGATCCCGCTCGGGGCGCTGCCGGCGAATGCGGCCGGATGCGGAACGGCACCCAACCCCATCGTGTGCGAGAACGCCCTTCCGGGGACCGCCGCGTCGGTGTGGGACATCAGCGGAGCCGGTGATCCGTCCATCCAAGGGTTCTCCACAGACATCAGCACCAACGTCGGCGGCACCGTAGGGTTCAAGATCGACACCAACGCCCGGGCGTACACGATTGCGATCTACCGCACCGGCTGGTATCAGGGCAACGGCGCCCGGAAGATCGCCGACGTCACACCGGCCGCGGCGCTCCCACAGAACCAACCCCAGTGCATCACCGAGGCCGCGACCGAGTTCTACGACTGCGGCAACTGGGCCCTGTCGGCATCCTGGCCGGTGCCCGCCGACGCGGTCTCCGGTGTGTACATCGCGCTGCTGACCCGTACCGACACCGGTGGCCAAAGCCACATCACCTTCGTCGTGAGGGACCAGGCCAGCACGTCGCAGGTCTTGTTCCAGACCTCCGACCCCACCTGGCAGGCCTACAACACCTATGGCGGCTCCGACTTCTACCAGGGCGCCGATAACGGCCGCGCCTACAAGGTCAGCTACAACCGGCCCGTCGCGACCCGTGGGGGGATCGACGGTCGCGACTTCTATTTCAGCAATGAGTATCCGGCAGTCAGGTTCCTGGAGAAGAACGGTTATGACGTCTCCTACTTCAGCGGCGTCGACACCGATCGTTTCGGGGCCAGCCTGAAGAACCACGAAGTCTTCCTCTCCGTCGGCCACGACGAGTACTGGTCAGGAGCCCAGCGCAAGAACGTGGAGGCCGCACGAGACGCCGGTGTGAACCTGCAGTTCCTGTCCGGCAACGAGGTGTACTGGCGGACCCGGTACGAGCCGTCCGCCGACAGCAGCGCAACGGCCTACCGCACCCTGGTGTCCTACAAGGAGACCTGGAGCCAGCGGAAGATCGACCCCTCCGCCGAGTGGACCGGTACCTGGCGTGACCCCCGGTTTGCGTCCTCGGCCAACGGTGGGGGCCTCCCCGAGAACGGGCTGACCGGCACGCAATACCAGTCCAATTACTCTGACCTCCCTGTCACGGTCTCGGCCGCTGAGGGCAAGACACGCCTGTGGCGGAACACCGGTTTGTCCAGCCTCGCGGCGGGAACCTCCGCGGCCTTGGCGCCGCACACCGTCGGCTACGAATCAAACGAAGACATCGACAACGGCTTCCGACCGGCCGGTCTGATCAGGCTGTCGACGACCACAGGATCGGTGCCGGAGTACCTCACTGACTTCGGCAACACCGTCAGGCAAGGCAGCACGACGCACCATGTCACCCTCTACAAGGCACCGAGCGGGGCCCTCGTGTTCTCGGCCGGCAGCGTGCAGTGGACGTGGGGGCTCGACCGGGAGCACGACGGCCCCGGCGCACCGGCAGACGTGCGGATGCAACAGGCACAGGTGAACCTGCTGGCCGATATGGGTGCCACCCCCGCCACGTTGGCGGCCGGCCTGGTAGCCACGACAGCGAGCACCGATACCACCGCACCCTCTGTCACCGTCACCTCTCCCGCGGCAGGAACCGCCGTGCCCAACGGCGCCAGCACCACGATCAGTGGAACGGCCACCGACTCCGGCGGGGTCGTCGCCGGCGTCGAGGTCTCCACTGACGGCGGAACCAGCTGGAGCGCGGCGACAGGCACCTCGAACTGGTCGTACACCTACGTTCAACACGGCGTCGCCACCCAGAGCATCCGAATCCGGGCGATCGACGACAGCGCCAACTATCCGACCACGCCCACCACACTCGCCGTGACCGTCACCGGGCCGCACTCTGTATTCGGAGTCCAGGCTCCGGCCAAGCCCGACTCGCAGGACCCCAGCGCGGTCGAGCTGGGCCTTCGGGTGACACCGACGGAGAACGGAACGATCGACGGCATCCGGTTCTACAAGAGCACAGCCAACACCGGAACCCACACCGGATCGCTGTGGAGCTCCACCGGCACCCGCCTGGCGACCGCGACCTTCACGAACGAAACCGCGTCCGGATGGCAGACCGCCACTTTCGCCACCCCGGTAACCGTCACCGCTGGAACGACCTACGTTGCCTCATACTGGGCGCCGAGGGGCCGGTATTCAGCTGATGACGACCCCTGGGCCTACCGGGGAGTCACCCGTGCGCCCCTTGCCGTCGCGGGCGGCTTCGGCGCCCAACCGGCCAGCGTCTACAACACCAACGGCGACTTCCCGACCGACATCTACGGTCAGAGCAACTACTACGTCGATGCTGTGTTCACCCGGTCGGGCAACACCGCCCCCTCGGCGACGGCCCAGTCCCCTGGACCGGGTTCCTCCAGCGTCGCCCTCAACACGGCCATCAGCGCCACGATTTCCACAGAGGTCGTCGCCTCCTCCGTCGCCTTCACTGTGCGTAACGCGCAGGGCACGGCCGTCGCAGGCAGCACGAGCTACACGGCCGCCACCCGCGTCGCCACCTTCACGCCGAGCAGTGCGCTCGCCGAGGCCACCACGTATACCGTGACCCTGGCGGCCAGGGACGCCGCGGGGGCCGCGCTCAGCTCGGGCGGCACGTGGTCGTTCACCACTGTGCAGGCTGCCCCGGGCAGCGGATGCCCGTGCAGCCTGTACGACGACAGCACCACGCCCAGCGTGGTGACCGTCGCGGACAACCAGGCGGTGACCCTGGGCGTGCGCTTCTCCGCCCAGACCGCCGGACAGATCACCGGGATCAAGTTCTACAAGGGGCCCGGCAACACGGGCAGCCACACCGGCACACTGTGGGCCGCCGACGGAACCGTCCTCGCCTCGGGAACGTTCACCGCCGAGAGCACCTCCGGTTGGCAGACCCTGGTCTTCGGGTCGCCGGTGAGCATCCAGGCTGCCACGGAGTATGTCGCCGGCTATCGCACCACGGTCGGCCAATACTCCGCGACACCGGGCGGGTACTCCGCCGAGTACACGCGGGGTCCGCTCAGCGCGGGCGTCAACGCGGGCACCTTCAGCTACGCGGCCGGTTTCCCCACCAACCAAACCTCCACCGACTACCTCGTCGACGTGGTGTTCACCGGAGGAGGCGCGGCGGCCGTCGCGGTGTCCTCGACGACCCCCGCCGCCGGCGCAACCGGTGTCGCGGCGACCGCGACGGTGTCCGCGACCCTGACGGCCGCGCCCGCGTCCGGCACACCCTCCCTCTCCGTATCCGACGAGGCGGGCGCGGTTGCCGGTGCGTCGACTTACAACGCCTCCACTCGGGTCGTCACGTTCACCCCGGTGGCGGCGCTTCCGGCGGGCACGGCGCATTCCGCGGTCGTCTCCCTCGCCGGCGCCGCCCTCCCCGGTGGGTCCTGGTCGTTCACCACGGCCGCAGCACCCGGCACCGGCACCTCGTACAGCCTGCTCGGCAACCTCACCCCGGCGCAGGCCGCGTCACCCGACGACACCTCGCCGGTGGAACTGGGCATGTCCTTCAGTTCGGCCGAATCGGGCTCTGTCACGGCGATCCGGTTCTACAAGGGTTCGACGAACACCGGCACCCACACCGGATCGCTCTGGTCGTCCACCGGCCAACGGCTGGCGACGGTGACCTTCACCAACGAGACGGCGTCAGGCTGGCAGACCGCGCAGCTGGCGACACCCGTGGTCTTGACCGCCGGCCAGACCTACGTGGTGTCCTACTTCGCACCCAACGGCCGCTACGCCTCCACGACAAACTTCTTCTCCACCCCGCGCACCGTCGGTCCCCTCACGGCCGGCACGGCAAACAACGGTCGATACCTCTATGCCTCGGCCGGAGGCTTCCCGACCAACACCTGGCAAGCCGCGAACTACTTCGTCGACGTGGTCTTCTCCACCTCCACGACCACTCCTCCGGCGGCGGTGACGGTGTCGTCGACTACGCCGGCGGCGGGTGCGACGAATGTTGCGGTGTCTGGTGCGGTGTCGGCGACCCTGTCGGCTGCTCCGGCTTCGGGCACTCCGACGTTGGCCCTGTCCAGCGCCGCGGGTCCGGTGGCGGGCACATCCGCTTACAACGCGACGACCAGGGTGGTGACGTTCACCCCGGCTGCAGCGCTGGCGGCGTCGACGTCGTACTCCGCGGCGGTGACGCTGGCAGGGGCCGCGGTGTCCGGCGGGGCGTGGTCGTTCACCACGGCGGCCGCTCCGGCGGCGGTGACGGTGTCGTCGACTACGCCGGCGGCGGGTGCGACGAATGTCGCGGTGTCTGGTGCGGTGTCGGCGACCCTGTCGGCTGCTCCGGCTTCGGGCACTCCGACGTTGGCCCTGTCCAGCGCCGCGGGTCCGGTGGCGGGCACATCCGCTTACAACGCGACGACGAGGGTGGTGACGTTCACCCCGGCTGCAGCGCTGGCGGCGTCGACGTCGTACTCCGCGGCGGTGACGCTGGCAGGGGCCGCGGTATCCGGCGGGGCGTGGTCGTTCACGACCGCGGGCGCCCCGACCGGAAACACGTTCAGCCTGTTGGACGGTGTGACCCCGACAGTGCTGGCCGACCCGGACACCGTCCCGACGGAAGTCGGCATGTCGTTCAGCACGTCGGCGGCCGGTTCCGTGACGGCGATCCGGTTCTACAAGGGTTCGGCGAACACCGGCACCCACACCGGATCGCTCTGGTCGTCCACCGGCCAACGGCTGGCGACGGTGACCTTCACCAACGAGACGGCGTCAGGCTGGCAGACCGCGCAGCTGGCGACACCCGTGGTCTTGACCGCCGGCCAGACCTACGTGGTGTCCTACTTCGCACCCAACGGCCGGTACTCCGCGACGCCGAACTACTTCGCCACCCCGCGCACCGTCGGTCCGCTGACCGCCGGCACGACGTCCAACGGCCGGTACCTCTACGGACCCGCCGGCGGCTTCCCGACCAACAGCTGGCAGGCGGAGAACTACTTCGTCGACGTGGTCTTCTCCACCTCCACGACCACTCCTCCGGCGGCGGTGACGGTGTCGTCGACTACGCCGGCGGCGGGTGCGACGAATGTCGCGGTGTCTGGTGCGGTGTCGGCGACCCTGTCGGCTGCTCCGGCTTCGGGCACTCCGACGTTGGCCCTGTCCAGCGCCGCGGGTCCGGTGGCGGGCACATCCGCTTACAACGCGACGACCAGGGTGGTGACGTTCACCCCGGCTGCAGCGCTGGCGGCGTCGACGTCGTACTCCGCGGCGGTGACGCTGGCAGGGGCCGCGGTATCTGGCGGGGCGTGGTCGTTCACGACCGCGGGCGCCCCGACCGGAAACACGTTCAGCCTGTTGGACGGTGTGACCCCGACAGTGCTGGCCGACCCGGACACCGTCCCGACGGAAGTCGGCATGTCGTTCAGCACGTCGGCGGCCGGTTCCGTGACGGCGATCCGGTTCTACAAGGGTTCGGCGAACACCGGCACCCACACCGGATCGCTCTGGTCGTCCACCGGCCAACGGCTGGCGACGGTGACCTTCACCAACGAGACGGCGTCAGGCTGGCAGACCGCGCAGCTGGCGACACCCGTGGTCTTGACCGCCGGCCAGACCTACGTGGTGTCCTACTTCGCACCCAACGGCCGGTACTCCGCGACGCCGAACTACTTCGCCACCCCGCGCACCGTCGGTCCGCTGACCGCCGGCACGACGTCCAACGGCCGGTACCTCTACGGACCCGCCGGCGGCTTCCCGACCAACAGCTGGCAGGCGGAGAACTACTTCGTCGACGTGGTTTTCACACGATCCGGCTAGAGAATTCGGTTTCACCGAACCCGCGGTGAAGCCTCGCATGACAGGCCCGTCACCCGAGCGGTCCTGAACGCCCACAACACCCTGGGGGTATCAGTGAACACGAAACTTCGAATCGCCGTCGTCGGCGCCGGATACTGGGGGCCGAACCTCGCCCGCAACTTCCGAGCTAACCCGGAATGGGACCTGGTCGCGATCTGTGACCTCGACAGGGACCGCGCCCAACGGGTCGCCGACGGTGTCGGCGGCGCCCGCGTGGTGACATCGCTCAAGGACCTGCTGGAATCCGATGACATCGACGCCGTGGCTATTGCCACGCCGGCCTCCACCCACCACGGCATCGCCAGGGCCGCCCTGAGCGCAGGCAAGCACGTAATGGTGGAGAAACCTCTCGCCGACACCGGGGTCAAGGGCCGGGACATGGTTCGAGTGGCCGCCGACAGGGGACTGGTCCTCATGGCCGACCACACCTACTGCTACACGCCCGCCGTACTGAAGATCCGGGAGCTTGTCGCGGAGGGAGCGCTCGGCGACATCCTGTTCATCGATTCGGTGCGCGTGAACCTCGGCCTGATCCAGCCCGACGTCGACGTTTTCTGGGACCTCGCCCCTCACGACCTGTCTATCATCGACTTCGTGCTTCCCGGCGGGCTGCGGCCGCTGTCGGTGTCGGCCCACGGCGCTGATCCGCTGGGGGCGGGTAAGGCGTGCGTGGGATACCTCGCGCTGCCGTTGGCGAACGGGGCGATGGCCCACGTGCACGTGAACTGGCTCAGCCCCACCAAGATTCGCCAGATGATCATCGGCGGCACCAAACGAACCCTGGTCTGGGACGACTTGAACCCGCAACAACGGGTCAGCGTCTACGACCGCGGCGTCGACCTGTCGCTGCAGGCCGTCGGCGGGGAGGCGCGTCGGGAGTCGACGATCTCCTATCGGTTGGGTGACACGTGGTCGCCCGCCCTCCCCGAACACGAGGCCCTCGGTGCGATGGCGACGGAGTTCGCCCGCAGCATCCGGGAGAAACGTCCCGCCAGGACCGACGGGGAGTCGGGACTGCGGGTACTGGCGGTGCTGGAGGCGGCGACCAGGAGCCTGGCGGCGGCCGAACTCGCACCCGTTGCCGACATCCGTGCCAGTGCCGATGACCTGAGCCTGATCGGTGAGGCGTCATGAGCGCCCTGGTCGGAGCGACTGTCCTTGTCACCGGCGGCGCCGGCACCATCGGATCGGCTATCGTCGACCAGCTCCTTGATGCCGGTGCGGCGCACATTGACGTGCTCGACAACCTGGTCAGGGGCCGGCGCGACAACCTCGCCGGGGCCCTGGCGTCTGGCCGGGTGACTCTGGTGGAGGGCGACCTACGTGACCGTGACCTGGTCCATGACATCGTCGCGGGCAAGGACCTGGTCTTCCACGAGGCAGCACTCAGGATCACTCAGTGCGCCGAAGATCCGCGCCTGGCCCTCGAGGTGCTCGTCGACGGCACCTTCAACGTCTTCGAGGCGGCGGCCGACCGGGGCGTCGAGAAGCTCATCACCGCGTCCAGCGCTTCGGTGTACGGACTCGCGGAGCACTTCCCCACCTCGGAGCGCCACCACCACCACAACAACGACACCTTCTACGGTGCGGCGAAGTCGTTCAATGAGGGCATGCTGCGCAGCTTCCGAGCCATGCGCGGCCTCGACTTCGTGGCGCTGCGGTACTTCAACGTCTACGGTCCGAGGATGGACGTGCACGGCCTCTATACCGAAGTCCTGGTGCGGTGGATGGAGCGCATCATCGACGGGAAAGCACCGCTGATCTTCGGGGACGGCCGCCAAACCATGGACTTCGTGTTCACCGCCGACATCGCCAGGGCGAACCTGCTCGCTGCGACCAGTGACAGCCGTGACGGCGTGTACAACATCGCCAGCGGGGTGGAGACGAGCCTGCTCGAACTGGCTGAGCACCTCCTGCGAGCGATGGATTCGACGTTGCCGGTTGAGCACGGCCCCGACCGGGCAGTTAACGGAGTGGCGCGCCGACTTGCTGATGTCTCCGCAGCCCGGCGGGATCTCGGGTTCGAAGCCCGGGTCGGGCTCGATCAGGGGCTCCGGGAACTCGTCGCCTGGTGGGCACCCCTCCGCGAGGAAATCGCCGCCGGCCGAACGCTGGTGACCTCATGAGCCGCATCAATGTCATGAAGCCGTGGATCGGCGCCGACGAGATCCAGGCGGTCACCGAAGTGATCGAATCCGGCTGGGTCGCGCAGGGACCCCGGGTGGCCCGGTTCGAGGAGGAATTCGCGACGGCCATGGGCGCCGAGCACGCCGTGGCGACGTCGAACTGCACCACGGCCCTGCACCTGGCACTCGTCGTTGCGGGCGTCCAGGCCGGGGACGAGGTGATCGTCCCCTCCTTCTCGTTCATCGCGACCGCCAACGCGCCTACGTACGTCGGCGCCCGCCCGGTCTTCGCCGACGTGGACCTGGCGACGGGCAACCTCACCGCGGAGACCGTGTCCGCGGTCATCACCGATCGCACACGAGCGGTGATCGTGGTGGACCAGGGCGGGATCCCGGTTGACCTCGCCGCGATCCGTGCAGTGTGCGAACTGCGCGGGATCTTCGTCATCGAAGATGCGGCCTGCGGCGCCGGGTCCACCTACCGGGGGCGCCCGGTCGGTGCCGGGGCTGACATCGCCGCGTGGTCCTTCCACCCGCGCAAGCTCCTCACCACCGGCGAGGGCGGGATGCTGACCACGTCGACAACGGCGTGGGCGACCCGCGCCCGGCAGCTTCGGGAGCACTCGATGAGCCTCTCGGCCGCCAGCCGCCAGGCAAGTGTGCTTTCGCCGGCCGAGGAATACCGGGAGATCGGATTCAACTACCGGATGACCGACCTTCAGGCCGCGATCGGGATCGTGCAACTCGGACGCTTGCCGGAAGTCGTGCGCAAGCGACGGGAGCTGGCGGAGCGGTACAGCATCGCCCTGGCCGCAGTGCCGGGTCTGCGCGTGGTCAGCGACCCGGAGTGGGGAACCTCGAACTTCCAGTCCTACTGGGTCGAAGTGCTCCCGGATTTTCCCACGGATCGAGAGGGCCTCGTCGAGGCGCTGGCGCATGCGGACATCTCGGCCCGCCGCGGCATCATGGCGGCACACCGCCAACCGGCCTACCGGGATTGGGTCGAGCACAACGTTCCGCTTCCGGTCACCGAGCGCCTGAACGACAACACGCTGATCCTGCCGCTCTATCACGAGCTGGCGGATGCTGAACAGGACCGTGTGATCGATGCCGTGGTGCAGGTCTCGTCCACCCGTCGCCGGGGCGCCGCATGAGAGACGTCATCCTGCTCGCCGCCAGCGGCCTGGCGAGAGAGGTCGTCTCGGCGGAACAGCGTGAATTCCGCTGGGTGGCAATTCTCGACGACGATGAGGAGCTGCACGGCAGCCGCGTGGCTGGAATCGACGTGATCGGCGGATTGGAACTCGCTGCGAGGCACCGGACCGGGCTGCTGATCTGCGTCGGCTCCGGCGCCGGGCGACGCCGGGTGGCTGACCGGCTGGCCGCCCTGGAGGTGCAACCGGAGCGGTATGTCACGGTCATCGACGCCTCGGCACGTGTCCCCGCCTCCTGCACCGTCGGCCGGGGCAGTGTGCTGCTTGCGCACACCGTGCTCACTGCCGACGTCAGAGTCGGCCGTCATGTCGTGGTCATGCCGCAGGCAACCCTCACGCACGACGTGGTCGTCGGTGACTTTGCCACTCTCACTGCCGGAGTCTCCCTCGCCGGGGGAGTCACAGTGCACGAGGGTGCCTACCTCGGCATGAACGCCACCGTTCGGCAGGGCGTCGTCGTCGGAGCCGGAGCGATCGTCGGGATGGGCGCCGCTGTCATCGCCGACGTGCCGGCCGGAGAAACCTGGGCCGGTGTCCCCGCCCGGTCCGTCTATCAGAGGAGCGCAGTGTGAAGACCACCGACCGAGTCCCGATGCTTGACCTGGCCGGGCAGCATCAGCAGATCGCCGACGTGGTTCGGCAGGGCTTCGACCGGGTCATCGCGGCGAGTTCCTTCATCCAGGGCCCCGACGTCGCCCGGTTCGAAGGGGAATACGCGGCCTACTGCACCAGCCGGCACGTGATCGGTGTCGGTAACGGCACCGACGCGCTCGAGCTCGCACTGCGCGCCAGCGGCATCGGCGCAGGCGACGAGGTCATCGTTCCCGCCAACACCTTCGTGGCGAGCGCCGAAGCCGTTCTGCGCGCCGGTGCGCGGGTGGTCTTCGCCGACTGCGACGAGAATTTCCTCCTCGACCCCGTGAGTGTGGGCGAGCGGATGACCGCCCAGACCCGAGCGGTCATCGCCGTGCACCTTTACGGTCAAGCCGCGCCGGTCGACGAACTCCGTCTGCTGGTCGGCCCCGACGTCGTCCTGGTCGAAGACGCGGCGCAGGCCCAGGGGGCGCGGTCCCATGGTCGGCGCGCCGGGTCCCTGGGGGACGTGGCCGGCACCAGCTTCTACCCCGGCAAGAACCTCGGCGCCTACGGTGACGCAGGTGCCGTGATCACATCCTCCGACGCGATCGCCGCCGAGGTGCGCGCGCTCAGTAACCACGGCGGAGTGCACAAGTACGAGCACCTCAGCGTGGGGACCAACTCCCGGCTCGACACCCTGCAGGCCGTGGTGCTTTCCGCCAAGCTCGCCCTGCTCGACGGGTGGAACGCCGAACGCCGACGCCTTGCCGCCCGGTACACCGCCCTGCTCGACGGGGCTCCCGGAGTGGTCACCCCCCGAACCGCGCCAGGGAACGAGCACGTGTTCCACCAATTCGTGGTGCGGGTGCCGGAACGGAACCGGACGTATCAGGACATGAGCGACGCGGGTATCGGCGTGGGCATCCATTACCCGGTCCCGGTGCATCAGCTCCCCGCCTTCGCTGACGTGGCCAGGGGGCAGGGCACGTTCCCCGTCGCCGAACGCCTGAGCGGGGAGATTCTCTCGCTGCCGATCTACCCCGGCCTCACCGACGAGCAGCAGGATCGGGTGGTCGACACCCTGCAATCATGCCTGTGACCGACGCCTCACCCGGCTCGGTCCTCGGCGATCAGGTGCGTAGGGGGGCGCTCTGGTCGGCCGGCAGCACCCTGTTCCTGCGCTTCGCCAACATCGCGATCATGGCGGTCGTCGCCCGGATCGTGGCCCCGGAGGCGTTCGGGGTGTTCGCCCTGGCCATGGTCGTGCAGGGGGTCGTCGTCAGCCTCGCCGAACTCGGCATCTCTTCGGCGCTGCTCCGTAACGACCTCGACCCCGACCGCATCGCGCCGACGATCGCCACGGTCTCGATCATCACGAGCCTCGTGCTGGGCACCGCGATGGCCGTTTTCGCCGACCCTCTCGCTGCTGCCCTCGGCTCCCCGGATGCGGCAGGGCCGCTTCGGGTGATGGCGCTCTCGGTGGCACTCATCGGGCCGTTCGTGGTGCCGGGGGCGCTGATCCAACGCGACTTCCGGCAGGATGTGATCTTTCGAGCGGCAGCGATCGCGTTCGTTCCGAGCAGCGCGGTCCTCTTATTGGTGGCACTCGCCGGTGATGGGGCGTTGGCGTTCGCCTGGTCGCGGGTCGCGGCGCAGCTGGTCACCGGGGTGATCCTCACCATGAAGGTGAAAAAACGCTACTGGCCGGGATTTCGGCGGGATCAGATCGGAATGCTGATTCGCTTCGGACTGCCGCTCGCACTGGCCAACCTGCTCAGCCAGGCGTTGCTCAATGTGGATTACGTCTTCGTCGGCCGCACCCTGGGCGTTGAAGCCACCGGGCTCTACTCTCTGGCGTTCACCATCGCCGCCTGGTCCACCGCCGTGATCGGATCCGTTCTGAACGGCATCGTTCAACCCGCGTTCTCCCGAGTGCGTCATGAAGGCGGGGACCTTCGCGGCGCCCTGCTTCAGGCCTGCCGAACTGTCGCCCTGGTGGCCTGCGCGATCGGCGCACTCACCCTCGCACTCGCCGAGCCGTTGCTCACCACCATCTATGGAACCCAGTGGACGGGAGCCGCACCGGCCCTCGTCGTCCTCGCCGTTTACGGGGTCATCTTCGTGTTGGGCCTCCTCCTGGCGAACATCATCATCTCCACCGGCCGCACCGGCGGTCTGCTCCTCGTGCAGGTCGCCGCTCTCGCGGTGCTCCTGCCCGCCATGGCGGTCGGTGTCCGATACGGCGGTCTGGTGGGCGTGGGACTGGCCCACATTCTGGTGAGCGCGGGAGTCATCCTCCCGTTGTATCTCCTGATGCTGCGACGAACGATCCCTCGACCGTTCGGTGTGATGGTTCGGGCGATTGCCTGGCCGGTGTGTGCCGGCACCGCGGCCGGAGGGACAGCGTGGGCCGTGGCGATGCTGGTGTCAGCGGCTCCGGCGAAGTTTTTGCTCGGAGGGTTGGCCGGCGGCATCCTCTACCTGGTGCTGACCGCACCGCTGCTTCTCCCGCTTGTGCCGCCGTCGCTTCGCCGTTCCCGAACCTTCGGCCGGGTTCTGGCCGGCCTCGCCTGGCCGTCCAGCTGGCTGGCCCGGCGCATGACCGGGGGGCGCGCATGACGCTCGGGGTGCTCGTCTACCCGCACGACCTCGGGATCGGCGGGAGCCAGCTCAACGCGATTGAGATTGCGGCCGCGCTGCAGCGCCGTGGTCACCGGGTTATTGTCTTCGGCACCCCGGGTGCGCTTGTGCAGCGAATCGCCGATCTGGGTCTCGAATTCATCGCGGCTCCACGACCGGGCCGGCGCCCGTCACCCCGGGTGGCCCGTGCGCTCGCCGACCTCGTGGTGGAACGGAAGATCGATGTGCTGCACGGCTACGAGTGGCCACCGGCGCTGGAGTGCGTCCTCGCCAGCCGGCTGCAGCCATCCGCCGTCGCGGTGTCCACCGTGATGTCGATGGCTGTCGCACCGTTCCTTCCGAAGTGCATGCCACTCGCGGTCGGGACCGAGGCGATCGCCGCCGCCGAGCGTGCCTTCGGTCGCTCCTCGGTCAGCCTGCTGGAGCCGCCGGTCGACCTGACGGAGAATCATCCGGGTGCGGTGCCCGCCGGGGTCTTCGGAGCCGGCGACGACGGTCGGTTCACGGTTGGCATGGTGACCAGGTTCGCCCATCAGCTGAAGCTGGAGGGAATCCTCACGGCGATCGACACCGTCGGAGCCCTGGCCCGGCACGCGGCCATTCGGCTCGTCATCGCCGGGGACGGGCCCGCCCGCGAGGAGGTGGTCGCCCGTGCCGCGCACGTCAACGCGGACTCGGGTGCCGGCACCGTGGTCCTGCTGGGCGAGGTGACCGATCCCCGGCCCGTCTACGAGTCAGCCGATGTGATGCTCGGCATGGGCGGGTCTGCGTTGAAAGCGCTCGCCTTCGCGAAACCGCTGGTGGTGCAGGGGGAGGGCGGATACTGGGAGCTTCTCACCCCGGATACCCTGCCGGAATTCCTCTGGGCCGGGTGGTACGGGGTGGGAGAATCGGCCGAAACGGGTCCGGCCCGGTTGGAGGGCATCCTCCGGCAACTGCTCGAGGACGCCGGTCTTCGAGCGGAAGTCGGCGCGTTCGGCCTGGCAACCGTGCACGGGCGGTTCTCGGTGGAGGCCGCAGCCGTGACCCAGCTGGCCATCTATCGCGCAGCACTCCAGCTGCGGGTCACGCGCGGGCAGCAGGTCCGGCACGATGCTGCGGCCCTGACCCGGTACGCCCGGTACTACGCGGGGAAACGTGTGCGCCGGTTGATCGGAACCGAGCAGACCGACGACTTCAACGCCCGTCCGGCGAGTGTCCGGCCCGGAAGCCTGCCGGTGACGACGGGAGCGGGCTCGTGACACTGCCGTACCTCGTCTACATCGCCGGCGCCGAATGGGATGCCGTTCCGGGAACCGACCGGCGTCTCACGGCGGCGCTGGCCCGACGCATCCCGGTCCTCTGGGTTGACCCTCCGGTGGCGGTGCACAGGACATTGCGCCGCAACTACCGCTGGCCGTTGCCTCAGCTTGTCTCCGAGGGCCCGAACATCGTTCGGCTGCGCAGCGTCACCGTGCCGTTCGCGTCGAAGCGGGCAATGCTCTCCATCGCGGGTGCCCTGGGCGCCTGGGCAGTCCGCTGGGCGGTCAAGAAGCTCAACGCCGACGTGACCGCTGTCGTGGTGGCGACTCCCCGGGCACGGTTCCCGAGACGGGTACGGGGTAGTCGGCTGCTCTACCTCACCGACGACTGGGTGGCCGGCGCTGCCCTGCTGGATCTGCCCCAGTCTGGTATTTCCCGGATCCTCCGAAGGAATGTGTCCCGGGCGGACGTCGTCGCCGCGGTCACCCCGGAGCTCGCCGCAACAGTCAGCGGTCTCGCCGTCGACCGCACGGTCGAGGTCCTGCCCAACGGCTGCGAACCTGTTGTGTCTGCCGGCCGGCGTCAACCCGACCGCGGGGACCCGGAAGCCGCTGCCGCCCTGGTCGGACAACTCAATGAGCGATTGGACTTCGACGTGCTCGAAGCGGTGCTGGCGACCGGGGTGCCGATCCTGGTCGTCGGACCGCGTACTGAGCGTGATCCTCAGATCACGGTCCGCCTCGACGCGTTTCTCGCCGCAGAGACGGTGACCTGGCTCGGGGAGGTTCCGTTTGCGGAACTACCCGGTCACCTCGTGGGGGCGGTGGTCGGCCTGACTCCGTATCGCATCACGTCATTCAACCGAGCTAGCTTTCCCTTGAAAACCCTGGAATACCTGGCCAACGGGCTGCCGGTGGTGTCGACCGATCTGCCGGCAGTCCAGTGGTTGAACACCGACCTGATCAGCGTCGGGACTGATCCGCGGCACTTCGCTGAGCACGTGCAGCGAATCGTTTCCGATCCGGCACGCGGCGCGGAGGCTGAGACCGACCGCCGACGCCGGATCGAATTTGCGGCATCCCACAGCTGGGACGTCCGGGCGGGGCGGCTCCTGGACCTCGTCCTCCCCGCGGGCAGCTCAGGTGTCCCCGCGACGCCACGATCACGACCCGCAGCATCCGGCGCGCTCACCTGAGCACCCGGCAGTTCGGCCATCGCGAGGGAGCAGCACATGCCATCGGAACAGACCACCGTCATCACGGCGAGCCGCCGGCGGTGGGCGGTGATCGTCGCAGCGGGCGTCGTGGTCGTTGTGGCCGCACTGTCGCTGGTGGCCGGCGTCGCAGGACAGGCACGGGCAGAGGCCAACATCTTCGGTTCACCGACCCCCACTGTGGCCGCAGCATCGGACGATGCGTCGGTGGAAGTGGGCGTCCGCTTCACCAGCACCCGGGATGGCTGGGTGACCGGTCTCCGGTTTTACAAGGGCACAGGCAACTCCGGACCACACCTGGGCACTCTGTGGGACGGTGACGGGAACCCGCTGACTCGGGTGGAATTCACCCGAGAATCCTCCAGCGGATGGCAGGAAGCCACCTTCGCCGAACCGGTGCCGGTTCACCGCGGCCACAGCTATGTCGCCTCCTACTTCGCGCCACGGGGTCACTACGCCTCGGATGCCGGCGCGCTAGCCGACCCGCATACCAACGGCGCGCTGTCGGTTCCGGCCGGCGGCGGCGTCTTCCGCTACGGGTCCGGAGGCTTCCCGACCGCGTCGTTCGAGGACACCAACTATTACGTCGACGTCAGGTTCCGCCCCGCCGCCCCGGGTGAAACGGTGCCGGAAGACCACCCGCGGGCCGCTAGTCCCTCGGCCCCGGCCGAATCGTCCTCCACCCCGACCCCGGCTGCGCCCGACCCGATCTCGGTGCCCCCGAGCGACACCGGGACCTCGCTGGCCCTTCCGCGGATTCCCTGGGAAGGAGGGCCGGCCTACTGGAAACAGTTCAGCAAGGCCGACGCTGCCGGTTGGGACGACCCGACGTTTTTCCCTATCGTCTCCTGGTTCGGCAACTTCAGCACCGATGACGAGGTCGCCTACGACAAGTCACTCGGCATCAACACGTACAGCGGCATGTGGGATGGCACGCCGTACCGGCTCTTTGCCGACAACGGTGTGTTCTGGATCGGCGGAAAGCTCAACGACGGCTTCACCGCCGACAGCGGCAATTGGGTGGGCCAATTCCTTGACGATGAGGTCGACGGCCGATTCACCCCAGCAGACGGCCACAAGCACCTCCAGGGGTTGGTCGACGCCCTCCCCGACGACGGGCGCTTCCGCTACGCGAACTTCACCCAGATGGTGATCGCAAGTGACCTCCCGCAGGAGGCAGCGCGCCAGTACGTGAACGGATACACCGATGTGGTGTCGGTGGACATGTACTGGTACAGCATCCCCTTCTGCGACCAGACCCCGTATCGGGATGTGTATCTGACCCCGGTCGCGCAGGCGACCTGTCGCACCGCGTCGAGCTACGGCGCCACTATGAACTCCCTCCGCGCCCAGGACGCCGCAGACGGAAAACTGCAACCACTCTGGCAATGGGTGGAGAACCTGAACGGCGGTCCGCCGGATGCTGCGCCGAAGTCCTACCTCACCCCGGGGCAGCTCACGGGGGCGGTGATGAACTCGATCATCAACGAAGCCCGAGGGATTGCCTATTTCAATCAGAGCCTCAGTGGAACGTGCCAAAGCAGCAACGTTTTCCGCCAATCTCAGGTCAGCCCGGGCTTTTGTGGCAATGCTCAGGTCGCCGCAGTGAAGTCGGTGAACGCTCAAATTCACTCACTCGCCCCGGTGCTCAACACCCAGTCCTACGAGTACACCTTCGGTCCGAAGCTCGACACCATGCTCAAAACCTATGCAGGGTCGGCCTACATCTTCGCGATGGTCGACGGCTCTGCCGGCCCGGGGGAGCGCACTCTCACCCTGCCGCCCGGGGTCGAAGGCAAGAACGTCGAGGTGCTGGGAGAAGATCGCAGCCTGGCGGTCGACGGCAAGGGACGATTCACCGACGCCTTCGCCGAGGAATTCAGCTACCACATCTACCGGGTGCCCCTCACGGCAGGGGCGGGCAGCGAGTAGCGGGTGTCCGCGGGCTGAACCGCCGACTGCCCGGAGGAGTCCAGCTGTCCTATCGGGTCGCCACCGGCTGACCGGGCACGGGAGGCCCTGCAGCGAGCAGGTGCCGCGCACCCCCAGCCAGGCCGAGGACGAGGAAGAGCATCCCCGCAGACATCGAGAACGCGAAACCGTCGAAGAAGGCCATCAGCAGACTGCCCGCGACGAGCGCCGCGACGAGGGCCTGGGCCAGCTGCCGGTCCAGGCTGTCGGTGGCCGTGCGGCGGGCCTGCGCCGCACTGACGATGCCGGCGACGACCAGGATGAGGAAGGCGATGACGCCCAGGATTCCCAACTCGATCGCCAGGAGCAGGTACTGGTTGTCGAAGATGTGATATTTCGCGATGAAGGTGCCGAATCCCTTGCCGACGACCGGGAACCGGCTCATGTAGTCGATGGCGATGTCGTAGCTGGTCGTTCGCGATGCGGTGCTCGGGTCCGACCCCAGTCCGGTGAACAGACCGCGGATCGTTCCGATCATCCCGGGGACGAGCACCCCGATCGCGACGGTCAGGGCGCCGCCCACCGTGACAATGAGCATCCGGACGCTGCGGGAGAGGGTCGGCAGCATGATGATCAGTCCCACGGCGAGGCCGATCAGGGTTGACCGGGAGACCGAGAGCAGTGACGCGACAGTGATCATGGCGACAGGCAGCCAGGGGATCAGCCGATGCGCCGAGCGATTCTCGACGGCCAGGGCGAGGGCGATCGGAAAAGCCATGGCCAGGACGACTCCGTACTCAAGCGGATGGATCGCCGTTCCCGACGCGCGGATGAAGCCGGCTCGCTGGTCGAGTGCGTCCGAGGTGGGGCCCTCCCACATCGTGAACGGCACGAAGTGCCAGAACTCCAGGAGAAGGTTGCCCGTCAGGAACTGAAGGATGCCCAGGGTCGCCATCGCGCCGCCCGCCCACGCGAGCCTGCGCAGCAGGACCCGTAGTTCGCCGACGCTGGGGAGACCGTCGATGCCGACGAGCAGGATCCCGGCCCACGCCAGCAGTCGCAGGAGCCCGTTGTCGGCCGGGCTGACCTCGTCGGTGGGCAGCCCGCGAAGCATGGCACAGGCGTAGCTGAAGCCCGCCACCGCGAGGAGGGCGAACAACGCCGCGGATACGCGTCGCGGGCCCGGTGGCAGAGGGGACTGACGCTGCAGCTGATGCCAGCACCACCAGAGTCCCGCGCCGAGGGCCCAGAGCGTCGCGGGCCGTCCCGCCGACCCCAGGGCCGTGATCGTGAGTCCGGACGGAACCGCGAACAGCAGAACCACGTACACGGTGAGAACAGTCAGTCCGTCGATCCCCCGATGGGGACCTCGCTCCGTCGCGGCGGCGCGGGTCGCCGCGGGCGCCGGCCTGCTCATTCGGCGTGCTCGGGAGCACGTGCGTCTGCGCCGTGCTTGACGGGGATCGTGCTGTCGTCAAAGCCGTCCGGGACGCCGGCGAGCACCCGGCGGTCGCCGGAACGGGACAGGTCCGGGTGCCTCGGACCCTGGGGTGCGCCGAGGTCGTCGTCGAAGTCCTCGGTTGCCCGGCCGTCTTCGAGCTCAACGTCATCCGGCGTGCCGGCGGAATCGGCAACGGGCGGATCCAACCGGCGTCTCCTGTCCCTGGACAGCAGCAGCCCGTCCACCAACCCGGCCAGGAGCAGGGTGAGAGCGAAGCCGGCGGCAGCTGTTGCGGCGACGGCTTCCAGCCGGCTCTTCTGGATCACCGTACTGGTTTCGTCTGTGGTGAGAGGCATCGCGGTGATGCGCTCAACCTCCGGAACGTCGGCTCGGGTCTGCAGGGAGCTGAGGTTTGTCTGCACGCCGGAGAGGGCGCGGTCGAGCACCAGGGCAACCTCACTGTTGGTGCTGCCGGTGGCGGTGACGGAAAGGAGCGGACCGCTGCTGGTCGCGATGCGCTGGACGGTGGCGTCCGCGGCCGGATGCCCATCCAACAACGACTCACGCACGGTCTGCGAGGCCATCGTGTTCACCAACACGTCACTGGCTTGGCCGAGGCCGCCGAGGAACAGGTAGGGGTTCTCTCCTTCGGGAACGCTCGAGGCCGCGGGCATGAGGAGCAGGGTCGCGTTGCGTTGGTAGGTGGGTTGCACCTCGGAATACACGACGCCGGCAGCGACGCCGGTGAGTACCAGACCGATCAGCACGACGTACCAGCGCCGTCCGAGGCCTCGCAGGAAGTTCTTCAATGTCATGTCACACGCTCCGTTTGCTGGGCGGTTGTGCCCGGTGAAATAGTGGGCGGCAGGGTTTGGCCGGCCGACCCGTCCTGGCGGCGGGGTCTGGGAGTCCGGCCGGCGAGCCGGTCGACGAGCGTTGCCGCGGTCGCGGCCACGCCGAGCCCGACCAGCCCGAGTACGAGCAGGGCCCTGGCCTGTGTTCTGCGGGATCCGCCGACGTGACTGACCGTGGCCTCGGCCGGGACCCGCTCAGTGCTGATGGCATCCCGGGGGTCCAGGGTGCTCTGCCGGTCGGCGGTGAGAACGTCGATCCGGTCGAGGAGAGTGTTGAGGGTCTCTCTGACCCTGTCGGGATCCTGACCGGCGACCCGTACCGACAACACCGGGTCGGGAAAGCTGTACTCCCACTGCCCGCCGGTGTTGGGTATGACGACCTGATACCCCTCGGAGACTCCCGCACCGAAGAGTGGGGCGTCCGGCGAGAGACGGTCGGGCAGCTTTCCGTCGTTGATCTCCTGCTCGATGGCCCCGACGAATTCCAACAGGGTGTCCCGCTGTCGGTCGTCGAAGACGCCGACGGCTGCGGCATCGGGAACCACGAAGACCACCTTCGTTTGCGAGACGTAAGCGCCGCCGGCCTCGTCGAGGGTGACGAACGTGACGCCCAGGACGGCGAAAACGGCCACGACGACATACCAGCGCCGCAGGAGAACTCGCAGCAAGCCGGCGGCGGTCATTCGCCCATCCCGATCGGAGAGGCGGCGGTGTTCGTCGCATGAGGAAGGGTCCTCCACCGGCGACGATCCAGCAGCACGGCCAGGGCGTAGCGATCGGCCGCCCGGTGGGCCCGGAGGGCCGCATGGAGCGTGACCGCAACGTGCACGAGCGCGGCGGCGGCGGGGGTGCCGTGCCGTTCGGCGTAGCGCACCCGGTTCACGGACATCAACGCGGATTGCCCGGCGGACACACCTGAGCCGCCCTGGCGGTGAGCGACGGTCGCTGCCGGGTCGTACCACACCGTTGCGCCGGCGTTCCGGGCGCGGCGGAAGTAGTCGGTTTCCTCTGAATAGAGAAAGTACCGCTCATCCCAATCACCGAGGCGCTCGGCGAGCGCCCGGTCGATCAGCAGGGCGGCTCCGGTGGCCCACTCCACGACGTGCGCGCGCCGGTAGCTTTCCTGGTCGTAGACGGTCTCGGAGAGCCAGCCCGGCCTCCGCCGGGCCCGAGAGCCGAACAGCGCTTCGCCGAACGACCGCAGCACCGTCGGTTCGCGGCGGAGCGACGCCTGGAGGACGCCGAGGGAATCCACCAGGCGGGGAACGACGACGCCGGCGCCGGTTGATTCCAAGCAGTTGAGCATCTCGCGCACACTGCCCGGTCGAACCACCAGGTCCGGGTTGAGCACCAGAATGCTGCGTGCACGGCCGACAAGCCTCAACGCCACGTTGATTCCGCCGGCGTAGCCGCGATTGCCGCCGCTGGAGCGCACGGTGATGTCGGCGTGCTCGGCAAGCACACCGAGGGTGCCATCGGTCGAATCGTTGTCGACGACGACGACGCACATCCGAACCGACGGCGTGGCCTCTCTCAGACTGGCGAGGAGCGGCCCGACGTCTGCCTCGCTGTTGTAGGTGACGATGATGACCGCGACATCGGCCGGCTGGTCAGCGCTGACGAAGGTGTCGCGCCCGGGGGCGGGCGACGGCGACCGGTCGGGCGTCAACGCGGTCATGGCAGGAACGGGCAGGGTCGACGTGATGAGTACACGCGTTCACCCCCTTGGTTCGGATCGGATGTGGCAGGTTTTACGAGCCAGACCCATGATGCAATCGACGGGACCAGGGTCCCCGTCGGAGCAGACAGTATCCCGGTCGAGGCAGACCGTCGGACCCCAAAGAGGGGGTGATTGGCCGAAGTCGTCAGGGTCACGCCGCGAGGTCCGGAGGGAGTGCTCGGCTGGACAGGTCGCGTTCCCAGCCCGCCCGGCCTCGGCTGACGACACGGTGGGCCCTGAGCCGGCCGAGCACCGTGAGCAGCCCGTAGCAGACCACGTCGGCCGCGCTCGCCGGGCCGCGCACGGATGCGACGAGGGACCTGATGCTTCCGGCGGTCGTGGACTCGGTCCCCAATTCCGAGACCCCCCGATACTGGCGGGCGAGAACGGCGACGAGGCTGGCGACGGTCCGGGGTGTGAAGACCCGCACGGGAGAGCCGGTCGGTACGACGACCTTCTCGTCGGAGCGGAAGAGGCTGTCGACGTACGAGTCGTCGGCCGTGACGTCGGGGAAGCGGTCGAATCTGCCGTGCCCTGACGCGTTCACGGCATAGGCACCGGCGCCCCAGACGGCGTCGCGATTGGTCGGTATCCTTCGCCGCGCGCGGTAGTAGCTTTTGACCAGGGCCGACGCGCCTGTGGTGTCATAGGTGTACTCGGGGCGTGCGGCCAGGATGCGCCCGGTCCCGAGAGAGTCGAAGATCGCGCGCACCGTGGTGGGTTCGATCGCCACGTCTGCGTCCAGGTAGAGACGCGGCCAGGCGTGGGCGGCGGCGTCGCCGACGTTGAGGGCCGCGGTCTTGGATGCTGTCTCGATGTCGTACACCGCGACGCCGGGGAACCGGCGGGCGACGGACGCCGTGCTGTCGGAGCAGCCGTTGCAGACGACGATGATCTCCGCCTGGTTCAGGGCCGCCATCGGGGCGATCAGGGCGAGGGTACGTCCGATCGTCGCGCGCTCGTTGTGGGCGGGGATGATGATGGTGCCGGCCGGCGTGGCGGACCTGCCCCACGGGCCGGGCTCTGTCGTGGTGACCGCGACCGGCTTTGGGGGAGCGGCCGGCGCCGTCCTCCAGACAGATCCCGTCAGCAGGGCGCGCACGATCGTGCGCTGGGCGGGGTCGGTCCAGTGCCGGGCGGCGGTCACGGCCAAGGCAGCCTGGAAGGCGAGCGCGTAACCGAAGGACCGATAGCGGCGGGTGAAGCGGACCTGGTTCGCGGCGAGCAGCGCCGCCAGCGCGGGCGTGCGGACGCCGGGGCTGGCTTCGGACCTGATACGCGCGGCAGGTTCGTACCAGATCGGCGCCCCCGTCTCACGCACGCGGCGGAAGTAGTCCGACTCCTGGGCGGCGGTGAACCGCTCGTCCCTGTCGCCGACGAGGTCGTCGACGTCCCGGCGCACCAGGAGCCCGGTGTCGAACCCCCAGCGCACTTGATGCGCATGCTCGTAGCTCTCAGCGTCGGTGTACACCGAGCTGAACCGGCCTCCAGAGCCGGAATCGTCCTTTTCGACGGTTGCGCTGAGGAGGGCCCGGCTCACCGTGGGTTCCTTGGGCAGGTGCCGACGGGTGGCGCCATCACCGGTGAGCAAGCGGGGTACCACCGCGCCGGCGCCGGCGCGGTTCATCCGGTCGACCATGGTTCGCAGCGCGCCACGCTCCACCTCCCCGGTGCCGTCGAGCACGAGCACAGCGTCCGCCCTGCCGATGTGGGCTCTGGCGGCATTGATCGAAGCCGCATGGCCGCGGTTTCGTTCCGTCGGCACCAGGATCACGTCCCGTTGGAGCAGCAGCTCGGGCCGGGAGGTGCGACCGGGGTCCCCGCCGGTCACGATGCAGCGCAGTCGGAGGTCCTGACACTCCGCTCGGAGTTCCTCGAGCAGCGGGAGGACGCTGACTGTGCTGTCGGCGACGACAACGACGGCCACGTCGGCGTGCTCGTCCGGGTCGGCGAAGCCGACGAATCGGTTCTCTGGCGCACCATCGTGGGGGTGGACTCCGATCACCGCCGGAGAGGGTGTCCAGGGGGCGGCGATCGACTCCCGCCGCCGCACCGCGAGGTAGGCAGGTGGGCCCTGCACGAGGTACCGGGTGCACAGGCGCCGGGGTTCCAGTGCGAGCCGCCACGCCCACTCCAGTCCGTGCGCGGAAATCCAGTGCGGAGCCCTGGTCACCCGTCCGGCGAGAAAGTCGACGACGGCGCCGAAGGCCAGCAGCACGCGGGAGCCCGTCGCCAGCCCGTGTTCTGCGATCCACAGCTCCTGCCGAGGCTTTCCGAGTCCGACGATCAGGAGCTCGGTGGCGGCATCGTGGATCTCGCGGGCGATCGCCTCCGACCGCACCGAATCGTTCAGTTCGTCCCTAGCGGGAGCCCAGAGACCGGCAACGCACAGCGCTGGGTATCGAACGGCGAGCTCGGCGAGAAGACGGTCGTGGGTGTCGGCCGTCCCGCCCAGAAAGCCGATGCGGGTGCCGCGGCTTTCGCATAGCGCCAAGATCGGTCCGATCAGGTCACTGCCGGCCAGGCGCGGCCAGGCGCGGCCGGTGATGCGGCCGGCCTGCGCGGCGAGCGGGGCACCATCGATGAGGTTCAGCCAGGTCAGCTGGCTGTGCCCCGCCTCCGGCGCCGGTCCGTCGTCGTCGAGCGTTCCCGACCAGTCGGCACCCGCCCCGAAGTGATGCACATGGTCGAGGTTGATCGACGTGACCGCCAGGGGCGGGATGTCAGGCGCCTCGAGGTGCTCGGTTATCCGTTCTATGGAGTCGCTGAATTCGAGCAGGTCCACGGCGGACCCGCCGAGGACGATTCGGGCTGTATCAAGAGTCATGTTCGCACCACCGAGGGAGACCAGGCATGGACAAGGGAAGGGAGGGGCGTGCAGAGGCCGGACAACGAGATGTACACGGGCCTGCCTGTCAGTCCTGCGCGGTGAATGCGCCGAAGAGCACGTAGCTGGACCCGCCGGCGACGGCGGTGACGGCGAGGGTGATGGAGTCGTCGCCTCGCGCGAAGCTCAGCGTCGTCGACCGTTTGGCGGCGGTGGTCGGAGACTCCAGAAGACCCAGCGGAGCGAAATGCTGCCGGTAGAACGCCAGGACGTCGGTGGTTCCGAGTGACGTCCTGGCCTCCAGCGCGGCCTGCATACGGTCGCCCTCGGTCGCGACGGACGTGTTGTCGATAACCGACTCCGGGATGCCGGGCATGACGTCCGTGGGGAACCCGCCGACCACGGTTCCGGTCGAGCTGGCGGTGGGGGGAAGCGGCAACGAAACGAGGGTGGTCCGGGGCTTCGATGGTGGCAGGATGACGCTCTCAGGCTGCTCAGGGAGCACTTCGGTCGACGTGCGCGGCGCGGCGGCGGCTTCGCTCCAGCGCTCGCCGTCCGCGCCGGTGTCCGTCGGCTCCTCCTCAACCGGAGCGGGCGTCGCACCGTCGGTGTCGGCCGGCGTCGGGGTGACACTCCGCTCGGAGGTCGGTTGCGCGGTGGGCGGCGTCGACTCCGCCACGCTCTGGATCCGGTCGGTCGGGGGCAGCAGCTGCGCGACCACGACGCCGGCGCTGGCCACCAGCACCGTGAGGCCGAGCGCTGCCAGGCCGAGCTGACGCTTGTTCATCGGCGTCGCCGTCGAACGAGGAAGCGGTCGGCTACGAGGCAGCCGGACGCACAGAGGGGTCGACAAATAATGGTTGTGGTCACGTTCCATCCCTGCATTTCGGGTGTACAGGTTCAGCTCGGATACAGCCCGCGGCCGGAAGGGTAAGGCCCGGCACGGACTCGTGTTCAAACCTGAGGCAGGCTCAGGTCCTCACGAGGTGACCATAGCCGGGCAAGCGACGAGCCGCTGTGACCTTATCGGGGGGTAAAGTGACGCGGCTCGGGGCGGACTGGTGTCATTTCGTCGTCCCGCTGCGCCACTCCTTGATTCGGTCGACCCCGCGCTTGCCGACCAGGAATAGCAGGGTGGACTTCACGGCGGCGCGAGAGGATTCCCGCAGCAGCCTGGCTGGCCCGCTCAACAGGCGGTCGCGGAGCAGGTCGGTACGCGTCGGCTGGTCAAGATCGGTGGGCAGGGTGGGGAACAGGGCGGCGTAGCCGTTCGACGCGACGAGCCGGCCGCGAACCCGGTTGCTGACGTTGCTGCCGTGCACGACCTGCAGCCACGCCGGTGGGCCGGATACCGCAACGCTCGGCATGGACCGAGGGAGCAGCGTGTGCCAGTCCGCCCAACAGGTGACGGGATCGTTCCAGGTCTCCCTGACGGAGCAGAACGCGTTGAGCTTGTCGACGCGGAGGAACAACCCGTCGGGACCGAGGATCAGTCCCGACGCGAGGTACAGCGCCGAGCGCGGCCCCCTTGGAGGGATTCGCTGTAGGCGGTCGACGAAATCGGCGGCGAGCCCGTCGTCGTTGTCGAGATTCGTGGTCAGCAGGTCGGCGGACGGTGTGGTTCGCCCAGCGCGGATGTCGTCGAGAATGATGGCCGGGGTGACCTCTGCCCGGTAGATCGGCTCGAAGACCTGGTCCCGCACGAACGGTGCCAGGCGTTGGACGAGCCATTCGGGGCTGTCCGGGTCGAGGTAAACGAGCCAGCGGAAGTTCTGGTTGGTTTGAGCGCGCACCGACGGCAGGCAGTATTTCTCGAAGAGGTCGGCGCGGCCGGTGAGCCATCCCTCGCGTTGGCGCACTCGACCCTCTGGGCCCGGGGTCGGCAGGTTGAACCTGGTGATCAGGACGTGATCGACCGTGGGGGGCGCCGTCGCGGGGTCGTCCAGACGTGTCGCGTTCTGCCCGCGTTTGGCAGTCATGAGCGCACCACCGATGGAGACCAGGCGTGCGGGATGAAAAGGCGAGGTTGGCTGGCCCCGTCGATGGAGATGGACCAGACATCGCTGTCACCGACGACGTCGGTGCGGGCCAGCCCGTAGAGCAGTGTCGAATCATCCAGCCATTCCACCTGGTCGTCGACGTTGCCGGGGGTGGGGAGGAGAGTCTCCACCCCCGTCTCGAGATCGAGCACCGCGATGGACCAGACCGGCGACGCAGTGCCGGTAACGACCTTCTTGTAGGCGATATGACGACCGTCGGGGGAGAGCGACGGGCACTCGGCGCTTTCCCGGATGGCCGTCAGGGTGCGGGCGGTCAGGTCGCCCCGCACCAACCAGGTGCGTCCGGCCGTGGCCGCCGTGGCATAGAAGGTGGTGTCGTCGCTGCCGAAGGTCACGCCCCAGATGTTGCGGTCGGCCGCTGTGATGCGCTCACCGTCCACCAAGAGAGCGAAGTCTTCGAGATTGCCGTAGTCGGTGCCGTCGATTGTGGAAATCGTCGTCTGAGTCGAGAACGCGACCGTCCCATATGATTCCCCGGTCACGAACGCTGTCACGGCGACGAGGCGGGAGTTGGCGGATACCCGAGTGCGGCTGGGGATGCCGGGTAACGGCCAGGTGCGGAGCTCGGCGGCGTCCGCACCGCGCAGGGTGGCCGCGAACGCCGTGACGATCCCGCGGTCGATGTGGAGGCACATCTCCACGACTGTGGTTGCGTACACCCTGTCGCACGCCTGGGCCGTCACCGAGCGCTCACCGGCGGGATCGGCGAGCGGGACGAAGGCGACCAGCCCGTACCCGTCGCCGGATGCCGTATTGCGGAACACGATCCGGTCTCCTGTCGCCGCCGTGTCGGTGGTGACCGCCTGCACGGCGTTCCCGCCGGTCCGTCGTTCCTGGGAGCCTGCCCAGGCCACGATGCCGTAGCCTCCGGCTCCGCCGAGGAGCACCGCGCTGACCAGCACGGCGGCGATGGTGCGTTTGCGTGCGGTCATGTCGTTTGCGTCCGGTCGAACGCGCCGCGCAGGACGAGAGCGGCCAGCGGGATCAGCAGGGCGAGTGCGCCCGCGATGATCAGCATGGCGTCGTTGCGGCCCACCGCGAACCAGAGCACACCGAATCCAGTGGACGCGATCAGCCGGGTGGCGGCAACGACGGTCTGGGCGGAGGCGATGGCTGTCGCACGGCTGGCCTCAGACGTCGACTGGGCCGCGAGCGCCGCGAGGATGCCGTCGGTGGACGCATAGAACGCACCGAGGGCTATCAGACAGAGAATCGTCGTCGGAAGCCCGGCAACGGGGACCGCTGCAGAGGCGTAGGCAGCCAGGAGCGCGAGATGGCCGCAAACGAAGACCCTGGCGCGGCCGAACCTGTCGGCGAGCTTGCCCAGCGGGATCGCAAGGAGGAGGAAGACGACGTTGGTGCCCACGTAGAGCAGGGGAAACCAGGCCGCCGCGAAGGCATCCCGGCTCTGCAGGACCAGGTAGATGAACCCGTCACCGATGGTCACGATGCCCAACAGTCCCGCGGTGAGGAGCAGGCGGCGCAGCCGCGGATCCCTCAGCTGAGCCCACCTGAACGACGCCCGGGAGGTGCCGGGTGCGGCGCGCTCTGCCGAAGGACGGGTGTTCGGTACGACCAGGCCGAGCACAAAGACGCCGACGATCGCGAAGGCGAGCGATACGACAAAAACAGTGTCGTAGCCGTCCGGGATGGCGAACAGGATCGCGAAGGCGAGCAGTGGCCCGACCGCGGCCCCGACGGTGTCCAGCATGCGGTGCACTCCGAAAGACCTACCGAGGTTCTCCGGGAGCGATGACGCTGTAATCAGCGCATCGCGCGGGGCGGTCCGGACGCCCTTACCGAGGCGATCGACAGCGATGACGGCCGCCAGGGACGTGAATCCGGTTGCGAAGAGAAGTCCGGTGCGGGCCAGGACTGACAGACCGTACCCGAAGAACGCGATCCACTTCGGCTGGTCCCCCCGGTCCGCCGCCCAGCCGCCGGCGATGCGCACGATGGCGCTGACGCCCTGGTAGATCCCGTCGAGAAGCCCGTAGGCGACTGTCGACAGGCCCAGCACTCCCGTGATGTACAGCGGAAGGATCGCCGACACCGACTCCGAGGAGACGTCAGTGACCAGGCTGACGATTCCCAGCGCGATGACGACGGACGAGACCCGCGTCGCGACGGGGCGTCCGGGAGGGGATGCCGTTCCTTGTGCCGATCCCCGGTCGGAAAAAGAGATGTACACGGGCCGGCCGCCGTCAACCCTGCGCCGTGAAAACGCCGAAGAGCACGTAGCTGGATCCGCCGGCGACGGCGGTGACCGACAGGGTCACCGAATCGTCGTCGCGGGCGAAACTGAGCGTTGTCCCGCGTTCGGTCGTGGTCACCGGGGTTTCAAGGAGTCCCAGGGGCGCGAAATGGTGCCGGTAGAACCTGAGGACGTCGTCGGTGCCGAGTGTGGTCCTTGCCTTGAACGCGGCCTGCAGACGGTCGCCCTGCGTCGCCACCGAGCTGTTGTCGACGAGTGAGTTCGGGATCCCCGGCATGACATCGGTGGGGAACCCGTGTACAACGTCGCCGAGAGAGTTCACGGTTGGGGGGAGCGGCAGCGAGACGAGCGCGGACCGGGGCTTCGACGGCGGCAGGGTGACGTCGACCTGCCCGGGCGGGAGCACTTCGGTTGAGGTGCGGGGGCCCGCCTCCGTATCGGTGTCGGGTGCGGGGTCGGCCTGCGGTCTCTCTGGAGCCGGCGGCACCGTCTCGTCGATCCGCGCGGTCGACGTGGGCGTGGGGGCGCCGCTCTCGGCGGCTGTCGGTGGCGCCGTGGCCGACGGTGTGGATTCCGCCACCGAGCGAATCCGGTCGACTGCCGGCAGCAGCTGGGCCACGATCATGCCGGCCGTCGCCACTGCCACGGTGAGGGCGAGCGCGGTGAGCCCGAGCTGACGCTTGTTCATCCGGACTCACGTTCTGCCAGGAGGACGCCGTCACGTTCGTAAAAGTGCTCACCGGTGGCCGGGCAGGTCAGCCGGCCGTCCTCAGCTTTCCGCAGCGGGATCCCCGACCGACCGACCCAGCCGATGCGTCTGGCCGGTACGCCGGCGACGATGGCGTAGTCCGGGACATCCTTCGTCACCACGGCGCCGGCCGCGACGAGCGCCCAACGGCCGATGCTGACCGGTCCGATGCAGACGGCCCGCGCACCGATGGACGCGCCCGTGCCGACGTGCACACCCACCGGATGCCAGTCCTCTGCCATTTTGATGCTCAAATCGGGGTTGACGGCCCGCGGAAACATGTCGTTGGTGAACACCACGGCGGGACCGACGAAGACGCCGTCTTCCAGGACCGCCGGTTCGTAGATCAGTGCGTAGTTCTGTACCTTGCAGTTGCGTCCGAGAATGACGCCGGGTCCGATGTACGAGCCACGCCCGAGGATGCAGCCGCTGCCGATGGAGGCATTTTCGCGCACCTGGGCGAGGTGCCACACGCGTGTCTCAGCGCCGACCTCCGCGGTGGGGTCCACGTCGGCGGTCGCTTCGATGAGGGGGTGCCCGGCCGTCTCCGGTGCGGGTATCACGAGCGTCGACCTTTCGCGGGGCGGTGGGAGGCTGCGGGGCAGCCGGCCGCACGGAGGGGTCGCCGCAAAGTACTTCTTTTCACGTTCCATCCCTGCATGTCGGGTGTACAGGTGCAGCTCGGACAGAGCCCGACGCCGGCAATAGCGCAAGCCGGAGACGGACTCTTGACGAGACCTGGCGCACGCCCAGGTCCTCACGACGTGACCATAGCCGGGCTGGGAAGGTGTCGCTGTGACCTTATCGGGGGGCAATTCCGAGTGGGCGGAGGGCGCCGTTGTGTTCGCCGTAGAGCGCGCCGGTCACCGGGCATCTGAAAAGGTCGGGGCCGACGCGATCCAGGCGGGCGCCGCTCTGTCCCACCCAGTGCACCCTCCTGGCCGGAGTCCCGTCCATCAGGGCGTACTCGGGCACGTCGGCGGTCACCACGGAGCCGTCGGCCACCACGGCCCAGCGCCCGATGGTGAGGGGTGCGACGCAGACCGTGTTGGCGCCGATGGATGCCCCGGTGCGCACGGTGACACCGACGAGGTCCCAGTCCGCCGTGGTCTTGAGGCGGCCGATCGGCGAAACGGCTCGGGGGAACCTGTCGTTGGTGAACACGGCCCCTGGTCCGACGTGCACCCGTTCCTCCAGCAGGGTCGGTTCGTAGAGAAGGGCGAAATCCTGCACTGTGCACTGGCGTCCGAGGATGACGCCAGGCCCGAGGTACGCGGCGTACCCGACCGTGCATCCGGGGCCGACCCGGGCGAATTCGCGGACCTGGGCGCGGTCCGCCACCGTGCTGCCGGCGCCGAGCACCGCGCGGGGGTCGACGTCCGCGGACGGTGCTATCCATAGCGCCCTCACGGCGCCGGCGCCGGCGTCAGTCGTCACGAGTATCCCTTGCAAGTTGGGAGCCGGATGCCGCGGAGGCTCGTGCTGTCATCGGCCTGACAGGGGCGACAGGTGCGAGTGAGTTATTCTCAGGTCTGTTGTGCGCTGTAGGGACCATAGCGCGTGCCTTCCGGCCCCGCTGTAACCACTCCAGGGGTGGCGTCTAGGCCAGCCGGGCCAGCCTGGTGACGTCGTCCCGCGGCAGCACGTCGGCGACGGCGGTGACGGTGAGCACGTTCAGCTGAATTGCGGCGCCCGCCGAGGAGAGGAAGGCGGTGTCTGCGGCGTCCCGGCCGGTGGCGATGCGCAGAAGCGACTGGCGCGGAGCGAGCCCGGTGGCGTCGACGACCTGCCAGGCGCCGTCGAGATACGCCTCGGCCACGGCGTGGAAGTCCATCGGTGACAGGCCGGGAGCGTAGGCCGACACCAGGCGGGCCGGCACGTCGTGCGCGCGCAGGAAGGCTATGACGAGGTGGGCGTAGTCGCGGCAGACGCCCTGCCGGGACAGCAGGGTGCGCACCGCACCATCCGTGGGCAGGCTGGCGCCGGGCACGTAACTCAGGTGCGTGCCCACCCAGGAGGTGATCGCGTTGAGCAGGTCGGTGCCGGTGAGCCCGCGGAACTCGGCGTGCGCGGTGGGCCAGAGATGGTCGGATTCGATATAGCGGCTGGGCCGGAGGTAACGCACGAGGTCGATGTCGGACACCTCTGCGGGCCCGGATTCGCCCGACACCTCGACCGTGTAGTCGATGTCGATCCGGCCGGCCTGTACCGAGACGAGCTGGAGCCGGGTGCCGTGCGCGTCGAGGACGTCCCGGTAGGTGAGCGCGGTGTTGTTCTGCACGATGGCGAGCAGCTCCGTGGCGCTCGCGTCCGCGGCGACGGCGACGGACAGAACCAGCTCAGCGGGCCCGTGTGCAACGAGTTCGAGATGCGCGGAAGCGGAGCGTTTCATGCCCACATCGTGGCATACATCCGCGAACCGTGAGAAAAGCACCCAACCCGTCGGGCAAAGTCAAGCGGTCTAAGCAACGCCGGTGGTTTGTGCTGCTGTGAGCAGCCGGTGGAACGAGCAGGGCCTGATCGAGGCGGTCTTCTCGTGCGCGGGGGTTCTCGAGGCGGAAAACACCTATGACGAGCACGGCAGGGTTGTGCTCCAAGTCACCCAGCACGGGCGTCGAACCCGGTTCGCGTATCTGCCGGGCCGGGTCACCGTGGTCTCGGATGAGGACGGTACCCGCTCCAACTCGTGGATCGCCGACGCGAAGGGCCGCCTGGTCGGGGTGCTTGATTCCCACGACCACCGGCAGTCGATGGCGTATGACGGCCACGGAAACCTGGTCTCCTTCACCGAGCGCGACGGAACCGTCACGGTGCACGGCTACGACGGGCGGGGCCGGAGAACCCGCACAGTCACCCCGGAAGGCGCCGACCTCACCTACGGCTGGGACGACCACGACCGCATCGATACCCTGGTCACCGAAACCGGTTCGGTCATCTCCTTTGAGTATGCCGACGCGGTGACCCGGGACCCCTCGGTCATTCTGGATGCGCTGGGCGGGCGCACCGAGCTGGTGTGGCGGAACGGGCAACTGGCCCGGGTACTGGACCCGGCGGGTGTGGCAGTCAGCTTTGACTACGACGACTTCGGTGACCTCGTCGCCACCCAGAACGCGGTCGGGGACGTCGCGAGGATCGTCCGCGACCTGGCCGGCCGGCCGGTGGCGGCCATCACCCCCTCCGGGGTGCAGACCCGCTTCGGCTACGACAGTGCGGGGCTGCTGGTTCGGCGGGAAGACCCCGACGGTGCCGTCTGGACGTTTGAACATGACCCGGCTGGACGCACGACGGCATCCATCGCCCCGGACGGCGGACGGACCGAACTGGAATACGCCGGCAACGGTGAGCTGGTGCGCACGATCGACCCCCTGGGCCGCAGCATCGAGCGGGTCTTCGACGAACTCGGCAACGTCACCGCCGCCGTGCTGCCCGACGGCGCCCGGTGGGGCTTTGTGCATGACACGCTGTCCCGGCTCGTGGGGATCACCGATCCCGCCGGCCACGACTGGGCGCGGGAGTACGACCAGGTCGGTGCGCTGAGCGCCATTGTCGACCCCACCGGCGTGCGCACGGATGCGACGACGGACCGGCAGTCGGGCACGGCCACGCTGGCGGACGCGTTCGGGAGCGCCACCTACAGCTTTGACACCTACGGCCGCCCCACCCGGGTGCAAGGGGAAGACGGCTCCGCAGAACTCATCTCCTATGACGCGGCCGGCAACCCGGTGGAACTCGTCGATGGTGAGGGCGGCCTGACGGTGCTCGGCCGGGACGTGGCCGGGAAGATCACCTCGATCACCTCCCCCGCCGGCGCGCTCACACGGTATGAGTACGACGGATGCGGCCGGCCCTGGAAAACCACCGACCCGCTCGGGGCCGTCACCGAACTTGCGTACGACGCTGACCAACGCGTCATCGCGCGCACCCTGCCCACGGGCGAGGTCGAGACCTTCGAGTACGACCCCTGCGGGCGGCTCCTGTCGCGCCGGAGCCCCGGCCAGGGTGTGTCCCGGTACGGGTACGACAAGGCCGGGCGGCTGAGCTTCTCCCAGGACACCTGGTACGGGACCCGCCGGTTCACGTACAACACCGCCGGGGAACTGACCGGCACCGTCAACGGGGTGGGCGGGCGCACCCGGTTCGAGTACGACGTGCGCGGGCGCCTGGTGAGGGTCACCGACCCCCTCGGCGGGGTGACGACCCGCGCCTACACGGCCACCGACCTGGTCGGTGCGGTTACCGACCCCCTCGGCCGGGTGACCACCGCGACCTACGATGCCGCCGGCCGGCAACTGTCCCAGACGGACCCGGACGGTCACACCACCAGATGGACGTACGACGCCGTCGGACAACAAGTGACCACCTCGGTGGACGGGAAACTCCTCGCCTCGATTCAGCGCGACCGGCTCCGCCGCCGCGTGGTGATTTCCGATTCCCTGGGCGGTGCTGGGCTGGCCGTGGAGCACGAGCTCGGCTTTGACCGGTGCGGCCGGCTGACCTCCCGCACCCGCGGGTCCCGCGGGCTGTCCTGGGCATACGACGCCGACGGCAACCGGACCGCGTTCACCGACGCGCACGGCACCACCACGACGTATCGCCGGGATGCTGCCGGCCGGGTCACCGCCGTGAGCAACCCCGCCCTCGGGCAGGCCACCTTCACGCACGACCGTTCCGGGCGCATCCTCTCTGCCACGGCCGGCGAGCTGGTGCAGGAGTGGGTGTACCGGTACGGGAGCCTGGCCGAGCACAGTCGTGCGGACCGTTCTGATCCTGGCACGGCTGATGTGACGCGGATCGGTCGGGACGGCGACGGCCGCATCACCGGCCTGGCCCGGGCTGGGGCGGTGACCCGGTACGGCTATGACGGTGCCGGGCAGATGGTCTCGGCGGCCACGACTCGGAACGGGGAGCAGGATACGTCCGTTCCGGCTGTGGTGTCGGAGTGGGTGTATGACGCCGGCGGGCGTCTGGTGCAGGAATCCGCCCCGGGCGGTTCCCGAACCTATGAGTACGACACGGCAGGGCAGCTGGTGTCGGTGACGGAACCGGACGGGTCTCGGACGGAGTATGTGCATGACGGGTTGGGTCGCCGGACCCGGCTGATCGGGGCCGACGGGTCCTGGACCGAATACGCCTGGGGACCCACCGGCCACCTCAACACCACCACGGAGCGCACACCCGACGGGACTGCGACGTCCCGGCACGTACTCAGGGTGGATGCCCTGGGCGAGCTGGCCGGCGTTGACGGCACGGAGCTCTGGTGGGACACCGCCAACCCGTTCCCCACCCTGGCCGGTATCGGCGACGGGCAGGTGCTGTCATTGCCGGGCGGTGTCACCGGGTTCGGGGACGCGTGGATGGCGCCGGGCTGGCGTGCGGCCCGCCCCACAGACCAGACCGACCCGTGGGCGGTCATCGGCGCGACGACCATCCCGGACCCGGCGCCGGGCGGAATGCCCGGTACCGGAACTGCCGGGTTGGCTGGACTGTTGCCGGCCGGGATCACCCTGACCGGCAACGGCGGCTTGGACATCGGGGGTCTGGAGTGGCTCGGCGCGCGCGCCTACGATCCGGCCAGCCGTGGTTTCCTTTCCACCGACCCCCTGTCCCCGATCCTGGGTGCGGGCTGGGACGGCAACCCCTACGCCTACGCTGGCAACAACCCGCTGAACACCACCGACCCCGCCGGGCTGCGCCCCCTTACTGACGCGGATCTCGAGGCCCACGATCAGGCGGCTGGGAGCCACTGGGAATACGTTGCCGGTGGGTTAGCGATCGCTGCCGGAGTTGCGCTGATGTGCACTGGGGTGGGCGGCCCGGCTGGCATGGTGCTGATTGGTGCAGTATCCGGGGCATTGGCGAGTGGGGGCATATCGACGATTTCCCAGAAAGCAGCGAACGGTGCCGTGAATTGGGGACAAGTGGGCGTGGAAGCCCTTGCGGGCGGTGCCGCTGGCGCTCTGGGAGGGGCTGGCGTCGCTGCTGCTCGCATCACAATGGCTGCCGCGTCGAGCGTAACCAGATTGGGTGGATACGTCGCTATCAACGCAGCTGTCAACGGAGCCGCGGGTGCAGTTGGCGGTGGGGTCATCTACGCTGCCAAGAACGGAGGCGTCCAGGACTGGCGAGGTCTCGCTGGTGCCATGGTTGGCGGCGGCGTGAGCGGAGCTGTTGGGGGTTTAGCGGGACCGGCGGGCGGAACTCTGGCCAAAGCCGCTGGTTTCGCAGCGAATTCGCCCGCTGCAGGACTTATTGCCCGAGCGCCAGCACGGTTGATAATGACTGCCATTGGAAGCGGCGGTGGCGTAGCTGGAATTGCTGCGGATAGGGCGATATCCGGGGAACAGCTTCAGATTGGAGACGTGGCGTTGTCTGCTTTTACTGGCGGCGCTCTGACTCATGTCCCCGGCGGCCCTTCTCCGTCGAGTACCCTGGCCCAGGCGGCTCGGACCAACGCCAGCACGTTGTCGGGACTTCGCGGCGGCGTGAACGGAACTGCACTAGTGCGCTCGGCAGCTGTAGGAACTTCCCTTGGGGGCGGATTCGATCTCGCGAACTTCCTGCTTGTAGGTGATTGAGGATATGAGAGATATGCAGAATTCGTCGCCGCTTTCTCGCTTTGTTCGAGGGACCTGGGCTCTCCTGGCCACGGCACTGGTGTTTGCATTAGGGACCTTTTTCGTCCTCTTTTCCCTGACTAACGGTTCCAAAGGTGTGGAGATCGCCGCCTTGATTGTCCTTGGCCTTGTAGGGGGCGGTTCAGTCCGAGCTTTCGTTCGCGAAAACTTGGTGGCGGTTGTTCTCTTCGTCCTAGTTATTGCGGAGTGCGCGCTTCTTTCTCAGTCTCCTGAACCCTGGTCCAGGATCTGGCCGGTTCTGATACCAGCCAACGCCATCGGCGTGATGGTCGGCAACACCGTCAGCGAAGGATTACGTGAGAGTCGGCCAAAGGTACTGCGTGATGTGTGGGTGATCAATGGTGCTCAGGAGCAACGGACGGAGAGTGCGAAGACAGCTTCATTGGATGCCCTCTCTTTGTGGGACAGCGCGAAGTCAGGGTGTTTCCGTGTTGAACGCAAGGACGGATTGTTCGAGGCGATGGGTAACCCGGTGACCGGTTTCATCGTGCACTGTGCAGCACATCGGCAGGAAGAGGGCGAGTGGCGGATTCTCGGTTCCATCGTCGGAAAGGCTGAGACCGAGATTTCGATTCCCTCAGGCCCTGCATATGCGCCCAGCGGCGTTGTGGTCGACCTGGAGACTGCAAAGGCGGCATTGTTGGGATTCTTCCATCATCGGGGGCCGGATCCGGAGCTCACCTGGACATCGGGTGATCAGGTGCTGGATCTGAAATTCGGCTGATACTCATGCGTCTTGAGCGGTCTTTGACGAACTCGGCAATGTCGCCGGCGCGGTGCTGCCGGCCACGGCTGGGTGCGGGAGCGGTGACTGTTTCCCATTTTTCCCTTTCGTGTAGATGACGGCACCCGCGTGACCGCCAGCACACAAACTCCCCGTCACCAATGCGGAATAGCCACCCAGGGCAAGTGACGACCGCGCACAGCCTCCATCGATTCACCACTTATGATGCACACGAAAGACAACAGACATGTCCGCTGAAACCGGTTTGAAGTTCGTCATCATCGCGTTTGCCGTACTACTTATCGTGGCCGTTCGGTGGTGGGCACGAAAGCACCCCAACCGGTCCAAGGAACATCCCGATCGGCGCCGAATGGTGAAGTTCATTCCGATCGTCGGCTGGCTCGTTGTGATCGTGGGAGCCCTCATGACTATCTTCGCCAGTTTTGCCGACGGAGATGCACTGGGTCAGTACATTACTTCGGTGGCAATGCTCCTGGGCGGAACCGGGTTTCTGCTGATGTACCGGAACTTTTACGTTGCTCCACGCGACTACGAGGTTGCGTTCCGCACCATGCTCGGCAAGGAACGTGTCATCACCTACACCGACATCGACCGTTACAGCGCGATGCCTCCGTTTGTATACATCAGGTCCACAAAGGGGGTAAAGCTCAACCTGAACACCAATATCTACGACATGACGCCGCTGCTGCGCGCCATCGAGATCCGCGACGCCACCGGCCACTGGCCCGTCCACCCTGCAGTCGACCCACAGGACGTTGTCGGTTGAACACATCGGCCGCCGCACTCGTTCCCCACGGACCAATTCCGAGCGCTGCCGGCAACAGGTGAACAGAGAAATGCCGACAACGGGTAACCCTGTAACAGCAAAGACGACGAAGAAGCCAAGAGCCGAGTGGTTGTCCTGGGTAGGTTTCCTTCTTATGGTTGTGGTTGTCGGGGGTGTGCTGTTCAGCCCGGTGTTGGACTCGATTGCTGTTGAGAACGTGCGCTGTGTGGTGGTGTCGGCAGAGCCGAGGACGGCGTCGGGCGGATCGAGAGGGTCGGCGTCGACGCCCGAGGTGCTCATCGAGACGTCGAACTGCGGTCCCCTGGTGATCTCGAGCGGAGTGACGTTCGATGGCAGGCAGGAGCTTGCGTCCTCCTTCGAAGTTGGTGCCGAGTATGAGTTCGACATTGGTTGGTATTCCCGGGTCATCATGAAAGATGTCCTCCACGAAATCCAGGCGGTGCAGGGTTATCGGCTGGTGGAATGACCTGGGCTGCGGTTACGGCCGGGGAGCGTTGTCTAGTAGGTTGCCACCGGGTGTCGCGTCGTATGTGAAACTCATGAATGGTGCCATTCAGGGAGTCGCGGGCGGGGCTTCCGGTCCGTAAACGGGCCTCCATGTGCGTGGCTGGTAATGGAAAAGGTGAACAAGGAAATGCCGGCAACGCGTAATCCTGTAAGACCGAAGGTCGCTAAGCGAATTGTCAGGTCGTTATCCTGGGTAGTTTTCCTACTTACGGTCGTGGTTGCTGTGGGTGTGTTGTTCAGCCCGGTGTGGAACACGATTGCTGTTGAAAGCGTGCGCTGTGTGGTGGTGTCGGCAGAGCCGAAGACAGCATCGGGCGGTTCGAGAGGGTCGGTGTCGACGCCCGCGGTTCTTATCCTGACGTCGAACTGCGGCCCCCTGGGAATTTCCAGAGGTGTGACTTCCGACGAGCAACAAGAGCTAGCGTCCTCTTTTCAAGTCGGCGCCGAGTACGAGTTCGACATCGGCTGGTACGGCCGGGTCATCATGAAGCACGTCTTGCGCGGAGCTCCAGAAGTGCAGAGTTATCGGCTGGTGGAATGACCTGAGTCGAGCGAGGGGCAGGGGCCTCACCGTGATGAATGAGGGCGCGATTGCTGGCACAGGAGATGAGGATGCTCCAAAGGGACGTACTACCGTAAGACGGGAATTGCAACAGTTGCTTTCGTCCTGGGATAGTGCGAGGGCGGGACGTTTCTTTGTGGAGCGCAACGAGGGGTTGTTCGAGGCCATGGGAAGTCCGGCGACGGGATTCATCGTGCATTGCGTAGCAAATTTCCGGGAGGAAAGGGAGTGGCGGATGCTCGGTTCGGTTGACGGCAATGAGGAAACCGAGATCCGAATACCCTCGGGAGCTGCGCATGCGCCCAGCGGTGCTGTGGTCGATCTCGAAACTGCAGGCAGGGCTTTACGCGGCTTCTTCCATTACCGGGGCCCTGACCCGGAGCTTGCCTGGACGTCAGGAGATGCCGCACTTGATCTGAAGTTCGGCTAGCTTTTACGGTTCCCGTCTCGGCTGGTGACAAGCAAGCGCAGTGAGTTGGATGTTGTGAGAACAAATCGGCGGCGGTCCTGGAAAGGCGCGCTCATCCTCAGCGGGGTGGTCTTGCTGGCGACGATCGCGGGTATGGTGTTCGTGCCGAGGGAGCGAGTGCTTCTTGAGGTCGGAGCAATGCTCGCGGGACTGGGCGTCGGCGCCTGGCTAACGAGATTTGGTGTCCCGCGGCCGTGGATCGGTTCTGTCGTTCTCGTTTTGTTTGTCGCAGTCTCCGTGCTTCTGGGTTCGTCTGGATACGCGTGGTTCGGCGGGTTTTTTGCGGGGACGCTTGCGGGAGTGGCATGGGGGCGTGCTGTAGCGAATCGCACAGTTCAGGCGGCTGCGCCCTGGACCGTGGATGCGGAAGGGTTCGCGACGATGGGGGCTGTCCGGTCGGCGGCCATAGCCGCGCTGCGTTCCTTGGACGGCAAGAAATCCGGGCGGCTGTCCGTTGATCATGGTTCCGCTCGTTTTGAAGTGGCCGGTGGAGTGGGACAGGGAATGGTCTGTCATCGGAATGCTGATTCGACCGACGAGAATTCCTGGGCGGTGCTGCAATCTGCGGGCGTCGCGGATGAGTCGGTGGAAGTTCCGATGGGAGACGTACAGGGGTTCATGCCGGCGCGGTTGGTTCATGACCTAGCCTCGGTTGAAACGGCATTGACCGATTTTCTCGCCAATCCGAGGGCCTCGTCTTTCGGTCCGGAATGGGTGGTAGGAATCGAAGCTGAGTCGACGCGTCTGACGACACATTAGCGAAGGAAGCTCTCACGGCATGAGTAAATCGCAGCGGCGTCAACGTGTTGTTCGGGACGCATCGATAAAACTCGGTGTTTCAATACTTTTTGCTGTAGGCATTTATTGGGCCGTGCTTCAAACACTCAACGGCCTTTACGGCTTGGAGATCTTCGTCGTAGTCATTGCGGGTCTCGTCGGAGGCGGCATGGTTCGAAGTCTCGTTCGTGATCGCAACGTGATGCTTGTGTTCATCGTTCTCGTTGTGGTGGAGTCCGTTTTTCTTTCCCAACTCCCGCGGCCTTGGTCCGGCCTATGGCTGGTGCTAGTACTAGCCAATGCTCTTGGGGTCATGGTGGGAGATATTGCAAGACAAGGGATTCGTGCGGCCAAGCCGAAACTCCCTGATGTGTGGTTGATCAACGGTGTTGAGGAGCCCCGGACAGATCGTGCGAAGACGAAATCGCTGATTCATCGTGCATTGCGTAGCCAACGCTCAGGAGACGAACCAGTGGCGGATCCTGGGTTCGATCGAAGGAACGGATGAGACGGAGATTCGCATTCCTTCAGGCCTGCATACGCGCCCAGCGGGGCCGTGGTCGATCTGGAGGCTGCAAAGGGGGCGTTGTCGGGGTTTTTCCACTACCGGGGTCCGGATCCGGAGCTCACATGGACATCGGGTGGTCAGGTGCTGGATCTGAAGTTCGGCTGACACGCATCCGCTCGACTCGGCCGGGACGGCACTCGACCCGAAGCTCGCCTGTTTTCGGGCATAAAAAATGGCCACCCGCGGTAGAAGCCCGCAGATGGCCAAGTGGCCCCGACCGGCGTCGATCCGGTGACCTTTCGATTTTCAGTCGAACGCTCTACCAACTGAGCTACAGGGCCTCGAACGCGGCTCGAGAGACGCCTTCGAAAGGACGAAAAGCCCCTTCTTTCGAAAGGGCTTGTCGCCTTGGCGACCCTGACCGGACTTGAACCGGCGACCTCCGCCGTGACAGGGCGGCGCGCTAACCAACTGCGCTACAGGGCCAAACTTTTGTGCATTTCGTGCGGTGATTCTTGTGCTGTCGTGCTGTGGAACTGTCTTACTTTTCGTGCCGTGTACAACCTACAGTATCCGTAGCCCCAACGGGATTCGAACCCGTGTTAACGCCGTGAAAGGGCGCCGTCCTAGGCCGCTAAACGATGGGGCCTTGCTCTTCGGAAGCTGATGACTTCCGACGCATAATCATAAGTGTTGGCAGAGCGATAGTTCAAATCGGCCCCAGCGTCCGGTGCGCGTGGCGCCGGATTGCGGGTCCGTTCGCCGCGTGATTCCGGGTCAGAACCCGAATCCGACCCGATTCTCAGCTCGGCGTGTCGCTTTTCACCGCGCCCACGAATGGGCGGCAAACCGGAGCACCCGGGGGTTAGGTTTTATTCGAACCCTGGCCACTCAGCGGGGTTTGTTATTGTGACGAGAGTTACCACAGTGACAAATGTGACAAAGCACGAGCCCGATCGGGGAGTTATGAAGCGCACGGCCACCGTGATCAGCCGCGGAGTCAACGCCGGCCTCAGCCGGCTGCGGCCGAACCGGCAGCAGCCCCGACGCGGGCGCATCGGCGTTCGCCGGGCGACGATGGGCGTGACCGGCTTCGCCGCCGCCCTGACCCTCGCGGTGACGCTCGCCAGCCCGATCAGCCCGGCCATGGCCGTGGACTACCCGAGCTGGCCAGACGTGCTGGCCGCCAAGTCCAACACCAATGCTGCCGCCGCCCAGGTCACCGAGATCCAGAACCTCATCGCCGGCCTGCAGACCGAGGTGGAACGCACCCAGGCGGAAGCCGAGGCGCGTGGAGTCGAGCTCCAGACCGCCCAGGAGAAGTTTGACGACGCCAGCCGTCGCGCCGGCGACCTGCAGGCTCAGGCCGACACCAGCAAGACCGAGGCGGACGCCGCGACCACCCAGGCCGGTCAGCTTGCCGCGCAGCTGTACCGCACCGGCGGCACTGACCTCAGCGTCAACCTCTTCATCGACGGGCAGAAGAGCGGCGCGGGCGCCGACGAGCTGCTGTCCAAGCTCGGCAGCATGAGCAAACTCGTCGAACGCAGCACCGACGTCTACGACCAGGCCCAGACCGCCAACAACACCGCTCAGGCCCTGGGCGACCAGGCCGCTGTGGCCCAGGCCGAGCGCGAGGCCCTCCGAATCGAGGCCGAAGCCGCCATGGTGGCTGCCCAGGAGGCGGCGGACGCCGCAGCCGGTGCGCTGGCCGACTCCGAAGCGCAGAGCGTGATCCTCGAGCAGCAACTGCAGTTCATGCAGGACGCCCAGGCCACCACCACCGCGGGTTACGAGGCCGGCGTCGCAGAACGGGCCCGGATCGCCGCGGAAGCCGAAAAGGCGCGCCTCGCCGCCATCGCGGCCGAAGCCGCACGCGCCGCGGCCTCCCGACCGGCCCCCTCGTCCGGCGGCTCAACCGGATCTCCCGGCGCAGGCCTCAGCGGCGGCCAGGTCGGCAGCCAGGGTTGGGGTGTTCCCGCCGGCGGACGCATCACCGACGGCTATGGCGCCCGCGCCGTCCTCTGCGGCAGCGGCGGCTGCAGCGGCGGTTTCCACTACGGCACCGACATCGGCACCGGCTGCAGCGCTCCGATCTACGCGGCAGCATCGGGAACCGTCGAATACGCGGGCCGCAAGGGCACCTACGGTAACTTCGTCCAGATCAGCCACGGCAACGGCATCATGACCGGCTACGCCCACATCCGCGATGGTGGCATCTTCGTCTCGGTCGGCCAGCAGGTCTCGGTCGGCCAGAACATCGCCAGCTCCGGCACCACCGGCGCCTCCACCGGTTGCCACCTGCACTTCGAGGTGTTCAGCGGCGGCAACCGGATCAACGCCGTTCCGTTCATGTCCGACAGGGGAGCGCCTCTTGGCTGAGCACACGTCCACCCGCCGCTCGCGGCGTACCTCGGCCGCGCTGCTGTCGGCAGCGATGATCGGCTCCGTCACCGCCGCGGCCGGTGTGGCCGTGCCGGCCTTCGCCGACGAGGACTACCCGAGTTGGGACGAAGTTGCCAAGGCCAAGCTGAGCGAGGCCACCAAGGCGAAGGAAATCGAGAACCTCACCGGACTGCTCAAGGGCCTGCAGGAGTCGTCGGCGGTGGCGTCGCAGGGCTCCCAGATGGCCGCGGAGGCCTACAGGGTCACTCAGGACGACCTCGATGCAGCCACGGCCCGGGAGGAGAGCCTGGACAAGCAGTCCGCGGTGGCGCAGAAGGCCGCTGACACGTCCAAGATGCGCGCCGGCTTAATTGCCGCACACCTGGCCAAGACCGGTGCCCAGGACCTCTCCCTCAACCTGTTCCTCAACGGCAATACCGCCGACGACCTGCTCAGCCAGCTCGGCACGGCCAGCAAGCTCAGCGAGCAGTCCGAGACCATCTACCGGCAGGCCGTGCAGGACAAGAACACCGCGGAATCGCTCATCGCCCAGGCTGCCGCCGCCACCGCGGAACGCAAGCGTCTCAGCGCCGAGTCCAAGGAGAAGTACGAATCGGCCAGCGACGCCGCGCTGGGCGCCCAGGCCGCGCTCGACGTCGAGCTGAAGAAGTCGTCGGAGCTTTACGAACAGCTGGCCCTGCTGAAGGACACCACCGCCGACGTGGAGCGCGAGTACCAAACCGGGCTGGACGCCGCCGCATCCGCCGCCGCGCTGGCCAAGGCCCAGGCCGTCGCTGCGGCCGCCGTCAAGAACAATCCGCCGGCCGCTTCCGCACCCGATGCTCCGGCCGCTGCGGCTCCGGCGGCTCCCGCGGCTCCAGCTCCCGCTGCTCCGGCTCCCGCTGCTCCGGCTCCCGCCGCCCCTGCTCCCGCTGCTCCTGCTCCCGCTGTTCCGGCGCCGCCGCCCGTCGAGTCCGCCCCGGCCGCACCCAACGCTTCAGCCGTCGGCACCGCCATCGCCTTCGCCCGTGCGCAGCTCGGCGACGCCTACAAGCTCGGCGGCTCCGGCCCCGACGTCTGGGACTGTTCCGGTCTGACCAAGGCCGCCTACGCAGCCGCGGGCATCTACATCGGCACCCACTCGGCGACCAACCAGTACAACACCATGGCCGGTCAGGGCAAGCTCGTCTCGTTCTCGCAGGTGCAGGTGGGCGACCTCGTCTTCTGGGGTTCGCCGGGGAATTACTATCACGTGGCCATTTATGTCGGCGGCGGACAGATCCTCGAGGCGCCGGACGTGGGCAAGCCCGTTCGGGTGCACAGCATCTGGTCGCCAGGCCAGGTCGCGCCGTACGTCGGCCGACCGTCCTAAGCAACAGACCCCGGCACACAGCAGAAGCCGCCTCCCTGATGGGAGGCGGCTTCTGTCGGTTCAGCGCGTCGCTGTGGGTCAGTGACCTTCGTCGACGAGCTTCTTCAGGCCGTCGCGCACAATCTGGTCGGCCTCGGCGGCGTCGCCCCAGCCCTCGGTCTTGACCCACTTGTTCGGCTCAAGGTCCTTGTAGTGCTCGAAGAAGTGCTCGATCTCCTTGCGGGTGTACTCCGGGATGTCGGTGACGTCCTGGATGTAGTCCCAGCGCGGGTCGCCGGCCGGAACCGCGATGACCTTGGCGTCTGAGCCGCCGTCATCGGTCATGTTGAACACGCCGACGGGGCGTACGGACACGCCGACGCCGGGGAACAACGGGAAGTCGAGCAGCACCAGAACGTCGACGGGGTCGCCGTCCAGGCCCAGGGTGTTCTCGAAGAACCCGTAGTCGGTGGGGTACACGAAGCTCGTGTACAACACTCTGTCGAGGTAGACCCGACCGGTTTCGTGGTCCACCTCATACTTGTTGCGGCTACCGCGTGGGATTTCAATGACTGCGTCGTATTCGGCCATGGCCTGATATCTCCCTTATTCGAAGTCTGCGGATAACGTTACTGGATGGAGTCCACCCGCCGCCCGCGACTGTCGCCGGCCATCGCCGACCTGCGCCGTGCCGTGCGCGAGCTGCTGCCGGAGGCCGGCCTGGTCCTGGTGGGGCTGAGCGGGGGAGCGGATTCGCTGGCCCTGGCCGCGGCGACGGCGTTCGAGGCGCCCCGGGCCGGGCTCACTGCCGGCGCCGTCATCGTCGACCACGGCCTGCAGGCCGGCTCGGCCGACACCGCCGCCGTCGCGGCCGGACAGGCTCAGGCTCTCGGCCTGGATCCGGTGCTGATCGTGCCGGTGACGGTGACGCCAGACGCCGGCGACGGCCCCGAAGCCGCCGCGCGGACCGCGCGGTACGCCGCGTTCGAGCAGGCGCTGGCCGGCACGGGCGCGATCGCGGTGCTGCTCGGCCACACCCTCGACGACCAGGCCGAGACCGTGCTGCTAGGCCTGGCACGCGGCTCGGGGGCGACGAGCCTGCAGGGCATGGCGTCGATCAGCGGGCCGTACCGGCGGCCGCTGCTGGGCATCCGCCGCGTCGTGACCCGGCAGGCCTGCCTGGATGCGGGCCTGCCGGCCTGGTCCGACCCGCAGAACGCCGACCCTCGCTACGCCAGGGTGCGGGTGCGCCAACGGGTGCTGCCGGTGCTCGAGGCCGAGCTCGGGCCGGGCATCGCCGAGGCGCTCGCCCGTACCGCCGAGACGCTGCGTGAGGATGCCGACGCCCTCGACGCCCTGGTGCGGGACCTCGTCGAGGAGATCTGCGAACCGGCCGAAGCCGGCATCGGGGTGTCCGTCGCCGCGCTGGCCGTGCACCCGGCGGCCCTCCGCCAGCGGATGATCCGCCACGTGGTGGCGCGGGAGTTCGGGGTTGCCTGGGAACGCAGCCACACCTTGGCCGTCGCCAGGCTCGTCACCGACTGGCACGGGCAGAATGCGCTCGACCTGCCAGGCGTTAGAGTGGAACGTCTGGGGGGAACGCTCGTGTTTTCTGCTCCTCGACCCACCTAAACAAAGGACTCTTCCACTCCCATGGAACCTCGTGACATTGACGGCGACCTCACCGAAATCCTGATCGAAGAGACCGAGATTCGCGCTCGCCTGGCCGAGATGTCGCGGCAGATCGAAGCGGACTACGCCGGCAAGGACCTGCTCCTGGTGGGCGTGCTCAAGGGCGCGGTCATGGTCATGGCCGACCTGGCCCGCGAACTCGTGCACCCCGTCACGATGGACTGGATGGCCGTCAGCTCCTACGGGTCAGGCACCCAGTCCAGCGGTGTCGTGCGGATCCTGAAGGACCTCGACACCGACCTGCACGGCCGCCACGTCCTCATTGTCGAGGACATCATCGACTCCGGCCTCACCCTGTCCTGGCTGATGGCGAACCTCAAGTCCCGCGGGCCGGCCTCGCTCGAGATCTGCGCCCTGCTCCGGAAGCCCGACGCGGCCCGCGTCGAGATCGACGTCAAGTACCTGGGCTTCGACATCCCCAACCAGTTCGTTGTCGGCTACGGTCTGGACTACGCCGAGAAGTACCGCAACCTGCGCAGCGTCGGGGTGCTAGCTCCACACGTGTATTCGACCGGCGAGTAGGCTCCGCTGCACCACGTCCTCCAGTTCACCTTTGGGCGAACACTCGGTGTTCCCCCAGTACGAGAGCGGTAGCCTGTGACCACCATGAACGTCAAGAAACTTCTGCGCGGGCCGCTCCTCTACATCATCCTGGCTGTCATCGCCGTCTGGGTGGGGTCGAGCCTCCTGACCATGTCTGGCTTCCGCGAGATTTCCACCCAGCAGGGCCTGGATTTCCTGAAGGACGGGAAGGTGTCTGAGGCGAAGATCGTCGACGGCGATCAGCGCGTCGACCTCACCCTCAGCAAGGCCGATTCGACCTACGGCGAGCAGGTGCAGTTCTACTACGTGGCCCCCCGCGGCGAAGAGGTCGTCGCCGCCGTCACCGACGCCGACCCGAAGGACGGCTTCACTGACGAGGTTCCCCAGGCCAGCTGGTTCCTGTCGCTGCTGGGCATCCTCCTGCCGGTCCTGCTGATCGGTGCGTTCTTCTGGCTGATGCTGTCCGGCATGCAGGGCGGCGGCAACAAGGTCATGCAGTTCGGCAAGTCGAAGGCCAAACTCGTCTCCAAGGAGACCCCGCAGGTCTTCTTCACCGACGTCGCCGGCGCGGACGAAGCCATCGAAGAGCTGCAAGAAATCAAGGACTTCCTCAAGGAACCGGCCAAGTTCCAGGCCGTCGGCGCCCGGATCCCGAAGGGCGTGCTGCTGTACGGTCCTCCCGGAACCGGAAAGACCCTTCTGGCCCGCGCCGTCGCCGGCGAGGCAGGCGTTCCGTTCTACTCGATCTCCGGTTCCGACTTCGTCGAGATGTTCGTCGGTGTCGGTGCCAGCCGGGTGCGCGACCTGTTCCAGCAGGCCAAGGAGAACTCCCCGGCGATCATCTTCGTCGACGAGATCGACGCCGTCGGGCGCCACCGCGGCGCCGGCATGGGCGGCGGCCACGACGAGCGCGAGCAGACCCTCAACCAGCTCCTGGTGGAGATGGATGGCTTCGACGTCAAGACCAACGTGATCCTCATTGCGGCCACCAACCGGCCCGACATCCTCGACCCGGCGCTCCTGCGTCCGGGACGTTTCGACCGTCAGATCGGCGTCGACGCCCCCGACATGCTCGGCCGCAAGCGCATCCTGGAGGTGCACTCCAAGGGCAAGCCGATGGCCGCCGGCGTCGACCTCGAGGTGCTCGCCCGCAAGACGCCGGGCTTCACCGGCGCCGACCTGGCGAACGTGCTCAACGAGGCCGCACTGCTGACCGCGCGTTCCAACGCCCAGCTGATCGACAACCGCGCCCTCGACGAAGCCGTCGACAGGGTCATGGCCGGTCCGCAGCGCCGCACCCGCGTGATGCGCGACCAGGAGAAGCTCATCACCGCGTACCACGAGGGCGGGCACGCTCTCGTTGCCACGGCCATGCGCAACACCGACCCCGTGACCAAGATCACCATCCTGCCCCGCGGCCGCGCCCTGGGGTACACCATGGTGATGCCGCTCGAGGACCGCTACTCGGTGTCTCGCAACGAGCTTCTCGACCAGCTCGCCTACGCCATGGGCGGCCGGGTCGCCGAGGAGATCATTTTCCACGACCCCACCACCGGCGCCTCGAACGACATCGAGAAGGCCACCGCCACGGCTCGCAAGATGGTCACCGAGTTCGGCATGAGTAGTGATGTCGGACCGCTCAAGCTCGGTTCGGCCTCCGGTGAGATGATGTTCGGCCGCGACATGGGCCACCAGCGCGACTACTCGGAGCGGCTTGCGGAGCGGGTGGACACCGAGGTGCGCCAGCTGCTCGAGAACGCGCACGACGAGGCCTACACGGTCATCAACGCCAACCGGGCGATCCTCGACGACCTGGCCGCGAAGCTGCTCGAACACGAGACTCTCGACCAGACCGCGCTGGTGGAGATCTTCGCCGACGTGCAGAAGCTGCCGCCGCGCCCGCAGTGGCTCTCCAGCGACAAGCGCCCGGTTTCCGACCTGCCCCCCATCGCGATGCCGACGCCGAAGGCGCCCATCGACGGTGCGGCGGTCGACGGTGGCGTCACCAGCGGCGGCGCCGATGCGGACAAGCCCAAGCGCGCCCCCGCACTCAAACCGCGCCCCGCAACCGCGTAGACCGGCCCCCGTGGGAGTCGACCAGCCACGCATCGAAGCGGCCGTCGCCGAGATCCTCGCCGCCATCGGTGAGGATCCCGGCCGGGCCGGCCTGGCGTCGACCCCGGAGCGGGTGGCGTCGGCCTACGCCGAGTTCTTCGCCGGTCTCGGCCAGGACCCGCTCGACCACCTGAGAGACACCGTGCCGGTCGGAGACCGGACCGGTGAACTGGTGCTGCTGCGTGACATCGAGTTCCGTTCCGTCTGCGAACACCACCTGCTGCCGTTCCTCGGCACCGCCCACCTGGCCTACCTGCCCGGTGAGCGCATCGTGGGACTGGGCAAACTGGCCAGCGTCGTGACGACCCTTGCCGCCAGGCCCCAACTGCAGGAACGGCTCACCGAAGAGATCGCCGACACCCTCGAGACCGGGCTGGCGCCGCGCGGGATCCTGGTGGTCCTCGATGCCAGCCACGGTTGCGTGACCACCAGGGGCCCTCGCCAGACCCACAGCTCCACCGTGACCATGGCCAGCCGTGGCGACCTGGCCTTGCCCGTTGCTCGCTCGGAGATCATCGCCCTCATCGGCGGGACGCAGGTCGTGCGGTGACCCTGGTGATGGGTGTGCTCAACGTCACTCCCGACTCGTTCAGCGACGGTGGCCGGTGGGCGAGTACCGACGCTGCCGTGCGGCACGCCGTGGACCTGCACTCCTCGGGAGCCGACCTCATCGACGTCGGCGGGGAATCCACCCGGCCCGGCGCCGACCGGGTGTCGCCCCAGGTCGAGCAGGACCGGGTACTGCCCGTGATCACCGAGCTGCGCCGGCTGGGCATCATGACCAGTGTCGATACTCTCAACTCCGAGACCGCCGAACGGGCCGCCGACGCCGGGGTCGACATCATCAACGACGTGTCCGGCGGCCTGGCCGACCCCGGTATGGCGGCGGTGGTCGCCCGCACCGGCCTCACATACATCGCGATGCACTGGCGCGGCCACGCCCGCACCATGGACACCCTCGCTGAGTACGACGACGTGGTCGCCACCGTGGTCGCCGAATTGACCGCACGAGTCGCCGTGCTCGAGGCTGCCGGGGTGGCGCGCAGCCAGATCGTCGTGGACCCCGGACTCGGCTTCAGCAAGGACGCCGAGCAGAACTGGCGGGTGTTCGCCAGGCTCGACGCCTTCGCTCCGCTCGGCCTACCCGTCATGGTCGGTGCCTCCCGCAAACGATTCCTGGCCGGCGTGCTGCCGGAAGACGCCACCATCATCGACCGGGATCTGCCGACCGCCGTGCTCAGCGTGCTCGCCGCCCAGGCGGGCGCCTGGGCCGTTCGGGTGCACGACGTGGCGGGCACCCGGGCCGCCCTCAACGTGCTCGCCCGGGTCGATTCGGCCAGAATAGGGTCATGAGCACCGACTCGATCACCCTCACCGGGCTGCGGATCACCGCGCACCACGGTGTCTTCGACTTCGAACGCGAGAACGGCCAGGAGTTCGTCATCGACGTGACGGTCTGGCTGGATTTCCGTGCGGCGGCGTCCGGTGACGACCTGACCCGCACCATCCACTACGGCGAACTCGCCGAGGAGGTCGCCGACGCCGTGCGCCGCGACCCCGTCGATCTCATCGAGACCCTCGCCGAGCGCATCGCCGACGTGGTGCTCGCGCACGACGCCGCCGAACGCGTGCAGGTGACAGTGCACAAGCCGCAGGCTCCCATCGAGATCCCCTTCGAGGATGTGTCGGTGCAGATCGAACGCACGCGAATCGAACGCACGCAAACCGAAGGGAGCCGCGCATGACCGACGCCGCAGCCGCCGCTCCGGCGCGCACCGCCGTGCTCGCACTGGGCAGTAACCTCGGTGACCGCGAGGGCACCCTGGCCGCCGCCGTGCGCGCCGTCGCCGAACTGCCGGGCGCGCAACTCACCGCGATCTCCCCGGTGTACGCCTCCGACGCCGTGAAGCCCGACGGGGTGGACCTCACCGCACCCGGCTACCTCAACCTTGTGGTGAGCGTGCTCTGGACGGGCGAACCGCACGCCCTGCTCGACGCCGTCAACGCCATCGAAAACGACCACGGCCGGGTCCGGGAGGAACGCTGGGGCGACCGCACCCTGGACATCGACCTGATCTGCCTGGGCGACCTCCGCATCGACGACGACAGGCTCACCCTCCCGCACCCGCGCGCGGCGGAACGTGACTTCGTGCTGGCTCCCTGGCTCGACATCGACCCCGACGCCGAGCTGCCCGGCCGGGGCCGGGTGCGCGAACTCCTGGCCGTCACCGCACGCACCGCCAGGGCGCATCCGGTGACCGCGAGCACCGACCCCGCGCATACCGAGGTCGCCCACACCGAGACCCTGCACAAGACACCGGGCCGACCGCGACCGGGCACCCCGGACGACCCCACCGGAGACCTCCCCGAGGACGAGGACGATCGCCGATGAAGCGCACCCACCCCACCCCGCTGATCGCGCTGGGCCTGGCCGGGCTCGTCGTCGGGTTCCTGGTCGAACTGGCGGCGACGGCCTGGAGCGCGCCGATCATAGTTCCGCCGTTCACCCTGCCCCTGGCCCTGATCCTGATCGCCGTGATCCTCGTCTGCCTGGCCTGGCCCATCCGCCAGGCCACCAGAGGTCGGGCGACAAAACGCGTCGACCCGTTCCTGGCAATGCGGATCGCCCTGCTCGCCAAGGCATCCAGCCTGTCCAGTGCGCTCCTGCTCGGCGTGGGCCTCGGCATCGTGGCTTTCATCCTCACCCGGTCGGTGGTACCGGCGGTAACATCGTTGTGGCTCGCAATCGGGATGGCGCTCGGCGCCGTGCTCCTCCTCGCGGGCGGTCTCGTAGCGGAGCATTTCTGCACACTGCCGCCGGACGACCACGATCACGACAATGGGGGACCGAACGATGGCGGAGCAGCCCGTGCCTGACTACCCCGGCAGCGATCCCATCGAGGCCGTGGCGCCCGTCGGTGCCCGCCTCGACCTGCCGGAGGCGGGCGAATGGAAGCGCGTGTCGCCGAAGTACGTCATGGTCGAAATCGTGGGGACCGTCATCTTCCTGCTCATAGTGTGCGCCGCCGCCGGGGCCCTCTGGCTGCTGCTTGACCAGGTCTGGGCCGCCTGGGTGGGCGGCTTGATCGCGCTGATCACCATGGTCTCGCTGGCATTCGAGCCCCGCCGGGTGCGCTCGATCGGGTACCAGCTGCGCGCCGACGACCTGCTCTTTCGGCGCGGCATCATGTACCAGCGGTTCGTGTCGGTGCCTTACGGCCGCATGCAACTGGTCGACATCACCCGCGGCCCGGTCGCGCGCCTGCTCGGCCTCGCCGACCTCAAGTTCGTCACGGCCGCCGCGTCCTCCGGCGTCGCGATCCCCGGCCTCGCCGAGGCCGACGCGGATGCCCTCCGCGACCGCCTGGTGGAACTGGCCGAGAGCAGGCGGGCCGGGCTGTGACCTCCCTCGCCGACGGGGACTGGCACCGCCTGCATCCAGCGAGCCCGGTGCTGCGCGGCGGCATCTTCGTCTTCGCCCTGCTCGGCTTCGTCATCGCCAACCTGCGCGAGCGCTTCGTCGACGTGGTCTTCGGGATCCCACGGCAATCCGGCGACCCCCTCGATGAGATCTACGAGCGCGGCGCCGTGGGCTGGGCGCTGCTCATCGCCGCCGCGATCCTCATCGTCATCCTCATCGCGTTCACCCTGTCCTGGCGGATGCACACCTTCAGGGTCAGCGACGAATCCGTCGAGGTCCGCAGCGGCATCCTGTTCCGCAGCCACCGGCAGGCGCGCCTGGACCGCATCCAGGGCGTTAACATCGTGCGCCCCCTCATCCCGAGGCTGTTCGGTGCGGCCAAGCTCGAGGTGAGCGTGGCCGGTCAGGACGCAAACGTGCAGCTCGCCTATCTCGGCTCTGCGCTGGCCGACGGGCTGCGCCGCGACATCCTGCAGCTGGCCTCCGGTGCACGCCAGCCCCGGCCCGTCGCGGGCGAGAGCGTGCCAGAGGCGCCGCTGCCGGCCGGCGACCCCGCACAGATCCCCGCCGACACGGCGACCGCCGCGCACGCCGGCCGCCGCCAGGCCCTGAACGACTACGCCACCAGCCGGGTGGGCGAATTCCTCGCACCCGAACTGGACCCTGACGCCGCCCCGCCGGAGTCGGTCGTCCGGATCCCGGTGCTGCGGCTGATCGGCTCGATAGTGTTCAGCGGCTTCACGGTCTTCGTCGCCGTGGCCATCGTCGCTCTCATCGTGAGCGTCATCGTCGGCGGCAGCGAGTGGTTGCTGATCGCGATCTTCCCCGGCCTCATCGCGAGCATCGGATACTACGTCTCCAGGTTCACCAAATCGCTGCGGTACAGCATCGCCGGTACCAGGGACGGCGTGCGGGTGGGCTTCGGGCTGCTCACCACGAGCAACGAGACCCTGCCGCCCGGACGCATCCACGCCATCGGCGTGACCCAGCCGCTGGCCTGGCGGCCCTTCGGGTGGTGGCAGATCAGCATCAACAAGGCCGGCCACTCCACCAACGACGGCGCAGCCGGACAGGCGGCGACCACGGTGCTGCCTGTCGGGTCGCTGACCGACGTGGCGAAGGTCCTCGAGCTGATCCTGCCCGGGTTCGCGCTCGACGAGCAGCGGATCCTGATCCAGCACGGCCTCATCTCCCGCGGCGGCGACGACGGCTTCCGCAACGCGCCCCGCCGGGCGGCCTGGCTGCGACCGTTCTCCTGGCGCCGCACCGGCTACGCGGTATCCGCCGGCGCCGTCCTGCTCCGCCGCGGCGTGCTGTCCAGGGAACTCGTTCTGGTGCCCCTGGCCCGTCTGCAAAGCGTCGGCATCAACCAGGGACCCGTCCGACGCCGTCTTCGACTGGCCACCGCCAGGCTGCACACCGTGACCGGACCGGTGACCGCGACCCTCGGCGTGCTCGACGTGGGGGAGGCCGTGCGCCTGCTGGAGACCGTCACCGCCGGTGCCGTCGCGTCCGCGGAGTCAGACACCAGCCACCACTGGAGTCGCATCGACCAGGACCCAGCGCCGACCCCGCGACCCGCCAGCCCGGTCGGTCCCGCCGCCGCCGCGGAGGTGACCTCGTGACGGTGCGACCGGGCCGTCTGGGGATCGGCGTCATCGGCGCCGGCCATGTCGGACCCATCCTCGCCGCCGCTCTCGCCGGAGCCGGGCACGCCCTGATCGGGATCTCCGCGATCTCGCAGGCCAGCCGCGACCGCGCGGAAGCGATCCTGCCGGGCGTTCCCGTGCTCACCGTGCCCGAGGTGGTGGAGCGCAGCGAACTGGTGATCATCGCGGTGCCGGACGACCAGCTCGACAGCCTCGTGACCGGCCTCGCGGCCACGGGAACCTGGCAGCCCGGCCAGCTCGTTCTGCACACCTCCGCACGCTACGGCACCAACGTGCTGCTGCCCGCCCAGCGGGCCGGCGCGATCCCGCTGGCCATCCACCCGGCGATGGCGTTCACGGGCACCAGCCTGGACATCAGCCGCCTGGCCGACAGCTACTTTGCCGTGACCGCCCCAGCCCCCGTGCTGCCGATCGCGCAGGCCCTGGTAGTGGAGATGGGCGGCGAACCGGTGATCGTGGCCGAGGGCGACCGGGAGGTCTACTCCGAGGCCATCGAGACCGCCACGGCGTTCTCCAGCTCGATCGTCGACCAATCCACCCGGCTGCTCAGCGAGATCGGCATCGAGGCGCCGGGAGCCGTGATCGCGCCGCTGGTGCGCTCGGCCATCGAGAACGCCCTCACCCGCACCGGCGCCAGGCATCCGCTCGACGACCTCGCTGATCTGGGCGACACCACCCACCTGCTCGACCCGCCATACCCGCCCCACCCGCCCCACCCGTTCGACCCGGAGGACCAGTGACCGTGCTCACCAAGCCAGAAGTCATCGACACGATAGACGAGCTGCGTAATAGCCTCTGCCTCGCCAAACAGAACGCCGCGGCCAGGGGCGGCGATGCCCACGTCGTGCTCGTTCCCACCATGGGCGCCCTGCACGCCGGGCACCGGGAGCTCGTGCGGCGTGCCGTAGCCGTCGGCGACATCGTGGTCGTGTCGGTCTTCGTCAACCCGCTGCAGTTCGGGGTGAACGAAGACCTTGACACCTACCCGCGCACCCTCGACGCCGACGTGGCGGCGCTGGCGGAGGAGGGCGCCGCATTCGTCTTCGCCCCGCACGCCCAGGAGATGTACCCGGACGGCGCCTCGTCGACCCGACTGACCGCAGGCGCGGTCGGCGGTCTCTACGAGGGTGCCGCCCGGCCCGGCCACTTCGACGGCATGCTCACCGTCGTCGCGAAGCTGTTGAACATCGTCGAACCCGACATCGCCGTCTTCGGTCAGAAGGACGCCCAGCAGGTTTTCCTGGTGGAGAGGATGGTCGCCGACCTCAATCTGCGGGTGCGCATCGAGGTCGTTCCCACGGTGCGGGAAGACAACGGCCTGGCCCGCTCGAGCCGCAACCGCAACCTCGACGAGCCCGCCCGCACCGCGGCCAGGTCGCTGTTCGTGGGCCTGACCGCGGCCGCGGCCGCGGCCCACTCCGGGGTTCCCGTCGCGATAGTTGCCGCCCACGCGGTGATCGGGGCCGCGCCTCTGGTTAAACTGGACTATCTGGTTGTCGTGCACCCGCACACCTTCCTGCCGGTCGACGACGACTACCGCGGCCAGGCCAGGATGCTGGTCGCCGCGGTGGTCGGCAGCACCCGGTTGATCGACAACATTTCACTGGACATCCCCTAACCGCTTTCAACGGGGTGCCGGGCCTGGCCCGTGTACGCCCACCGACGGAGAACCGCATGAGCACCACCCCCGACGCCGTGCCCGGCAACACGCCCAGCAACGATGACGCACAGGCCGCGGCCGAACTGACCGAGCAGAAGGCCGTGCGTCTGGCCAAGCGTGACCGCCTGAACGCGGCCGCGTCCAGCCCGGCCGGCGGCGCCTACCCGGTGTCGGTGCCCGTCACCCACACCATCCCCGCCGTGCGCGCCCGGTACGGCGAGCTCGAAGCGGACGCCGCCACCGGCGAGACCGTGGGCCTGGCCGGTCGGGTGGTGCATCTGCGCAACACCGGCAAGCTCTGTTTCGCGAGCCTGCAGGCCGGCGACGGCAGCCGCATCCAGGCCATGGTGTCGCTCGCCGCCGTCGGCGACGAATCGTTGGCCGCCTGGAAGGACCTCGTCGACCTCGGCGACCACGTCTTTGTCGCCGGTGAGGTCATCTCCTCCCGCCGCGGCGAACTGTCGGTCATGGTCACCGAGTGGCAGATCGCCGCCAAGGCACTGCTGCCGCTGCCGAACCTGCACTCCGAACTCAGCGAAGAGACCCGGGTGCGCAGCCGCTACCTCGACCTCATCGCCCGTGAGCAGGCCCGCCGCACCGTGGTGCAGCGCTCCCAGGCCGTCGCGAGCCTGCGCGCCACCTTCACCGCGCGCGGCTTCCTCGAGATCGAAACGCCGATGCTGCAGACCCTGCACGGCGGCGCCTCGGCCCGGCCGTTCTGCACCCACAGCAACGCGTTCGACACCGAACTGTTCCTGCGCATCGCACCGGAGCTGTTCCTCAAACGCGCCGTCGTCGGCGGCATCGACAGGGTCTACGAGATCAACCGCAACTTCCGCAACGAGGGCGCCGACTCCACCCACTCGCCCGAATTCGCGATGCTCGAGGCCTACGAGGCCTACGGCGACTACACCTCGATCGCCGAGCTCACCCAGACCCTGATCCAGGATGCTGCTGCAGCCATCACCGGCGGCTCGCACGTGGTCACCTGGGCCGACGGCACCGAGTACGACCTGGGCGACCAGTGGGACCGCATCAGCATGTACGACAGCCTCTCCGCCGCCGTGGGACGCACCATCAGCCCGGCCACCCCGCTGGCCGAGCTGCAGGCCCTGGCCGCCGCCGAAGGCGTCGAGGTCGACCACCCCATCCACGGCAAGTACGTCGAAGAGCTGTGGGAGCACTTCGTCAAGGGCGGCCTGATCCGGCCCACCTTCGTGCTCGACTTCCCGGTGGACACCAGCCCGCTGGTGCGCGGACACCGCTCGATCGACGGCGTCGTGGAGAAGTGGGACCTCTACATCCGCGGCTTCGAACTGGCCACCGGCTACTCCGAGCTCGTCGACCCCGTCGTGCAGCGCGAACGCTTCATGGAGCAGGCCCGGCTCGCCGCCGGCGGCGACCCGGAGGCGATGCGTCTGGACGAAGAATTCCTTCGGGCCCTGGAGCACGGCATGCCACCCACCGGTGGCATGGGAATGGGCATCGACAGGTTGCTGATGGCCCTGACCGGCCTCGGTATCCGGGAGACCATTCTGTTCCCGTTGGTAAAGTAACCCGCATGATGACTTTTCTGCCCAAGGACCAGCTGAAGCCGGATGACGACGGCAAGAAGAAGGGCCCGTCGACCAACCGGATCATGATCTGGATCGTGGTGGGTGGCGTCGGCCTGTACCTGCTCGGTTCCGGGATCTTCGGCATCCTCACCAAGTAGCCCGGCGGCGGGCGCGTCCAGATCGCGTAGGCTGAAGGGACTATGGATAGTTTCTGGGCCAACGCTTTGTACTCGCTCGCGCCCACGGTTTTGGTCGGGGTGCTCTTTTGGATCATCGTGCGCGCCATCATCCGTTCAGACCGCACCGAACGAAACGCCTACGCGCGGGTCGAAGCCGAGGAGCGGGCCAGACTCGGCCTTGACAAACCGGCCGCCTAACCGTGTTCGGTATTGACCTTTCCACCATCCTTCTCGTGGTGGCATTCCTTGTTGACTTCGCCATCCGGGTGATCGCGATCATCGTCGTACCCCGCAACCGCAGGCCCACCTCCGGCATGGCGTGGCTGCTGGCGATCTTCCTGATCCCCTACCTCGGTTTCCTGCTCTTCCTGCTGATCGGCTATCGCACCCTGCCCAAGCGTCGGGTGGAAATGCAGGCCGAGATCAACCAGTTCATCCTCGACAGCACCGCCGGCATGGAACGCGTGCAACGCGACCACCCGTGGCCGGGTTGGCTCGAATCCGTGGTCGCGCTCAACCGCAATCTCGGCGCGATGCCGCTCGTCGGCGACAACCGGGCGCGGCTGCACGGCAACTATGAGGAGACCTTCGCCGCGATGGTCGCCGATATCGACAAGGCCCGGAAGTACGTGCATGTCGAGTTTTACATCCTCTCCCTCGACCCCACCACGACGCCGTTCTTCGACGCTTTGGAGAACGCCGTCAAGCGCGGCGTGACGGTGCGGGTGCTGATGGACCACATCCAGTCGATGCGGAAGCCGGGCTTCAAACAAACCAAGAAACGGCTCACCGAATCCGGGGTGCAGTGGCAGCTGATGCTGCCGCTGCAGCCGTTCAAGGGCCAGTGGCAGCGGCCCGACCTGCGCAACCACCGCAAACTCGTCATCGTCGACGGCCGGGTCGGGTTCATGGGCTCGCAGAACGTGATCGACCGCACCTACAACATGAAGAGCAACATCCGCCGCGGCCTCAAATGGAAAGACCTGATGGTGCGGCTCGAAGGCCCCATCGTCTCGGGCCTGAACGCGATCTTCATCACCGACTGGTACAGCGAGACCAACGAGCTGCTCACCCGCGACATCGAGCCCGTGCACCCCGAGGACATCTCGGATGCCATCGACTGCCAGGTCGTGCCCAGCGGACCCGGCTTCGAGGGCGAGAACAACCTGCGCCTGTTCCTCGCGCTGCTGTACTACGCGCAGGAACGCATCGTGATCACCAGCCCGTACTTCGTGCCGGACGAGTCGATCATGTACGCGATCACGACAGCCGTGCAGCGCGGCCTGCACGTGGAACTTTTCGTCTCCGAGATTGGCGACCAGGCTCTCGTTTACCACGCACAACGTTCCTACTACGAGGAACTGCTGCAGGCGGGCGTGAAGATCTACATGTACAAAGCGCCGTACGTTCTGCACGCCAAGCACTTCACCATCGACGACGACGTCGCCGTGATCGGCTCGAGCAACATGGACATGCGTTCGTTCAGCCTCAACTTCGAGGTGTCCCTGATGGTGCGTGGGGCGTCATTCGTGCAGGCGCTGCGGGCGGTGGAGGACGGCTACCGGGCAGACAGTCGGGAGCTCACCCTCGAAGAGTGGATGAAGCAGCCGTTGCGCTCGACGATCCTCGACAACCTGGCCAGGCTGACCTCCGCCGTGCAGTAGCCGCGGCCGGCGAACCGCGGTTCAGCGGCGGGGTTTGAGCCGCACGGTGGGCAGCATCGGCGCAGGCAGCGGAGCACCATGGTACGCGACGTGGCCGAACCGGCCGGCGGCATCCGAGCCGTCGATCACCTCCGCCTGCCACTGGTCCCGCCAGGCGGTGATCTCCTCGTGGCTGCGGCCGATGAAATTCCACCACATCACGATCTGCTCGCCGAGCGGCTCACCGCCCAGCAGTAGCACCCGGGTCGGGCTGTCGCCGGTGTTCTCCAGGCGGATGACCGGACGTCCGCTGTCGATGAAGCCCAGTTCGTTCCGGTGCACTGGTGCGCCGCCGACACTGACGGTGCCGACGTCGACGAGCACCCCGTGTTCGAAAGACCGGTCGACGTCGAGGTCGATCGACGACCCGGCCGGCAGGTCGATCTGAGCGCCGACCAGCGGGGTGTCCCCGGTGGCGGCGGCGGTCTGTCCGGCCAGGGTGCCCAGGAACACGTGCAGGGTGACCGCGCCGCGCGTCACCGGTGTGATGACGTGGTTCTCGAAGTGCGGCGCCTGGTGTCGGGTGAGCTCGGGCAGGGCGATCCACAGCTGCACCCCGTGCAGCGCCGTGGTGTCTGGTGTGGACACCTCGGAGTGGCTGATACCGGAACCCGCGGTCATCAGGTTCAGCTCGCCCGGCCGGACCAGGGCGAGGCTGCCGACGCTGTCACGGTGCTCGACCTCGCCGGCGAACAGCCAGCTCGCCGTCTGCAACCCGGTGTGCGGATGCGGCGGCACCACCATCCCGCCGGTGACCGACACGTCGTCCGGGCCGTAGTGATCGACGAAGCACCAGGCGCCGATCAGGCTTCTCGCGCGCTGGGGGAGAGTGCGACGCACGCCCATCGCCCGCAGACCGCCCAGGGGAACATCCCGGGGCTGCAGGATGACAATATCCACCTCGGTGGTCGTGCTGGGGTCACAGACGAGTTCGACCGGTTCGGTTTCGAGGTTGCTCACACTGTGAGCTTATTCCGGGCGTGCCGGGGTGCGTAGCGGTTCGAGGGGCTCGGTCGGGCCGGTCTGCCCGCGCAGATCGTCGGGGTCTGCCGGCGGCAACGGGAGGGTGGGGTTGACCGGTTCGGTGCCGGCCGCGGCCGTCGGTTCCTGCGGCCCCGGGGGCGTGTCCGGCCTCGTCCCGGGGACCGTTGGAATCCCGGGCGCGACCGGCGGCCGCTGCAGCAACTCGACGAGCAGAACGGCAATCAGCGCCAGGACCACCGTCCACATGATCACCGGTACAGCAAGCGGGCGCCAGAAGATCGCGACCGCGGCTGCAGCAAGCCCGATCAGCACGTGGGCCAGGCGCCGGTAGTGATAGAGGAAGTCCCCGAAGCTGCCCGTCGTGACCCCGGCGTTCGCCGCCGCCGCCCGGAGCCGGGCGCTGGTGCCGATGGTGGCCCGCCGCACGATCGTCGACCCACGGAACGGCCCGGCCAGGTACGCCACCACGGCCACGGTGAAGCCGACGAGCCCTACCGACAGGGCCGTGGTGTTGATGAACGGCACCACGGCGTCATACAGCGCCTGGGCCACGTTGTTGGGGAGGTACGTGGGCGACAGCGCGCTGATGAAGAGGATCCGCCCCACCGCGATCCCGGCGGCGAGCACGGCCATGGCCAGGGCCAGGGTGAGTCCGGCCCAGATCATGGTGCGGGAGCGTCGTTTGGCCACCAGCACGCCGAGGACGATCAGGCCTAGGCTCACCAGCGGCAGGACGAAACCGAGCACGTTCAGCAGCTGATACCCGGTGCGCGCCTGCACCAACGAGTCAGACTGGGCCACCACGATGGTGCGATCGACCTCGGGGATGTTCGTCGCCAACGAGAAGCCCCGGTCGACCAGTTCCTTCTTCACTTCTGCGATGATCGGCCCGAGCTGGATGCCGAGTTCGCCGGTGTCGCTGATCACCAGCGCCGTGGAGGTATCACCCTCCAGCGCCGCGATGACCTGGGTCTGGCTGGTGCGCAGCGCCTGTTCCCACAGCTCGGCGAAGGCATCCGAGGCGACGATATTGGTGGCTGCGGACTCGATCAGCTGCTGGACCCCCTGCGCGGCGGGTGTCTCGAGCAGCGCCAGGGCGTCTTTGGCGGCCTGCGGCAGGTCGAGGCTCTCCAGCCCGGTGAAGAGATCGCTGGTGATGGTGTTGATGTCGACGTTCTCGTTGACCACCGCGACGATCTCGTCAACCAGGTACGCCTGCACCGCGGGGTCGTCCGCGAGCGGGGCGAGCGAGGCGACGAACCTGTCGGTGTCATTGATGTAGCCCTTGGTCCAATAGGCCACCACGCTCACCGGGGCCAGGAGCACCCCGATCGTGATCAGCAGCGCCGCAAAAAACGCCCGCCACCTGGCGGACGCTCGGTGTTCGGCGGCCGGGCCGAGCTGTCCGCGCAGCCGAGCGTTCTCGGCGGAGAGCCGGGCGATCTCGGCGGCGGGGTCGGCGCGGCCGTTCGTGCGAGCCGGTTTGGCGAGGTTCGAGGAGCCGTCCATGTGCCGCCGCCTTTCGCCTGCGGGTGCAGGTCGCAAAATCGTGGAGCCTGAGTGCTCACAGTATTTGCGCAGTCCGGTGCCCTCGCAAGGGCCTCACGCTGCTGGCCTGGCTCAGTCGGCGCGCACGAGCAGGTCGCCGACCTCGCAGTCCAGGGCGGCGCAGACCGCGGCCAGGGTCGAATACCGGATGGCCCTGGCCCGGTCGTTCTTGAGGACCGACAGGTTGACCACGCTGACTCCGACAAGCTCGCTGAGCCTGGTGAGTGTCATCCCGCGCTCGATGAGCAGCGCGTCGAGCCGGCAGTGGATGCCCGTGGCCTCGTCGTCGGCGGCGGGCGCCACTAGACGAGTCCGTCGGTCTCGCGTTGCAGACGCTGGCCGAGGGAAATGGCGGCGGCGGCGACGAGGAGCACGAGTCCGGTGCCGGCGGGTGCGAGGTCGACGAGGGTGGCCTGTGGCCAGAAGCCGTCAGGGGCGTCGCCGTTCAGCTCGCCCGCGGCGATCATGCGGCCCAGCCCGCCGAAGCCCTGCCCCAGCACGGTGCCCAGCAGCAGTGCGTAGCCGACCAGGGCGACCAGCCAGAAGACCGGACGGTTGAACGGGCGGCGGCGCAGTACGCTCCAGCAGAAATAGAAGACCGTCGCCGAGACCAGCAGCGCCGTGGCCAACGCGGTGGAGCCCTCCAGGGTGAGCAGAAACCTGGGCAGTGCGCTGAGCCCGGTGACGGTGACCTCGGCCGTGTCGAAACTGCCGCCGTGGATCTGCGCGGTGCCGGTTGACGCTGCCGACGGCAGGGGAGCATCCGCGAAGAGTGTGACGACGAACCTTTCGGTGAGGAGCTGCCGGACCAGGGTGACGGCGCCGATGCCGGTCGCCAGAAGCCCCGAGAGCACGGCCCCGATCAGTACCAGCCAGGTGAGAACCCTGCCGAGCCGGTGTTCCAGCCGGGACGTGCGTTGCGCCCTCTCGGCCTGGGCTGTTTTCATCACGAGATGCTCCTAACGATTATCGATATGAATACCGATCATGACCATATCGTTTGTCGTTGTGCTGAGCAAGGGCCTCAGTCGAGCTGCCCGCTGCGGTCCACCTGCTCCGGTGCGCCGGCGCAACTCGTCCGAACGGGGGCAGGTCGGGGAAAATGCCGCGGAACCGCCGGCGCTGCAGGAGACGGAGGCGAGCGCGGGAGTCACATGTGTCACGCCCATGGCGAACAGAGGCACGCATCCGGGCATCCGCTGGTTACTCTCTTTGTATCGGTGCCATAACCGCCCTGGCGCCAAGGGAGTGTTCATATGTTTGAGAGATTTACCGACCGAGCTCGTCGTGTCGTCGTCCTGGCCCAGGAAGAGGCCAAGATGCTCAACCACAACTACATCGGAACCGAGCACATTCTGCTCGGGCTCATCCACGAGGGTGAAGGCGTGGCCGCCAAGGCCCTGGAGAGCCTCGGCATCTCGCTGGATGCCGTGCGCGAACAGGTGCAGGACATCATCGGCCAGGGTCAGCAGCAGCCGACCGGGCACATTCCGTTCACGCCGCGCGCCAAGAAGGTCCTCGAGCTGAGCCTGCGCGAAGCGTTGCAGCTCGGCCATAACTACATCGGAACCGAGCACATCCTGCTCGGGCTCATCCGCGAGGGCGAGGGCGTGGCCGCCCAGGTGCTGGTCAAGCTCGGCGCCGACCTCAACCGGGTGCGCCAGCAGGTCATCCAGCTCCTTTCCGGCTACCAGGGGAAGGAGCAGGTGCAGGTGGGTGCGAACGAGACCGCGGCCAACCCCGCGGGCAGCCAGATTCTCGACCAGTTCGGGCGCAACCTCACCCAGGCGGCGCGCGACAACAAACTCGACCCCGTCATCGGGCGCGAGAAGGAGATCGAGCGGGTCATGCAGATCCTCTCCCGCCGCTCCAAGAACAACCCCGTGCTCATCGGTGAACCCGGCGTCGGCAAGACCGCCGTCGTCGAGGGCCTCGCCCAGGCGATCGTCAAGGGCGATGTGCCCGAGACGCTGAAGGACAAGCAGCTCTACTCGCTCGACCTCGGCTCGCTCATCGCCGGCAGCCGCTACCGCGGTGACTTCGAGGAACGCCTGAAGAAGGTCACCAAGGAGATCCGCACCCGCGGCGACATCATCGTGTTCATCGACGAGATCCACACCCTCGTCGGAGCCGGTGCCGCCGAAGGCGCCATCGACGCGGCGTCGATCCTCAAGCCCCTGCTGGCCCGCGGTGAACTGCAGACCATCGGCGCCACCACGCTGGATGAATACCGCAAGCACTTCGAGAAGGATGCCGCGCTCGAGCGCCGCTTCCAGCCCATCCAGGTGAACGAGCCGTCGCTGCCGCACACCATCAACATCCTCAAGGGGCTGCGCGACCGGTACGAGGCGCACCACAAGGTGTCCATCACCGACGGCGCCCTCGTGGCCGCGGCGAACCTCGCCGACCGGTACGTCTCCGACCGCTTCCTGCCGGACAAGGCCATCGACCTGATCGACGAGGCCGGCGCACGCCTGCGCCTGTCGATCCTGTCCAGCCCGCCGGAGCTGCGCGAATTCGATGAGAAGATCGCCGTGGTGCGTGCCGCCAAGGAAACCGCGATCGAGGACCAGGACTTCGAGAAGGCCGCGGGCCTGCGCGACGAGGAGAAGAACCTCCTCGGCGAGCGTCTGCGTCTGGAGAAGAAGTGGAAATCCGGCGACGTCAAGACCACCGCGGTCGTCGACGAGGGCCTGATCGCCGAGGTCCTGGCCCAGGCCACCGGCATCCCCGTCTTCAAGCTCACTGAAGAAGAGTCCTCGCGGCTGGTCTTCATGGAGAAGGCACTGCACCAGCGGGTCATCGGTCAGGAAGAGGCCATCTCGGCACTCGCCAAGACCATCCGTCGCACCCGTGCGGGACTCAAGGACCCGAAGCGTCCGAGCGGTTCGTTCATCTTCGCCGGCCCCACCGGTGTCGGCAAGACCGAGCTGGCCAAGGCGCTCGCGGAGTTCCTCTTCGACGACGAGGCCGCCATGATCTCGCTCGACATGAGCGAGTACGGCGAGAAGCACACGGTCTCGCGCCTGTTCGGTGCTCCTCCCGGGTTCGTCGGCTTCGAAGAGGGTGGCCAGCTCACCGAGAAGGTGCGCCGGAAGCCCTTCTCCGTTGTGCTGTTCGACGAGATCGAGAAGGCTCACCCCGACATCTTCAACTCGCTCCTCCAGATTCTGGAAGAGGGCCGGTTGACGGATGGCCAGGGTCGCGTGATCGACTTCAAGAACACCGTCATCATCATGACCACCAACCTCGGCACCAGGGACATCAGCGGCTCGCCCGTCGGTTTCCAGCTCGAGGGCGACACGGCCACCAGCTACGACCGGATGCGCGGAAAGGTGAACGAGGAACTGAAGAAGCACTTCAAGCCCGAGTTCCTCAACCGCGTCGACGAGATCATCGTCTTCCCGCAGCTGTCCAAGCCCGAACTGCTGCAGATCGTGGACCTGTTCATCAAGCGCCTGGGCGACCGGCTGCTCGACCGCGACATGACCATCGACCTCACCCTCGCGGTGAAGGAGCATCTCATCGAGGTCGGCTTCGACCCCGCCCTGGGCGCCCGGCCGCTGCGTCGCGCGATCCAGCGTGAGGTGGAGGACCGCCTGAGCGAGAAGATCCTGCACGGCGAACTGAACGCCGGCGACCACGTGCACGTGGACTTCGTCGACGGGGAGTACGTGTTCACCACGACGAACCGCAACGAGGCCGTCTCGGTGGGCATCAATACCGCCGCGGCTGTCGGAACCGGACCGGGCACGCCCGATCTGGCCATCACCAGCGAATAGGCACAACAGCTCCACACGAACGGCCCGGCGGACATCCGCCGGGCCGTTTGTCGTCCGCCCCTAGACTTGACCTTCCGACACAACAGAATCGGTCGCGGCTGGCGGCCAGGGGAGCGGGCGGACGTGACACACCAGGAGTTCATCGTGCGCCGGGCGCAGACCCGCGACGTGCCGCGCATCCAGGCGCTCGTCGAACCTCTCGTGCAGCAACGCATCCTGCTCGGCAAGGACCGCGTCGTCTTCTATGAGGCCGTGCAGGAGTTCCGGGTGGTCGAGGACCTCGAGGGAAACCTCGTCGGCTGCGGCGCCCTGCACGTGATGTGGGAGGACCTCGGCGAGGTGCGCACTCTCGCCGTGTCGGAGGACTGGCTCGGGCGCGGTATCGGGCACGCGCTCATCGGCCGACTGGAGGCGGACGCCCGGGAACTGGGCCTGACGCGCCTGTTCTGCCTCACCTTCGAGGTGGACTTCTTCACCCGGCACGGGTTCGTCGACATGGGCACCGAAACCGTGGACCCCGCCATCTATGCCGAGCTGGTGCGCTCCCCGGACGAGGGCGTCGCGGAGTTCCTCGACCTCGCCCGCGTCAAGCCGAACACCCTCGGCAACACCCGAATGCTCAAGCGCCTGGCCTGAGTCCCCCCGGCCCGCTCAGATGTGGGCGCCGTCGGCATTTCCCTGCTCATCTGAGCATGTTGTCTGCGCCGTAACCAGCCGGACATAGTCGGTCGTTAGGCTGCCCCCCGAAGCACTCCGGCCGACCCGCACGGTTTGTGCGCCGCCCGCCCTGCGGGGTTCGTTGCGCGCCTACCGGCTCGTTCGGCGTGCCAGAAACCCGAGCTCCACCGCGCCTTGCCCTGCGCCCTGCCCTGCCCTGCTCTCTGTTCCGCCAGACCGTTCATCGCACCCACCCAGGAGACTCCATGTCGCTCGCCCCGCCCCGCCCGCTTCGGCTGGCCCTCGCTTCGCTGATCGGAGCGTGCCTCGCCGTCGCCCCGGTCGTCGCGTTCCCCGCCCAGGCCAACACCGCCGGCACCGGCGTCGTCATCAACGAGGCCTACCTCAGCGGCGGCAGCGCCGGCGCGGCGTTCTCGGCCAAGTTCGTCGAGCTGTACAACCCCACCAACACCGCCATCGACCTCTCCGCCTGGTCGCTGCAGTACCGCAAGGCCACCGGCGTCGTCACCGACAGCCCGGCGGCCGTCGCTCTGACCGGAACGATCCCGGCCAAGGGGTACTATCTCGTCTCCGGCGGGTCGAATGCGAACGGCGCGAACGGTGCGGCCCTGCCCACCCCCGACCAGGTCTCCACCCTCAACCCCAGCGGCACCACCGGCACCCTGATCCTCGCCAACTCCACCACGCCGCTCAGCCTCGAGTCCGGCAACGCCGCCGGTAACCCGAACGTGATCGACCTGGTCGGCTACGGCGCCTCCCTCACCTTCGAAGGCGCCGTCGCGCCGGCGCCGAGCTCCAACACCGACGTCAAGTCGCTCAACCGCAGCGCCGCCGCCGACACCGACAACAACGCCGCAGACATCACCCTGTCGGCCACGATCACCCCCACCAATTCGGCCGGCCCGACCGGCGGAACACCCACACCGGCCCCGACCGACCCGCCCGTCGTCACGCCCACCCCGACCCCGACGACGGCCCCGCCCACCGACACCACCGCGATCAGCGCCATCCAGGGCACCGCGGATGCCAGCCCGCTGGCCGGTAGCACCGTGAAGACCGTCGGCGTCGTCACCGCCGCCTACCCCACCGGCGGCTTCGCCGGCTTCTACCTGCAGACCCCCGGCACCGATGGTGCCAACAATCCCGCCTCGCACGGCATCTTCGTCTACACCAAGACCCTCGGCGTCGACGTTGCTGTCGGCGACTACGTGAGCGTCACGGGCGCCGTCAGCGAGTACTACGGACTCACCCAGCTGACCATCAACGCTCTCGGCGACATCACCCGGCTCGACGGCGCCGGCATCACCGCCCCGGTCGCCGCCGAACTCCGGCTCCCGGCAGCTGACGCAGACCGCGAACGCCTGGAGGGCATGCTCGTCGCCCCCGCTGGTGCGTTCACGGTGACGAACAACTACACCACTAACCAGTACGCCGAAATCGGCCTCGCCGCCGGCACGACGCCCCTGGTCAACCCCACCGTCACCGACCGCCCCGGCAGTGCCGGTTACACGGCCGCCATCGCTGCCAACGCGGCGCGGGCAGTCACCCTCGACGACGGCGCGAGCACCAACTACCTCAGCTCGTCCAACAAGGGCCTGCCGGTTCCGTACCTCTCCACAACCGCCCCGGTACGCATCGGCGCCCCGGTCACCTTCACCAAGCCGACGATCCTGGACTATCGCAACAGCGCCTGGAAGCTGCAGCCGACAACAGCCTTGGTGCCCGCCAACGCCGCCATCGTGCAGCCGGCCACCTTCGAGAACACCCGCAGCTCGGCGCCGGAGAAGGTGGGCGGCGACATCCGCCTGGGCACCTTCAACGTGCTGAACTACTTCTCCACCACCGGCGACACCCTCACCGGGTGCCAGTACTACACCGACCGTGCCGGCGCCAAGATCACCGTCAGCGGCGGATGCGACGCCCGCGGGGCGGCGGACCAGGCGAACTTCCTGCGCCAGCAGGCCAAGATTGTCGCGGCCATCAACGCCCTCGACGCGCAGGTCATCTCACTCGAAGAAATCGAGAACTCGGCAGTCTTCGGCGCCAACCGGGACACCGCCCTGGCCACCCTGGTCGCCGCGTTGAACGCCGACCTCGGCCAGGATGCCTGGGCGTTCGTGCCGTCCCCGGCCGCGCTGCCGGCCAACGAAGACGTCATCCGCACCGCCTTCATCTACCAGAAGGCAGCTGTTGAAACCGTGGGCGGATCCACGATCCTCACCGGATCCGCCGCGTTCAGCAACGCCCGCCAGCCGCTCGCCCAGGCCTTCCAGCTGGTCGGCGATACCGACAGCCGCTTCCTCACGATCGTCAACCACTTCAAGTCCAAGGGGTCGGGCACCGGCGTGGACGCCGACATGGGCGACGGTCAGGGCGCCTCGAACGCCTCCCGCGTCAACCAGGCGACCGCGCTTGTCGCGTTCGCCGACACGATGTCGGCTCAGTCCGGCATCGACAGGGTGTTCCTCACCGGCGACTTCAACGCCTACGACCAGGAAGACCCGATCAAGGTGATCACCGACGCCGGCTACCTGAACCAGGAAGCGAAGAGCGGCGAGTACACCTACGCGTTCGGCGGGTCGGTCGGTTCGCTCGACCACGTCTTCGCTTCCCCCGAAGCGGATGCCGTCGTGACCGATGTGGACGTCTGGAACATCAACTCGGTCGAATCCGTGGCGCTGGAATACAGCCGGTACAACAACAACGTGACCGACTTCTATGTCGCAGACGCCTTCAGGTCCTCGGACCACGACCCGGCGATCCTGGGCCTGAACCTGGCCAGTCCGACGGAGCCTACCCCGGTCCCGACGACCGAGCCCACCCCGGTTCCCACGACCGAGCCCACCCCGGTTCCCACGACGGCGCCGACCCCTGTCCCGACGACCGAACCCACGTCGACGCCCACGGTCCCAGCGGCCACCGCACCGACCCTTGCCGCGACCGCGGCGCCGGAGAGTGCCCTCACTGCCGCCCTGCGCGACAAGATCAGCACCAACGCGTCGCGCTACTCGGCCGGCTCGGCGATCACCATCACGGCCGGTGCCGCGTATACCGGTGACTTCGTGTCGGCCTGGGTGCGCTCCACCCCGGTCAACCTGGGTGGCTGGCTGCAGGTCAGCGCTGCGGGCACCGTGACCACGGCGCTGCCGACGGACCTGGCCGCTGGCACGCACCGCATCATCCTGCAGGATGCAGCGGGCGCGGTCATCGGCTGGACCGAGATCACGATCGTCGCCCCCGGTTCTGCGGCGGCCGGCACCCTCGCCAGCACGGGTGTGGAGAGCGCCCCACTGCTGGCCGGGGCCCTGCTCCTGCTGCTGCTCGGCGCGCTGCTCGCCCGTCGTCGCCGCTCCACCCTGCCGAGCGCCTAACCGGCCGGCGCAAGCGGGCATCCCCCAGCCGGGGGACGCCCGCTCCCCACCGCTCAGAAGTTGGCCTCGTCTGCCCTCCTGTGCTCATCTGAGCACGTTGCCTCGCCGTAACCCGCCGGACATCCGGCGTCGTTAGGCTGCCCCCACAGTCAGTCCGTCCGCTGTTGTCGCCGATTTTCACGCGCGCCACACCGGCCCTTCATCTGCATCCCCGTCACCCCACGGCACCACTTTCGAGGAGAACAATGTCGCTCAACCCGTCCCGCCCGCTCCGGCTGGCCTTCGCTGCAGTGATCGGAGCGTGCCTGGTGGGCGCGCCCGTCGTTGCCGTCCCGGCCGTCGCGGCCCCGCTCCCGGTGCAGCTGAACCTGCTGAACATCAACGACTTCCACGGGCGAATCGATGCCAACACCGTGAAATTTGCCGGGACCGTGGAGACCCTGCGCGCCCAGCACCCCGAGAGCACCCTGTTCCTCTCCGACGGAGACAACATCGGCGCCTCGCCCTACGAGTCGGCGTCGCAGCAGGACACCCCGACCTTGGACGTACTGAACGCCCTCGAGCTGTCAGCCTCCGCGGTCGGCAACCACGAATTCGACCAGGGCATGGACGACCTCACCGGTCGGGTCTCGGAGAAAGCCAACTTCGACTACCTCGGTGCCAACGTCTACAAGGTGGGCACCCAGACGCCCGCTCTCCAGGAGTACGCGCTCCGCGAGGTGCAGGGCGTCACTGTTGCAGTGATCGGTACCGTGACCGAGGAAACCCCCACCCTGGTCTCGCCCAACGGCATCGCATCCGTCAGCTTCGGTGACCCTGTCGACGCGGTCAACCGGGTCGCCGGCCAGCTCACCGACGGCGACGACGCCAACGGCGAGGCCGACGTCATCATTGCCGAGTACCACGAGGGCGCCGGTGCCGGCACCGTGGAGAACGCCACCCTCGAGCAGGAGCTGGCCCTCACCGGCAGCGCCTTCGCCAAGATCGTCACGAAGACCTCAGCGGCGGTGGACGCCATCTTCACCGGCCACACCCACAAGCTGTACGCCTGGAACGCCCAGGTCCCCGGTGCCGCGACGGGCGTGACCCGCCCGGTGCTGCAGACCGGTAACTATGGTGAGAACATCGGCCAAGTTGTGCTCAGTTACGACACCGTCACTGGGGCCACCACCACGGTCACGAACCAGAACGTCAAGCGCAGCACGGCCGCCGACGCCGCTCTGGTCAGCGCATTCCCCAGGGTCGCCACCGTCAAGAACATCACCGACGCGGCCATCGCCAAGGCGGCCGTCACAGGCAGCGTGAGTGTCGGCACCATCTCTGCGCCGATCACCCGCGCCTCCATCGGCGGAGCGACCCCCGTTGTCGAGGACCGGGCCGCCCCGTCGACCATGGGCACCTTGGTGGCCAACGCACTGCTCGCGACTTTGTCCGACGAGAAGAAGGGCGGCGCTGATATCGGTGTCGTCAACCCCGGTGGACTGCGCAAGGACCTCCTGACCACACCGGACACCGACGTGAGCGTCTCGGAAGCAAACGCCGTTCTGCCGTTCGCGAACAACCTGTGGACCACCACCCTCACCGGAGCCCAGTTCAAGATCGCCCTGGAACAGCAGTGGCAGCGCGACAGCAAGGGCGCCGTGCCCAGCCGCCCCTACCTGCAGCTGGGTCTCTCTGACAATGTGAACTACACGTTCGACGCGACCCGTCCAGAGAGCGACCGGATCACCGGCATCTGGGTCGACGGGAAGCCCATCGACCCGGCCGCCGGCTACACCATCGGCTCGTTCAACTTCCTGCTCACCGGTGGAGACAACTTCCGCGTCTTCACCGAGGGCACCGGCACCACCGACTCTGCCCTCGTCGACCGCGACGCCTGGATGTCCTACATCACGGCCAACAGCCCGCTGTCGCCGTCATTCGCCGCCAACCAGGCTTCCGTGACCGGGGTGCCGAGCACGGCGGTCAAGCCCGGTGACACCGTGAGCTTCACCGTGTCGCAGCTCAACCTGACCTCCACAGGTGCCCCGAAGAACACCGAACTCGCCGTCACCTGGGCTGGCAGCAAGACGGTCTTCGCTCCGGCATCCGTCGACGCCACCGGCGCCGCAACGGTCACCGTCACAGTGCCCACCGACGCCGCGGCCGCCAGTGAGATCACCCTCATGGCCAAGGAATCCGGCACCACGGTGCGGGTGCCCCTGGCCGTCACCGTTCCGGTGACGGAGCCGACCCCGGTCCCGACGCCCGAGCCGACCCCGGTGCCGACGACCGAGCCGACCCCGGTGCCGACGACCGAGCCGACCCCGGTCCCGACGCCCGAGCCGACCCCGGTGCCGACGACGGCTCCGACCCCGGTTCCGACGACGGCTCCGACCCCCGCCCCCACCGAGCTTCCCCAGACCGGATCGTCCGCTCCCACGAGCGCACCGACGGCCGCGGCGGAGTCCGCTCTGACCAAGGCCCTGCAGAACAAGATCACGGTCAATGACTCCACGGTGGCCGCCGGTGACAAGCTCACCATCGGCGTCGGAACCGCGTTCGCCGGTCAGTACGTCTCCGTCTGGGTTCGCTCCACGCCGATCAACCTGGGCGGCTGGCAGCGGGTCAGCGCCGCGGGCACCGTCGCCGCGGTGGTGCCGGCCGGCCTCGCCGCTGGTACGCACAGCATCATCGTGCAGGACGCCGCGGGCGCCGTGATCGGCTGGACCGAGATCACCGTCACCGGCGTCACCCCGGCCGCGACACTCGCCCAGACCGGACTGGACGCCAGCCCGTGGCTGGCCGGCGGCGCGCTGATGCTGCTGCTCGGTGCGGTTCTGGTGAGTCGTCGCCGGGTTTCGATGGATTCGTAACCGACACGCAGAGCATTACCGGCGGCGCCGGTAGACCTCGCTAGCCTTGGACCATGTCGACGATCAAGCATCCCGTCGGCCCCCAGGCCAGCACCGTCTACCGGCGCCGTCGTTTGGTGGTCGGCCTCGGTGTGCTCGCCGTGCTCCTGATCGTCATCCTGATCGTCGTGCGCCCCGGCGGCGGCAGTGACCCGGCATCGACGGCGGCGCCGACGCCGACCGGAAACGCGGCCGATCCGGCAATTACCGCCGACCCGGCCGCCCCCGGCGCCGCCGGGGCGGCGTGCGACCCGGCGGCCGTGCAGGTCGAGGCGATCACCGACCAGGACGCCTACGACGCGGGCGACGAACCCGAGCTCTCCCTGAGCGTGACCAACACCGGCAGCACACCCTGCACCCTGAACGCCGGCACCGCCACGCAGGTGTTCACGATCACCAGCGGCGCCGACGTGTACTGGTCCTCCACCGACTGCCAGTCCGACCCGGCAGACGCCGAGGTCACCCTGCAGCCAGGCGTCGCGGTGAGCACCAAGACGCCGCTCACCTGGGACCGTACCCGCTCCAGCCCGGAGACCTGCGAGATCATCGACCGGGAGCCCGTGCCCGGCGAGGGCGCGTCGTACTACCTCTCTGTGAGCGTGGGCGGCGTCGAATCGGCCGGCCCCACCCAGTTCCTGCTCAACTGACCGCCAGCCCGCGGTGTTCGCTCCGGGCTGAGGCCTCGAGTGGCCCCGCTCCGGCCGTGAATGATTGAATGGAGCACGTGACAGACGCGACTTCAGATACCCGATCGGATGCCCTGGCCAGCGCCCTGGCCAAGCAGGATGTCGCGGCGGTGGCGTACGCGCTCCGCAACGATGTAGTGATCGCGCCGTTGCTCGTGGTCAAGGGCTCCGCCGAGCAGGTGCGGGTGTTCGGTCGGGAGGGCAGCGACAAGCGCACCCTGCTGCTCTTCTCCTCCGGCGAGAACTACGCCCGGATGATCCCCGACGAGGTCGATCCGCAGGTGATGGTGGCCGACGGGCAGTGGCTGCGGGAGTTCCTCACCGTGCACAGCGAGACGCTGGAGATGGTCTTCTTCGACGTGGCCGGCCCCGCCGTGATGCAGTCGGCTCCGGCTGACCTGCTGCGCGCACTCGGACCGATCGAGCCGTCGACGGACTGACCCGACCCGCTACCGGAACGCGTCGTCCAGCTCGGCGTCGCGCCGGGAAATACCCGTGCCCAGCGCCCGGTTCACCGCGGTCTGCACGGTGCTGCTGGACGCGTCGATACGGGTGCTGAAGCCCATCCGGGCGGCCTCGGCGGCGCGCTGCTTGGCCGCGGACACCGGACGGATTTCACCGGCCAGGCTGATCTCGCCAAACGCCACCACGGTGTGCGCTATGGGTTCGTCCTTGAGCGCCGATGCGACCGCGATCGCGATGGCCAGGTCCGCGGCCGGTTCCACCAGCCGTACCCCGCCCACCGTGGAAACGTACACGTCCTTTTTCGAGAGCGGATAGCCCGCCCGCTTCTCCAGCACCGCCAGCAGCATCGCCACGCGGGAGCCGTCCACGCCGTTGGTCACCCGGCGCGGGTTGGGCATGGCGGTGTCGATCACGAGCGCCTGCACCTCCACCGGCAGGGCGCGACGTCCCTCCATCGCCACGGTCACACAGGTGCCGGAGACCGCGGCGGTGCCGCGGCTGAGGAACAGCCCGCTCGGGTCAGCGACCTCGCTGATGCCGTCACCGGTCATTTCAAAACAGCCCACTTCGTCGGTGGAGCCGAAGCGGTTCTTGAGGGCCCGCACGAACCGCAGCGCAGTATGCCTGTCGCCCTCGAACTGACAAACCACATCCACCAGGTGTTCCAGCAGCCGCGGGCCGGCAATGGTGCCGTCCTTGGTGACGTGCCCCACCAGCAGCACGGGCAGGTTGCGGTCCTTGGCGAGCCGGATGAGGGTGGACGCCACCTCGCGCACCTGGCCGGGCTGCCCGGCCTGGCCGTCGTTGAGGGAACTGGACACCGTCTGCACGGAGTCGATGATCACCAAATCGGGTTTGACCGCGTCGATCTGGCCGAGGATGGTGGCCAGATCGGTCTCGGCGGCGATGAAGAGTTCCGGCTGCAGTGCCCCGGTGCGTTCGGCGCGCAGGCGCACCTGCGCCACCGATTCCTCGGCACTGACGTAGAGCACCCGGGACTTGGCTACGGCCGCCTTGGACGCCACCTCGAGCAGCAGGGTGGACTTGCCCACCCCGGGCTCGCCGCTAAGCAGGATCACCGAGCCGGGCACGATGCCGCCGCCGAGGACCCTGTCGAACTCGTTGATGCCGGTGGGCCAGTGCGCTACCGCCGTCGTGTCGACGTGGGTGATCGGCCGGGCTACGCCGGTGCCGCTCACAACGGAGGGAGCGACCGACCGGCTGATGCCAGTCTTCTCCGCGGTTTCCACCACGGTGCCCCATTGCTGGCATTCGCCGCAGCGGCCCGCCCATTTCAGGGTGGTCCAACCACACTCGGTGCAGCGGAAGTTGGAGACGGGTTTAGCCATGCTGCGAGCCTAGCCGCGGCCGCCGACACGCCTCACTCGGTCAGGGCCTCCTGGGGGACCCGTCGGGCCACGGCCGAGCTGAGCAGGGGCAGAAAGGCCTCCGCCCAGGTGCGGTAGCCGCGGTCGTTCGGGTGGAACATATCGTTGGCCACCTGCGTCAGCACGCTCCGCCAGCCCTGTCGTTTGGTGGTGGCGTGCAGCGGCACGACGGTGAGGCCGTGCTCGGCGGCCACGTCGCGCACGATCTGGTTGGCCACGGCCACCTTGCGTTCGTTGTGGGGCAGGTGGAAGCACGGCAGGTCGGCCACGAGCGCGTGCGGCGGCAGGGCCGCGAACACTGTGCGAATGCCGGATTCGAAGCGTTCCGCATCCCACTGGGCGATGTCGTTGGCGCCGATGGCGACGGTGACGAAGTCGGGCTGCAGCTTGGCGAACCGCGGCAGCTGGTCGCGCACGGCCAGCTCCACGGTGGCCCCTGAGACACTGAGGTTGATCACCCGCAGGGTGCGGCCTGTGGCCAGACGGATGTGGTCGGCCAGGATGCCGACATAACCACGGTTGGGCGCGCTGGCGCCGATGCCCTGCGCGGCACTGTCACCGATGGCCACGTAAAGCAGGTCGCCCTTCTCCTTGGCGTGGGTGCGCCACCAGAGCGAATTGATCGGCAAGGTCTCGTTGAGCTCGGCGGCGTTGGCGGCCAGGTGCAGCTTGAAGCGCCTGTAGTTGGCGACCGCCACCGCTGTGATGCCGGCGGTGGTGGCCAGGGCGCCGGCGGCGAGGGCAAGAGTGCGGGGAGTGGAACTGTCGTTTGTCACCCCGCGAGAGTACCGCCGGCCTCTGACAATTGCCCGGATTGGCGCCGGACCCCTCCTCTCAACTACAATCGCTCTCGGTACCGTGTCCGAGCGGCCGAAGGTGCAACTCTCGAAAAGTTGTGTGGGGGAGACTCCACCGTGGGTTCAAATCCCACCGGTACCGCCACGAAAAACCCCGTTGATCCTTGTGATCACGGGGTTTTTTTGTCCCCGGACGCGGTCACACCCCACGGAAATCCCACAACTGATCGAGCTCGCGCGGTTCTCTCGCCCGTGAACAGGTTCGCAATCATGGGTACGCTCGATGAGGCGCGTTTGCGGAACTGGTTCACGCGCCGCTCGGCGGGCAATGTCCCGTCGCGCTCAGCTCGAACGTGAAGGAAACACCGTGTCTGATCACGCAAGAATCAAGGGCCACACCGTGACCCGCACCGTCCACATCGAGGCTTCGCGCGCGCGCGTCTGGATGGCGCTGACCGACCCCGAGGTGATGGTCCAGTGGTTCGGAGACGGTGTGATGTTCGCCGCGCTCGAGCCCGGCGCTACCGGCAGCATCGACTGGGATGACTACGGCAGCTTCCCGATCGAAATCACCGAGGTGGTGCCCGACGACTCGTTCGGCTTCCGTTGGTCCGGAATCCCCGCCGAAAAGCTCGACGAGTACTCGACGCACGTGCGCTTCACCATCGCCGATGCTGGTACCGGGACGGATGTCACGGTGATCGAATCGGGCTTCGATACGCTCCCCGGCGGTACCCGCTACCGTCGCGAACGTCTCGAGCAGAACCGAGAGGGCTGGGACGTCGAACTCGACGAGCTCGCGATCCTCCTCGAGGATGTTGCCCAGTAGTTCACGATCACGGGGGAGTCGCTCGATGAGTCGGCCGCAGATCGGACACTGCTGAAATTCGTTCTGCGTTATCGAGAGCTACCGAGACGGCGTCCAGGTCATCATCGAAGAGATCTGGATCGACGCTACGTTCAGCGCAGCGCCCAGAAGGGCAGCGAGGCGACCATCCCGCCGAGCAGAATCAACGCGACTGCTATCACCGGCGATGCCGTGACGTCACCGGTGCCCAGGCGCGTGGTGATGCGGGACAGCAAAGCGTGCGTCCGCCGGCGGGAGAGGATGCCCACGGTGAGAAGCACGAGGCAGGGGAGGCAGTAGATCACGGCGTAGCCAGCGAGGATCAGCAGCCCTGCCCCGGTAGTGACACCGGCGTTGAGGAGGCGTTCGATCGCGATGAAGTACGGAAACGCGTTGGGCAGGTCGGCGCCGGTCAGAAGCGCGCCGAACGGAAGCGCCGTCCAGGGCGTGAACCAAGCGGGCAGTGCGATGGGAGTGCGGGGTCTGGTGCGGAACCGCCGGATGCCGGCGAGGATCAGCACGAGGCCTGCGGCGGCGAAGGCGACGTATCGGATGCCCTGTACGATGCCGTCGACCGCTCCGGCAGCTGCGCCCGCGCCGAGGAACAGAGCAGCGCCGGCGCCGAACACGGTGAGTGCTGCACCGAGCACCGTCACCAGCGCCGTCAGCACGGGGCGCCGGGGGGCGGCAAGGAGGATCAGAGTCACTGCGACGATCGTGGCCGGGTTGAACGAGTCCAGCACCGCGAGCCCGGCGATCGCGAGCAGAAGAGGCGCGCTCACCGCCTGTCCGGCCCCGGACCGCGTACGAGGACGTCGATCAGGGCGTCGAGCTCCGCCTCCGTGGGGGCGGTTTCGATGCCGGCGACGACGTTCGCGGCGAGTCCGTCTCCGACTAGACGGATGATCCGCGCTCGAGTTGCGTCTCCCGTGTCGTCCTGGATCATCGACTCCCACCGCGCGATCGCCTCCCGCGATGCGGCCGCGACGTCGTCGCCGGGCGTCTCGACCGCACGGTGCGCGATGGCCAACGCCCGGAACAACGCCACGTCCTCCCCGGCCGGCACCGAGATTCGCAACCACGTCTCCGCCGCTCGGCCCTCCGTCGATGCGGCGACCATTATGGCGTCGATTTGCGCAAGGGCAGCCACAGCAAGTCCCTGCACAAGCGCCGCCCGGGAGGGGAAGTGATGCAGGAGGCCACCCTTCGACACGCCGGCCTTGCTCGCCGTCTCGTTCAGCGAGGGGACGACTCCGCGATCTAGTGTGAGCTGTCGGGCGGCGCCGAGAATGAGTGCTTTGCGATCCATGCGAACATCGTATCAAGAAAGACCGTCCGGACGGTCGGTTTCACAGTTGACTCCACTCCGTGTTCGCCCGGCGGGTGGCGAGCCGGCCCGGGACGCGCCGGAGCCGGACGTCGACCCGTCGTTTTCGCTAGCCTTGAGCCTTCCCGACCACCGCCCGCGAGGAGCACGCCTACCCATGCCGACAGTTGCGCTGGAGCCTCGCTATTTCGACCGGATGGGCTCCTCGCTCGGCGACAAGGCGCGGATGGTGCTGCCGCACCTGCGTGGCCCCCTGGTGCTGGATGTCGGAGCCGGCGGTGGCGAGCTCACCGCCGCGATCGCGGGTGCCGGCTTCCGGACATCCGCCCTGGACGCCGCGCCGGACGCCATCACCAGGCTGACTGCGCTCGGGATGTTGCACGAGGTGCGGCGCGGCTACGCCGAGCAGGTGCCGCAGCTCTTCGACGAGCCGTTCGACACGATCGTCGTGAGCGCCCTGCTGCATGAGGTCTACTCCTACGGAACGTCGCCGAATACCGAGCCAATCCTGCGCGGGTACGACGCGCTGGCACTCACCGTGACCCGGTGCCGCGAGAGCCTGCGCGGTCGGGGCCGCTTGATCATCCGCGACGGTGTCATGCCGGAACGGCCCACGGAGCTGGCGACCGTGGACGGATTGTCCGACGAGGACGTCGAGGCGTTCCACGATTACCTGCGGCGCAGCCCGCACCCGTTGTTGCGGGCGCTGCACCTGCGCGGGCGGAGCCTGACCGGCACCCGGCATGCCGTCGCCGAGTTTCTGCTCACGCTCACCTGGGGCATCGAGACCTTCCCGCGGGAAGCCCTGGAGCGTTATCAGCTCTTCACTCTGGGCGGGTACAGCCAATACGCAGGGAACCTGGGCTTCGATCTCGTGCACAGCGAGGCGGTCACCCAGCAGGGATACGTCGACGCCCTCTCTTGCCTCAGAGTCACAAGCGGCGACCGGCCGTGGTTCCCGGCCACGAACGGCCTGTGGGTGTTCGAGAAGCGATCAACCCCGTAGCCGGCTCTGCAGCAGCCGAAGCCCGCCGACAACTGTTGCCGGTGTACCGGGCGCAAGTGCCCGGATGGGCAACAGTTGCGCGGACTAGAAGAGGTGACCGTAGCCGAGAGCGACGAGGAGGTGGCGCACCGGTCTCGAGGCGCCCGGAGCGCCTGTCGCAGCGTCTAGGAAGACATGCGGGACTGCACCCAGTCCAGTGAATGTCGCGCCTGGTCGGCGCTGAGGCGGGTCTGTCCACCACAGTTCGTGCACTCGTTGGAATACTTGGTGGAGAACGAGAACAGCGGCAGAAAAAACACCGTGAACCGGTTCGCAGACTTCACGACATTTTGCGGCGCTCGCTCCCCGCAGAATGCGCAGACGAACGTGACGACGTTGATGACCTTCTGCGAGGCATTGATGCCGAAGAGGAGAAACATTGTCGGTTCCTTCCGAGGGTGTCAGGACAAGGATTGCCCGACTCCCGGTAGTAGTCAGGCGGCGACGCGCAGGGCCGAACGCAGGTGCGTGAGGCCCTCGCTCAGACGGGAATCGGCGACGTCGACGCTCACGCCGAGCAGGTCGGCGACCTGATTGTTGCTGAAGCCCGAGTAGTAGGCGAGGTGAATCGCCTGGCGGTGTTCCGGCGACAGGGTGTCGATGGCGTCCGTGGCGTGGTCGAGGGTATGAGTGGTTGTGAACATGAATCGTACTTTTCGTTATGACGTGTGAAGGCGGCGCGCAGCATTGCGTGCGCCGAAATTCGAACAGCGTAGGTGATCGACCGTAAGTCCCGGTCGAGTGCGTCCGAGCGGGTAGTACCCGTTCGAGCGGTGCGTGACTCCGGCCATGGATTGGGGCAGCGGAGTGGTCGGATCGTGGTAAGGATCGACGCGCAACTTCCTACACTAGCACACGGGCGGGGCCGATCCCGCCCAGGACTACGGCAGGCCGAGCAGCCGGAGCCCGGCCGCCGCTGCCGCACCCACGATCACCACGACGAGGAACGGCGCCTTCAGCCACAGGGCCACGGCGGCGGCCACCAGGGCCCCCAGCCTGGCGTCGAGCACCAGCTGTTGCCCGGTCGCCACCGAGTTGGCGACGGTGAGGGAGGCCAACAGGCCGATGGTGAGGGTGCCGGCGACCCGGGCCACCCGAGGATTCGCCAGCCACTTCTTCGGCACAAGATAGCCGAGGAGCTTGGTGAGAAAGCCCACGACGCAGGCGACGACGATCCAGAACCACAGGGTCACGAGGGGTCCGTCCGGTCGGTCTGCACGGTGTCGGGATACGGGTCGATGTCGGGTTCCAGGCCCTCACCGTCGGGTCCGGCCCGGTACCCGAACCAGCCGACCGCGGCAGCCACGACGGCCGCCACCAGAATCGGCACGCCCGGCGGCACGAACGGCACGGCAAGGATCGTGGCGAGCGCGCAGGCCGCGGCGATCGCGCCGGCGTCCCTGGACCGCAGCCGCGGCCAGAGCAGCGCCAGGAACGCGGCGACGGCTGCACCGTCCAAACCCCACTGCTTGGGGTCGCCCAGCGCGTCACCGGCCAGGGACCCGACCAGGGTGAACAGGTTCCACAATACGAAGATGCCGATCCCGGCCACCCAGAAGCCGCGCCTCTGCTCGAGAGGGTCGGTCTGACCGGTGCTCGTGGCCAGCGACTCGTCGATGGTCACCTGGGCGGCCGCGAATCGCCGCCATCCGCGCGGATGCAGAAGCACGTTCATCTGCATCCCGTACACGGCGTTGCGGATGCCCAGCAGCGCCGCCGCGCTCGCGGCGGCCACCGGCGTGCCGCCACCGGCGATGACCCCGATGAACGCGAACTGCGAGCCGCCGGAGAACAGCAGCAGGCTCAGCGCCTGGGTCTGCCACACGGTCAACCCGGACGCGACGGACAGGGCGCCGAACGAGACGCCGTACAGGCCGGTGGCCACGGCGATCGACAGGCCGACCCGGGCTCCGGGGGACTGGCGTAGGGACGTGGGCACCGGCCGATTTTAGCCGAAGCGGCGCCCGGCGCGGGTCATTCCCTGGCGGTGGCGGGTGGGCGCAGGGCGAGCCGGGTTTGGGTCTGGCCGGCCCCGGCCTGCTTTTTCAGGCGGTGCAGCAACTCGTTCAGGTGCGTGGTGTCGTTGACCCAGACGTGCAGCAGGTAATCATACGGACCTGTCACATGCGCGGCGTCGCGCACCTCCGGCTCGGCCAGCGCGGCGAGGAGGAAGGAGTCGGAGTCCGCGTCGGCGCGGAGCCGCACGTCGATGAAGGCCTCCAGCCCGAGTGGACCCAGCGGGGCGTCATCGGCCAGCACGGCCCGATATCCCACGATGACCCCGGTCGATTCGAGTTTCCGCACCCGCGCGGCAGCCGCGTTCGTGCTCAGCCCCACCGCGGCCCCGAGAGCACTGAAAGAAATGCGCCCATCGGTGCGCAGAATGCCGATGATTTCGCCGTCGAGGTCGTCCATGCCGCGATTGTAGCCGTGCCGCCGCGAAAATCTAGGGGCCGGGTCGGCGGCGAGGCAGGATCGTGGGCATGGAGATCGAGCTGGGGCCACTGTTCGTCGGCGGATTGCTGGCCGGGTGGGGCGTGGCCGTGCCGCTCGGCGCCATCGGCGTGCTCCTGATGTGGGAGGCTCTGGCGGGCGGCTTCGGCGCCGGGGCCGTGGCCGCGCTGGCGGTGGCTCTGGTAGACGGACTCTACTGCGTGGCCGCGTTGGCGATCGGTGCGGCCGCCGCACCGGTTTTCGCCTCGTGGGGAGCGGCGCCGGCCGTGGGCGCCGGGCTGATCCTCCTGCTGCTGGGTGGTCTCGGGCTGCGCCGCCGGCCCGCGGCGACCGTGCCGCGCGACAAGCCGCGACCGCCGTCGCCGGGCCGGGTCTTTGCGACGTTCGCCGGGCTCACCGCGATCAACCCGGCGACGCTGCTCTACTTCGGAGCGCTCACGGCGGCGTTGCCGCCGTCCCTCGGCCTGCACCGGGCGCCGGCCGTGTTCGTGGCCGGCGCCCTGGTGGCCTCCCTGGCCTGGCAACTGATTCTGGTCGCGGTGGGGGCCTTCGCCGGCGGCCGGATCGGCGTGCGGGGCCAGGCCCTGCTCAGCACCTGCGGGTACGGCGTGGTGATGCTGCTCGGTGCGGCCGCCGTCGTCGCGGCGCTGCTCGGCCTGGTGGCCGGTTAGATGACCTGCCAGGCCGGCTTGTTCGCGTAGGTGTACCGGTAGTAGTCGAGGTTGGCCAGGCGGGAGGCCGCGGCCTCATCGACGAGCACGGTGACGTGCGGGTGCAGCTGGATGACGGAGCCCGGGCTGCTGGAGGTGACCGGACCCTCCACCGCCGCGGCAATGGCCTCGGCCTTCTCCTCGCCGAAAGCCAGCAGGATCAGGTGCCGTGCCCGGCGGATGGTGCCCAGGCCCTGGGTGATGCAGTGGACGGGAACATCGTCAGGGGAGCTGAAGAACCTGGCGTTGTCGATCCGGGTCTTCTCGGTGAGGGTCTTGACCCTGGTCAGCGAGGCGAACGAGGAGCCGGGCTCGTTGAAGCCCACGTGACCGGTGCGGCCGATGCCGAGGATCTGCACGTCGACGCCGCCGGCAGCGCGGATGGCGGCCTCGTACTCGCTGCCCGCGGACTCGAGGGTGGCCAGGTCGCCATTTGGCACCCGGATGTTGCCGGGGGTGAGACCCAGGGGCAGCACAGCGTCACGGGTGATGACGGCCCGGTAGCTCTCCGGGTGTCCGCTGGGCAGGCCCACGTACTCGTCGAGCGCGAAACCGCGCACCCGGCTCACGTCCAGCGGGTCGCTCCGCAGCGACTCGGCGAGGGCGCTGTACAGCGACATCGGCGTGGAGCCGGTGGCCAGGCCGAGGACGGCATCCGGTTTCTGGCTGATCAGTGCTCTGATCGATGCGGCGGCGATGATGCCGGCGTTGGTCTCGGATTCGAGGACGACTACTTCAGCCAAGGGATGCTCCAGGTGCGATTTGAAAATGGTGGATGGTGCGAGAAACGATGGTGCCGACCGGTGCCGCGAGCGCTGCTCGCGACACCGGCCGGGCGGGCTAGACCGCGGTCTTCGAGGTGGAGTCGGGGGCTCCCTCCTCCACGATGTCGTCGCCGCGGCCCGGCGTCTTCAGGTTCCAGCGGCGGATGACGAACCGGAACAGGAAGTAATAGAGCGCCGCGTAGGCCAACCCGATGGGGATAAGCAGCAGCGGTTTTTCGGCCAGGCCGAAGTTGAGGATGTAGTCGAACGCGCCGGCACTGAAGGTGAAGCCGTCGCGAATGCCCAGGAAGTTGACCAGGGCGAGCGAGGTGCCCGTAAGCACGGCGTGGATGGCGTAGAGCGGGAAGGCGACGAACATGAACGAGAATTCGAGCGGCTCGGTGACACCAGTGAGCATGGCGGTGAGGGCGCCGGAGAGCATGATGCCACCGACGATCTTCTTCTGCGACTTCTTGGCCTCGTGCCAGATGGCCAGGGCGCCGGCGGGGAGGGCGAACATCATGATCGGGAAGAACCCGGTCATGAAGGAGCCGGCCGTGGGATCGCCGGCGAAGAAGCGGTGCAGGTCGCCGGTGGCGCCGTTGTAATCGCCCAGTACGAACCACATCACGGAGTTGAGGATGTGGTGCAGGCCCACCGGGATGAGCAGCCGGTTGGAGGTGCCGTAGAGGAACCCGCCCCAGACGTCATTCGAGCTGACGAACGAGCCGAAGTTGGTCAGGCCGCCGCTGAACGCCGGGTAGAGGAAGCTGAGCAGGACACCGAGCACCAGGGCCACAACGGCGGTGACGATCGGTACGAACCGGCGTCCGCCGAAGAAGGCCAGATAGCTGGGCAGTTTGATGCGGTGGTATTTCTGCCACAGCACCGCGGAGACGACGCCCATGAGGACACCGGCGAGGACGTTGTAGTCAACCAGCACCTGTTCGGCGCCCTTGGCGGGCAGGCCCATGACGAAGGGCGACATGGCCTTGCCGACGTTCGTGAAAACGAGGTAGCCCACCACGGCGGCCAGGGCTGTTGAGCCATCCGCTTTCTTGGCGTAGCCGATCGCCACACCGAGCGCGAAGAGCAGCGCGAGGTTGTCGAACAGTGCGCCGCCGGCAGCTCCGATCACCGCAGCGCCGGTTTCGAAACCAGGGATGGCGCCCAACAGGTCGGGTTGGCCCAGACGCAGTAACAGGCCGGCGGCGGGCAGGGCGGCGATGGGCAGCATGAGGCTGCGACCGACGCGCTGGAGTTGGGCGAGGCCCGGGACTTTTCGTCCCGTTCCGGCATCAACGGTGGTGCTGGACATGGATTCCTCCTGTGGTGGTGCTCGTGGTGTGTCTTGTGGACGGGTGAATGGTGTGGGGTCAGAGGCTGCGGGAAGGCATGCTGGCGCTGCCGATGAGCTCGGCAGGCCACCCGGGTGGGGCGGAGCAGGCTGACTTACAGTTCGTGGTTGAGGTCGAGGGTCATGTGGATCTGGTAGCGGTCGCCCCGGTACCACGAGGTGACGTGTTCAACGGGGGTGGACCCCGCCGACGAGGTACGGAGGAAGACGAGAAGGGGAACGCCCACGTCGATGCCGAGTGGTTCGGCGAGTTCGGCATTCGCGGTCTCGGCCCACGCGGTCTGTTCGGCGTGGTCGATGCGCAGGCCGTACTCGGTGGCGAAGGTGGCGTAGAGCGAGCGAGTGAGGTCCTGGCTGCCAAGGTCGGGCAGCAGGCCGGTGGGGTAGTAGCCGCGTTCGAAGGCCATCGGGATGCCGCCGGCGAGCCGAAGGCGCTCGACCTGCTGCACCTGCGCCCCGGCCCTCAGGCCCAGCGCCGCACGCACCTCGAGGGGCGCATCGATCAACCTGGACCCCATCACGACGGTGGCGGGCACGAGGCCGCGCCGGCGCATGTCTTCGGTGAACGAGGCGAGGTGCAGGTCGCTCTGCACGCGCTCGCCGGCGACGAAGGTGCCCTTGCCCTGGATGCGGTACAGCACGCCCTCGTCGACCAGTTGGCGGATCGCCTCCCGCACCGTTGACCGGCTCACGCCGTACTTGGTCATGAGCTTGCGCTCCGGCGGGATCGCGGCATGGGGTGCCAGGGTGGTCTCGACTCGTTCGAGCAGGATGGACCGCAACTGCACGTGCTTGGGCACGGCGCCGTTGGCGAGGACCGGGCCGTCGAGGTGTGTCACGACTTCATCACCTTTCCGGGGTGTTGGCGTTCGGTGAGCGTGCTTTCTGTGATCCAGCTGACAACCAACCGGACCACTTCCGCTTTGTGGTCCGTACTGGTACGGTCCAATTACTCGATAATGGAGGTGCGGCGGTCGGTTTGTCAAGGGCCGGCCCGCACAGGCGTCTCGCAGATGAGAGCCTCCTTGTCGACCGATCCATCCCACAGATCCGTAAACATTTCCGAGGAGTAACTAATGAGTAGCAAGGCAGAGCAGATCCTGGCCGGCCTCGGCGGCGCCGACAACGTCGTCGACATCGAGGCGTGCATCACCCGGCTGCGCACCGAAGTGACCGACCCCACGCTGGTCGACGAACCCGCCCTCAAGGCCGCCGGTGCGCACGGTGTGTTCAGGTCCGGCACCATCGTGCAGGTCATCGTCGGCCCCGAGGCCGAGAACCTCGCCGACGACATCGAGGACCTCAGGTGAGCGTCGCCTCCTTGATCGTGCTCGCGCCGGTTCCCGGCCGGGCCGTCGAGCTCGGCCTGGTGCCCGACCCCACCTTCGCCCAGGCGATCGTCGGGCCCGGCGGGGCGATCGACCCTCCTCGCGAGGTCGTCGACGCGATCGCGCCGATCAGCGGCAAACTGCTCAAGGTGTTCCCGCACGCCTATGTGATCGTGGCGCCCGAGGGCGTCGGGGTGCTCGTGCACCTCGGTATCGACACCGTGCAGCTGAAGGGTGCGGGGTTCACCCTGCGCGCCCAGCAGGGCGACACCGTCACCGCCGGTGACGTGATCGTCAGCTTTGACGTTCCCGCCATCGTCGCGAGCGGCCGCGACCCGATCGTGCCGGTGATCATCCTGGAGCGCCAGGCGGAGAACATCACCCTGGCCGACGCCGTGGCCGCCGGTCTGGAGCTCGCGGCCGGAGACACCTTCCTCACCGTCCGCGGCTGACCCGCAGCCCGCCAATCACAACCCAGGAGACCCGTTCATGACACCGCTCACTTCGCGACCCGCCACTGCAGAGCATGCACCTGTGCTGCCGGGCGATGCCGGACCGGGCACCGCCACGCCGCTGCTTCTCGCCGCCGGCACGGTGATCCTGCCCGACCGGGAGTACTCACCCGGCTGGGTCGAGGTGCGCGGCGGCCTGATCGTCGGCTGCGGAGCCGGCGACCCACCTCGGTCCGCGGATGTCTCGCTGCCGGCCGGGGTGCTCGCGCCGGGCTTCATCGACGCCCACAACCACGGTGGCGGCGGGGTCAGTTTCAACGATGCGGACAGCGCCGTCGTCGCGAGGCGGATCACGCAGACCCACCGCGACCACGGGACCACCACCATGATGGCCAGCCTGGTGACCGCGCCCATCGACGAGATGGAGTGCCTAGTGCGGGCGCTCGCGGAGCTGGTGCACGAGGGGCTGCTGGCCGGCATCCACCTGGAGGGCCCGTGGCTGAGCCCCGCGCACCGGGGCGCGCATGCCGAGCACCTGTTGCTGCTGCCGGACCCGGCGAGCGTCGAGCGGCTGATGGGGGCCGGCGGCGGCGCGGTGCGCATGGTCACCATCGCCCCGGAGCTTGAGGGCGGCCTGGCCGCCGTTGCGCGCATCGTGGAGCACGGCGCCGTGGCCGCCGTCGGCCACACCGACGCGGACTACGACCTCACGCAGGCGGCGATCGCGGCCGGGGCAACCGCGGGCACCCACGTCTTCAACGCCATGCGGCCGCTGCACCACCGCGCGCCGGGCGCCGCTCTGGCGCTGCTCGACGACCCCGCGGTGTTCGCCGAGCTGGTCGCCGACGGGGTGCACCTGCACCCGGCCGTCGTACGCCTGATCACGGAGAGTCCCGCCCGCCCGGTTTTCGTGACGGATGCCATGGCCGCGGCCGGCGCCGCTGACGGCGACTACAAACTGGGCGCCCTGGATGTGCGGGTGGTGGACGGCCAGGCGCGGCTGATGGACGGCACCATCGCCGGCAGTGTCCTCACCCTCAGCCACGCGGTGCAGTACGCCGTGTTCACCGCGGGGGTGCCGTTGCCGCTCGCGATCCGGGCCGCCACCCAGAATCCCGCCGACCTGCTCGCCCTCGTCGACCGCGGCCGCATCCTGCTGGGCCTCCGCGCCGACCTGGTGCTGCTCGACGCCGACTTGCACGTGCACGCGACCCTCCTCGAGGGCGCCTGGGTTTAGGCGCGCGGGACTCGCGAACCGTGCGTCAAGCCCCAGAATTCTCGAGTTTTCGGTGCTTTGCTCACGGCTCGCCGGCGGATGGGTAGGCTCGCGAACGTGAGTGACACCTTGAGAGCGCGGCTGCGGGCCCTGCCCGACTTCCCCGACGACCTGCCCGCATTCGACCCGGCCACCGCCCCGGCCGACCCGGTGGAGCTGTTCCTCAGCTGGTTCGAGGCGGCGCTCGCCGCCGGGGTGCGTCAGCCGCACGCGTTCAGCCTCGCCACCGTCGGGGCCAGCGCCGGCTCCGGTGCCGGGGCGCCGTCGTCGCGGATGCTCATCCTCAAAGACCTCGACGACGACGGATGGCAGTTCGCCACCGCACGCACCTCCCGCAAGGGCCGCGAGCTGGCGGCCAACCCGCAGGCGGCGATGAACTTCTACTGGTCCCAGCTCGGCCGCCAGGTGCGACTGGTCGGCCCGGTCGTCGAGCTCTCTGCCGACTCATCCGCCCGGGACTGGGCCGCACGCCCGGCCGCCGATGCGGCACCGAACCCGGCCTGGCAGCTCTACGCGCTGCGCCCCACCGAGATCGAGTTCTGGCAGGCCAGCGCCGACCGCCGGCACATCCGCCATCGCTACGACCTTCCTGGCTAGCCCGCGAGCGGCGCTCAGGGTTCGCTCAGGGTCGAGTCAGGGTTCGTCCCGATGCCGCGATGCGAAGAGAAGGGCAACACTGGGGATCGACCCCAGCGCGCCCGCGCTCCGACCGTGAAGGACCGTACATGACCGCCCATACGCTCACCTCGAACCACCCTGCGCGCTCGCTCACCGCACCGCCGGCATCCGTGATCGCGTACGCCAGGGGCCTGGTCAAGACCTACGGCACCGGCGAGACCGAGGTGCGCGCCCTGGACGGCATCGACGTGGACTTCGCCCGGGGCGAACTGACCGCGATCATGGGCCCGTCGGGGTCGGGGAAGTCGTCGCTGATGCACTGCATGGCGGGGTTGGACACCGTCACCGCCGGCACCGTGATCGTAGACGAGATGAACGTGGGACGCATGTCGCAGCGGCAGCTGACGGCGCTTCGCCGCACCCGGCTCGGCTTCATCTTCCAATCGTTCAACCTGATTCCCACCCTCACCGCCGCCGAGAACATCACCCTGCCGCTGGACATCGCCCGGCGCCCGGTGGACCGGGCGCATCTCGCCGCGATCGTCGCGGCGGTCGGGCTCGAGGACCGCCTGCACCACCGTCCCAGCGAACTTTCCGGCGGCCAGCAGCAGCGGGTGGCCTGCGCCCGAGCCCTGGTGGCCCGGCCGGCCGTGGTGTTCGCCGACGAGCCCACCGGCAACCTCGACTCGAAATCAGCCGGTGACCTGTTGCGGTTCCTGCGCGGGTCGGTCGACGACCTCGGTCAGACGGTCGTGATGGTGACCCACGACGCCCGGGCGGCGGCCTACGCCCACCGGGTCCTGTTCCTCGCCGACGGCCGACTCGTGCAGGAACTCACCGACCCCACCCAGGCGTCGGTGCTCGACGTCATGCGGTCGATGGGCGACGAGACCGAGACCGAGCACGAGCACGACGGCGCCCGGCGATGACCCGGGTCGCGTTGCGCGGCATCCGCGCCCACCTGGTGCGCTTTCTGTTGTCGCTGCTGGCGGTGACCCTCGGGGTCGCCTTCGTGGCGGGCACCCTGTCGCTTCGCACCATGATGGGCTCCACCTTCTCCGGCATCGTGGCCAGCTCGATGCAGGCGGATGTCTACGTGCGCGGCAGCGAGCCCGCCGCCAGTGCCGCCCAGGCCGGCAGCTCGGCCGGTGACGTGCGCGAGGCCATCCCGGCCGATCTCGCCCGGACCCTCAACACCGTCGACGGTGTGCGGCATGCCCTGCCGGCGGTCTCCGGGCCCATCGTGCTCGTCGGCGCCGACGGCACGGCCGTGGTGAGCTCGCAGGCCCCCACCTTCGGGATGGCTCTCCACCCCGACGACGACACCCTCGACATCGTCGCCGGGCGTTCACCCGTCGGCGCTGGGGAGATCGCGCTGGAATCGGCGACCCTCGAGTCGTCGGGCCTGACCGTTGGCGACGAGACCTCGGTGGTGCTCGCCGGTGAGGTCCAGGCCGTGTCGGTCGTGGGAGAGGTGTCGCTCGGGGCGCCGATGGCCGGCGCCACCATCGTCTTCCTCGACGTCGCCACCTCCAACGCCGCCTATGCGCCCGACGGCCTGGTGGCGAGTATCGACGTCTACGGGGACACCGGGGTGGACGAGCAGATCCTGGTCGGGAGGGTCGGCGCGGCCCTGGCCGCCGCCGATGCGGCCGGCGTCGAGACCGTCACCGGCACCGCTATGCGCACCGAGGCCACGGCAGACATCAACGACATGCTCGGCTTCGTGCAGACGTTCATGCTGGTGTTCGCCGGGATCTCCCTGTTCGTGGGCGCGTTCATCATCTCCAATACCTTCGCGATGTCGGTGCAGCAGCGGATGCGCGAGTTCGCGCTCCTGCGCGCCGTCGGCGCCTCGCCCGGTCAGGTGTTCGCCTCCATCCTCATCCAGGCCGCGGTGGTGGGCCTGGTCGGCTCCGCGCTCGGCATTGCCGCCGGCCTCGGCCTGGTATCGCTCGTGCGGATGGCGGTCGCCCAGATCGGCATGAACCTGTCCGGCAGCATCCCGCTCGACCCCGCCACCGTGGTGATCTCGCTACTGGTGGGCACCCTGGTGAGCATCGCGGCGGCGGCGCTGCCGGCCCGCCGGGCGGCGCTCACCCCTCCGGTGGAGGCCATGCGCGAGGCCGGCGGCGCCAGGTCCAGGTCGCTTCGGCTGCGGTCCATCGTCGGATCCGTTCTCACCGTCGCCGGCCTGGCCGGCCTGGTCGCCGCCTGGTCCAGGCCCGACCCCGACGGTCCGGCACTGCTGGGCGTCGGTGCCGCCGGTGTGGTGGTCGGGGTACTGGTCCTGGCCCCGGTGATCGCCCGGTATTCGCTGAGCGCTATGGCCGCGGTCTTCGTCGTGGCGGTCAAACCGCTGGGCCGGCTGGCCCGCGGCAACGTGATCCGCAACCCGCGCCGCACCGCGAACACCGCGGGGGCGCTCATGATCGGCATGGCCCTGGTGGGCGCGGCCTCGGTGCTCGCCGCGTCGGCGACGGTCTCGACCCGAGCGATCGTGGACGACGGCTGGATCGCGGACTTCTCGGTGCAGTCTGCCGCAGGGGTGGTGCCGACGGGTGTGGTGGCTGACCTGCGCGCCCTGGACACAGTGGACTCCGTCGACGAGCTGCGCTACGGCCCGGCGATGCTGGCCCCCGCAGCTGGTGGCACCGTTGCCGAGCGGTCCATCATCGTGGTGGCGCTGCCGCCCGCCGCGCTCGGGCACACCCTCGACTTCGACGCCGTCGAGGGCACGCTGGCGGGCTTCGCGGCGGGGCAGCTTGCCGTTCAGCGCAGCGTGGCCGACGACCGCGGGTGGACGGTGGGCGACGACGTGACCTTCACGACGGCGGCCGGCGAGGCATCCGCTCCGATCGGCGCCATTGTCGACACCGCCGTGATCGGCGCGCCGATCATCATGCCCGACGACGCCTTCGAACGCATCGTGCCGTCGTCGCAGATCGCGATCGATTCGTTGCTGATCACCTCGGCCGCGTCCGCCACGCCGACGGAGGTGCGCGACGACCTGACCGGGGCGGCCGCGCCTTACGTCGTGCTCTCGGTGCTCGACAAGGAGGAGTTCGCCGGCCAGCTGGCCGGGCAGGTCGACCAGATCCTCGGCATCCTCTACGCGATGCTGGCGCTGTCGATCATCATCGCGATCCTCGGCATCGTGAACACCCTGGCGCTGTCGGTGATCGAGCGCACCCGGGAGATCGGGCTCATGCGCGCGGTGGGGCTGGGGCGAATGCAACTGGCCGGGATCATCACCATCGAATCGATCCTCACGGCCCTGTTCGGCACCGTCCTGGGCATGGCCGTCGGGGTGGGCATTGCGTCGCTGATGCCCGCGGTGTTCACCGGGATCGGGCTCACCGAGCTCGCCATCCCCTGGGGCCAGCTCGCGTCGATGCTCGGGGTTGCCGCCCTGGTCGGCGTGCTGGCAGCGCTCTGGCCGGCGATCCATGCGGCGCGGTTGCCCGTGCTGCAGGCCGTGTCGGCGGACTGACCGCGTCAGACGCAGGCAAGCCGTGAGCTAAGCCCCAAAAACCTCAGGTTTTTGGGGCTTAGCTCACGGCTCGCCAGAGGGGCGCCGGGGTTACAGCGTGATCAAGCCCGAGGTGGTGTCGCGCGCCTTGGTGAAGCGGGCGGAGACGTTCTCCCAGTCGGTGACGGTCCAGAACGCCTTGACGTAGTCGGCGCGCACGTTCTGGTAGTCGAGGTAGTAGGCGTGCTCCCAGACGTCGAGCATGAGCAACGGGACGATGCCGGCGGGCAGGTTGCCCTGCTGGTCATAGAGCTGCACGATGATGGGCTGCTGACCCAGGGTGTCCCAGGCGAGGATCGACCAGCCGGAGCCCTGAACGCCCATGGCCACGGCGGTGAAGTGAGCCTGGAACTTCTCGAACGAACCGAAGGTGTCGTCGATCGCGGCAGCGAGCTCGCCGGTGGGCTTGTCGCCACCGTCCGGGGACATGTTGGTCCAGAAGATGGAGTGGTTGACGTGGCCGCCGAGGTTGAAGGAAAGGTCCTTCTGAAGCTTGTTGACGAAGGTGAGGTTGCCTGATTCGCGGGCCTCAGCGAGCTGGTCGAGTGCGGCGTTGGCGCCGGTCACATAGGCCTGGTGGTGCTTGCTGTGGTGGAGCTCCATAATGCGCCCGCTGATGGCGGGCTCGAGGGCGGCATAGTCATAGGTCAGCGTGGGAAGCGTATATGCGGTCATTTGTTTACGATATCGTCTCAAGTGCACTTGAGATCAAGGAGAAGGCCCACTGTCAGAGCACTTGTCCAGCAAGGATCTCCTGCCGATCGGGCAGATTGCCGCCCGCGCCGGAGTCCCGGTCTCCACCGTGCGCTACTACGAAACGCTGGGGCTGATCCCCGCGCTGCGCTCCAGCGGCAACGTGCGCCTCTTCCCGCGGCACGTGCTGAGGCGCATCGCCCTCATCCAGGTTTCGGTGCGCTACGGGATCTCGCTGGCCGAGGTCGCCGTGATCCTCAAGGACCTGCCGGACAGCCGCCCACCGAGCCGGGCCGAGTGGGGCACCATTTCCGCCACCTGGGGGGAGCACCTGGCCAGGCAGCAAGCCGTGCTCGAGCGGATGCAGGCCGAACTCACCGGCTGCATCGGCTGCGGTTGCCTGTCGCAAACCCGGTGCGCCGTCGTGAACTCCGATGACCGCCTGCGCACAGACGGTGCCGGCCCACGCCGGGTGCTCGACGCGCCGAACGCCGCCGGAGCGGAATAATTTCGGCCGTTGTGTGTTGCTTTGGGTAACCGACGGAAGGGAGCCAGGATGAAGGTGCGTAACTCACTGGGTTCGATGAAGAAGATGCAGGGTTCACAGACGGTGCGGCGCCATGGGCGCACATTCGTCATCAACAAGTTGAACCCCCGATTCAAGGCTCGCCAGGGTTAGTCCCGTCGACTGCGGTGCGCGGGTCCGGCCGATCCGTGCAACCGCTCGAGTGGCGAGTTGGCATTTCCAGCCCATGACGAATGACCCCGGCAGCGCCGGGGTCATTCTGCGTATCCGGCCGGCGCGAGGCTGACCGGCGCCGGTTGCCTAGAGCAGGGTCATCACGTCGCGGGCCGCCGTCATCAGCAGCGGAGCATAGGACTCGAGCGTCTCCCTGGCTACCAGGGGGGCGATGGTCGTGATGCCGATGCCGCCGATGAGGTGCTGCTGGGTGTCGAACACCGGCACCGCCATGCAGCGGATGTGCTCCTCGTTTTCCTGGTCGTCGATGGAGAAGCCGCGGTTGCGCACCAGCGCACCGTCGGCGAGCAGGTCGGCGACGGTTGTGATGGTGAACGCGGTGCGGGAGTGCAACCCGGTGCGGGTCGCGTAATTGCGCACCTCGCTCTCGGGGAGGTGGGCCAGGATCGACTTGCCGATCGCCGTCGAATGCAGCGGAATCTGGCCGCCGACCCGCGAAGCGATCTGGATCGGCTGGGCGGTGTCCTCGATCTTCTCCACGTAGGTGGCGAAGTCCCCGGTGCGCAGCGCGAAGTGGATGGTGCTGCGCACGTCGGTCTGCAGCTGCCGGAGCCTGGCTCCCACCAGGTCGGAGTCGTTGGGGCCGGCGGTGAGCTTGAGCGCGAGGAGGCGCAGCGAGCGACCGGGCGCGTAGCTGCCGTCGGGGCGACGGGTGACGTACCCGCTGTCGATCAGCTCGCTCAGCAAGCGGAAGACGCTGGTCTTGGCCAGGCCGGTTTCCTTCACCAGGTCGCTGAGCCGGTGGGAGTCACCCGGGTTGGACACGGCCTCAAGCACCCGCAGCAGCTTCTGTGCCGCATTGTCCTTGGCCCGGTTGCCCAGCCCGTCGAGCTCAGGCGCGGTCGTGGCCTCGATCTCGTTCGCCACCGTCATGTGTCCCACCTCTGTTCTGAAGTTCTGCCCTGCGGACCATTTAACCACGGTTGCGGAATCTCGGTGGCATCCCGCCGCGCTCCGAGCCGGATTCGATGCCGTCAGACCCTTGACAACGCGACAAACGCCTGCTTCAGACGCGTCGTTCCGGTCTGACGTCGATTCCTCGGCCGCCCAAGTTGCGAAAAGGAATCGCACGGGGTTATGTTGAGTTCACGTGACGGACTCATGTTCCATCACGCGGAACAGATTCAGAATAGATCTGGCTGATTCTCACAGTGGAGGAACTCATGCAGGGAACTGCGCACGAACCTGGGTCGGCAAGCGAGAGTGCTCTCCCGCTGCCGAGCGGCATCCGAATGGTGACAGGGGCAGGCTCGTTGCCGGCCGTTGAAGTCGCTCTTCCTGCGGCCACCGCGCTGGTCTACCTGCACGGCGCACACGTCGCCCAGTGGACCCCCACCGGCCAGAAACCGGTGCTGTGGATGAGTGAACACAGCGCATACTCGTCCTCCGCTGCCCTTCGCGGCGGCATTCCGGTGTGCTTCCCCTGGTTCGGCCCGAATCCCACCGACGCCATGGCACCCAACCACGGTTGGGCACGCATTTCGCCCTGGACCCTCACCGCTGCAGCCATCGTCGGCCCTGATGCCGTGCTCACCTTCGACCTGGCCGGTACTCAGCCCGATGAGGCCGGCACTGCCCAGCCGGTGTCGATGCGATACACCGTTACCATCGGCGCCCAGCTCACCCTCGAGCTCGTGGTTCTCAACGAGGGAACCGCCACGGTTTCGGTGGAGACCGCACTCCACACCTATTTCGCCGTCGGCGACGCCCGCACGACTCAGCTCCTCGGGCTCACTGACCTGCCCTACCTCGACCGCAGCGTCACCCCGGCCGTCACGTCGAGTTCGGCCCTGCCCGTCTCCATCGTCGGCGCCGAGATCGACCGGATCTACCCGATGCCCCGCACCGTCACCATCGACGACGTCACCAATGCACGCACAATAACGGTCGGCGACACCGATGCCGCCCAGACCGTCGTCTGGAACCCCGGCACCGTCAAGGCCGCCGCGATGGGCGACTACGGCGACGACGAATGGACCGAGACCGTCTGCGTCGAGGCCTGCAACGTGCGCGATCAGGCCGCCATCCTCGCCCCGGGCCAGAGCACCAGCATGAGCGTCGGCATCGCTGTCGCACCCCACCCGCAACACACCGAACAGCACCACGAAGGACAGCTCGTCATGGAACGACTCACCAGCGCCATCCACCCGGTTCAGACCCTGCCCACCCGCGCCATCCAGTTCGGCGAGGGCAACTTCCTGCGCGGATTCGTGGACTGGCAGCTCCAGCAGATGAACAAGCAGGGGCTGTTCAACGGTGGCGTCAAGATCGTGCAGCCCCTGGCCGGCGGCCTCGTCGCCATGCTCGACGAGCAGGACGGCCTGTACACGGTGCTGCTGGAAGGCAAGCAGGACGGCGAAGAAGTGCAGTCCCACGAGGTGATCACTCTGGTCAACGGCACCGTCAACCCGTACACCGACTACGAGGCCTACCTCGCCCTCGCCGAAGACGACGACATCGAGTTCATCTTCTCCAACACCACCGAGTCCGGCATTGTCTACAACGCAGAAGACAAGCTGGCCGACACGCCCCACGCCAGCTTCCCCGGCAAGCTCACCGCGCTCTTGTTCCGCCGGTTCGAGCTCGGCAAGAAGGGCTTTCAGCTGATTCCGTGCGAGCTCATCGAGCGCAACGGCGACAAACTCAAGGAAACTGTTCTCGCAACCGCCGCGAACTGGGGCCTCAGCGCCGACTTCATTCAGTGGGTCAACACCGACAACACCTTCTACTCCAGCCTGGTCGACCGGATCGTCCCCGGCTACCCCAAGGACCGCGCCGAGGAACTCTGCGCCGAGTTCGGCTTCGAAGACCGCCTCATCGTCAAGGCCGAACCGTTCCTGCTCTGGGTCATCGAGGGCCCGCAGTCACTCACCGAGAGCCTGCCGCTGGCCCGGGCCGGCCTCAACGTAACCGTGACCGACGACATGACCCCGTACCGCGAACGCAAGGTGTTCCTGCTCAACGCCCCGCACACCACGATGGCCTCCCTCGCCCGCCTCGCCGGCGTTGAGACCGTGCGCGACGTGATGCTCGATGCCGACTTCGGCCCGCTCGTCGAAGCGGTGATGTACGAGGAGATCATGCCCGTGCTCGACCTACCGCACGACGAACTCGCGGCATACGCCGAGTCGGTGAAGGAGCGCTTCGAGAACCCGTTCATGCACCACGAGCTCTCCGCAATCGCCCTGAACAGCGCCTCCAAGTTCAAGAGCCGCCTGCTGCCGGTCCTCACCGGCTTCCACACCAAGAACGGCACCTTCCCGCCCCGAGTCACGCTCGCGCTTTCCGCCATCCTGCTCGCCTACAGCGGCGACCCAGCCGTCACGATCACCCCGGTCGACAGCGCTGAGACCATCGCGGCCTTCCACGCCGCCTACGCCACGGATGCTTACGTCGCCACGATCCTGGCTGACACCACCCTGTGGGGCACCGACCTCACCGAGCTCGACGGCCTCGTCGACCAGGTCGCTGCCGGCCTCGACGCCCTGCGCGACCGCGGCGTGCGCGCCACCATCGCCGACCTCGCCGTCCGCGCCTAACCCCCGACCGACCCCAGACAAAGGACCGCAGATCATGCTCCTCAACGACGACTTCCTGCTCGGCACCGACATGGCGAAGAAGCTGTTTCACAATCACGCCAAGCACATGCCGATCATCGATTTCCACTGCCATCTGAACCCCCAGGAGATCTACGAAGACCAGAACTTCGCCAGCATCACCGAGGTGTGGTTGAAAGGCGACCATTACAAATGGCGCCTGATGCGTGCCAACGGCGTGCCGGAGAACCTCATCACCGGCGACGGCGACGACTTCGACAAGTTCTACGCGTGGGCCGGTACCGTCGAAAAGGCTCTCGGCAACCCGCTCTACGTGTGGACCCACCTCGAACTCAAGCGCTTTTTCAACATCGACCTGGTCCTCAGCCGCGAAACCGCCCGCGAGGTCTACGACCGCGCCAACGCCCTGCTGGCCACGGCCGGGTTCTCCCGCCGTAGCCTGATCCGGTCCAGCAACGTCACGACCATCTGCACCACGGATGACCCCGCAGACGACCTGCACTTCCACGAACTGCTCCAGAGCGAGACGGCCTTCACCGTTGTCCCCGCGTTCCGCCCGGACAAGGCCATGAACATCCACGCCGCCGGTTACGCGGACTACCTGGTCACCCTCGGCACGGCCGCCGGGGTCAAGATCGGCTCCTTCGCCGACATCGTCGACGCCCTGTCGGCCCGGGTCGACTTCTTCCACTCCATGGGCGCCCGGCTCTCCGACCACGCCCTGGACACCGTCGTATATGCGGAGTCGACCGAAGCCGAGCTCGACGTCATCGTCACGACGGCCATGACCGGCGGCACGCTCACCGACCTCGGCATCGCCCAGTACCGCACCGCGGTGCTCAAGGCGCTGATGCGCATGTACCACCGCAAGAACTGGACCATGCAGCTGCACCTGCACGCCCTGCGCAACACCAACACCGTGATGCTGGGCAAGCTCGGCCCGGACACCGGCTACGACGGCCTCAACGACCGCAGCGTCGCCGAGCCGCTCGCCGCGTTGTTCGACTCGATGGAACTCGAAGACGCCATCCCGCGCACGATGCTCTACTCCCTCAACCCCAACGACTACATGCCGCTCGTCACCCTGATGGGCGCCTACCAGAAGGACACCGTTCAGAAGATGCAGCTGGGCAGCGCCTGGTGGCACAACGACACCCGCAACGGCATGCGGCTGCAGCTGTCCACCTTCGCCGACGAGAGCCTCCTCTCCAACTTCGTCGGCATGCTCACCGACTCCCGCAGCTTTCTGTCCTACCCGCGGCACGAGTACTTCCGCCGCATCCTCTGCGAGCTGATTGGCGAATGGGTCGAACTCGGCGAGGTCCCCGACGACGAGGCCATCCTCGGCCGGATGGTCGAAGACATCTGCTTCAACAACGCGAACAACTACTTCGGTCTGTAACCAGGCCACTGCCCGATATCCGTTCAAATCGAAAGTGTGTATGTGAGTCATGGCAATTCAAACTGGTATTGAAGCTGGGGAATCAGCCCCAGCTGCTCCTCAGCCCGGGACCGCCACCATCGAGCGCATCTCCACCAAGGAGAAGGTCTCTTATGGGTTCGGCGACTTCGGCAACGGCTTCATGTTCGACCTGGGTCAGTCGTACCTGACCAAGTTCTGGATCGACACCGCCGGCATTGCCGCGGGCGTCGTGGCCCTCATCTTCTCGCTCGCCAAGATCTTCGACGCGTTCATGGACCCGATCGCGGCGGCCTACATCGACAGCCGCAAGTTCGGCAAGCGCGGCAAGTTCCGCCCGGTGATGATGGTCTCCTCGATCCTCCTCGGCGTGATGACCGTGGTCACCTTCACGATGCCCGACGTCAGCATGGGCTGGAAGATCGCCTACGCGGCCGGCACCTACGCCATCTGGGGCCTCATCTACTCCTTCACCAACGACCCGTACGGGTCGCTGGCCTCGGTGATGACCCGCAACATCAAGGACCGCGCCCAGCTGGCCACCACCCGCCAGGCCGGTTCGCTCGGTGCTCAGTGGATCTGCGGCTTCGCGTTCATCCCGATCATGATGGTGTTCGGCGGCATGACCGGCGCCAACTACATGTGGGCCTCCGCGGTGTTCGCCCTCATCGGCATCATCTCCTTCTACATCTGCTACCGCGGCACCAAGGAACGCGTCTACGTCAACCGCGCCGTGGGCTTCGAGCAGAACGGCATGAAGGACTACGCCAAGGCGATCTTCACCAACCGGCCGCTGCTCGGCCTGGTGCTGATGACCCTGTTCACGATCTCCGCCATGAACGTGAACAACATGATGATGATCTTCTTCGCCGAATACAACCTCGGCAATATCGCCCTGCAACCGGTGCTGAACCTGGTCATGATCGGCGCCTCCATCGTGGGCATCATGTTCGTGCCCCGCCTGGTCGGCCGATTCGGCAAGAAGCGCACCGCCATGGGCGGATTCATCATCGGTGTGATCGCCAACGGCCTGAACTTCATGATCCCCACCAACCTGTGGACCTTCATGCTGCTGGTGACCATCGGCTACATGGCCCTGGCCATCCCGAACGCCGTCACCTGGGCTTTCGTCTCCGACACCATCGACTACGGCGAATGGCACACCGGAGTGCGCAAGGAGACCATGACCTACGCGGCCTTCAACTTCTCCCGCAAGATCGCCCAGTCCATTGCCGCCCTCGTGGGCGCCGGGATGCTCGCCGTCACCGGCTACATCGCCCAGGGCGCCAGCCAGTCGGAGGAAACCCTCTTCGGTATCAAGGCCGTGATGACCCTCTACCCGGCCGTCGCCCTCGCCCTGGCCGCCGTGATCGTCTACTTCCTCTACAACCTGTCCGACGACAAGTACACCGCCATCGCCCACGACCTCGAAGCAGGCCGCTGGGAAAAGGGAATCATCGGCCAGGCGTAAGCCCGACCGTCTCGCTTATCTAAGGACTCATTTCATGTCACACATCGACAGCATCACCACCGGCACTTCCGTGCTGGTCATGGCCGAGGGCGACGACGTCGCGGTCGCCCTCCGAGACCTCCAGCCGGGGGAGACCCTCCCCGTCGGCGACGGTCTCCTCACCGTCACCACGCTCATCCCGAGCGGCCACAAGGTCGCCCTCACCGACCTCGACGTCGGCGTCACCGTGCACAAGTACGGCCAGTCGATCGGGGTTGCCACGGCGCCGATCAGCCGGGGCGAGCAGGTGCACAGCCACAACATCGGCATGGACCTCGCTGCCCGCACCCACGAATTCGGCACCGTGCACACCGAGCTGCCGGCCCCGACGGCCCGCCGAACCTTCGACGGTTACCGCCGCGCCGACGGCCGGGCCGGTACGCGTAACTACATTGCGATCCTCACCACGGTCAACTGCTCCGGAACCACTGCCAAGCTCATCGCCGACAGATTCCGCGGTGGCGCGTTGGACGGGTTCGAGAACGTCGACGGCGTCATCGCCCTCACCCACCAGAGCGGCTGCGGCCTCGTGCTGGAAAGCGAAGGCGCCCAGGTGCTGCTCCGCACGCTCAACGGCTATGCCAGCCATCCCAACATCGCGGGCGTCCTGATGCTCAGCCTCGGCTGCGAGATGACCCCGACCAGCCTGGTCCTCGCCGAGGGCGCCCTGCCCAGCGACACCGTGGTGGAGTCCCTGTCGATCCAGGAGACCGGCGGCATGCGCAACACCGTCGCCGCCGGCGTCGAGAAGATCCTCACCCTGGCCGAACAGATCAATAACCGCCACCGCGAACCCATCGACATCTCCGAGCTGGTGCTGGGCCTGAACTGCGGCGGCTCCGACGGTTACTCCGGCATCACGGCCAACCCGGCCCTGGGCTGGGCGTCGGATGTGCTCGTGGCGCACGGCGGAACATCCGTTCTCGCCGAGACCCCGGAGATCTACGGCGCCGAGCACCTGCTCACCGCCCGCGCCACCACCCCCGCGGTCGGTCACAAGCTGATCGACCGGATCGATTGGTGGGAAACCTACATCCACGCCAACGGCGGCACCATGGACAACAACCCCTCCCCGGGCAACAAGGCCGGCGGTATCAGCACCATTCTGGAGAAGTCGCTGGGCGCCGTTGCCAAGGCCGGCCACGCCGATCTCGCCGCCGTGTACGAGTACGCGGAACCGATCGACACCCGCGGCCTGGGCTTCATGGACACCCCCGGGTACGACCCGGTCTCGGTCACCGGCCTGGTCGCCGGCGGGGCCACCGTCGTGGTCTTCACCACCGGCCGCGGCTCGGTCTTCGGCTGCAAGCCCACCCCGAGCATCAAGGTGGGCACCAATACGGAACTGTTCCTGCGCCAGGGCGACGACATCGACATCGACGCCGGCCGGATCGCCGACGGCAACGCCACCGTAGACGAGGTCGGCGCCGAGATCCTCGAGATGATCATCGCCGTCGCCAGCGGCACCCAGACCGTCAGCGAAGAATTCGACGTGGGCCAGGAAGAGTTCGTGCCGTGGCACATCGGGGCCGTGACCTAATGGGTGCCTCGCAGCCAACCGTGGTCTGCTTCGGCGAGACGATGGGCATGTTCACGCCCACCAGCTCGGTGCCGTTGAACACCGCGACCGGTTTCACCCTGGGCACCGGCGGTGCCGAATCGAACGTCGCCATGCACCTGGCCGAACTCGGCCACGCCGTGGCGTGGGCCAGCGCCGTGGGCACCGACCCGGTCGGCACCAAGATCATCGACGCCCTCGGCGCCGCCGGCGTCGACACCCGGTGGGTCGGCCGCACCGCCGACGCACCAACCGGGCTCTACCTCAAGGAGCCCGACACCGGTAGCGGAGCACACGTGTTCTACTACCGCCAAGGCTCGGCGGCATCCACGCTGAAGATCGCGGATGCCGACGGCTGGCCCCTGGCCGGCGCCCGGTGGATCCACACCACCGGGATCACCCCCGCGTTGTCGGACAGCTGCTCCGCTCTTGTGGAACACGTGCTCGACCACGCCGCGGACTGGGGGGCGTCGGTCTCGTTCGACATCAACTTCCGCCCCGGTATCTGGTCGGTTCTGGATGCCGCGCCGCGGCTGCTCGCCCTGGCCGAGAAGGCAACCGTCGTGCTCGTCGGACTCGATGAAGCCGCCGTGCTGTGGGGCTGTGCCACCGCGGCCGACGTGCGGGCCCTGCTGCCCCGGCTGCCGTATCTGGTGGTGAAGGATTCCTCGATCGATGCCACCGAATTCGCCCTCGCCGCGGACGGCACCGACACCGTCACGGTGGTGCCGGCCCGCAAGGTCGACGTCGTCGAACCCGTCGGCGCGGGCGACGCCTTCGCCGCCGGCTACCTGTCCAGCCTGCTCTCTGCGGAACCCTCCGCGGAGCGCCTCGAGCGCGGTCACTCCCGCGCCGCCTGGGCGCTGGGCAGCCGCCAGGACTTCCGCCCGGGACTCGGCCAGCGGATGTCGGCCGACGAACCGTCCGCGCCAGCCACCCACGACCGTACGTTCGACCTCAGGAGAGAACCCGCATGACCTCGTCCACCAGCACCACCACCCAGCCTCTCAGCGCCACCCAGTGGTTCCCCGGCGACTTCTTCCGAGTCCCCGTCATCGCGGTCTTCCGCGGGCTGTCGGCCGCCGAAGCCGTACGCCTGTCGGTGCGCGCCTGGGACGCCGGGGTTGAACACGTCGAAATCCCGATCCAGACCCTCGACGCCGTCCCCGTGCTGCAGGCCGTCGCCGACGCTGCTGCCGAACGAGGCCTCGTGATCGGCGCCGGCACCGTGACCACGATCGACCAGCTCGACGCTGCGACGAACGTGGGCGTCGCGTTCACGGTCTCGCCCGGCCTCGACCCGGCCATCGTGGCCGAAAGCGTGCGCCGCGGCATCCCGCACCTGCCGGGCATCGCCACGGCCACCGAAATCCTGCAGGCCCGCGCCCTGGGTCTCACCTGGGTGAAGGCGTTCCCCGCGTCCCTGCTCGGAGCGGCCTGGGTCAAGGCCCAGAAGGGTCCGTACCCGGACACCAACTTCATCGCCACCGGCGGCGTGACCGCCCTGAACGCGCCGGAATTCCTGGCCGCGGGCACCAACGTGGTCGGCCTCTCCGGCGCTTTCGCCGACGACGCCCAGCTCGACCTTGTGCGCGCCCTGATCGCCGGCACCCGCAAGTAACAATTCGCATCACCCGGGCCCCGCGACCGCACGGTCGCGGGGCCCGTTCCGGTCGCCAGGGACCAAAGTCACGGCCGGCCGGGCGGTAGGCTGAGCGGAGATCTGAGGGAGAGTCACGTGTGGGTGAACTGGCGTGACAGAACGCATCGCGGCGATGGGGACCGATGGCTGATCTGGGCCGTTTTTGTGCTTGTGGCGGCGTACACGCTCGGACTGCTTCTGAACGGTGCGGGCCCCAGCCCCCTCGTTGACATCTGGTTGGGCGAGCTCACCCAATGGGTGCCCGTCGCGGTCTTCTGGGTGGCCGTTGTGCGCACGGGCTTCGCCCGTGGCGACGTTCTCTTCGCCACGCTCGCGGTGACGTTCAATGCCGCCGCCGACACTTACTACGTGCTCGCTATGGATGCGGGCGGCGAACTGCCGTTCCCGTCCCCGGCCGATTTCGGATATCTGCTGTTTTACCCGCTGATGCTTCTCGCCCTCGTGGCTCTTGTCCGCAGACAGATGCGCGGCCTGGCCTGGTCCGTCCTGCTGGATAGCGCGGTCGGGGCCCTCGGCGCTGCCGCGGTCCTCGCTGCCGTCCTCGGCCCGGTGCTCACCGAGGCAGCCGATGAGTCCGCGATCCTGGCCACAGCCGTCGCGGTTGCTTACCCGGTCTTCGACCTGCTCCTCGTCGCCGCGATCGCCGGCATCGCCGCCGCCCCGGGCTTGCACATCGGCTCGCGCTGGGCGTTTCTGGTCGGCGGCCTTGTCGTCTTCGCCGGCGCCGACGTGGTCTATGCGCTGCTGGAGGTGAGTGGCACCTACATCGTCGGCGTTCCGCTCGATGCCGCGTGGGCGCTCGGTCTCGCCCTGATGGCGGTGTGGGTCGACGCGACCGACCGCCCCCAACGCGGCATCGTCGTGGGCGCCCGAAAGACCCCGGCCCTGTTCGTTCCCGCGGTGGCCGTCGCCGCCGGACTGGGCGTACTCATCCTCGGCACGCAGGTCGTCCAGCCGGTTGCCGCGGTCATCCTGGCCAGCCTCACCGTGTCCCTGGCCGCGATCCCGCTGGTATTCCGGCAGCGGCTGCTGCGCCGGCAGGCCCGGACCGACGACCTGACCGGGCTGCCCAACCGGCGGGCGCTGTACACGGATGCGCCCGCGCTGCTCACCCTCAGTCGCACGCCCTCCCGTCAACGGCACAGTGCGCTCCTGCTACTCGACCTCGACAGGTTCAAGGAAGTCAACGACAGCCTCGGACACGACGTCGGCGACAGGCTGCTGGTGCTGGTGAGCGGCCGCCTGGCGGCAGCGCTGCCGCCGGGAGCCAGGCTGGCCCGGCTCGGCGGCGACGAATTCGCCATCCTGCTCGCTGATGCCGGCGAGGCCGAGGCCACCGTCGTGGCGTTGGGCCTGCGGGACGCGCTCGCCCAAACCTTCGCCCTCGAGGGGCTGGCCGTGCAGACCAGTGTCAGCATCGGCATCGCGTTGTTCCCCGAGCAGGGCCGCGACCTCAGCGATCTGCTGCGCCGTGCCGACATGGCGATGTACAAGGCCAAGTCCGGGCGGCACGGCCACCACGTGTACCAGTCCGAAGATGACAGTCACGGCGACACCAGGCTGCGCACCCTGCAAGACCTGCGCCTGGGCCTTACCGACGACCAACTCGTGGTGTACTACCAACCCAAGATCGGTCTGCAAAACGGTGAGGTCACCGGTGTCGAAGCACTCGTGCGCTGGCAGCATCCGACCCGCGGGCTGCTGCTGCCCGAGGACTTCCTCGACCTCGTCGAGGAATCGGGGCTGATGCACGCACTCACCCGGATCGTGCTGACCAAGGCTCTCGATCAAGCCGTGCTTTGGCACGCTGGTGGCCACGCCCTGACCATCGCGGTCAACATCTCGGCCAGCTCCCTCGTCAACGTCGAGTTCCCGGAGGAGGTCGTGCGCATGGTCAACGCACGACGGCTGCCGGCGTCGGCGTTGATGCTGGAGGTCACCGAAGACTTCTTGATGAGCGACAGGGACCGGGCTAGGGACGTGCTCACCCGGCTGCGGGAAGCCGGAATCCAGATCGCGGTCGACGACTTCGGCACCGGCTACAGCTCGCTCTCCTACCTGCGCGACCTGCCCATCGACGAGCTCAAGTTGGACAGGTCATTCGTGTTGCCGATGACCCATGACGCCCGCGCGGCCTCGCTGGTGGCGTCCACCATCGAGCTGGCGCACAGCCTGGGCCTGCGAATGGTTGCAGAGGGTGTCGAGAGCAGTGTGGCGTACGACGAGCTGGCCCGATACGGCTGCGATCATGCGCAAGGCTTCTTCATGTCGCGGCCGATTCCGGCCCTGGAACTGGACGAGTGGTTAGCTACCCGCCACGATCTGGAACCGGGCGCCGTGAACTGAATCCGGCTCCTGCCGTGACGATCGGCGGGCTGGACGCGTCTCAGTCATGAACCTGGCAAGCCGTGTACCGGCTTCGACCCTTCGCCAGCAAGGAGCTTTCATGACCGACGTCCAGAACCCCGTCACCAGTTATCACACCGGCGGCTTCCCGCTGCAGCAGCAGGACCAGCCCGGCCTCACCACGGCGACCGTGCCGCGCCCCGACCACGGCGAAGACACCTATGTCGGCACCGGGAAGCTCGTGGGCAAGCGGGCGTTGATCACCGGCGGTGACTCGGGGATCGGCCGTGCCGTCGCAATCGCCTTCGCCAGGGAGGGTGCCGACGTGGCCATCTCCTACCTGCCCGAAGAGCAGGAAGACGCCGAAGACACCGCCTCGCTCGTGCGGGCTGCCGGCCGCACCGCGGTGCTGCTGGCCGGCGACATCCGCAACGAACAGCACTGCATCGACATTGTGGAGCACACCACGGCTCAGCTCGGCGGTCTCGACATTCTCGTGCTGAACGCCGCGTACCAGGAGAACCGCAACGGTCTGGAGACGCTCTCGACCAAGGAGTTCGACAGGGTCTTCAAGACCAACCTCTACGCAACGCTGTGGATCGCCCGTGCCGCGATCCCGCACCTCAATGCGGGGTCGTCGATCATCACGACCACGTCGATCCAGGCGTCCAGCCCGTCACCGGAACTGATCGACTACGCGATGACCAAGGCGGCGCTGGTCGCGTTCACCCAGGCCCTCGCCCAGCAGCTGGGATCCACCGGGGTGCGGGTCAACGCCGTTGCACCCGGGCCGATCTGGACCCCGCTGATCCCCGCGACCTCGTGGCCGGAGAAACTGCCGACTTTCGGTCAGGACACACCGCTGGGTCGGGCCGGGCAGCCCGCCGAGCTGGCGTCGGCGTACGTCTACCTGGCGTCGACGGACTCGTCGTACACGTCGGGTGCCGTGCTGCCGGTCACCGGCGGACGCGCGTTCTAACCCGAGCGCGAACACAGCGACAGCGGGCGGCGGCATCTCGGATGCGCCGCCCGCTGTCTGTGCTCGTCGGTCGACCGGATCAGACGACGTCGGATCGGGCCTGGGTATTACCCAGCGCCCGGTCCTTCAAGACCGCGTACTCACCCTGGCTGATCGCTCCGGAGTCGAGGAGCTGCTTGGCCTGGGCGATGTCTTGCGCGGGATTGCTGCCGGCGACACTTCTGATGTACTCGTCGGTACTCGCCCTCTCCTGCATCCCGGCGCTGACCTGGCGCTCCGCCATACCGCGGCCGCGTGCGATGACGTACACGAGCACGGTCAGGATGGGCACGAAGACCATGAACAGCAGCCACGCCGCCTTCGCCCATCCGTTCAGGGTTCGATCCCGGAACACGTCGATGATCACGGCGAAGAGTGCGAATAGGTAGGACACGAACACGAATGTCCAAAAGAAGAATCCGATGAAATCCCAAAAATTAGACCAGAAACTCATGGTCGGCACCTTTCCCTGTAACGTCTGGCCGAGGCCCTGCCGCCGCATGGGGCAGCGTGTCACAGTCCTTGGCTGGTAATCACGTTAATCACGCAGGGCGGTTCTGGATCACCCGGAATGGGTGAGAACGGCACCGCGCGAACCTGAGTTGGGGGAGGCCGTGGACGGCTAGGCTGAGCGACAACAGTGCGTCCTCTCCCTCGAGAAGACCTCCGGCGGGTTTTGACACATCGGAACCGACTGTTGGGGAGGGGGACACAGTGACGGCAATCGAACTGACGGTCGATGACCGGCTGGCGTGGGTCGAGCGCCAGTACTGGATCGACAAGGATGTCGCGCTCGCTGCAGCCGAAGACTGGCTGGCGGAGTTGGGAGCAGGCGAGCACGGTGCGCTGAGCCGGCGCCTCGAGGTGCAGATCGCCTCGATCATGACCCGCAGGGGAGATCCGAGCCAGGGAGCCACCGATGTGCAGCGCATTCTGCGTTGGGCGGAGCGGCACGGCGAGCTCACCCTGCAGTCCCGCTGCCACGACGTTCTCGGATCGGTATTCGAGATGGTGGGCGACCGGGCCCTGGCCCTGGAACACGCCGTCGCCACGAACGACCTTCTGAGCGAGTCCGAGAGCCCCCTGATGCGGGCTGCCGCCCGCCTGACCCTGGCCGACGCCCTCGGCTCCACTGGATCGTTCGACGAGGCACGCCGCCGCTACAACGAGGCACTTCGTCTGGTCATCGACGACCCTGAAACCAGCATCCGCTACATGATCTTGAACAACCTCGCCTTCACGGAGTACCTGGCCGGCAATCAGGACGACGCACTCGTCGCGGTCGAGAGCCTGCTCGCGCTGTCCGAACTCAACAACCGCCCGATCGGCATGTACGCCCGCGACACTATCGCCAGGGTTTACCTCTCTGCCGGACGGCTGGAGGAAGCCGAAGCGACCCTGGTGGCGGCCATCGAGGCCAGGCCGGTCGACTTCCACCCCGACAGCATCGCCGCCGCCCAGGTCACCCTGGCCGAGACCTGTCGCAGGCGGGGGCATCTGGATGAGGCCCAGGCCGTCGTCGACCAGTGTCGGGAGCTCACCCGGGAGAACGGGCTCGTGCGCTGGGCCACCGAGCTCATGCGCGAGCAGGCGGAGATCTACGCCGAACGAGAGGATTTTCGGGCGGCGTTCGAGGCCTACCGCAGTTACCACGAACAGTCCATCGCTCTCGGCGCCAGCGAGAACGAGGCGCGCGGACGCATCCTCGAGGCGATGTTCCAGACCGCTGAGTCCCGCCGGGAAAGCGAGCGCTACCGCGAGATGGCCGAACGCGACCCTTTGACAGAGCTACGCAATCGTCGGTTCGTCGACGAGCACCTCAGCAACCTGTTGTCCCTCCTCCGCGAGGGTGGCGCACCCATCGCCATCGCGATGATCGACGTCGACCATTTCAAGCGCATCAATGACACGCTTTCGCACGAGGTCGGTGACGACGTGCTGCGGACGCTCGGCCGCATTCTGACGCAGGCTGTCGCGTCGGTTCCCGGGGCGATCGCGGCGCGTCTGGGCGGGGAAGAATTCCTTCTCATTCTGCCCGCCCACGACGCGGCCGCCGCGGGCGCACTGTGTGAAAAGGTGCGGCTGGATGTGGCCGGTCACGATTGGTCGCCCATCGACGCCGGCTTGCGGGTCACCGTGAGTCTGGGCGTCGCGCTCGCCCCGGACGATGCGGCCACGAGCTCGTCGCTGTTGCGGGCCGCCGATGTGCGCATGTACGTGGCCAAGCGGGACGGCCGCAACCGCGTGGTGCACGCCGGCGCCTGACCCATTTCGCCCAAGTGGTCGGCGGCCGAGCGTTACAGGCCTTGCGCCAGGCGGTAGTACGCCTGGTTCCATCGGACCTCGCGGGAGAAGTCCCGCAGGGTGGTGGTTTCATCGATCACGAGGAGCTCGGTTTGAGCGATCTCGGCGAAGTCTTGGAACACCTCGATGCCGACGGCTGTCGACATGACGGTGTGGTGGGCGGCGCCGGCGGTGAGCCAGGCGGCGGCGGAGGTGGCGAAGTCGGGTGCGGGCTTCCAGACGGCGCGGCCGACGGGGAGTTTGGGTAGCGCTTGGGTGGGTTCGACGACCTCGACGACGTTCGCGGTGAGGCGGAACCTGTCGCGCATGTCGCTCATCGCGACGACCACGGCGGGGCCGGGGGCGGCGTTGAAGACCAGGCGCACCGGGTCGTCTTTGCCGCCGATGCCCAGCGGGTGGATCTCCAGGGTCGGCTTCTCGGTGGCCAGTGACGGGCTGACCTCGAGCATGTGGGCGCCGAGGATGAGTTCGGCGCCGGGGGTGAGGTCGTAGGTGTAGTCCTCCATCAGGCTCGCCCCGCCGGGCAGGCCCGAACCCATCACGTTGGCCACGCGGACCAGGATCGCGGTCTTCCAGTCGCCTTCGGCGCCGAAGCCGTAGCCCTGGGCCATGAGGCGTTGCACGGCCAGGCCGGGCAGTTGCTTGAGGGCGCCGAGGTCTTCGAAGTTGGTGGTGAACGCGCTGAAACCGCCGGCTTCGAGGAAGGACTTCAACCCGAGTTCGATCGCGGCGCCGTAACGCAGCGACTCGTGCCGGTCACCGCCGCGGCGAAGCTCCGGGGCCACGTCGTAGAGCTCGTCGTATTCGGCCACGAGCGCGTCGATGTCAGCAGCCGTGGCGGCGTGCACGGTCTCGGCGAGTTCGTTGACCGACCAGGTGTTCACCTGCACGCCAAAACGCAGCTCGGCTTCGGTCTTGTCGCCCTCGGTGACGGCGACGTAACGCATGTTGTCGCCGAACCGGGCCAGTTTCATACTGTTCGATGCCGCCCAGCCGGCCGCAGCACGCGTCCAGGTGCCGATCGAGGCGCTGACCACCGGGTTGGACACGTGGCCGACAACGGTCTTCCGCGACACGCCCAGGCGGGTCTGGATGTACCCGAACTCCCGGTCGCCGTGCGCGGCCTGGTTCAGGTTCATGAAATCGAAATCGATCTCGGCCCAGGGCAGTTCCACGTTGGCCTGGGTGTGCAGGTGCAGCAACGGCTTGGTCAACGCGTTGAGGCCGCCGATCCACATCTTCGCCGGCGAGAACGTGTGCATCCACGCGATCAAACCGATGACCTTGTCATCACCGTTGGCATCCAACGCGGCCCGACGGATCGACTCAGCGTCCTTCAAAACCGGCTTCCACACCACCGTGACGGGCACGTCACTGGACGCGTTGAGAGCATCGGCGATCGCCCGGGACTGCTCGGCAACCTGGCGCAGGGTCTCCTCGCCATACAGGTTCTGGCTGCCGGTGAGGAACCAGACCTCGTAGCTGTCCAGGGACGTGTTGAGTGCGGTGGGTGACATTATTTGAGGGCTCCTTGCGGTGCTTGTCCGTAGACATTCTGGTAACGGTTGAAAAGAGAATCGATCGATTCCTGCGGGATCGGAATCAGCGGGCCACCCTGCCGGGCCAAGTGCACCGTACGGGCGACGTCTTCGACCATCACGGCAGCCTTGACCGCATCACGGGCATCCTTACCGATCGTGAACGGCCCATGGTTCTGCATCAACACCGCCCGGGAACGATGCCCAGCCAACGCCTCGACAATGCCCTGACCGATGGTGTCATCACCGATGATCGCGAACCGGCCCACCGGGATCGGACCGCCGAACTCATCAGCCATCGCCGTGATCACACACGGGATCTCCTCACCACGCGCAGCCCACGCCGTCGCGTAAGTGGAATGCGTGTGAACCACCCCGCCGACCTCGGGCATGTTCCGGTACACATACGCATGCGCAGCCGTGTCCGACGACGGCGACCGGTCCGCACCCGGAGTCTCCGGAACGACACTGCCATCCAGATCACAAAGAATCATGTTCTCCGGCGCCAGATCCGCATAATCCACCCCGGACGGCTTGATCACAAACAAGTCCGCGCCCGGCACCCGACCCGACACGTTACCGCCGGTCCACACCACCAAGCCATTGGCCGTCAACTCACCATGCAGCCGAGCGATATCCGCCCGCACACGCGCGATCGCGACCTCGATCTCGGGTTCATAGGAACTCATTTAGCATTCCACCTTCGTTGTGTTGCGCTTTGAGACAACTATCACGCGGTTGTATGTTAGCGCACTATCAGCGCTGAATGTTAGCGCACTATCACGACGGTTTCTGGTTTCCAGCGCGCAGTCGATGCGGCACGCTCCTGATGAACAAGTGAATTACGACTGATATCCGTCACTGGGCGAAGCACCAGAGATACCTCGCGATAGTGCGCTCCCACACCCCATGAGGGTATTCTTGACCGATGTCGACTTCTCCCGTGGGCCCGGTGGGCGAGAGCCAGCGCCCGGCGAACCGCAGTGTGCGCATGATCGACGTGGCCAGGCTCGCCGGAGTGTCCCAACAAACCGTGTCTCGGGTCGTGAACGGCCACAGCAATGTGGGGCCCGAGGTGCGGGAACGGGTCGAACGGGCGATCACCCAGCTGCGGTACAACCGGAATTCGGCTGCACGCGCGTTGGCGACCAATCGTTCGATGAACCTCGGGGTGCTCAGCTATTCCCTGCCGGTGCACGGCTCGACAATGGTGCTCTTCGGCGTCGCAGAGGAGGCGCGCCGCAACGGCTACGCCACCAGCCTCGTGAGCATCTCCGACGTCGATTCGAATGACATCCGGGCGGCCGTGGACACCCTGCTCGGTGACTCCGTGGACGGGATTGTCGTGCTGGCACCGATGTCCGCCGCGGCCCCGGTACTCAACGGGTTGGACCTGGACGTGCCCATCGTCCGCTTCGAACAGGGCGCGCCGGCCAGCTCTCACGCCGTGACCATGGACGACGGGCTCGGGGCGCGACTGGCCACCCGGCATCTGCTCGACCTCGGGCATGACACCGTGTGGCATGTGGCCGGACCGCGGGGCTGGATGGCGTCGGACGCTCGCCGCGCCGGCTGGCTGGCCGAGCTGGCCGTCGCCCACCGCCCGGTGAACCCCGAGTTCTCCACGGCAGACTGGACCGTTGAATCCGGCTACCGTGCCGGACTGTTGATCGCCGAGAACCCGGCCATCACGGCGGTGCTCGCCGCGAATGACTCCATGGCCCTGGGCATCATGAAGGCCCTGACCGAACGTGGCCTGTCGGTGCCTGGCGACGTGAGCGTCGTGGGCTTCGACGACATGAGCGAGGCCAGGTATTTCCAGCCCGGACTCACCACGATCAGGCTCGACTTCGACGAGGTCGGCCGCCTCGCGGTCGACCGTCTGCTGCAGCTGATGGGCGGCGAGGGCGCGGAGACGATTCCCGCGATCGCCCCGGAGCTGATCGTGCGCGACAGCACCACGGCGCCCCGCACCCGCGGCTGACGCCGAGTCCTGCAGGGGCTCGCGGTGTCGACCCCCACGAGCGACGCCATCAGACCGTATCGAGCTCACCCAACGCGGACTGAAGGGTGAGATCGACCCCGTGAGCCAGCATCCTTCGATAGGTCTCGTCGCCGCAGCTGGCCACTGAGCGGATGATGTCCCGTTGCGTCTGCACGCGTCGACGGATGAGCTCGAGCACATCGTCTGTCGTTCCGCCCCACCCGTAGACCCGGAGAATCGACTCCAAACGAGCCCGGCGCTCCCCGAATGCGGTGAATCCTTCGTCAACAACGAGCTGACGCGCGTGGAGCGGCACCCAGGAGAAGACGACCCAGGCGAGGTCTTCGGCGCTCGTGGTCGGGCCGGCCATGTCCCAGTCCACGAAACCCACGAGCCCGTGTGCATTCCAGACCGCATTGTAGGGCGCCGCATCGTTGTGGCCGATGATCAAGCCGGGTTTCCACGCCCGGCCCTCGCGCCACCGCGACCCTGCGGGCGGGACGAAGTCGGCGACGGCGGAGTGATAGCGCCTGAGCCAGTCGCCCACATCCAGGAGCGCTCCGTCGCTGTGGGTCCAGCGCGGCCACGGGCGGAGGTTGCCGACGGTCGAACCGTCGAGATAGCTGAGCACGTCGCGGCCCTGCGCGTCAGAGCCGAGCGAGCGCGGCGCTCCGACGAAACCGGTGGATGCCAGATGCTGCAGAAGGGCGTTCACGGCCGGTGTCCAGGGGCCGGGAATTCGACGAATCGTGCCGTCGACCAGATGGGCGCCGCCGTCAAATCCGCCAGCCAGTTTTCCGTTCACGCGGTAAGCCTCCCACGACGATGCCCCTGCTCGGAATTGCTTTTGTCCCGACGCGCTGCGATGTTTGCCACAGGGGGATACACATGAGACTTCGTGAACTGGTGGGTCGAGG